>CAXBFD010000245.1:0-1555 GCA_963974925.1 uncultured bacterium | reverse complement strand
TAAGGATAATTGATGACTGTTTTTCAATGACAGTCCGATCAACAACCTGTAGGACGAAGCTCTTAAAACTTGACCACCAACCTTTTGCTATATCAAAGCCTTACTCAGACTGAAATGTTTGAGTAAGGCTTTTTTACGTACCGCTATCAGGTGATTGGGGAAGTTACTTCAACGCCTGCCCTGTTTTGGGATCGATTGCCAGATTCAGTCGTTCATCTGCGTAGGTGTAGAAGAAAAAGGCGTACAACATTTCGTGGTAGGTCTGCGGGCCGTTTCTGACGCGGGCTGTCGGGTCGGGGTTGTAGGGGTTGAATGATGAATTGTCGTAGTGAGCGATCGCTTCGATGCGTGTTCCTTGCGGGAAGAAGATCCGCTGATCTTTCCAGAGATAACCGATCTGCCAGTCGAAATTGTAGTTAGGGATCGCGAGCAGAGTTTCTTCTTTGCCCTCAGGGTAATGGGCGCGAAAGGAGAGGTCTTTGCCGCGGAGGTGCATATGGGCGAATAAGCCGATACCATGCGCGTCGCGGTCGAGCATTTGGGAGTTGCTGACTTCGTGATGCGGGGCACCAGGGGGAATCGTGAACTTCGTGTTATTGATGACCAGGAAGCGATACCGTTTCTGGACTTTACCTTCTACATATTTAAATCCCACTGAAATTTTGCAGTCTTCTGGTTTTCCTGTGGACGTGTAATGAATCTGCAGCGCGAGCGCACTCCCTTTGGGGATCAGAATTCCCAGTCCCTCGGGCAGCATCGTTGGTCCGGAGCCGGGGACTTTACCGGTGATGAAGTTTGATTCGTCCCATTTTTTCGTCAGGCTGAGGGCGGCCATATTGCAGTGGTGCACGACATTCGGATTATCGGGCAGGATCTCGATGGCAGAGACCCAGGTGTCTTCGGGGAAGATAAAAGGGAGCACGGTGTAGCGGTAAGGAATATACCCGTCCGCCGGCAGGGAATGTGTTTCGAACATGCTGATTTTCAGATCCGGCTCGCCGATAATCCATTTTTTACGGGGCTGTGGCGATACGGCTGATGTTGTTTCGGCCGGTTCTTTGCCGGCGGGCATGCCTGCCTGAAACCAGTCGGATACGAGCGTGCGTTCTTTGCGCGACATGCTTCGATGGTTTGCAAACTCAGCGTGCGATGTGCCACCATACCAAGGGGGCATTCTCTGATCTGCGACGACATCCACGATCATCGCTCCGTTATTTTGGACCTCTTTGAGCGAAGTTAAAGCGAAGGGCGCTTCCGTATTCGGACGATGGCAGTCCACACAATGTTTTTTCATGAGTGGCTGAATGTCATCATAATAGGTGACTGATTTGTCAGCGGGTTTGGGGGTATGTGGCGTAATCGTACAGCCATCCAAGTTGGTTTCCGGCACTTTGACCGGCTCATTTTTCAAAACAGATTCGAGTGCATCGACGAGATTATTTTGTGTCGGCTGCGGAAGGGAGCCGCCGATGCGATATTGGTCATCAATCCGGCCGCGATAACAGAGCTGGAACTGTGAATCAAGGAGCACGACTTCGGGGGTCCGCTCCAGTCC
>CAXBFD010000244.1:0-1578 GCA_963974925.1 uncultured bacterium | reverse complement strand
TAGGGTGCGGACCCATGTGTCCGCCCCTACGTTGAGGTGGCTTTTATGCGTTGTGGGGTAAGTTTCCCTGATCACTGTTGGCTTGTATTCAGGCCGGACACATGGGTAACAACCGTTCGGATACATAGGTAACACTCCTGTAAACGGTGATGTGATTCAATTTTTGGGGAGAGCATGACATCGTCTGAAAGGGGGGAATCGCAGGCTTTACATGCGCCTGGAAAATGAAGACACTGAATCCATCAAGCGATCGTGCGTGAGCATGTACCGGAACGCAATTTTGGTGGAGACAGTGATGAAAGATTTAAAAGTCGGGATCATCGGAGCCGGGGGCATTGCGGCCAAGATGCATCTGCCGGAACTGCAGACGGTGTCTGACTGTGAAGTGGTGCTGCTGGCCGGGCGCAGGCAGTCGCGGCTGGATGTGCTCTGTCGCAAATTCAACGTTCCGCGTTCGACGCAGAACTATCAGGCGGTGATCGATGACGACAGTATCAACGCGGTGGCGATCGCGTTGCCTCATCCGTTGCACGTGGAGTGGGGCATCAAAGCGATCAAAGCGGGCAAACACGTTTACATGCAGAAACCGTTGAGTACCTCGATGGACGAAGCAGACGCGTTTGTGGAAGAGACCGACCACCATAATCAGACGGTGCTGGCGCTGCCTTTTATGTCGAACCCGCATGTGCTGGCGACCCGCGATTATATTCAGGCGGGAAAACTGGGCACAATCTCCTCGGCAGACGCGCGGTCCAGTCATGGCGGACCGGAAGTGTATTACGCGGGCATCCAGGAAATTCTCGAAGAGAAACCGGGCGACGATCTCTGGTTTTTCGACGCGGATAAAGCCGATGTGGGCGCGCTGTTTGATATGGGCGTGTATGCGATTGCCAATCTGGTTGGCGTGGTGGGAGCTGTCAAATCGGTGACCGCGAAGCTCACGACAGTCGCCAAGCCGACGCGGCTGGAAGATACGGCGTCGATGATCCTCGAATTCGAAAACGGGGCTCTGGGTACGGCGCAGACCGGCTGGTGCGACGCCGCCCGTACGTACGAATTTTCCGTGCACGGGACGGAGGGAAAACTGGTCAGCAGTCGGCAGGCGCAATCGCTGCGGTTTTATTATCCCCGTTCGAAGGTGGATGAAGATCTGCCGCTGGTTGAGGAAACGGTCAGTCTGGAACACTATCCGATTCAGAATTCGCACCAGCACTGGGCAGCCTGTATCCGGCAGGGAATTCAGCCGCCGCTGTCGAATGCATCAACGGCACGGCATGTTACGGAGATTCTGCTGGCGGCCTTGAAATCCGCGCGCGAGAACCGGACAGTGGACATTCAATCCCGGCTGACGATTTACTGATCGGGCTTACGATTTGCCTTAAGCGGCAGTGATTTTATTGATTTTGGCAGACTCACAGGCCGGTAAGGTGTCGTTTGCGGGTGCGGTTGACTATAAATGTCTTCTGGCAGATTGCTGAGATTCGTCTGCTTTGGTTTTCCATTCTACTCTTCTTTTACGCATGCTGGGAGTGTTCCCAATGACGGAGCGGTCTGAACTCATTGACGAATTGCGCTGGA
>CAXBFD010000243.1:0-1962 GCA_963974925.1 uncultured bacterium | reverse complement strand
CTTCGCAATCCTGATCCCGAATCGAATCTCGCCAGGCGGGTCGGCACATGGACCGACCCCTACGCCCCACTTCAAACATCAATCCTTTTCGTGTGCTTTCGTGTTTTTCGTGGTAGCAAAAAACGATTCGTAGTCACACTCACAAAGTCCAGTCGGCTCCGAAACATTCGCGTTGAATCGCCGTCAGTTGTTCGATTCCCAGCGTCGCCAGTTCCAGCTGCGCGTCCAGCATGCCTCGATTAAACGTCTGGCCTTCCGCGGTTCCCTGAACCTCGACGAAATCGCCGCCCCCCGTCATTACGACGTTCATGTCCACGCCGGCGGTGCTGTCTTCGATGTAATCCAGATCCAGCACCGGCTCACCATTCACCACGCCCACACTCACTGCAGCCACGCTGTTCAGGAAGACTTTTTTCGGATCGAAGATTTCCCCTTCGGCCAGTTTACATGTTTCCGGAATCGCCAGCACCGTGTCCAGCAGCGCCAGAAAACCGCCGGTGATACTCAGCGTCCGCGTACCTCCGTCGGCCTGCAGGACGTCGCAGTCCACGGTGATCGTCCGCGGTCCGAGGGCACCAAAATCGACCACCGCTCTTAAACTGCGGCCGATGAGTCGTTGGATTTCACTTGAACGTCCGTCGGGCCGACGCTGTTTGCGGGGCGACGTACTGCCGGGCAGCATGTTGTATTCCGCCGTTACCCAGCCGCTCGGATTTTCGTCATTCTTTTTCCAGGGGGGAACGCTGTTGTCCAGACTGGCCGTGCAGAGAATCACCGTGTTACCGGCGGAAATCAGGATGCTGCCGGGAGTCGCTTTGGTGTATCCCCGTTCGACTTTAATGGGGCGAAGTTGATCGTTCTGGCGGGAATCGTGGCGCATGGTACTGTCCTAAATTCTGAAGAGTCAAATAGTTATCTGCGTTGAACTGATTTTTCGTCAAAGTTACCACGCTTTGACCGTGCATTACAATGCAAGACCTCACGCTTTCTATTAAGATAGAGATCATTGTCCGTTCTCTTTTATTTCAGGAACCGTTTTGTGCTGATCTCAGAAATCTTTCACTCGCCGCAAGGCGAAGGCCAATGGATCGGGGTCCCCTCGATTTTCATTCGCACCAGTGGCTGCAATCTGCGCTGCTGGTTCTGCGACACGCCTTACACTTCCTGGAATCCCGAGGGGGACAAGCTGTCGGTCGACGCGATTTTGGAACACATCGAACAATACGATTGTGAACACGTCGTCGTGACCGGCGGCGAACCGATGCTGTCGCACGAAGTCGAATCATTAACACAACGCCTGCACGCGGCGGGCAAGGTGATTACGATTGAAACCGCGGGCACGATTCTGGCGGACGTCCACGCCGACCTGATGTCGATCAGCCCCAAGCTCTCGAATTCGACCCCCGTCAAAGATCCCGCCTGGGCACATCGCCACGACGCGCGACGGGACCAGCCAACCGTGATTCAGGAATTGATTCACAAGTATCCCTATCAGATTAAATTCGTCGTTGATCACCGCGAAGACATCACAGAGATTGAGGATTATCTGATCCGTTACCCGGAAATCAACCGCGAAAATGTTTACCTGATGCCGCAAGGCACCACCGCCGCTATGCTCGCCGAACGGATGCCCTGGATTGAAAAGACCGCCGCACAACTCGGCTGTCAGGTCACGCGACGCATGCATATTGAACTCTGGGGCAATGTCCGCGGAAAATAATCGCGTCCGAATATTTCAGCCGTGAAAGATCGCCGCCCGTGCCTGCTGAATCAGTTCGACTGCCGCCTCGGACGTTTCCGCCAGTACCGTCAGATGTCCCATCTTGCGACCGACGCGCGATTCCTGCTTGCCGTACAGATGCACTTTGACATCGGGAAACTGTCGCAACGCACGCCAGTCAGGCGGACCCGCTTCCCAGTGATCGCCGAGCAGATTCGCCATCGCCGCCGGCTTCAGTGATT
>CAXBFD010000242.1:0-2109 GCA_963974925.1 uncultured bacterium | reverse complement strand
CCAGCGGCAGATCCAGTAACGCCGCCAGACGGCAGCAGGACTTCACTTCCGCCCCGGTCCAGTTGTCGTCATCAGGCAGCCGCTGGTCCCGGTTAATCTCAAACTGTGTCAGATACAGGTCCCAGATGGCCGCCTTCTCTTCCCGGCTGGGCAGATCCAGAAAGAAGATGCCGTCGAATCGTTCACTACGTCCGAATTCCGGAGGCAATTTGGAAACATCATTGGCCGTACAGACCACGAACACATCAGACTGATGATCCGCCAGCCAGGACAGAAACGTCCCGAACATACGAGAGGAAACTCCCGAGTCCCCATTACCGTTCATGCCTGAAAACGCCTTCTCGACTTCATCAATCATCGCCACACAAGGGGCCATCGCGTCGATCACCTGCAACGCCTGACGTGTCCGCTGTTCCGATTCGCCCACCAGGGAACCCATCAGGCTCCCCACATCCAGCATCAGCACCGGACGCCCCACTTCTTTTCCCAAGGCCTTACAAAACTGTGACTTCCCGCAGCCGGGCGGAGACAGCAACAGTACGCCCCGTGGTCGTTTCATGGGATTATCACGACTCGGTTGCAGCAGCGCCCGTTTACAGAACGCCTTGAGGGCTGACAGGCCCCCCAGGCTGCTGAAATCTTCAGTTCCCCGATGCAGTGAAAGCAGACCACTTTTTTTTAGCATTTGGGTTTTGAGTTCCCAGACGGCATCGGCGGTGATGCGGCCCTGTCGCACCAGACTCAAACTGAACGCGTTCTCTGCTTCCATTCGCGTCAGCCCCGCAGCAGCATCAAGCACTGTCTGCAGCGCGTTTCCCTCAGGTAATTCCCCTGCTTCGGTGGCGATCCCCCGAGCAATCTCTGCCAGTTGTTCACGGTCAGGTAAATCATGCTCCACCACAACGAACATTTTTTCCAGTTCGGTCGGGATCTGTACGACCGAAGACAGCACCACCACAATTGTGCGGTTTTGCTTACCGGCGATGATCTGACGTGATAACGCCTGCGCGACTTCTGCTGACTGCATGAATCGATGAAAATTCTGCAGCACGATGATGGCTGTTCCATCAGCTGTTGCCAACGCGTTGACAGCACGGATCGCCGCCAGTGGATCGGAACCGGCTGCCTCCGTCTCACTCTGTCCGGGGATGTTCAATCCCGCATCAATATCCCAGGTAGCGAGTTGCCACTGTTCGTCGCGGCAGAGCTCGGCAATCTCAGTCAGTGCTTCGTGATGTTCGTGGGATTCGATCCAGATCCCGGTAAAGCAGGCTCTCACGTATTCTGTTAATCGTGTGCGAATATTCAAGCGGATCTCCCTTTCAATTTAGAAAGTACTTTTTAGATTGGATACATTTCAGGACTGCTGACGGTTTGTTTGCTGCTGCCCCAGTTGCTGATGAAATTCAGCGGTCAGCTGCTCTTCCGTCCGCTTGCCCAGGGCTGTTTCAATAAACCGACTGGCTTCACGGCATCCCTCTCCGGAAAAGCCCTTGGTCTCAATGCGGGTCTGGCCATCTGTGGCAACGGTAATCTCGATTGTTCGAGTCATACAACACCTCCCACCTGAACCGTCAACTTGATAGAGCCATCAGCCTGAGCCTGCTCCGTCACCGTGTGCCCCCTGCGACGCGCTTCGATCCGTGTTTTTTCAACGGCATAAGACTGGAGAAACCGATGCAGATGGCACCGATCCCCCCAGCGTCCTTCAAAGTTGTCATACTGCAGCTGACCGCTGGTTATGTCACAGACAACGGGATAACGCCACTCTGGCAATTCCACTCCCAAACCAGTGGCCTCGGAGTTGAATAGTTTGAACGTGCCCTGAACCGGCTGTGGCAGCTTAAGACGTTCGCAAGCGGAACCAATGGCAACCGGGTCACGCACCTCGGTCTGGATTTGAACAATGTGAGACATAAAAAAACTCCATCTGGAAAATGGATCATGGAAGACCCACGGTTTGGAAACAAAAAACGCCCTGAAACAGACTCAAAAGAGACTATTCCAGGGCGTTAGTAACTACCTGTAACGATCACGGATTGTTAAGAACAATACCTGTGAGTTTGAACGAAACCAATATTTGGTAGGATTGAGATCGGCGGGAGTGAT
>CAXBFD010000241.1:0-2245 GCA_963974925.1 uncultured bacterium | reverse complement strand
GCGACGCGGAAAAAAGATGCTCGCGATATTTTCAACTATGGTAATGAGTGCGAGTGTCGCAACCGCCGATGATCGCATGTTCGAATCGAAGTCCCCCTTCGATGCGGTTCCCCCTTCCAGGTCGTCAAATCAGTACTTCTCCAATCAGGATGACGCGGCGATGTCTTCTGAAGACAGCACCACTGGCAGAATCACGATTTCACAGCCAAAGCAGAATCCGGCTGTCAGAAGACAAACGTCTCAATACAAACCGACCGACAAAGCCAAACTCTCGCAGGTGCCCAACTACTATAAGGAGTTGTTCGGCGAAGAGCGTCCTTATCGCCGGTTAGACGAAAAGACGCAGGCACCTGCCGGCAGTCAATCGTCGCTCCAGCAGGTCGGGCACGCAACATCTGCCGAGACTCAGAACAAATACCGATTTGAGGAATTCAATGCGGATCCGTCTGGTAAGAAAAATATTGTGCATGCAGAATTTCAGCAGGGCAATCATCAAAGTGCCGACGGGAAAATTCAGCAGATCAGTGCCGCTGATAACAAGCAGCAGTTCCGCTTGTCGACTGAACTCAGTCAGGAAGCTCCTCAAACAAATCAGTTAACAATCCCACGAATTCCTGATCGTCAGAGTGTCGAAAACAAACACCATTTGACATTCGGAAAATCACACCAGGAAGCGAAAACGACTCAGTCTTCGGGAGTGACAATTACCTCATCGCCACAAAATCGTCGTGCTGTGGAAACTCCCCAGCTGCCCGTTGGTGCCTCTTCGGAAGTAATTACTTCCAAAATTACTCACAAGTGGATTAAGAAAAGCGAAATCAATGTAGGCCAGGAATGTGAGTTTGAACTGGAAATCAAAAACGAAGGAAAGCAAATCGCCAAAGACATTCTGGTGGAAGCATCCTTCCCGATTTCAGTCCGATTGACGAAATCCGTTCCTGCTCCGAGTTCCAGCCGCGATCATCTGGAATGGAAATTTGAATCGCTCAAAGCGGGCGAAACGAAAACGATTCAGGTAGGCATGATCCCCAGTCAACGTGGTGCGATCTCTGCGACTGCCAGCGTGCGTTGTACGAACACTCTGTCCGAATCATTTATGGTAGCCGAACCACTGCTGCAGGTTGCCGTGCAGGGTCCGACGAATGTAATGATTGGCGAGCCTGCTTCACAGTCTGTTACAATCTCCAATCCGGGAACGGGAACATTGCACAATGTTGTTCTGGAAGCAGAAATCCCCAAGGGGCTGGAGCATGTTACTGCAGAATATCTGCAAATGCAGGTCGGTTCTCTGAATCCTGGTGAATCGCGCACAATTCGGCTGGCTCTGGCTGCTGTCATGGGTGGCGAACAGGTTGTGAAAGTGATGGCAAAAGCCGAAGGCGGCCTGGCTCAGGCAAGTCAAGCCCGCGTGAATGTCATCGCTCCTAAAATACAGGTTGCGGTTGACGGACCCGGACTTCGCTACAAAGGGCGAAGCGCACAGTATACAATTACAAGTATCAATGACGGTGCTGCTGCAACGAACAACGTGAGAATTTTACACAAAGTTCCCGAGGGATTCGAGTTTGTGAAAGCAGACCATGGCGGACAGTATAATCCTGAAGACTCAACCATCAGCTGGTTCCTGGGTCGGATGGAGCCTGGTCAGTCTGCAAACGTGAACGTGGAATTGAAAACCAAGGTTATTGGAAACTATGTCCATCATGTCCGGGCGATGTCTGAGCACAATGTCAAATCTGATGCTCAGCTGCAGACTCGAATTGAAGGTACGGCTCAACTGGTTCTGGAAATCTCAGATCTGGATGATCCTGTCGAAATTGGAACGGAAACCGGTTACAACGTGGTTGTGAAGAATGATGGTAGCAAAGCTGCCGCGGGGGTATCGATTTCCTGCGAACTTCCGCCCGGAGTGGAGTTGATCTCTGCAACCGGCCCGACTCAGCACATTGCCGAGAATGGGGTGGTGGTCTTCAAATCTCTGGGAGATCTGGCACCGGGAGACTCGGTCAGTTATCAGGTTATTGTCCGCGGTACAGTCGAAGGAAACCATCGTTTCCGGGCACGATTGGCCAGCGATTCCATCCGCGATCCACTACTGTTTGAAGAATTGACTCGATTCTATCGAGACTAACACGAATCACGCAGTGAGATTCAAAAACGAAACCAGGTCAGAGCAATTCTGACCTGGTTTTTTTTCGGTTTGCCAGGCATGTTTCTCAACTCGGGGGTGAAAGTCCCCTGTCCA
>CAXBFD010000240.1:0-2325 GCA_963974925.1 uncultured bacterium | reverse complement strand
CCCAGGCCTTTGGAACCCCCTGTAATGATGGCAACACGACCGGTTAAATCGAACAGTTTCATTCCAGGCAGCATGATGGTCCCTTCCTCTCGAATTCGTGTTCAACGGGTTGAAATCACTGAAATATGTTTTTGAAATGCAGGATCGGTTTCCGGATAGTCACTCCGAAAATGGACGCCACGACTTTCCCGGCGCTCAATCGCCGACGCAATCATAAGCTGTGAGACGAGCAGCATGTTCTGCAGTTCCCAACCGCTCAGCGTTTTGAATTCGCGATCCACCACGTACCGACTCCAGAAATCGACTTTATCTTTGGCGTTTTGCAGCGATTTTGCGTTTCTGGTAATTCCCACATCACGCCACATCAGGCTGGCTAACGAGTTCCGCAGGTCGCCGCTGTTTAAATCTTCGTCCGAACGTTTGTCTGCATCCCAGTCGGGCAGCACAGAGGCGGAATATTGGTCGGGTAAACTCAACGCCGCCTCGGACGCCCCTTTCCCGGCGGCGGCACCAAAGATCAAACCTTCCAGCAGACTGTTGGAAGCGAGACGATTGCTGCCATGCAGTCCCGTGGACGTCACTTCGCCGGCCGCCCAGAGATGGGGAACGGAAGTCCGCGCCTGCATGTCGGTTTTCACGCCGCCAATCATGTAATGCGCACCGGGACGAACGGGGATCTGATCCTTGGATAAATCCAGACCGAAGCTGGCGCAGACGTTACTGATGTTGGGGAAGCGTTCATTAATCAACGCCGGAACCAGATGGGTTAAATCCAGATATACGCACGAATGATTTGTTTTCGCCATCCGATCGGTAATCGCCCGGCTGACGATATCGCGGTGAGCCAGTTCCAGATCGGGATGATAGTCGGACATGAAACGCACGCCGTTACAATCCCGCAGATAAGCGCCTTCGCCACGCACTGCTTCCGAAACAAGATAACGGGCTCCGCCGGCAATATATAATACCGTTGGATGAAACTGCATGAATTCCATATCCTGCAGTAAGGCCCCCGCGCGAAACGCCAGAGCGTGTCCGTCGCCTGTTGCCAGCGGCGGATTGGTCGATTCCCGAAACAGACAACCCGCGCCGCCTGTTGCCAGAATGACCTGTTTCGCCCAGACCAGTGTTTTGCCGTGATAGCGATTCCAGATAATCGCACCGCGGCACTTTCCCTCTTCGGTCACGAGATCAATCGTAGGCGTTTTCGTCCAGGTTTGAATGGACGGTCGACTCTGTACGGCGGAAACCAGCGCCCGCATGAGTTCTTTTCCCGTCGCATCGCCCAGTGCATGCGCCACGCGGCGATGACTGTGGCCCCCTTCTTTGGTGAGCGCGATCTTTCCGTCTTCCGTATCGAAGTCGGTGCCCAGGTCGATCAGTTCCTGGATATGACGGGGCGCTTCGCGGCAGACATACTCCACAAGGTCTTGGTCACACAGATCTTTGCCGGCTGAAAGTGTGTCTTCGATATGATTGGAAATATTATCCAGCGGGTCCAGCACGCCGGCGATGCCGCCTTGTGCATACGCGCTGTTGGACTGCGTGATCTTCCCTTTGTTGACGATGATCGTTTCGAGACGGGGATCAATCGCGAGGGCGGCACGCGAACCGGCCACACCGCCGCCAATGATCAGGACATCGGTGAAAATGTGGGGAATGCGTTTCGGATTGATACGAGTCAGATAGCGTTGACCGGGTTCAATGTGAATCGGATCCAAGTCTGAATGCTCCTTAAACTCGTGCGTTTGAAGCTGCTGCCGGGCAAAACCGGCAGCCCGCGAAAATCAGATTGTCATGCAGGAAAAACCGCCATCGACGGCGATATTCGATCCGGTGATGAAACTGCCCGCTTTACCAGAGGCCATTAACAGCACCGCGCCCGCCAGTTCCTCCGGATCACCAAATCGACTGGCCGGTGTATGAGTCATAATACTGGCAATACGCTCCGGTGTCAGCACTTTTCGATTCTGCTCCGCCGGAAAGAAACCGGGAGAAAGCGCATTCACGCGAATGTCCCGTTCGGCCCATTCACGGGCCAGGTTTTGTGTCAGATTCAACACAGCCGCCTTCGACGCGGAATAGGTAAACACGCGCGACAATGGTGTGATGGCACTCATCGAGGCGATGTTGATGATCGAACCGGCGACGTTTTCATCCAGCATCGCCTGACCGAATACCTGACAGGCGACTTTCACGCTCAGCAGATTCACGCGGAAAATCCGCTCCCATTCTTCGTCGCTGATTTCCAGAAACGGCGTTGCGGCGTTGATGCCGGCGCCGTTCACCAGAATCTGTGAGATCTGTCCTTTGGCTTTCAGATGC
>CAXBFD010000239.1:0-2401 GCA_963974925.1 uncultured bacterium | reverse complement strand
TAGCGGGCAAATTCGCCGTTTCCGCCTCGCGGTTCACCAAACGTATAAACCCCGCCGATTTCATATCCCAACACATTCAGCAGGCAGGCCTCAATGACGGCTGATGCAGCGCCCAGTGAATGACCAGTCAAAATAATTGGCTTTATCCCATGAACTTTCCACAAACTGAGTTTTGATGAAATTGCAATACGCGTATTTGCGACATAGCCCCAGAATCCCCGATGCACTTTCCCGAAGTCGGTTTTTGTTTTCCGGAAATTCAGATCTGTCGTAATGTCTTCATAGGACGTTCCCCGAAACACGACGAACACAACGTCTGGTTCATTCACCAGCCAGACCTGTGTTTTACCGATCGAGAAATATGCCTGATTCGGGTCATCTTGCACGCTGGAACAGGATTCATCAAAGTACGGTTGATAAACCTGAGCAGACATAGCAGCGCATTTATGAGCTAATGCGGGATCGTAAGCCATTTGGCCCCCTTAGTTGTTCCCCAGGTTCAGATTGAACGCTGGTTTTTTCTGCTCTGGTGGTGGCGTTTTTGTCTGGCTCTTATGTAGCACCGTCTGACCGTAGACCTTGCCCTTATGTCTCAGCAGGTGTAATTGTTTGCCCCCTCCCCAGCTGGTTTCCCGCCACTCAGTCACGGCCGGGATGTATTCCCCCGTATCAGGATCGGCCACCACTCGCGCGCCGGGATACGCGGCCAACGCTTTGACCATCGGGTCTGGTAATTCGGGAGGCACCACATCGGAATAGATATCATTCAGCGCTTCAACTGTATTTCCGTTGCGATCGACGGCCGGCAGACGATTAACGCTCTGCGCCTGTATGGTGTTAAGGCGATGTTCCAAGGCGGTAAATTTTTCCATCAATTCAGACATGGAATCCGCCTGTTTTTGAAATGCCATTATCAGGGGATCGGGCACAGGCTGCAGCGCGGTTTTTAATGGCTCTGCAGTCGCTTGCTGCTTGTGTGAAATAAGTTGAAGTACGGGCATCAGGTCCCGAGATGCATCCACTGAACGCGGTTGATTTAACTTTACGACCTCGCTCAACAGTTCCTGTAATGCGGCGTTTTGCTCACTCGGCACCGGCTTCATGGCAGACACAAAAGCAATCGCGGGAATCGTGATACTCCCCGTTAGAATGAGTGTGATTGCTGCCAGCATTGGTAAATTTGCTTTGAGTTTTTCCATTTCAACAGTTCCCCTTTTGCAGGCCATGAATCAGCAGGCCTTGTTCATGATTGACGTCTTCCACCTTTGTGATGCGCCCGTGCAAATCTTTGTGATCCTGCTCGTTTTTCCGCTTGATTTCGCCCAGGCTAACCGCAATTGATTTACACAAAACCTTGGTTTCTGCCACTTCACCTGAGATATGAATGATGTACCTCACCACCCATGAAAAGAGACCACAAACAACAACACACATTCCACCGACCGTCCACATGACGAAAGACGCGAGGGTCTGAAAATTGTCTGGTTGGAAAAAATCAATCATGTCCGCATTCCCGAATACCAATAAAAAACACCTGCCGTTTGACAGGTGCATAGTAATTCAAGATTACGGGTCTGATATCATGCTGCTGCTACACGGTAGCAGAACCTGAGAAGTCCCTTGAATTGATCAATGGGGGAGGATCTTCAATTCCTTCTCGACGGCAGTCTTCGCAATGGTGGTATCTGAAGACTTCCAGAACCTCACCTCTCAGATTCCGTCGTGTACTATCAATCACATGCTTTCGATTGTGCTTGATGCAGAACGGAATATTAAAACCAACCATACTGGATTTGATTTTGCTTAAATCAATCTGTTTTTCCGGCATCCGTGACCACTCCATTTTCAAACTTCCAATCGACTGGCTGGGAACGTTCCCGTCCCGCTTTCGCGTCTTCATACCCGGTTTCATATCCTCGGTTATAGAAACCGCTGTATCCTCTCCACAGGTCATTACTGATCGATTCATTGGCCCGGCGATGGACCCCTGGTGCCATCAAAAGCATAAAGAGCAGGAGCAGGAAAAAAGCACACACACCACCGTTCCATAGGGCCACTGAAAACCCGACTGTATGCCCTTTGGTCAAAGGTTTCCGTGAAACTTTCAGGGTTCAGATTCGTTGTCAAGATGGTAGGTTTTCCGGCCCGCATATCTAAAATCTCATTGAATACTTCCCGCTGCGTTGGAGTCGGTATTTTCACTCCCACATCGTCCAGGCAAAGCAAAGCAGCATCCCGAAGCATTTTTAAAATATTGGCTTCATAGACGTTTGCAGATGTTCCGTTGGTAAAATTCACGACGACGTGGCCGTTGGCCTTACAGGCGCTGATGTCATAGAGCAGCTTTCCACAACTGCGCCACAGCACTGGAACGCAACTATTTTTAGAAAGCCTGAATGCC
>CAXBFD010000238.1:0-2740 GCA_963974925.1 uncultured bacterium | reverse complement strand
GATCCTTCCTCAGATCAGAATTGAAATTGAGTCGGCACGTTAGAACCAGTGCCTTTTGTATCAATAACACGATGCACTCACCCTGTTATAACGAAAAACAGAGCAGGGAGTCTACCGGTTGATCAGGGAGTGACAGAATTTTGTTCGGCGCGTTGCGCTGCAGCGGCGATATTTTTCAGCATGCCGGAAAATACAAAATGATGCAGCGGACTGACCGCATACCAGTACAGGCGACCGAACAGACCGATTGGATCATAAATCGCCGTCTGCGTGATCGTGGACGATGTTTCATCCCCCGTCACTTCGAATTCCAGCCAGGCGCGGCCGGGCAGTTTCATCTCGGCAACCAGACGCAGACGATGATCCGGCTCATACGCTTCGACACGCCAGAAGTCGACTGTGCCACCAACCCGCAGGTTCTCGGCATGCGCGCGTCCACGACGCATGCCGATACCACCCACTAATAAATCCAGCGCCCCGCGCAGATGCCATAACCAGTTGCAGGCATACCAGCCGGTGTCGCCGCCTATCCGCTGAATCGGCTGAAACGCAATCGCCGGCGGTCTGTCAATTTTTACAGTGCGCGAGTCAACCAGTCGCGTTCCAAATTGAACTCCCGCCCTGTCCGGCAGTTCGCCCGAAGAGGAGAGGGCGTCCGACCAGCGTGTCTCGGCGAACGCTTTGTCTTCATTGGCCAGCGCGCGGCTGATGGCGGCTTCAATGCCCATCGGCTGAATGTCGAATGCTTTGAGCGCACTCGCATCAGTCACGACCGTTGAATGCACGATGCTTTCAATCAGCTTGCGACCAATGCGGGCATACAGGGGAGTCACCAGCCCCAGCCAGAGACTTGACAGATAAGGCGTCAGCACGGGGACCGGAATCATTCGAATCCTTAAACCACGACATCGCGCATAAACGCGCATGATCTCGGCGTACGAAACCTGATCCGCCCCGCCGATTTCAAACACGCGACTTTCCAGCTGCGCCAGATCCAGCGCCGCGATGAGATAATCAATCAGGTCTTCAATGGCAATCGGCTGCGCAGACCGCATGACCCATTTCGGCGTAATCATGATCGGCAGGCGTTCGACCAGCGAACGGATCATCTCAAACGACAGACTTCCCGAGCCAATCACAATCGACGCCCGAAATTCCAGCACAGGCACACCCGTCGATCCTAATATCTGTCCCACTTCCTGACGACTGCGCAAATGCGCTGAAAGTTCCTCGTTTTCATTACCCAGACCGCCGAGATAAATAATACGCTCGACGCCCGCTTCTCGGGCCGCCTCTGCAAAATTGCGGGCCGCCTGACGGTCCTGTTCTTCAAACGAACCTTTCGCCCCCATCGAATGGATCAGATAGCAGGCGACCTTCACGCCCGCCATGACAGGCCCCAGACTCGCCCGATCCAGCACATCACCGGCGACCACTTCCGTAGACGCTGCCACTTTCGGCCGCAGAATTTCCGGACGTCGCGCCAGACAACGCAGCTTCGCCCCGCGCTGCTCCAGCGCCAGCAATAACCGACCGCCGACGTATCCCGTCGCCCCGGTCAGCAGGATCAGCCCAGTCTCAGCAAGATCTTCATCAGCAGTATGATTCTCCGACACATTTCACCTTTCAATACAGTAGAAAAGCCTGGACAGGGAAGTGATGACTCACTGCGTCACTATAGTGCGCCGTTCGTCCATAATCAGTCTCGAATTCTGAATTTAAGGGAAAGGCAGGGAAATCGGAAAACAAAAAAAAGTCGACACATGATCTATCAAATGCGAATCGTAACACCATCCACTCGTCACACCGCAATCGGTCAGACGAACTGGTTGCTCATATTCAACCGCGGCTAACACCCTGCGGCTGATTTTGTTTACCGCAATTAGCCGCACGGCGTTAGCCCCGGTTCCTCCCATTTGCTGAGACGCATTCTGATTAAGTAACTGGAAAATCAATATTCAAACTGCCGCAGGTGTTGTTCGAGTTCATTCCATTCTTTGGTCACATGCTGATTGACTTCCGGATCGGAATAATAGGGATGTCCGCTGGCGACACAGGCATCGATTGATTCTTTCACCTGCGCGATCAACGGCAACACGCGCGGTGCCAGTTCCCGAACTTCCGGCAGACAGTCCTCGGTAAACTGAAACTGGATCGCCGCTCCCAGCCCCAACACCTGGCACCACTCCGATCCGTTCTCTTCACTCCAGACCGGGGTCACCAGCAGATAGCGTTCGAGCACCGGGAAATAATAGACAAACGCCTTCGCCCCCATCCACATGAAATCTTCCGCGTACGCACCGGGATTCTCCAGAAATTTCCGGTATGCCTCAGCCAGAGTCAAGCCGCCAAAGTTTTTCCAGGCCACCTGCGCATCCAGATCCCCTTCATAAGGATCAAAGTCCCGCTCGCCGGGCAGGGGACCGGTTTGATGATATGTCATACTTCTGCCAATTCCTCTTCAACACAACTCACCCCAATATCAACAGCGCCAGATAAGGGACCGCATTAAACACCAGAAACAGGAGTTTGAACACCCCGATAAAACAATAGATGACCACATTAAACGTTTCCCGTGGCATCGGAAACCAGGAATTCTGCGTGCGATAAACCAGATCGGGCGCCAGCAGGCAGAACCCCGCCCAAAATAACAGAATCGCTCCGTTCACGATCGTGCACCACATAAAAAACGAGGTCAGCGTCTGCAGATCCATGCGTTTCTCCTTCACCTCTCGGCGGT
>CAXBFD010000237.1:0-2773 GCA_963974925.1 uncultured bacterium | reverse complement strand
CGGTGATCAGCAGTTCCCAATGAGAAAGATGGCGCGTTCCCAGGTGATAAACTCCCTGCTCGCCGAGCCCGGTCCGGGAGATATCCCCCAGCAGGTCAAGAACAGCAAAGGTATCACCCTGTTTTAAAACCTGATTTCGGGAATCGGTTTTCTGTGAACCGGCAGCGTAATACCACTGATCGTCGATCTGAATGACGTCATCCATGGGTGTTCTTTTCCAGTTAAGGCTGACAGCTCTTCAGAGCTGTTCTTTACTATTGAAAAGCAATTCCCTTTGAAATTACGGGTTGTGTTGCTGTCGAAGAATGATCCTGATTTTTAATGACACGGTGGCCGGGATTCACTTTTCTTTTCCACTCAGCGAGTACGTTTTGATAAGTTTGCATATAGCCTTTAGCCATGTGCTGGCAGGTAAAACGGTTTTCAAAATATTTTCGACAAAGTCGTCGATCCAGTTGGCCGATCCTTGAAACCGCTGCAACCGCTTCCTGCACCGTCTCCACAATAAAACCGCTCACTCCTGGTTTGACGACTTCCGGAACAGAACCTTCCATAAAAGCAATCACGGGGGTTCCACAGGCCATCGCTTCTGTCATGACCAGCCCGAACGGTTCTGGCCATTTGATGGGAAATAACAAGGCACGGGCTCCACATATCAGTTCTGATTTTTCGGGCTCACCAACTTCTCCCAGATATTCAATCAGGGGATGCTCCAGCAATGGCGCAATCCGGGAGTCGAAATAGGTTTTATCATTCGCATCCACTTTGGCTGCCATCTTCAGACAGATGTTGGATTTCAGCGCGATGTCAATCGCTTCTTCCGGACCTTTCTCGGGACAGAATCTTCCCAGAAACAGCAGGTAATCTCCGGGGCTGTCATTGAATTTGTCATTGATGGGGATTCCATTATACACTGTCGATATCCAGTTGGCGTCTGGAATATACCGTCGTTGTGCATCCGAAATGGAGACGACAGGTACTTCTGGAAATTCCTGATACAGGGAGATGACATCCGGTCGGTCTAAGCGGGAATGCAGCGTGGTCACATGCGGGATGTCAAGATGACGCACCAGTGGAAAATGAATCGTTTCAATATGAAAATGGATGATGTCAAAGCGATCACGCATCTGGATCAACTTTTCCAGCTGAATGATCTGAGCGATCTCAGGATCTCGCGGAGTCTGAGATAAACGCAACGATTGCTCTACCACCGCATACAGGTCAGCGTTTGTTGTTGAATCGCCAGAGGCAAATAAAGTGACATCATGTCCCTCCTCAACAAGAGCTTCAGTAAGCGTGGAAACCACTCTTTCAATCCCTCCATATGTCTGAGGAGGAACGCTTTCAGTCAATGGTGAAACTTGGGCGATCCGCATTTTCTCTCCTTAGTTCAATGTGAACCAGAACTACTTTTCAGACCTAAACTTCTAATGTCCAGACCCAAATAGCCATATTAGCCGGCAATCTAATTACCAGGACTATTTCTCTCGTCTGTCACCGTCCCAAGGAGAACTGATTTCTCTTACAGCTCAACAATGTTGACTCATTACAGTCGGCAACAAGACAGGCTTGTTACTTCGCAAATGATGAGCCAAATCAGCCTGAAAAATACAAACCGTTATCATTTCATTATTTAACTTTTCCGGTCGAAAGTAGAGATTGGTCCTGGATATGACTTCGATTGATCGCCAATAGTGCAATATGCGCGTTGATAAACCAGAATAAGTAAAGCTAAGCAAAACTAAGTTCTGTCAGTTCTCGGGACCACAAGAATTTACAAGACCCTCAGAACAATGATCGCATTTTAAAACGAGACATTCATTATCTATCGTAACTCAGTATTAAATTGAACCGATCAAGTTCCCATTCCCCTGCTTTATGGCTCATCATTTGCACAAAAATAGATTTGTTTAATTTTGTTGTTATGAAATTCAGGGATTTATAATGAACTCGGTTCAACCATATATCCTCACGCTAAATAGTGGCTCATCCAGTATTAAGTTTGCCTTATATCGAGCTGGAGTTCAGTTAGAGCGAACTCTCACTACAAATGGATCAAGTTAAGGGGAGCATGCCACAGTCTGGCCGCAGTCCGCGATGGAAAGCCAATCGATACAAGCATGAGTTTCACCCCGACTGCCGGCTTGCCCATGAGTATCCGGACTGGAGATATTGATCCTGGGATATTCAGCTATCTGGCACAGAGAGTATATCAACCAACATGGTCAGGATATGCCAGAAATTCGTAAGTGGGATTGGAACTTATAAGTTTGATTCATCATCAATAGCTTATTACAGGAATTCCCGAAATAACACAAAAGCAATAGACCTCATCATTAACAGGTTCGGCCCCAATCCCACTGAACAGCTTCTTTAAAGCAATAAACGGACATCTCTATCAATCAAGATTCCTCAATGATTTCTGAGCGCTTGAATCAGTTCTTTTTTATCCATCTTCGAACGACCTTCAATACCGACTTCTTTCGCTTTATTATAAAGCTCTTCTTTCGTCCAATCCTCGTACTTACCTGCCTTGCCTCCTCGTTTCCCGGTTATCTGTCGTCCAGAATTTGCGATACGTGCCGCTTTTTCCTTACTCATCCCTTTATCACGAAGTGTCTGATATTGGGCATCATCTTTGATAGTGGGACCATGACTCTTAACCATGATTATCTCCTCTTAATTTAAATTGAACTACGATCAGCCAAATTCTTTTAAAATTTCAGCCGGCGCGTGTCGCACCTCCGAGTAGAGTCAGTACTTCCCCGGTGAC
>CAXBFD010000236.1:0-2811 GCA_963974925.1 uncultured bacterium | reverse complement strand
AAACTCTTTGTCAAACCAGTCCGCCATGTCCCACAGCGGCGGTAGCGGCTCTTCCCGCACAGACTGAAGGTACTCCGCTTCCCAGGTACTTTGATCGCTGGCGGCGAACTCCGGTTTGAAATCGATGCCGACCGACAGCTTCTCTACATTGGGTCTGCCGGCGTGTTTCAGCTCCGCGTAGGTGGCGCCGTTACGGGCCAGGATAAACATCACCGCCCAGTCACAGTTCCCGAACACACGGGCAAACGTTTCCACATCGACCTGGCTGGGACGGGCAGAAAAACCAGGGTGCGTGTGAATCCAGATCCGTCCAAACTGTTCGGGGTGCCGACCAGCGTCAATCTGGTCATCAAAGAAATCCGCAACCGCGGCATCGTCAAAAGCGACCGTCACATCGGTACAAGTCTGCTTGACCAGGACGATGTCTGTCACGAACCTCCGATCGGCAGCTTCAGTGATTCCGAAGCCACCGACCTCGGTCGGCCCCCTGTCACGCAGGTAGATCAGTTTGGCCCATGCATACGGGCTGAACCGCAGCGGACGACGTTTGCGCTGCTTCGGACGTTTCCGACGGGGTCGCTGGAGCAGGCGGCGTGTCAGGGGATGTGCTTTCGGATAAGGCATATTCATTCTCCGTGGATTCTTCAAGACAATGGGAACAGGTTTGGTCAGACAGACAGGGCCGGCAGAAACATTCGCCGCAGGACTCGCAGTGGGAGAGACAATCGCGGCAGAACGTGTCATGGCAGGTCTCGCAGGTATCAGCACAACTTGAACAGAGGTGATCACCACAAGCCGTACAGTTGCGACGGCAGTATCCACAGATCTGTTGTTCGCATATGGAACAGGGGCGACTCTCTTCCTGTGACATCGAATCGTCGCAGTCAGCACAGGATGAATTCCACCAGCGATCCAAGGGAACATAAGCGGAACCCGGGTTGTATGTCTGCAGGATCTGCTGCACCAGCAGGAAGAAATCCCCCAGCCGTCCTTCTGCCAGTGCATGATTGAGGGGGATTTTGCCTTCCCCTTCGCAGAGCGTCTCTCCCTGGACGTGCGGGTGATGTACGTCATCTGTGCCGGTTTGAGACAAAGAAATGACCTGATAGGGCTGGGGATCGCCGAGTTCGCTCCAGCGAAGACGGATTTCAAATTCACCCAGGTTGACGTTCCTCAGGATGAGGGGCGGAGTACGGACGACGATTTCCTGTTCGGACCAGTCGATGCGGGTTTCCTCGAATTCGTCTGGCAGAGAACAAAGTTCGTCGACCAGATCCCGCAGGGTCGGAATCACCGGCGGTCGTTTGATGTTGATGAGCTCATTATGACAGGCAGTTAACTCGTGAATCATTCGAGACACAGAATGTTTATACTGTTCCAGACAACGCTGGAAGGCGACCGGACAGTGACGCTGCTGGGCTTTCGTCAGGAGCCGCGAGAGACGCATGACCCGCGTCCACTGGTCCACCGGGGGCGAATTCACGGTAGGAAACCCGGTCGCCTGCGACTGGTACTGCTCCCGAATCTTAGCAGCAGCCCTGATCCAGAGCCGCCGCGAGTGTAATCGGTTCATTGAAAGGGTTCTCCTTAAATGAAATGAGGCCACCCGTTGTGGCAGGTGGCCTCTGTAAATGAAAATGTCAACAAGACTCAGCGTCGCTGCCGCGTTTTCCGGGACGAGCGAGAAGTCGGACGAATATCACCGCTATGAATCTGGATAGCGGCCAGGACTGCAGCGCTGATCAGAAACAACAACCAGGATTGCACGATGCCTCCGATGACGGCAGAAATCGTCAGGACGGCGAGCAGATTGAGGCTGTTAAGGCGTTGTCGGGCTCCCATGGGGCTCCTTTCGGCAAAGGGACGGGAAGTAAAAATACGGTTATGAGGTGACGGGATGTCGCACCCTCGATCTTGGTCGGAGTAATCGAAACACGATCTCCTTCCTGCAGCACATAACCGGCGGTAGTCGGCTGACGGTTCACGCGGATCAGGTAGTCTTGCGGACGACCGTGCGAAACCCGCTGCTGAAACAGGGCTTCCACAGTCGTGCCTTCTGCGATCTGAATCTGGTCCGCGAAACCTGAACCGTCGTTATTGATGAATAATATCTGCATACGTGACTCCTTGTTTAAGAACACAACTTTTGTCGTCGTGTGTGAAATTTCAGTAATTTTCCGGCAACAACACTGTGGTCGCCGAACGATCTGCTTCGGTAATAATCCAGAATGTGATATCGTCTGCCGTATGGTAGACGGAAAATAGACGACCGCCTGTCTGCAGGGCCTCATCGTTGGCCCCGGCGTCGTCAAGACAGCAGTCACCCCAGTCTCCGGCCAGATGTCGGGCCAGTGCCCGTTGTACTTCATACTCTGGAATCTGGTATAGGACATCGGGTGTTGCCATCATCTGTCCCGCGGAGAAAGAACGCTGGTTCTGTTGAATCATCATGGTTCCCTGGAAATGAGGAGGATTACATGTGCCTGGTATTTCAGGTCAGTCCCGGAAATCTGCCGAACGTTTGTGCAAACAGAGCGACATTCGATTCCAGCTCCCAGGCATCCCAGTCCATGGTCTGGGGTGGTTGATTATCCGGCTCCGGGTCAAAGTCCACTTCCAGTGGATCAGCCAGACTGAAGCCCCGCTTCCGGATCGCACGGAGGTCTTCACCGGTGGCTGAGGCCACTGCATTGTCCAGATCGTGTTGGGTCATCGTTTACTCCTTGGATAGAAAAAGAACGACCACCCACGCAGGATGGTCATGAGAAATACACAACCACCCCGCATCAGACGAGGTAGAATTACATCACG
>CAXBFD010000235.1:0-2914 GCA_963974925.1 uncultured bacterium | reverse complement strand
AGCCTGCAATTACAACAGCCAGAGTCATTCGGAAAGCAATAAAGGGGTCAGGACTCTTAAAATATAGAGTCCTGACCCCTTTTAATTTACGTTGAATCGCTCCCGCTGTTTTCAGCGCTTCAGAGGTTTCTCAGTCCGAGGCCCGAAATCATTTTCCGGACGAATTTTTCATAATTTGTTTGACAATCTCTTGCTCGCCCGCTATTGTCGACAGTGTCGACATTGTAGACACAAATGAATTTCAGCCTGAAATAACAGGATTATCGGGCATGCATGAAACATTACAGGCGAAAGCCTATCGTACTATCAAAGAACGACTTCTGTCGGGAATCGACCCTCAGGGAACCCGGATTTCGGACTTTGCGCTCTCTAAGAGTCTGGGGATCAGTCGGGCTCCGATCCGGGAGGCAATGAACCGTCTGATCTCCGAAAACCTGCTGGTTCAGAGAGCAGGTCTGGGTGTTTTCGTTCCCAAACCGACTAAGGAGGAAATTGAAAACCTGTACCAGATTCGTCAATGGCTGGAACTGGGAGCGTTGGAATCTGCGGTACCGAACATCGATGAAAAATCGATTGCCACGATGGAAGAATCCTGTGAAATCATTCGTCGTCTTGCAGATGAATTGAAGGAGAATGACGGTTGTCTGGATCCCAGGAAACTCTATGCCCGCCTGGGAGAAGCGGACTCCATCTTTCATCTGACAATAATGCAAAACACGGATAACGAACTGCTATTAGAGCTGATTCAACGTAACCGCGTGCTGAAACAGGTGTGGGATAACAATACCCGCACCTATTCTGCTGCAGTGCTGCATCGAATCTGCGATGAACATATCGAAATATTGGAAGCCATTAAAAGTAAAGACCTGGAACGAAGCCGCGCTGCGTTGCGGGAGCATCTCCGTCTGGCACGTGACATTACGCTCCGAAAATTTCCCATAGAGTCCAGGAAGGAATCCGCGACTGATTGACTCTGAGAACAGGATCTGTCCCTACCCATCTATACAATGCGTACTCGTATCACTTCTTATGTATATATCTCTTCTATCTGAGCTCTATTCAGAACATTGTGAGTGAAAGGACAAACCATGAAACGCTCGAAACAGAAAACTGGTTTCACATTGATTGAATTACTGGTTGTGATCGCCATCATTGCGATCCTCATCGCATTGCTCTTACCGGCTGTTCAGCAGGCTCGGGAAGCAGCCCGTCGCAGTACCTGTAAAAATAATCTCAAGCAACTCGGACTGGCGATGCACAACTATGCGGAAACACACGGTACTTTCATGCCGGGAGCCATCGCGAGCAATTACCTTGGATGGACGGCAATGATTCTTCCCTTCATCGAACAGTCTTCGCTGTATGATCAGTTTGACTGGCGGCAGGGATCCTATACAAGTCCTGCAGCAGGGAAGATCAATCTGGGACAAAATCGCATTTCCGTCTATCTCTGCCCCAGTAGTTCTGTCGAACAGTCGCAGTTGACATCGTCTGTCGAAAAGGGGTTTACACAGCATTATGTTGGCGTTTCAGGCCCTAAAGGCGTGAATGTAGCAGACAGTCAGAATTATAGCGTCGACGGGGCATCACAGGCACGAGGCGGTGTGGCCACTCAAGGGGTATTCTATCTAAACAGTAAAATCAAGTTTCGTGACATCACCGATGGAAACAGCAACACATTTGCCTTTGGTGAAAGTTCATGGAATGAAAAGACGAATTTCCGTAACTGGGTGCGCGGCGGCACAGACACAACCAACGACTTCTGGATGGATTGCTGCAAAAATGTGGCCAATGCAATCAACTCGGAAGTCACGAATGCCGGTGCCACAGACTGGAACGATGTCAGCTACGGGAGCGAGCATACAGGAGGAGCCCACTTTTCCATGTGTGATGGTTCCGTTCGCTTTATATCCGAGAATATCGACTACAACGTTTTTCTTTCCACCGCCAGTCGTAATGGAAATGAAGTCACGACTGTCGAATAACTGATATCGTTTGTAACTTAGTGATAGAAAATTGTCATGTGTATCAAATACGGTAAGTCTACCAGTTTCATTCTGGGATGCCTGTTAATGGTCATCCTGGGATGCGGAGAGGCTGATGACGGTTCACGGTCTTATCATGTACTGGGGACTGTGAAGTACAAAGGAAAACCGGTTCCTGCAGGTCGCATTGATTTTTTTCCCGACAGTTTCAAAGGAAATCAGGGGCCTTCTGGGTATGCCACCATTGCGAACGGTCATTTCAGCACGCTCGAACACGGTAAGGCAACGATCGGCGGGCCACATCGCATGGTCATCACTGGTCTAATCAAACCAGATCAAGCCTCGATTGAAAGTGACTCGGAACTTTTGGATTTATCCCTCTTTCCCAAGTATGAGAGCGAAGTCGATCTGAAAGAGACCAAAACCATCAAGGAGATTACCGTTCCTTTAGCGGTAACGAAATCGGGAAACAAAGCAAAAGCGAATCGGTTTTCACTTGGATTGTGATCTTTCTGGCCAGCATCGATCGCCTGACACCTTTTTTCCCTCTGTCACCGGTTAGCGCGACAGCGCCTGACTATATTACAGGGGCAGTTTCCAATTGTCTTATCCACGGGGAGATAAAGGGGTCAGGACCAATCCTGTTCGGTCCGGTAGTTGCTCTCGGCGGCTTGATTTTCGGATCTGGGCATTGAGTGATTGTAAAATCTGCGGAGAGATAGTGCGAGTGCTGTTTCTCGGAGAAACCGGCGCAGCGTTAAGTAAGGCAGACGAGACGTACCGACGGCCCGCGTTCAATCATTCTGTTTTTGCAACTTCGAAATGTGCGACAACAGAAGCAATAAAGGGGTCAGGACTCTTAAATTATAGAGTCCTGACCCCTTTTAATTTACAACGCCCAATTCCAGACTGGATTAATATGATTCTGT
>CAXBFD010000234.1:0-3320 GCA_963974925.1 uncultured bacterium | reverse complement strand
GGCTTGGTTCAAGGATGGATTTCAACAGCCAGGTGCGGTCCTGTTTGTTACCGAGGCTGCTTAAGTCGGGACCGACAACATTCCCGCGACCGCCGTGCCGATGACAGTGAGAACAGTTCGCCAGTCGGCCATGATGAAAGATGCGGCGACCACTTTCCGGGTCAGCAGGTTCTTTCACTGCTTCCAGCGCCTTTAACCAGGCTTGTGTATCGAACAGAGCAGGGCGACCGACGCTGAGCCTTTTGGGATTCCACGCGGCTGCAAACAGATCGTTGGATTCGGGGTACTGACTGGCCAGGCGTTTCAGAGTCTCCACCTGCTGAGGCGTGTGTGGAATTGATCTGAGGCAGCGTAAGGCTTCCTCACGCACGGCGCGTTCCTTGTCTCCTGCCAGTTGGTATAAGAGTGCGGAATTCTGTTCTGCCATCGTGGCCAGTCCGACGACCGCTTCTGCGCGCAGGTTCGCGGTTTGCTGAGGATCGGCGGCGATACCCGCCAGAATCTTTTGCGCAGCGACGGGATTGCCCGCCAGCGTGCGGACGACTTCCAGCGACAGCATCTCGTCATTCACTTCCAGAAGTTGCTGAAGTATTTCCAGCGTCAGTCCTTTGGGAAAGTTTTTCACTGGCTGCGTTCCCTCTTTGGGGGCGGAATGCGATTGAGTGGGCAACAGCCGCAGCGCATACGCCCGAATGCGGGGTGCGCTGTTTGCATCCTGCACTCTGGCTAGCAGCATTTCCGGGTTACGGATGCCTGCTTCGGGTTTTCCCTGCAGCGTATTCAACGTGGCGATGGCTGCTTCGAACCGTCGATAGTCGAGGTCACTTTGCGCCAATTTCGCTTCTACTGCCGGCAGAAATGCTTTTAATCCGTAATCGGAGATCCAGCGCAGTGTCTCGAACTGCACGTCCGGGTTTGGGTCCTCCAGGAACAGAGGCACCCATTGTTCCGGAGCGGCCTTGGCGAGTTTTAACGCCATGACTGCCTGAATCCGATCAGCGGCCGACCAGCTGGCGACTTCCGTTAAATTCCATGTGGACGTCTGGTGTGCCAGCGCCTGCAAGGCAGACTGTGCAAGAAACGGGTCTTCATCGTGAGAGAACTGCAATAATTCTTCGAGGTTGTGTGTCGATTTACCGCTCCGCAGGAGGGCCGCCAGTTGTGCTTGTTTCGTAGGTGGTTCCAGATCCAGCTCTCCTACCCAGGTTGCTTTTTCCAGATCGATATCCAGTTTCCACAAGCGTCCATAACCGTGCGCCTGATAACGACCGTCGACCCAGTCGCAGAGATAATAGACGCGATTTTGTTTTTCGGCACTGGGATCTTCGGCACTGGGATCTTCGGCAATGCAACTGGGACGGAAGTAGCGTCCCCCTTTGATTAACGTGATAGGCCTGGAGGTAAAGCTGGCCCCTTTTTGAGTCAGCGGGAAAAAGTCAATACTATGATCGCTCCAGGAAGGGACGAGCAGACCGCGTCCCAGCGGCAAGATACCACAGGGGGCTTCTCCGGACGGATGAATCATGGGGAGTGTGCCTCGCAATTCTCCATTCCAGCTGACGAACGGATGATGGGCTTCTGAGCCATAACTGCGCTCATAACCGTAGTCGCCCCCTTCCACGACGTGCAGCACTCGACAGGGGGGGCGTTCGCCGGGATCGTTTTCGGCAGCGAAGATTTCACCATCCGCGCGAACACAAATGCCGAACGGGTTCCAGAATCCGACAGCAATACGTCGCAGTTGTTTGCCGTCGGCGCTGCAGCGGAAGATGCCCCCTTTGCCCGCTCCCTCAACGATGACACCATCTGTTCCCGTCAGTGTCCACGGCTTGGCAAAGTTTTCACCGATGGCAAAGACCAGGTCACCATTCTGATCCCACGCCAGTCCTTCGAGACCGTTATGCGGATAATCGGCTTCACTCTTCAGAACGGCGATATTCTCTTCGACATCGGCTTTGCCGTCGCCATCGGTATCTTTGATCCGCAAAATTCGGTCGCGCTCGGCCAGATAGACCCAGCCGTCCGGGCCCAGTTCCAGATCCATAGTGGCATCAGTCGCATTATAGAAGACCTGTCGTTTTTGTGCGCGCCCCTCTTTATTCAGATCAGAGAACACCAGAATTTCATCATGCTCCGGGCCGACATAATCGTCGGGGCGAAAATGCGTATGCGTGGCGACGGCCCAGACGCGGCCTTGCTCGTCGACATCGATGCCGGTCGGAGTCACCAGCTGGGGATGTTCGGCGACGAGCGTCAGTCGCACACCGGGTTGCAACGTTTTGACCTGCGGTTCCCGCTCTGCAGCGGGGAGCGAACTGATGGTGAGAACCCCGGCGATGGCCAGGCTGCAAATTGTAAAAAACTTCATAGGTGTTTCTCTTTTGTTCGTTTGCGTAGTTTGCTCTTAAGCGATGTCGATTTCTCATCAAGAAAGAATCAGGTCAGAGCCTGACAATTATTTAAGATATTTTATAGTACAGGTTTGGAAAGAACAATGAATAAGCATGCGCCAATGTGTTGAGGGGCCTGTGATCAGGAATGACAGCAGGTCATGGCTTCGCGGATGGCGGTCAGATATGCCTGTGGTGCATCGTCGGCTATGGAGTGGGAACTGTCCGTGTATTTGGTTCGAATACGGAATCCTAGAAAATCTCACAATAATGTGATTATGTTCTCCAGTCAATGACGGTTTACCTCCTGTCGTGGTTGCAACTAGACAACACAAGAATCATGGCGAGTAAACGGATTCGATCGCATAATATAGAGAGCGAAGTCACGTGCCGTTCTAACCTCCATTGATTGACAACAGAATGTGTCTTCCTCTGTCTGGAAATCTTAATAGACCTGACAAAAGGTATTTCCGCAGAGGCCAACTAATTAATCATCTTCAAAAAACTAAAGGAAAGTTCAATGGCAAATTGTTTTTACGATATTTTAACTGCTACAGCCTCTATGACGGATTGCAAACTGGAGCCAGACGATGACACCAAATACATTGTTACAATTCGAAATAAGAGTAATTGTGTGACCGCAAAAAATGTGACTGCGCATATCCATCTGGCTGATGGCCCTACCCCAGGGATCGAAATTGTTCCAGACGACCGATCTTTTGGTGACATTGGACCAGGTGAGAAAGTGCAAAAAGAAATCATGATTTTGACTAGGCGGGCAGACACTAAAAAATACAAAATCTGTTATCATGTTCATTTTGAAGCTTCATACGAGAAGTGTGAAGGCGAGGTGACAGAGTTTGAAGTTGTCTGTGACTGATGTCGAAGTAATCTTCAAAGAGGACGCTTTAAAGCAGCGTCCTCTTTTTT
>CAXBFD010000233.1:0-3353 GCA_963974925.1 uncultured bacterium | reverse complement strand
CTTCCGTGCGCGTGACCGGGCCCAGCTGGGACGATCATCGCGATCTGGTCAAACGCATGCGGGAAAAGGGCGTCCCTTATGACCGTGCGTTTGCGGCTCTTGTGGAAGACCTGCATGAACGTGGTCTCGACAGAAAAGTAATGGTCGTGGCCATGGGCGAATTTGGCCGGACACCGAAAATCAATCGGACTGCCGGTCGGGACCATTGGGGACGCGTGATGAGCGTCGCTTTGGCGGGGGGCGGAATTAAAACCGGTCAGGTGATTGGCGCTTCCGATGCGCAAGGTGGCACGCCGGCTGATGCCCCCTATCGTCCCGAAAATGTGCTGGCGATGCTGTATCGCCATCTGGGCATCGACCCTGCCACAACATTCCTCGATCATAGCGGAAGACCCCGTTATATTCTAGAACGTCGGGAATTGATCACCGAATTGATCTGAAACGTTTTGTGAATCAGCGCAGTCTGATTTTTCCGACGACCTCCTTATCGACCATTTCACGATTACCTGGTTGAATGATGGATTTCAGAATCACGCTATGCATTGATCAAATCGATCTGAAGTTTTTTTACGACGACGAAAAACACGAACCAGCACAAAAAGATTTCTGCTGCTCTGTCATCGATTCTACGAAGCAGTCTTTCTGAACTTTCCGCGAGACGCGCTCCCGAAAAACATTCAGGGTGAAGAGGCATCTGGTTTATGATCTTCACCCTGATGAGATTTATCGATTTATTGTGACGCAGCCTTCGAGTTAGCCTGTGTCCAGGTTTTCTGTAACGTCTCCAGGACCATTTGGACCGAGTATAATAGAATGAGAGACGCTATGGTTAAGTGTGATGCGATCTAGAATTCTCCGATCACGGTTCCATCGCTTTTATCTGCCAGCGCTGTCAGGATGGTAAATTCAATATTTTCGGATAGAAAACGGACTGAACCGTCGGCTAACAGAGAGTGAACTCCGCCTGTATGAGCAGAGGTGAGCAGAGTATGCTTGTGGTAACCGGCACTCATTCCAGATTGAGCGACCCCTGAATAATTGATGGGATAGCGAATGGAAGTGACATTCAGCGTCCATTGATTCACTTCAGGCCGACCTGCAGCCCAGGCGCCTCCACTCCAGTTACAGGCACGGTAGTCGAACCTGGCACCGGTGTCGTCATAAAAGTAATTGCTTTGTTCGCTGACGGCCATGGTATTTGTGGTCCCGTCGGTAATGTCTCTCATGCGAGTAGAACGTCCATTGCCTCCCGACTTGACAATCATTCCATTATAAACCGTGTTTCCGTAACTACTGGTGGCGACGTCGTTCGGAGTTGCTAAGACGGTCGCAGATCCGCCTCTATAATAAGAGCCGTTAATGCCAACATAATTTGTCATCTGGAAAGTACGGCTCCCGTCGGCCAGCGTGGCCTGTGTCTGTGTCGGAGGCATGGGACTGGAAGGGCAATTCAGCATTGGCACTCGTAATTCCTCAACCAGATCGGCATTGGGATTTGTCGCGTATTGCATGGTCCAGTCTGCACCGTTGAAGGTAATCTGGTTGTAAGCAGCTGCCTGATCAATGTAGGGCAGGATACGCACCAGCCAGGAAGGTCCCGAGTTCGTGACGTTCGTTCCTCCCGCGGATGCATTGTGAGGAAACATGCGAAACGTATCGTGGTAATTATGCAAGGCAATACCGACTTGTTTCAAGTTGTTTTTGCACTGAGACCGCCTCGCCGCTTCACGAGCCTGTTGCACCGCCGGCAGTAATAAGGCAATCAAAATCGCAATAATGGCAATCACCACCAGTAACTCGATCAGAGTAAAGCCGCGTTTTTCCGGCACTTGAGATGAGATGAATTTTCGCATAGTCTCTCCTTTGAAATAAGAGTAATAAAAGGACCTTTTCTTAATAAGTAATTTCCATCGTGAATCACATGAACAATGTATGTGTCACTTTTTCGCATCAGGGAGAACCTTAAAGTTTTGGACGGACGGCCCTTTTGGAATGTCGATTTTCACAAGAAAATCCCGAAAGAGCTGCGGGGGAATCACGCCTTTTTCCGGGTCCCCTTTTTCTGCCTGTCCAGAGATATAAATCTTATAGGCACCGCCCAGAACGCCTCGTCCGTTCCTGGATGTGTCATAAAATCCATTTTCCACTTCGGCAAAACCCTGGGCTCCTGCGTTTCCCGCCTGGGCGTCGGGTTCGAAGATCACAGTACCATAAACAAGCGGTTTGTCTTGATAGGTGATTTGTCCGGAGACCTGATGGTATTCAACGACTTCACCTTTACTGCAGCCGCTTAGAAATGCTGTGCAGGCAAAGAGCATCAGATACGTCTTTTTTGTTGTGTTCAACGAGATCATGCCAACCTGAATCCCTGTTTTGTTGTTTGTATTTTCAATTTTGTTTTCCGTCTGTGCCCATTTGAGACTCGTATTACAGAAGGAGACACAATGGCTCAACGATGCGCTCACGCAGGAAACAGTAATTCGAGCAGCAGATGCCGCATTAGAAATCCAGCGTTTCTGTTTCATTTCCTTCACGACTGGCGGTTGCCCGATAGATTCCCATGTCGATGTTTTCAGAAGCAAAATGCACACTTCCATCAGCCATTAATAAATGGGTCCCTCCTGCATGGACACTGCCGAAACTCATATTATTGAAACCGGCGGAGCCAAAGCCCCGCAGATTGATTCCGTATTTAATGTTCTTGCTCATGCCACACGAATCGACGGGGCAACCGGCAGTCCAGGCACGTGGGCCAATTGGTTCATTCGTGAGATAGTGGTTCACGGACATTTCCCCTGCCATGATGGTGTTGGAAGTTCCGTCTCGGATGTCACGCATTCTCACTCTGGCCCTGGGGCCCCCCAGTACACCTGACCCCGCCACTTCATTGATCGAGTTGCAATTGGATATCGTGCACTCGTGCGGATACGACTGGCCCGTTAAAGGGTTTGTTCCGAGCGGCCCCATGTTTCCGAGATAGTGTGAAGTAAAAACCTGCGACCCCGAAACGGCCTCCGGAGAAAACGTTTCTCCAGCTGCTGAGACAGAGGTGGTCGATTTGTTTGATCTCATGACTGTCGAACTGGGGCAGAGATAGACGGCAGGCACATTTAATGCGAGAGTGAGGTTGCCCGGGTCCATATAACCGGCGTTGAAATCGTATGAGTTGTAGATTGTCGTTTGATCAACATAAGGCAGGATCATCACTAAGAAGCCGCAGGTGGTTGCCTTTGGTCCATAGAGCGGGTTTGTACCAATTCGGTATCCCAGTCCACCTTGAGGAAAAATGTTGTGTGCATCGTGATAGTTATGCAATGCCAGACCGATTTGCTTCAGATTACTTTTACAACTGC
>CAXBFD010000232.1:0-3374 GCA_963974925.1 uncultured bacterium | reverse complement strand
TTGGCAACCCCAATTATTAAATATGACGAGACACTAGCGTGTGCCGGCGTTTGAATGTTTCAGTTGGTTCCACCCATACGGGAAACGGTATGGAATCCCGCCAGGCGGGCGGGCACATAGGCACCGCCCCTACGGAGAGGTAGCCGGCTTTTTTCTGGCTCGCCAGGTAAACCTGAATTACAATTGGTGCCCCCCAAACGGATGGTGAAACAGGTCGCATGCCTGTTGTTTGCGCGCACTGTCGGGCCAGCCGACAGTGGCACCCGCGCGATGCAGTAACCGGTTATGATTCGGTCCCACGCGCTGATTTGTGTGTTTGTGGTAGCAAACCGGTTCGAATCGACAGTCAGACTATTCGTCGTCAAAGTCCTGGGCTTCGTTCGCTTCGTGCATTTCGAGTTGTCCCATTTTGCGGTACAGGTTCGAACGGTGCAGGCCCAGGCATTTGGCGGTTTCGCTCATGTTGCCCCCCACGCGTTTGATCGTGCGGCGAATGTATTCCTGCTGGAAGCGGCGGGAGGCCTCTTTCAAACTCAAATCAGCCGACATGTCGACCACCGAATCACGGGAGGGACTCAGAATAAACGCCAGGTCTTCCACTTCCACCCGATCGCCGGCACACAGGAACGCGACGCGTTCCATCAGATTCCGCAGCTCGCGAACGTTGCCGGGCCAGAGATGCGCCTGCAGTCGTTTCTTGGCTTCTGCGGAAATCTTCAGCAGGCGACGGTTCGCCTGGCCGCAAAACTGGGAGAGGAAAAACTCCGCCAGCAGCTGCACGTCTTCCGGGCGATCACGTAACGGGGGCAGATCGAGGGTGACCACGCTCAACCGGTAATACAGATCCTCGCGGAATTTTTTGTCACGCACCGCGTCGGCCAGCTTGGCATTTGTCGCCGCCACCACGCGGACGTTGATCGGAATACTCTCCGAGCCCCCCACGCGGGTAATCACTTTCTGCTCGAGCACGCGCAACAGTTTTGCCTGTCCGCCCGGACTCATATCGCCGATTTCATCGAGGAACAGTGTGCCCCCTTCGGCCAGTTCAAACTTGCCGGCCCGTGTTTCGTGGGCATCGGTGAACGCCCCTTTTTCGTGGCCGAACAGTTCACTTTCGAGCAGGGTTTCCGCCAGGGCGGCACAGTTGACGGCAATGAACGGGGTGTTGGCCCGCGGCCCCTGATAGTGCAGCGACTGGCTGACGACTTCTTTGCCCGTTCCGCTTTCGCCTAGAATCAAGACTGGCAAGTCCGTGCCAGCCAGCCGATCGATGGTGGATCGCAAAGCGGCGATCGCGGAGCTTTTGCCGATAATCTGGACTCTCTGTTTGGCCTGTTCGGTCAGTTGATCGCGGCTGCGGGAGAGCTGTTCGAGTTCGCGCGTATTCTCGAGGGCGGTTGCCGCCTGCACGCCCAGCTCTGCGAGGCTTTGGGCATCGTCGTCGTTAAAGTCCGATTTTCCTTTTTCCTTATTCATCACTTCAAACGCGCCGATCAGTTCGCCGGCGTTATTCTTCAAAGGCACGCACAACAGATTGTGCGTCTTGAAGCCGCTCGATTTATCAACGCTCGGATCGAAGCGGTCATCGTTGTAGGCGTCGTCCACGCGAATCACCTGTCCGCTGTGAATCACATCTCCCACGATCCCTACGTTATCGGGCAGTCGCAGTGTGTTGCCTTCCACGCCCAGCGCGGGGCAGGCCACGACCTGCTTGTGTTCCCGGTCCCAGATAAAAATACTCGACCGTTCACAATCCAGCAGACGCGTTGCCTCTTTCGCAATCAGTTCCAGCAGCGGTTGTGTTTCGCGGGCCGTCGAAAAACTGGAAGCGATATGCAATGTCGTCTGCAGGCGATTGATGCGTCGCAGATTTTTTTCCCGCTTTTCGACAATCGACAGTGCATAACCCAGCACGCGTGCGACCACGATCAGATCGCCGAGTGAAGCAGCCGTCAGGTCGCGACCTCCGACGAGCAGGATCGTCCCCGGACGGACATCGCCCAGCGGAGCCGCCATGAAGGACCAGTCGGCCCGTTTTTCATCAGCGCGCATTCCGCCGGCGTCGCGGTCCAGAGCTTCATCGCACAGCGCAGCCGGAAAACCTCCCGCGGTATTGCGCCCGAATTCAAACAGGGTTTCCCACCCCGGAGTCCGTTCGATCAGAGTACACCACTGGCACGAAAGTTCCGTCGCCAGCTGCGGCAGAAACTGTCTGATGTAATCGCTCGCCTGCTGCTGCTGAGTCGCTTCCTCCAGCAGCCGGTCGCACATCTGAATCAGAGATGCCTCCGCGTCGAAGCGGGAAAATAAAGGAAGCCGTTTCCAGTCCAACCATTCCACTGTCTCTGCCTTACTCACGAATCACTCCCTTATTATGAATCAAAAGAGCCCTGTCTCGGCGGAACGCCACAGATTTCTGTCATCCATTCGCTTTTGTTTCTCGTCGGAATGATAACAGACAAAAGACAATGCGTCATCTAAGTGTAGACTTCATTTGGCATTTTTTGCTTCCTTTTGATGAACCATCTCTGCATTCTACGGAACCCGCAAACTCATTCAGGCTGGCAGCCTTGATAACTGCCTGGCAGAGCCCGTCTATTGAGAGAACGTATGTGTTTTTATGGACAGTATTTTTCATGCTGAGATTCAACCACTGCGGGAGAATTACCGTTGCCTTGAGTTTAAGAATCTTCCTTTACTGTCACTTCGGGCGGCGGGCTGTTAATGTATTGGATAAAGAGAGTTGCAAGTCGTACTTATTGCGCTTGCGTTGATCCAGCCGATTCTGTTCAAGAAATCAAGAGCACGAATATGTTTTGCCTCAATGTGATCCTGACATTGAAAGATGCCTCCGATGCGGAAGAAATTCAGGGGCTGTTGACCGAAGCCTGCCGGTTATCGCGTACCGAGCCAGGGTGCCTGCGGTTTGACGTTTATCAATCCGAAGGGGACCAGCCCACATTTGTGCTGGTGGAACATTGGGCGAGTGAAGATGCATGGAAGACTCACCGCGAAGCAAAAGCGTATTGCGAAATCTATCAGCCACAGATTCTGCCGCGTGTCGAACGCGTGCCTTATCGTATGAAACTGCTGCTGGAATAATCGGTCTGTTTCGATTATCTGAACCGTATGTCCAAATCCCGTGTCCGAGCCATGTGAATGCGAGACAGGTCTGTCAACCATCCCATTCCGCTTCTCAAACCATTGATATTGAAAACACTACAGAGGAAAACCGTCGATGTCATCCGATTCTAAACCGATTCTGAACCGTTACAGTTCCCGCATCACTCAGCCTCGCTCACAAGGGGCCTCGCAGGCGATGCTGTATGCCACCGGCATGACCGAAGAAGATATGAACAAGGCCCAGGTCGGAA
>CAXBFD010000231.1:0-3401 GCA_963974925.1 uncultured bacterium | reverse complement strand
CGCTGCCACTGGAACCGGGTGATTATCTGGTCGTGGCTTATTTTGATGATGAGCGGTTTCACGAAGTCTACCGGCATGTGCCGGAGAAAGATGAGGGTATCCCTGAAAATTTTGCTCATCGCGAATTCAGTCGAGATAAACATCACCACAACCATATCATTCTTCCATCAGTAATAATTCGAAAATCAGAAGTGGTCACGAAGGATATGGCATACCTTGAAGGTTCAAATCGAGCATCTTTTGGGGGAGAGAGAAAATACAATCTACCTCAACACCACCGTAGCATGCCTGATTTTTGGATGGACACCAGGGAGCTTTCCGTCGAGATCTTTACAACGATTTTTGAAATGAAACCAAAACTGCAACCGCCTGGTAGAGAAGGTCCTGGATTTGCGGTATTAGTACAGTATGATATGGCGGTCAGCTTGGCCGAAGAACAGGGAAAACGACTAGCAACCGAATTTGAATGGGAGTATGCAGCAACGCAGGCAGGAAAGACAACCTTTTCCTGGGGCAGCCAATTACGCGATAAATTACAGTTCAGTCAGAAACAGTTCTTACCAGTTGGATCTCCCTTATTTGACCAGCTACCAACGAAACCTCCGATTTTTGGCCTTTGTTCCAATGTAGCAGAATGGACTTGCACCCAGGTTTATTCTCATTCACCGGAGGATTTAATAACTTCGAATGAAACCCCTACTTCTTTGAGGAACTATCGTGTCGTACGAGGCGGCAGTGACTCGGTAGTTTTTGACGGAAATCCAGTCGTAGATAGTAAAAATCGTGATCCACGATTACGCTCTTTTGTGCATCGTGGACAAATCCTGGCAGGCTTGGGTATGCGGTGTGTGAAAAGTGCGCGTCCCCGACTGACGCTGGATGATTTTGTCTCGAGCCAATATCAAAAATGAAACGAGCCCCAGAATTCAACTATTCTGAGGCTCATTCAGATAAATGGAAATGCTCTTTTAAGGGGCTAGAAAGACAATTGCTTTGTCTGGCCCATCATTTACAATCACTTCACGTACATTCTGGTGGGTTGGTACATGCTCATCCATTAATTTGTCCGGCGGTTCGCTTGTTTCAAAGCCGACGATTATTCTTTGCATAGAACCACGTCTAGTATTAACTTCTACATTTTGATCTGGTCCTGATGGTAGAGTTCCAGACTTATAATCATCAACAATTTTTTGAGCATCGATTTGAATGGTGAATAACTTGGCTTTGATCTCCTTCTCAACGCCATTTTTAGTGAGCTTTATCTTAATAAACCTCGCTGGCACCTTAAGACACTCATGATATTTTGAATCTAAAAGCGGTACTGATTCAGGGTGAATTGGTGCCTTTATGATGGGTACAGGATCTTCCTCTTCTGCGTTAAAAGTGGATGTGTGAAGACAATTTCCTCCGGTACAACCACTGGTCTGACATATGCCATAAGTATAGCCTGAGCCTGTTAAGTAGATCGGTTCGGGGCTCCGGCAATCAGTACCCGTATGTTTTTCACCAATCCAAAATAGTCCGACATCAATCAAAGCACACTGGCAAGGATAATCTTTGGGATCACAAGGTGCAGGCGCACATGGAACACAGGGTGGCGCACAATGCCTCGCACGCTTCCAGTATTTCTTTTTGGCGTCCGCTGTCGAACTAAATAACATCAAAGCACACAAACTGAGACAAATAAAGCGTTTCATAACTTACTCCTTTAGAAACGACTGAGAGAAAAGAGAGACGAGCTGTTTTGATTGACTCTGAAAATGAGCACTTCTGAATTTGAGATGTAGAGAGTCTGCGTGTTTTAAAACTCTCCGATGGATTGGCCGTCATCGCGGACAGCCAGCTGTTTCAACGTGGTCAGATTGATATTTTCACTAATGAAACGAACTGAGCCATCTGCCAGCAGAACCATGACTCCCCCCTCATGAGCAGAAGAGAGAGGATTATTGGGGCCATGGTTATTGCGAATGCCTGGTTGATCGTAGTTTGAGTTAGGCGTATACCGTATCGTAGTAATGTTGTAACTGGGAGGAGGAAAGGCCAGATTCGTCGGTTCATAATCAGGAGGCGTGCCATTTCCGAATGTACCTGTGACCCAGCTCATCGGGTATGCTCCACCTACATGCTGCATATTCCCGCTATTGTCAAGAATGAAATTGGAAGCTTCCCCTACTGCGATCGTATTCGATGCTCCATCCGAAATATCCCGTTCCTTGATATTGGAATTGGGAATCAGAATTCCATCTGCTGAGAGAATTCCATCTGGGGGGCTGATCGGAGAGCAACAAAAAGAAACTCGTTTGGCTGGAAACCCATCCTCATTCGAGGCACCTGAAATCCCCACATAGGAAGGCTGCATGTGCCTATTAATTCCCATCGGATGAGTTTCTTCAAAAGGACTGGATGGGCAATGCATTGCCTGAATTATTACCCCATTTAGTAAAGGACCATTGATTGCCCAGGGAAATATTGGGAACCCATTCTGGTCTGAGCTATGATCAAACTTCTGATAGAGATTGCCCTGGTCAAGCTCCGGTAATAACCCCACCCAGAAGGATGGACCGAAACCATTTTGCGATCGCGCGCCTATAGGAAAAGACTGATGACTGTCGTGATAATTATGTAACGCGAGGCCAATCTGTTTGAGATTATTGCGGCATTGAGTCCGCCGGGCGGCTTCGCGGGCCTGCATGATTGCCGGTAAAAGGAGCGCGATCAGTAAGGCAATGATTGAGATGGCGACGAGTAGTTCAATCAGCGTGAAAGCGCGGCGGGGTCTGTGATCATTCAACATTACATTGGCCCTTTGGTTGAAAATCTGGCGTGGTACTTCGTATAGATGTCTGCTGTTATTTTTACACTAGAAAGTTTTTTTCCGGGAATCAACGGTAAAATAGTAAATGTGCCGTACTATCTATATGTTACCGAGCGTGAAAATATACAGATGGCCAGACGCCGACTTACTCTCCGTTTTCTAACAGACAAACCGCCATTGATCGCAATTTATGCTCACTTAGAGTCATTAATTTTGAACGGTTTCTTTTTTTATCCACTAGATTTATGTACGTATTGCCATTCGGTACATGCCTTTGCATATCTCCAAAATATGATCCCTTCCCAATATCAATACATGGCTATCAGTCCTCGGTTTGATTGACAAGGATTCGAGAGTGATGATTCATCTTTGCCGAGCGTCTGATAACGAGGAACGAGAGGCTTCGTCACGTGATCTCTGTGATTCCCCATAAGACTTCTGGTGTGATAGGGGTTTCTGAACTGGAAATGTGATGCAGATCCAGAAACTTGAGGAGAGAGTTACCTTCGAGAATTTGTAACTACAAGTAGCCGCCAATCGGGATAGGGGGAACCCTCACGGGTTCCCTCCTCCCACACCACCGGGC
>CAXBFD010000230.1:0-3449 GCA_963974925.1 uncultured bacterium | reverse complement strand
CGACACGATAAAAGTCTGATCCAATGCAATACCGCCCTTTAGGAAATACCGGCTTCGAAATCAGTGCCCTCGGTTTTGGCGCGTTCAAGATCGGCCGCAATCAGCAGATCAAATACAGCCAGGCCTATGATCTGCCCGATGATGCCACCACCGATCGCCTGCTGAATTCGATTCTCGATCTGGGCATCAATCACATTGATACTGCGCCCGCTTACGGGATCAGTGAACAACGCATCGGACAATTTCTTTCGCACCGTCGCAGTGAATTTCTGCTGTCCACCAAAATAGGAGAGACCTTCGAACACGGACAGTCCACTTACGACTATTCCCGTGACAGCCTGCAAACCAGTCTCGAACGCAGCCTGCAGCGACTGCAGACGGATGTGCTCGATGTCGTGCTGATTCATTCCAACGGCAATGACGAGGAAATTTTAACTCAGACCGACGCCGTTGCAGTTTTGCAGACAGCCAAACAGGCCGGGCAGATTCGCTGGATCGGTTTTTCGGGCAAAACACTTGCCGGAGCAGCTTCCGCACTCGACTGGGCTGACGCATTGATGGTCGAATATCATCTCGAAGACCATTCACACGAATCGCTGATCCAGCAGGCGGCTCAGCAGGGCATCGGCGTTTTCGTGAAAAAAGGGCTCGCTTCAGGGCATTTGTCCCCGGAAGCAGCGATTCCGTTTGTGCTCTCGAATCCCGGCGTCAGTAATCTTGTGGTCGGCGGGCTGAATCTCAAACACATGCAGACCAACTGGCAGACCGCCGGCGCGGTTTCGATCCCGCCCGCCGTCTAAGTGTAATTCCCGATTCGGGCTGTTTCTGAATTGTTATAGCCCCGCTTTGTGCCTGTTTACAGCCTTGATCCGCGATTCTGACATTGTCGTCGGCTTGGCAAGCGGTACCGTTCGGACTATAAAGGAGTAACGTGTAATGATTGTTTTTACGACTTCTTTCCTGATCTCCAGTTTGAGTTCCAAATCATGGCGCCCCAAGTCGGCTTGTTTATCCCCTGTTATATCGACCAGTTGTACCCGCAGGTGGGAATCGCCACGCTCAAAATCCTGGAGCACTTCGGCTGTGATGTCGAATATCCGGAAACACAGACCTGCTGCGGTCAACCGATGGCCAATACCGGCTGCACCAACGAAGTCGGCCCGCTGGCGAAACGTTTTCTGGAAATTTTCAAATCGTATGACGCCGTCGTTTGTCCCTCCGGCAGTTGTGTCTCGATGGTCAAACACCACTACGCTGAATATTTCACAGACAACCCGGAATACGAGGCACTCAAAGGAAAAACGTTTGAATTCTGCGAGTACCTGACCAATGTTCTCGGCGTCAAAAAACTGGCCGGACGTTTTCCGCATAAAGTCGGCCTGCATCAAAGCTGTCACGGTTTGCGCGAGCTTAGACTGGCCAGCGACAGCGAACTTGTCGGAGAACCATTTGGACCAGCGCGGGATTTATTAGCGAGTATTGACGGCGTGGAAGTCACCACGCTCAAGCGGCCCGATGAATGCTGCGGCTTTGGTGGAACGTTTGCCGTCGCGGAAGAAGCCGTCTCCTGTATGATGGGCGAAGACCGCGTGCACGATCATGAACACGCGGGCACGGAAGTGTTAACGGCCCTCGATATGTCGTGCCTGATGCATCTGAGCGGCATCATTCGCAGACAGAAAAAACCGATTCGCGTGATGCACATCTCCGAAATTTTTGCCGAGTGTTTATAACATGCCTTCACATCCAAAATTAGCAGCGGCGTTCATCAAAGACAAAGACCGCGCGCACTGGCACGATCAGGCGCTCTGGTTCGTACGTTCCAAACGGGACACCGCCACCCACCAGATTCCGGAATGGGAATTACTCCGCGAGCAGGCGTCCGCAATTAAATCGTTTACCGTTTCGCATCTGCCCGACCTGCTGGAAGAGTTCGAACGAAACGCGAAAGCCAAAGGGGTCCACGTGCACTGGGCCCGTGACGCCAGAGAGCATAACGAAATCGTGCACGGCATTCTGAAACAGCACCAGGTCACAAAAGTCGTGAAGAGCAAATCGATGCTCACCGAAGAGTGTCATCTCAATCCGTACCTTGAACGGCAGGGTATTGAAATCATCGATACCGACCTCGGCGAACGCATTGTTCAACTGCAGAATAAACCGCCGAGCCACCTCGTGATGCCCGCCATTCATATCAAAAAAGAAGAGATCGGCGAACTGTTTCACGAAAAACTGGGGACTGAAAAAGGGGCCACCGATCCGCAATATCTGACGGAAGCGGCCCGACAGCATTTGCGACAGAAATTCATCGGCGCCGAAGCCGGCATCACGGGTGTCAATTTTGCGATCGCCGAAACCGGGGGATTCGTTGTCTGTACCAACGAAGGCAACGCCGACCTGGGGACTTCGTTAAACAAACTGCACATCGCCTGCATGGGGATCGAAAAACTGATTCCCCGCGCCAATGATCTCAGCGTTTTTCTGCGTCTGCTGGCACGCTCGGCGACCGGGCAACCGATTACCACCTATTCCTCTCACTTTCATGGCCCGGCTCCGGGAGCCGAGTTGCACATTGTACTGCTGGATAACGGCCGCAGCGAAATTTCGGGCAGTGATGAATTTCGTCGCTCGCTGAACTGCATCCGTTGTGCCGCCTGTATGAATACGTGCCCCGTCTATCGGCGGAGTGGGGGTTACAGTTACAACAATACGGTCCCCGGCCCCATCGGTTCGATTCTGGGTCCGGCCAAAGATGCGAAAGAACATGCGAGCCTGCCGTTTGCCTGCAGCCTGTGTGGTTCCTGCACCGATGTCTGTCCGGTCAAGATCGACCTGCACCATCAGTTGCTGACCTGGCGAAAAGAGATTCGCGTCCGCGGGCTGCTGCCTTTATCGAAACGGCTCTCGATGAAAATGATGAGCTGGATGATGCAGACCCCGCGCCTGTATCGCTTCGCCGGTAAGTGTGCGCGGGCCATTGTGCCGCGACTGCCCCGGTTTTTACTTTACAATCGATTTAATGCCTGGGGCAAACAGCGGGAGCTGCCCGACTTCCCCCAACAGAGTTTTCGAGAGTGGATGAAGAAAAATCATGACGACAAGTAGAGATGAGATTTTGAATCAGCTCCGGAGCCAGTCTGTTCCCAAAACTGAGTTACCCGATCTCTCTGCGCCCGAACTGACACAGCAGTGGATTTCCTATGAAGATCCCACCGAGCAGTTCGCGAACATGCTGACATCGGTCGGTGGTGTCTGTGCCCGCGTCAAAAACGTGGACGAGGTCAACCAGAAATTAGCCGAGATCCCCGCGTATCAGGCAGCGAAAAAAATCTGTTCGCAAATAGCAAACTGCGGTCAGTCCAACGTCGAGATCAGCAACATCACCGACCCGCACGATTTCGAAGACATCGACTTCGCGATCCTGCCCGGCGAATTCGCGGTCGCCGAAA
>CAXBFD010000229.1:0-3451 GCA_963974925.1 uncultured bacterium | reverse complement strand
CAATCAAAGAAAATCCATGCTTGGAGTGGTTTCAGGCTGATCCATATGGGAAATCTCGGTTTAAAAGTCATGTCATATATTGTAGAGGCTGAAGATGAAAACTACGGACAAGGACGTCGCCACTGAACCTGCTGTTCAGCAACCCCTCCCTCGAAAACTCCTGAAGCTTGCATTGATACTCTGCGCGTGCATTGCGGCAGGGGTCCTGATCTGGGAAGAGCTTCTGGAAGATCGGATAGTGGCAAAACGCTTTGGAGTCGTGAAGCCGGGCAAAATCTATCGTAGCGGTCAGATCTCCAGCTACCTGATCGAACCGGTACTCAGTGAAAATAAGATTGAAAAAGTCATCGCACTTAACGGCAGCGACCTGCAGAAACCTTATCTGAAAACCGAAGTGGAAACTGCGAAAAAACTGCACATTGACCATCAGGTTCTATACCTGATCGGCGATGGTACAGGTGACGTGGAAGATTATGCTGAAGCAGTCGCAGAAATCATGCGCTGTGAGAAAGCAGGTAAACCGGTTTTAGTCCATTGTGCGGCTGGTGCCCAGCGAACCGGAAGTGTGATTGCCACTTATCGCATGCTGGTTCAGAAGAAAACTCCGGAAGAAGCGTACCAGGAATTATTACAATACGACTGGAATCCACACAAAGACCAGGCACTGATTGATTATCTCAATCAGAATCTCACCCGGCTTTCCAGCCTGCTGGAAGAGAAAATCGAATGGTATGAACCACCGGCAACCATCCCTGTGATAGGAAAATAATATCCCGCGTGTTCTCGTTTCATTCGAACACGCAAACCAGAATCACTTTCTTAAATTGACAAACTGATTTCTGAGATACTCCTTAAGGAAATGCCCCCTGAAGATCAGGGACAGTTTTTCGACGAAGTCGATGTGGGAACTGAATTGTAAATCACCGGCGCTGAGTCAAATCGTGACGACAATCAAAATCGTAATAATACTTTGATGATGGGGCCTGCAGTAACCTCCTTGCCGCGTCGCATCTCGATCTGGCCACCGACAGGCGTAATTGTCCATGGCTCCTCATTATCCCGGCGGGCTGTCAGCTGTGGGGTTGTGCAGACCAGATCACCCACTTTGATTTTCAGTTGGGGCCCCTCCGGAGTTTGAACAACACTCAACATGGCTGATTCTTTAGGGATCTGGGCTCCCCCCTGGTTTCTGGTTCCTACTGTTTACGAATCTTCTCGCTGCGCGGACGAGGTGCAAGAGTTAACCACCCAGGCCAGAAGCAGTACTATGATCAAGCAGCCGCAGAAAATCCACTTGGAATGAAAGATCTGTTCCAGATATCCGGGCGGCTCACCAAAGCGGATGCGCTTCCAGTCCGGGATGATTCCGTCGGCCAGAATAGGGGAGCCTTCTTTGATGGCGTCTGCCAGGTCTTGTGGATCATCGGGGTTTCGATAATATCGCTGCTGGATCAGATCCGCGACCAGGGTGTCAGGGGGAAATGAAAGTTGAAACAGGCCCGCGGCAATGCTGTTGTTTCGCTTGAGATCCGTCACGGTATATTCTTTCGTTAAATAGCGGTCGCTGAAGAGCGAGTCGTCCTGATAACGGGTGCCGTCGGGCAGGACGTCTTCAAAATACGTTTCCCGAGTTTTGAACGGCCATTCTAACCCCGCACCGATCTGGCGAAAGTCGTGATGTGCCAGAATGCGGTTCAGAACGAGTGCGTTCTGTTCCCCTTCCATTCTGAACTCTGCAACCCGGCGCAGATTACAGGTATGATCTTTGACCTCGATCCAGAACAGAAAACCAAGCGGACAGACAACCACATGGCAGGGAGCGCCATCCACGGTTTCGAGAGTGGGTAATACCCGGCAGAGGGCTTCATAGTCAAAGAGTAAAGCCGCGACATCTTCATGTGGCTCATGCCCTGCGGCACACGGGCCGACAAAGACCGGGATATTCTGCAGATACATCTGTACCTCCTGTGCCAAAAATTGAGGCTTGTAGAGCCCCTGGCTAGCTTCCTTGAGCGTTTTTGAGAGCTGGCGTCCTTCCTTTCCGTCGTACACATTCACATTATGACTGGTCAACGATCCATCGGGCAGTACATCTGCGTCTTCCAGGTATTGCCGTAATCCCTGAAAGGCATAGTGGAGCTGTCTGGTTTTTATTTTCGCATCAGGCTGTTCAAAGACGACGGTTTTGAGAAATGAAATTTCTAACGTTGTGATCGAATTCCGCAGTGACAACAGTCCCTGTCTCAATTGCGGGACTGAATGCGTTGCCGGCTGGTCGGTCGGCTGAATATCCTGGTGAGTATACGGGAATTGGTTGACAGCGTCAGCAACCGACCGCAGCGAACCGGAAATTCCCGAGGGGCCATAAGCGCCGGCGGCTTTGATGCCTTCCAGCAGTTGCGTTAACTGTGAATCAGTAAACTGATCCAGGAACCGGGGCTTCTCTGCTGAGACAGCAGTGCTTTCCGCGGTGGAAACCGTTGCAACAACTTCTTCCGCAGAACAAGGATTTGAATTGATTGTCTGGAAGAATAACAGGCTGGCCAGAAAAATAGAAACGGCTCTAATGTTCATTTTCTGCAATACCTCAGTGCGCGACTCATACTGTACCTTGAGATGTCTGGTTCGCATGATACAAATACTTGCGACTCCTGTGTATACCAGATGTTTCAGTTTTACTGTGAAGAAACACTCTGACAGATCTTTTGTCGCTGGATCGAGTTTGTCAAAGCATATTTACACGACCAACAACGAGTTCTGTAACAAGAACATCATGAGTGCCACACCATGAACTTTCATCTGACACGTCAGTAGTTTCTGCAGACTGCGGCTGGTCAGCAGAGGAGTGTGGAATTTAACCTTCTTTCTCCAGCACACGATACAGTGCTGGATTGACGAACCCGCATTGCCGCGAAAGAACTTCGGAATACTCAAGTGGCGATACCGTTCGATCACCGGCAACAGCACATTCTGCCAGGATTTCGCGCTGGCCTTATTTCCATGTCGCAGGATGGCGTTTCCCAAATCGCCATCCTGGTTGTACAGAAACATGAGCAGGGCAAAATCAAGCTCTGTCTTGACGCGGCTGAAAGATCCTGAGATCGGGCAGTTGGTTTTCATCAGGCAGCATCTTCTTGATCTGGCAATGCTGCTTGATGGCTGATGTGAGCCTGCGTTGTGCAGATTCGATACGTTTCATCATCAAGGCACTCTGGCCAGCAGACCTGTTGGTGGCGTCAGCATCAACACTCATCAAATAGTGCATCTCCAGCCAGGTCGCTCGAATCACGTCTGCCAGCATCAGATCAAAGATATGAGTTGAGTCTCCCAGGATATCCTGTTTGAGGGCAGCCATTTTTTTCTTAATCGCCTCTTGAGCCAGAGTATCACCTTTTGCGATCAGTGAGATCCACGCTCTCTCGGCTATTTTGGCAATGTCACCAACCTCATT
>CAXBFD010000228.1:0-3512 GCA_963974925.1 uncultured bacterium | reverse complement strand
CCCGGTTCGGCTCCGTAGCTGGCAGTAATAAGGCAATGAGAATGCAACCTGGTCACCCACAGCAATGGGGGTCCCGAGATCAGTGTCGCCGTGAACGGAAAGGTTGTCGCCAGTCTGAATGCCGACGAATGGACCGAGCCGGGCACACGTTTAGACGGCTCAAAACATAAATTCAAAATGGCCGTCAAAGACTTTCCCAGAAAGGGATATCTTGGTTTTCAGGATCACGGACATAAAGTCTGGTATAAGAATGTAAAGTTGCTGGAGCTTTAGGTCGAAACTTAAATTGAATTCAGATACAATTCCGTACCCGCCATCTGAGAGGAGTTTTGCCTCCAGATGGCTTTTTTTATAGACGTCGATCAGCGAATCCAGCAGGGAAATCAGGGGCGTGTTCTTAAAACGGTGGAGAATTCTTAAAATTGAGATGAATTCTTAAAACTGAGGAATACTCAAAAGTGACCCGTTCAGGACGTGAAACGGACTATTCTGCGACAGAATCAAAAATGATTCAATTTGTGCCTTACTTTCACTACAAAAAAAAGGCGATGTGTGTAAAATAGCCGCGAAATATTGAGTACAAGGCACCTTGCGCTTCTACAGCCGATAACGAAAGTCACAGAACAACAGCGATGTTTGTTCCGATTTTGTGCAGCATTCAGATGGTTTATTAAGCCACATCAGACGAGTTGATACGAAAAACTCGTAGTTTTCAGGTTCAAAATTCAATGATAACAATTAAAAAAGGGTTGAATCTGCCTATCGCAGGCGCACCCTCTGCTTTGATCGAAAACGGGCCGACAGTTCGATCGGTTGCTGTGATTGGCCCTGATTATATTGGTATGAAGCCGACCCTGGTCGTTGACGTTGGTGATACGGTCAAAAAAGGCCAGTTGCTGTTTACCGACAAAAAAACCGAAGGCGTCGTTTATACTGCGCCCGTTGCCGGCAAAGTCACCGAGATCAATCGTGGTGCCAAGCGGGCCTTTCAGTCGCTGGTGATTGCGCCGCAGGGGAGTGACGAGGAAAGCTTCACTTCTTACAGCGATGACGCACTGGCCAGTCTGACGCGGGAACAGGTGGAAGAAAACCTGTTGCAGTCCGGCTTGTGGACCAGCTTGAGAACACGTCCCTACAGCCGTGTGCCCGCTCCGGGATCCACGCCGCATTCGATTTTTGTGACGGCCATCGACACCAATCCGTTGGCACCGCCGCCTGAAGTGGTGCTCAGCGAAGAGCCGCGTGCATTCACGCAGGGGCTGCAGGTCTTACGAACTCTGACCACTGGTCGGCTTTATCTCTGTAAAGCGCCGGGAACCAATTTGCCCGGCTGCGAACTCGATTTTGTCACCGTGGAAGAATTTGGCGGACCGCATCCCGCCGGGCTGCCAGGCACGCACATTCATTTTCTGGATCCGGTCAGCGAGAAAAAAACGGTCTGGACGATCAATTACCAGGACGTGATCGCCATCGGTAAGTTATTTACGACAGGCAAACTTGACATGGAACGCGTGATTTCAATCGCCGGTCCTGTGGTCAAGCAGCCTAAGCTGGTCAGAACGGTTTCTGGTGCCAGTCTGCAGGATTTAACCGAAGGCAATCTGGAAGCAGGCGAGAATCGTCTGATTTCGGGCTCGGCACTTTCCGGACGCACTGGTAAAGGGCCTTTTGCCTATCTGGGGCGTTACGCGTTGCAGGTTACAGTGCTCAAAGAAGGAAATCACAGAGATTTTCTGGGATGGATGGGGCCCGGGTTTGAGAAGTTCTCAGTCGTGCCTGTGTTTGCTTCTTCCTGGTTAGGGCCGGGGAAAAAATTCCCGTTTACGACCTCCACTGAAGGCAGTAAACGGGCAATGATCCCGATTGGCACCTACGAAAAAGTCATGCCTCTGGATATTCTGCCGACCTTCCTGTTACGGGCATTGATTACCGATGACACCGAACAGGCCAAGGAACTGGGTTGCCTGGAACTGGATGAAGAAGATTTGTCATTATGTACGTTCGTGTGTCCCGGAAAATACAACTACGGGTCATTGCTGCGTGACAGTTTGACAAAAATTGAAATCGAAGGTTAATGCGAAGTCTGCCCCGGTGGCAAAACGCAGTTTATATAGTAATGCGGTTGAGTGTGTTGTTGTTAGCCTGAATGAATAAAATTGTTAGCCCTTGAGTCGTCTTTGAAACATGCTCGTTTCAGATGACAAACCAGAAAAGTAGTCAACGTTGGTGGTTGCCAGGCTGATTATGTGCCACAGGGCATAAAACAAGAAAGATAAACCACGAAATGAAGCCGTTACGAAATCTTCTTGATAAGGTACATCCTCTCTTCGATCGAGGGGGGAAGTTCGAGAAGCTTTACCCACTTTATGAGGCAAACGACACCTTCCTCTATACTCCGGGTGAAGTGACAGCCGAAGCTTCTCATGTGCGTGACTCCATCGATTTAAAACGCATGATGAGTATGGTGATTGTCGCTTTGCTGCCTTGCGTGTTTATGGCCCTGTATAACACCGGTTATCAGGCCAATGCGGCGATGAGTACGATGGGCATTGAATCGGTTCCCGGTTGGCGCGGCTCCGTCATGGCTTCTCTGGGAGTCATTCCCGACGCAAGCAGCATGCTCTCCAACCTGGTGCATGGCGCACTTTACTTTTTTCCGATCTACATCGTCTGCATGGCCGTCGGCGGGATGTGGGAAGGTCTGTTCTGCATTATCCGTCGACATGAAATCAATGAAGGCTTCCTGGTAACAGGCATGCTGTTTCCCTTGACGCTCCCGCCAACCATTCCCCTCTGGCAGGTCGCGATGGGCATCAGTTTTGGCGTGGTGATCGGCAAGGAAATTTTCGGGGGGACCGGAAAGAACTTCCTGAACCCGGCTTTAACGGCCCGTGCGTTTCTGTACTTTGCATATCCCGCTCAGATTGTGGGCGATACCGTCTGGACCGCCGTCGATGGTTTCAGCGGTGCGACGTCACTCGGTCAGATGGCTGTAGCCAACCCGGAAGTCGGCATGAAAGCCATTACGAATCCCATCGCCGACGGCGGTCTGGGGATTTCCTGGATGCAGGCTTTCATGGGCTCAATTCAGGGGTCCATGGGGGAAACCTCCACGTTTGCCTGTCTGCTGGGCGCGATCTTCCTGATTCTGGCAGGCATCGGTTCCTGGCGGGTGATGGCGGGGGTTCTGGCTGGTGCTTTTGGACTTTCGCTGTTTCTGTGGTTGTCAGGCAGTAGCACCAATGCCATGTTCGCGATGCCGCCGCACTGGCATCTGGTTGTCGGGGGCCTGGCCTTTGGTCTGGTCTTCATGGCGACCGATCCTGTTTCAGCTGCGATGACCGATACCGGTCGATGGATTTATGGAATTTTGATTGGTGGTATGACGATCCTGATTCGGGTCATCAATCCGGCGTATCCAGAGGGAATCATGCTGGCCATTCTGTTCGGGAATGTCTTCGCACCTCTGATTGACTACTACGTTGTTCAAGCAAATATTAAAAGAAGGTTGG
>CAXBFD010000227.1:0-3574 GCA_963974925.1 uncultured bacterium | reverse complement strand
GGTTGTTCCCACTGCGGACTCGTCAGAGCCTCAGGTAATGGAAATGAATCACGCTGTGAAGCAGGGAACTCTGTTGCAGCAAACTGAAGTCGCTGTGAATGAAGAAGTATTTAAGATCGATGATCCTCGAAAGGAAATGAGTGTGCCTCGAACGACAAAATCGAAATTGACGAAGAGCGACCGCCAGGCGGAGCTGAATATTATCGCAGAGCAGGTTTCCCAATGTCGAAAATGTCCCGAGCTGGCATCCACCCGTACGCAGACCGTGTTTGGAGTGGGGAACCCGCGTGCGAAAATCATGTTCATCGGTGAGGCTCCCGGAGCAGACGAAGACAAGCAGGGAGAACCCTTCGTCGGTCGGGCCGGGAAGTTGATGGATAAAATCATTGAAGCCTGTCAGATAAAACGCAGCGATATTTATATTGCCAATATTCTCCGATGTCGGCCGCCGGGAAACAGAAACCCCTCGGATGTCGAAGCCGCGAATTGTCGAGGGTTCCTCGATGCACAGATCGAAATCGTCGATCCAGATTACATTGTCTGCTGGGGGTCGGTGTCGGCCAAGAATCTGCTGCATTCCGAATTACCCATCGGAAAAATGAGAGGCCGGTTTTATGAGTACGGGAGAACGAAAGTTCTTTGCACTTATCATCCCTCGTATTTGCTGAGAAACCCCTCCGCAAAGAAGGACGTCTGGCAAGACATGATTTTCCTGTTTCAGGACATGGGCATTACGTTAAAGACCCAGAAGTAACAGTTCGGGCTGACGCTATTCGCTCTTGGTGCCGTTGAACTGGAACTGCTCCTTTCGTAAATTGTATCTGCTCATGTGTGGCGGATTGATTGTCGAAATGGCGGGATCGGAGTCAACGGTGATCGAGGGATCTGGTTCCATTGACTGTTCTTCAGTCGATTCAATCGATTCCAAAGCCATGATGATCCGAAACAGATCGCGGCAACTCAGTTTACCGACAAGCAGACCATTTTCTGTTACCGCCATACAGCTGTTTCGGCGATCGCGAAAGAGATGGGCCAGTTGCAATGCGTCTTCTTCGGGGGAGAGTGATTCGAGTTGCACGTTCATGATGGAATCGATGGAGGCTTCCAGATTCTGGTGCATCAGTTTGTGCTTGAGGATGGCATAATCGGGAACCACGCCGATCAGTTTCATTTCCTGATCCGTGATATAGATCTCGGATGATTCGGCCAGGATCATTTGCGTTGCCGCTTCCTGAAGGCTTGTTCCCATCAGCACGCTGACAGGATTAATGGTCATTAAATCGCGAACTCGTACCTGCATAGTTGCTCCCTTGGCAGCTTCCGTTTTTGAACTGAGTCAAAAATGGTTTACTATACTTAAAAGACGAATTAAAACGTTTTATCTAACAGACAAATAGATAAAAGTGCTGGCCCGCTGGAAGCTTCAACGGATTAGAAGTCGCAATCAATTCTTTCATTGAAGCTATGTAGAAAGAATAAGTTGCAAAGCGACAACATGATGCATTTATTCAACAAAATTTGTTGAATAAAGGGGAGTCATCAGTGAATTGGTACTGGTCATACAGATTGTAACGATTGAATTTTCAGGTGCTGAGAAGTGGTTGGAGACGTGTGTTGAAAATGGTTGAAAAAAATCATGGGCGAGAACTGAGATCATGTGGACAGGGGAGAAAGCCTCCAGAATGCGAGGATATCATCGGCGACTTGAGAAACGACTTTCGGTCCTGTAGTTGCTTCGATGTGTCCTAATCGATGGTGGGAGGAATTTGCCTGCCATTGTTTTGCGAGCGCTTCAATTCTGAATGAGGGAACAAAACGATCGTAGTCAGCGATATGGAAATGAATTGAGGATGGTGAAAGGCGCGGACTCCATTGGGAAATGATCAAAGGCGCGCAGAGTTGTTCCAGTGTTTCCGGATCACGCGAATCGTGACTGACGCCGCGACGAATGGCATTTACAACGGTTCCCCCTTCATCAAGGATGTGGAACAGATCAACGGGGGGAGTGATCGCCATCACAAATTCGAGTTTCTCAATCAGGAGAGCAGCAGTCAGCGTCATCCAGGCGCCATGACTGATACCCATCAGGCCGACTTGATGTCCTTGCTCCTGCAAAGCGAGAACCAGGCTCCAGAGGTCCAGAACTCCCTGACGGGCTACCGTTAACTGATGGTCCAGATTTCCCCCCGCGATGAGTTGCCCCGGACGATAACCTGTCGGCGTTCGTCTATAGTTAAAAGGGCTGTCCATCATCACGACATCGACGCCACAGGGCGTGAGTTTATGAGCAAGCTGGTTAAAACTTCTCACCCCCATCTGCACAATACCGTCGACAGCGATCACGGTGAGGCGTGGTCTCGATTGTTGTTCGTGCGAATTGGCAGTGGATTTCCAATGTCTCCCCTTCACCAGATCATTTTCAGGAAAAGTGGTCTGGATGGAACTGGGAAATTGAAAGTCTTGCACCCGGGCAGCAGGAAACGACACTTGAGAAGCGGGACGCAATTGAGGTTGATATGTGATCTGAGCCGCTTGCGGAACCGGCGAATAAAATGTGGTCAGATCGCCGCTGAATAACTCAGGCGAGGTTTCTCCCGCGTGAGAAAGAATCAGCGGCTGTTTCCGATAATAGAAAAACCGATGCAGGAGATAGAGTCCTGATACTTCATCAACGCAGGTTGACCAGAGTTTACGGAACATGTTGGTGGCTCAGAAAAAATGAGGTGACTTATTCTGCTTTCTGTTTCAGTACTGTTTCCAAAGCCGTCTCGATATCTGTCTGAGTGAACTGTTTACTCGGATCCGCGAAGGAAAACTTTTTGACTAGCTGTCCCGTACGATCATAGATTCGATAATGTGGCAAAGCCCCATCATCAATTCCAAAAGTTTCCATTGGGTCCTGGTCATTGGCTGCCGTTGCCAGAATGTTGATGAACTGGGCATCCTGGGATTCCAGGAATTTTAAGACCGCTTTCTGGGTTGATTCGTCTGATTCATCCATGCTGACAGAGATGACTGTCAGACCCTGATCGGCAAATTTCTGATTCCATTCCACGGTATGATGGAAATTTTTTACGCAGGGAATGCACCAGGTCGCCCAGAAATCGACCAGCACCACTTTCCCCTTCTGTTGTTCTAAAATATCCTGAAAATCTTTGACGTCGGATAAGATTAACGTGATTTCGATGGTTTTTCCGGGTTTGATTTCTTCAGTCGAAGTGTCTTCTGCCTGGTCTGGTTTGACAACTGTCGTATCGGCCTGTGGCGATTCCTCTTTTGAAGAACAACTGGCTGACAGGATCAGCAGTGCCAAGGTGAATGTAACCTGTAAGCCGTTTCGGAAAATATTCTTGATGATGGAATGTGTCGAGATCATTGGTCGTCCCTGAGTTTCAGAATTTAAATTGATACACCTGAATCAATTTTATACAAAAAAGGGGAATGAACATAGTGTGCAACGTGTTCTCTTCAGTAAGATAAGAACTTGAAGTGTCGTTTGAAATAAGCCCTCGTCATTATCTGGAAAACAAACAGGACCCACAGCATGATCACTCCGAGTAGATTCGACATCGTC
>CAXBFD010000226.1:0-3634 GCA_963974925.1 uncultured bacterium | reverse complement strand
ACAGTTGCAGCCGCGCCTGATTGTCTTTGAATGTACGGCAGGAGAGCTTCGTCCATCTGACGGCGTTCTTGCCTTCCTTAATCCACTGCTCGGCCGTACCGCGACCGTTGTAGAACTTCACGACATTCTTCGAGTGTCGGCTCAAGTTGGTCACGATGAAGCCGACGCGCGGGAACAGTTCGCCTGCGTGCCACTCAATTTTGGCCACCACGCAACGCGCTCGCTGCCATGATTTCGCTTGATATTGGAAGCGATGGAAGAAGACCTGGGGCTTGTGGGAAGGTCGTCCGACTGGACGGGTGAGTAAATGTTCGATTTCCCGCTCCAGTACAGCATTGGACTTGATGCGAACGGCGTAGCGATAGCCTTCATCTTCCAGCAGTCACATTAGCTTCGGAATGGCGAACGCCGCATCGCCGCGAAAGAACTTCGGAATGTTCAAGTGGCGATACCGTTCGATCACCGGCAACAGTACATTCCGCCAGTATTTCGCGCTGGCCTTGTTGCCACGCCGCAGTATGGCGCTTTCCAAATCGCCATGCTGGTTGAACAGAAACAGCGGATGGTAACAGAGGCATGCAAAGTGGCCGTTGTAGGCCGCGCCCTGTTGCCGGCCGTAGGTCTCACTGACCGAGCTATCCATGTCCAGGATGAGTTCTTTGAGCGGTCGTCGCCGGTGGACGTTGTCGATCCAGCGGCCGGAGAGTTTCATCAGTGCCGTGAGATTGCGCTTCGTGCTGAGTATCTGCGTCTCGAAGCGGCCCACCTCGCTACTCGAAGCCGCTTGCTTCGCTGGCAATGTCGCCCTTCCACCAACCACGTGACGTAGTGCCGGGTCCACACACAACCGCTCGGCGTCGTTGACATCTTCGTAGCCTGCCAGTCGGCTGTAGATCGACTGACGTAACAGCGGCACAAGTTGGTGCTGCTTGTTGCGGCCCTGGCGTGAATCGCTCAGCACATCTCCGCCCATTTCCGTCAGACCCAGCGCTTCATCCAGTTCACGGTAGGCCAGCAGTCCCGCATCGGTGGTGACCTGACTGCCGCAGAACTTCAGCTTCAAGCGGCTGTCAAAACCAACCCGCAAATCCTCGTTTTGGCTGTCACCCATCGGGTTCCCCTGTCAGTATGGCATGAATTGGCAGAATACCCTTGTTTTGTAGGAGAATGGCGCAAATTGCGTGCCAAAGTGTGGGAGGTCAAATGGGAAATGCGGGTTAAGATGTTCACAAAGCTTCGTATCGATACTGCGGACCACTTCCTGGACAGCCGAGCCACTTGAAATCATCATCGTGCTATCAATCTAATTTGCAAGAACCGTCCTTAATGCCAGATCAGGAAACGCCCTGAATCTTCCGGTCAAAAATCTATCGGTATCATCAATAAACACAATCTGGAAACAGGCACTACCTGAACGTGATTGACTTATAAACCTCGTTCACCCACAATTGTTACCAGCCTAATGGTTAGTTGCTCCGTTCTTTTCGCATAGTCCCGGGGCAACGAGACCCGCCCAGTAAGGAGCGCTTAATCTACTGGGTGGGTTTTTTGTTCGCTTTGATTTTCAACCATGCAGTCTGTCATGACATTTCACCGCCAGTTCTCAGGCCTGGGAATAATCAAATTCATCCGGCTCTGATTCACCTGGCACGACCGATTACTGATAGTAAGGAGTTCCTTGCTAATCCCATGAAGCCGATCAGGGCAAGACCAGCACGAGCAAGGATGCGAGCTTTACCGTTATGGCGACTCCCCAATCATCACCCAGTTCCCCGCAACGACACCATGCTCTATTTCCGGAAATCGTCTTCGTAATAATCCAGTCGCCTGGAACTGAGATCGCGATCTGAAATGGATATTCCAGGTTGTTGGTGATGAGTTGCCCGGATATTCACTCACGAACCTGCTCACAACAGACTCATATTTAAAAATCTCTGGGGAAAGTCACGCCAAAAGCATATACATCAGACGCACTATCCATAACACCACATCCCCTGGTCTCATAATTTCACTCAAAGCCGCTGATATGTCCTGTGACGTCCTGCAGGCAAAAAAACGATAGATTGATCGGGTTCGCTTCTGAAAAGCCCTCAGAACGCGACAGGTGCCCTAGAATCGAGGCTAAATAGCAAGGCCGGTGTTCTTCGGTTCATTAAAAGCAACTCTCGTTAAATTCAACTCAAGATTACCTGTACGTGTGAACCGAAATTGCTAAGGCTTTTCTGAAGCCCAGTAGGTCATCTGCTCTCACCAGTCCGCAGCGATAATCGTACAATCACTGACAGTGAAAACCACTCTTTGACTGATAACGGAGAGCGGGTAAGAAGTAAAAAGTTCGACTACGGAAAATATCTCGGGAACCTGTTCCTTTCTTCCCCGTACCGCTGATGAGCAGTATATTAAAGAATGAAATTATTGATCAACGGGTCCGATTGTTCGTTCACCTTAACCCTCCAGCATGACCTGATGTCGTCGCTAAATTATTTAGACAAGCAATAATGATTTCGTACGTTTGGATTCTCATCTCGCTGGCAGTGTTTGATTCATTCGTGCTTGCCTCTTTATGGCTACTTCTGAGGAATCGCTCTTCACGCGATGGTCGATCTCTTGTGATGTCTGTGAAATGGGATGCGTATTTTGTGTGCTCCACGCGGTGCTTTTCTTCAGCGGTCCGGTTTTAGCAATTCAATTGGTCTTCAGTGCCGCAAAGCTACACCTTCACTTTGATCGAAAGCGTGACCATTCAATACCCATTTTTCGCATTCTCGCACGTAACGTATGAGGGTTGATGTCGAGGAGTGCAGCCGCCCCTTGATCAACCTCCTTGCCTGTCCCCATTTCGCCTAGGTTTAGCACTGGAACGTCTGAACTGGCGACAAGACCGACTTGGTCCATGACGAGTTTCAGCCCCGTTGTTTCGCCGACGATCTCAACTTGATGCTATGGATCATCGCGATCGTGCTGATTCCCATCTTCTGGCCTTTTGAACTGCCTGCAACGCCGGTCAATTTCTGAAGATTCACCTGATATCAATAGCCTGGACTTTTTAGACCGGAAAATAAACCTGGACATTTGACTGAGGTCAAGCCTCTTAAGCTGGAAAAGAGATTGAAAACTAATATTGATTACACGCTGATGGAATTGAATATCGACAGGAACTGCAACGGCGAAGCAGGCATCGTGAAGTTTAAGTTCAGTCTGCAACACTCTGAGTAAACCGAGCAGGAAAAGGAAACGGTTGCCGGAAGCCCCAGAAGCGTGATCAGCCGATTTAAAAAGCGGTTTTTAGAAGTCGAGTTTTCTCTCCTTTATCAATTTCGTCTCCTCGGAACTGCTGGACCGGCGAGCGTTTTTTTCCTGGAACCGAAACCAAAGCACCTGGGCCGTGTTAAATGCAATACCATGCCGGTCCACAGCAGGTCACAGGTCATCATTTTTCCACCCACTTTGACGATAGATGGAATGCGGCAAGAAGAACGAACAGAATCTACCCGCGAAAAAGGATATCCCATGTTGAAACTTCGACTACACACGATGTGGTTGCTAATCGGCGCACTTGCCCTTCAAACAGGTGCCCAAGAGACCAAATCGGCAAGGGGAGACGATGCTAGCCAGCCCAACGCGGCAGCTTTGT
>CAXBFD010000225.1:0-3661 GCA_963974925.1 uncultured bacterium | reverse complement strand
TGGACGATATTGGATTCGAACCAACGACCTCCACGATGTCAACGTGGCGCTCTAACCAACTGAGCTAATCGTCCTGAGGTTAAGCAGGGTAAGCATCGATGAAGATATCGTCAAGTTCCAGGCGGTATTCTGTGAAAAAAACCGCTGAATGCTGGAATCGCGCGTCCTGTCTGACCGATCATACCAATTTCAATGGTTTCGTGCGATTTTCCTGCGATTCGGCGAACATTGACGCGGACATAACCTGTCGAATATAAAGACCATACCTCCTTCGAACTGCCTGAGCAGTGGGCCCTTTGTAACGGCGACTGTGGTGGTTCCGACTTTAGACGAAGTTCAGAAATACGCATGATTCAGATCAAATTACCCGATGGAACCGTTAAAGAGTATTCAGACAACAGTACAGCCTTAGATGTGGCACAATCCATCGGCGAGCGGCTGGCCAATGCGGTTGTCGCTGCGGAAGTGGATGGAACCGTTTGTGATGCGTTTCGTCCCTTGAAAGAGGTCTCTGACACTCCAGAAATTTCACTCCGCCTGCTGACCGACCGCGATGCGGAAGCGCTGGGCGTGTTACGTCACTCCTGTGCCCACATCATGGCACGCGCGGTGATGCGTCTCTGGCCGGGCATTCAACTGGCCTTCGGGCCGACCCTGCCCCACGGTTTCTATTACGATTTTGGTCTCGAACACATCATCAGCGAAGACGACTTCCCCCAAATCGAAGAAGAGATGAAGAAAATCATCAAAGAGGAAGAGCCGTTCGAACGGTTCTCTCTCGATCGCTCCGAAGCGATTTCGTTCGTGAATGAAATGGATCAGCATTCGAAAGCCGAACATATCGCAACCGGTCTCGCCGATCACGGGCAGCTCAGCTTTTATCGTCAGGGGGAATTTGTTGACTTGTGTCGCGGACCGCATATTCCGAATGCCAGCAAAGTCAAAGCGTTCAAGCTGCTGTCAGTGGCCGGTTCGTACTGGAAAGGGGACGCCGGCAATAAACCGCTGCAGCGTCTGTATGGCACCGCCTTTTTCAGCAAGAAAGATTTGAAACAGTATCTGGAACAGGTGGAAGAAGCGAAACGCCGCGATCATCGGGTGCTGGGGAAAAAGCTGGGGCTGTTCCAGATCAACCCCGAGGTCGGTCAGGGGCTCTGTCTCTGGCTGCCCAAAGGGGCCACCATCCGCGCGGTGCTCGAAGATTTCATCAAGATCGAACTGACACGCCTCGGTTATCAGCCGGTTTACTCGCCGCACATCGGCCGGGTGGAACTGTACGAAACCAGCGGTCACTTCCCTTATTACCGCGACTCTCAGTTCGCGCCGCTGTTCGGTCACGATGCCGGCCAGCTGGTTGATTTCTGGGTGCGGAAGCTGGAAGAAGACGATCTGTCGGCTGAGGATGAAGCAACCTTTTTCAAATCTTCACGCGTGATGAACTGCGAGTTTGAATTTCCGCCGGGCGCGAGCCGTGAGGAAAAAATCACGATCCTCAAAGCCTGGGAACACAAACACGAGCGTTATCTGCTCAAGCCGATGAACTGCCCGCATCATGCGGAGATGTATAAAGCGATACCACGCAGCTACCGCGATCTGCCCGTGCGTCTGGCCGAGTTCGGCACCGTGTACCGTCACGAACAGACAGGCGAACTGAACGGCATGTTACGCGTGCGCGGCCTGACTCAGGACGACGCGCACATTTTCTGTACCCCCGAGCAGGTCGAAGGCGAATTCAAGGCGACTTTGGAGCTGGTCAAATTCGTATTGGCGTCGGTCGGTCTGGACAATTTCCGTGTGCAGCTTTCGCTCCGCGATCCCGGCAGCGATAAATATGTGGGCAGCGAAGAGAACTGGCAGCATGCGGAAGACAGTCTGCGCAAGGTGCTCAAAGCATCGGGCATGTCCTTCAGCGAGTGCGAAGGGGAAGCCGCGTTTTACGGACCGAAAGCCGACTTTATGGTCTCCGACTGTATCGGCCGTGAATGGCAGCTGGGAACCGTGCAGCTCGACTATAATCTGCCCGAACGGTTCAAACTCGAATATACCGGCTCCGATAATCACCCGCATCGTCCGGTGATGATTCACCGTGCCCCGTTTGGCTCGATGGAACGATTCACCGGCATGTTGATCGAACATTTCGCGGGCGCGTTTCCGCTCTGGCTGGCACCGGAACAGATTCGCGTGCTGCCCGTCAGCGACAAGACACTCGATTATGCAAACGAAGTCGCCGCGGAACTGCGCAAGAACGGGTTCCGGATTTCGATCGACACCCGCAGCGAGAAAGTCAACGCGAAGATCCGCGATGCCCAGCTGGAACTGATTCCGTACATGTTCATTGTCGGCCCCAAAGAAGCCGAACAGACTGCGGTCGCGGTACGCGATCGCATCGACGGAGATCTGGGACCGATGCCCTTAGCCGATGCCATTGCCAAGCTGAAGCAGGAAACCAACGAACGGCTCGTGCGGCAGGTGGTCGAAAGCACCTTTGCCGGCATTGAAGGTCAAACAGAGCAGTCGAACGAGTATTAAACATTTTGCATAGTTCGAAAGTCGCTATCAACCACTGTTGGCAAGCCAACAGTGCCACCCACTTCAGATACATTTCGTGTGGTTTCCTGTTTTTCGTGGCAGCAAAAATACGAGCGTTTCTTGAAGCCAGCGATTCGCATTCGTAGGGTGCGGCCCCATGTGTCCGCCCGCCTGGCGAGATGTGATAAAGATTCATTCATCCGGGGGGAACCATTTTGTACATTCAATTGATTCCCCAAAACCACCTCAATCTCGCGGGGAGACACATGGGTCTCCCCCTGCATTTTGTGCTCTGATCACTTTGATATTTGGATCTGTTTGCGATATAAATTGTGTGATACGGATTTTTTACTATTTAAAAAAATCAAATTCGTAATCAGGATGCATTCACTGTTGGATAAGCCAACAGTGGCACCCGCTACGGCAACCGATTCAGGGAGGCCATCGCGGTGAAATGCTTCCGCCTTCTTTCATACCTGTTTTTGTGAGTAAAACGCCATGAGTCAGGCAGTGGGACAACAGATTGACGCGGACTTTTTTGCAAAGTTTCCTACATCGGCGACGATGTATCAGCGGGCATGTACGCTGTTTCCCAGCGGGGTCACGCATGACGGGCGGTATATGAAGCCGTTTCCGATTTATGTCGACCACGCTCTGGGCGCTCATAAATTTGACGTGGACGGCAATGATATTGTTGATTACTGGAGCGGCCATGGGGCGCTGATTCTGGGACACAGCCATCCCGATATGGTCAAGGCGGTTCAGGATCAGGTCGCGAAGGGAACGCACTTCGGCGCCTGTCATGAGCTGGAACTGGAATGGGGCGAACTCGTGCGACAACTGGTGCCTTCCTGCGAGATGCTGCGTTTCACCAGCAGCGGCACCGAAGCGACGATGATGGCATTGCGGGTCGCGCGGATCGCCACCGGAAAAACGAAAGTCATAAAGTTCGCCGGCCACTTTCACGGCTGGCACGATCTGCTTACCCAGGCTTCAGAACCGCCACACGATGATAAAACCTACGCCATGCCCGGAGTGACGGACGGCGTCTCAGAAGAACTGATCATCCTGCGCCCCAACGATCTGGATCTGGTAGCACGGGCGATTGCCGAGCATGATCCCGCCTGTCTTA
>CAXBFD010000224.1:0-3690 GCA_963974925.1 uncultured bacterium | reverse complement strand
GAATTTCTGTAAGTAACTTGACCTCTTCCGAAATTTTAGCGGGAGCCGCCGGTGCTTCGGCTTCTTGTTTTTCAAACGGTATCGGCATTGAAAGATTCCGGAGTTCTTCCGCGGCGATGCGGCGTTCGCTATTCCAGCGCTGTATCGTGTGCTGGAGAAATGGGAAATGTCGGATTATCGTAGCAGCCAGTTCTGAAAGATCACGTCAATGTTCTTTGACGTTACCGCCAAGACTGGAACCATTGTTTTTATGATAGTACACTGAAGGGTACAAGGTTTAGCGAAATTGCATACTGTTGCCGAATCGGTTTGAGTTGAATGCCATTTCGAAATTTTATAGAAAATAGAAACATTGAATCGCGATATGATAAAACACAAAATCGACATGTTTGGATGCTTAAGTAATTGGACAGGCGTAGTCAGTTTTGTGATCGTGGCCGTTCTTGCTTCGTCGAATCGGCTCCCTGCATTCGATCAGAGCCAGCAAACTGGCAATCCCAAGCTCGTCAACATTGCATCGGGTAAGCAGTATGTAATGTCGAAGAAACCGAGTTATCCGCTTTGCACTGACGATGGAGACAAGACTGACCTTACTGATGGCAAACTGACTGAAAAGGGATTCTGGACTCAGAAAAGCACCGTCGGCTGGCAGCACCCGCGCGATACGATTGCCATCACTGTTGACTTAGGGCAGGTGGAACAGATTAAAGGAGCCGCCATGAGAAGCGCAGGTGGTGGAGCCGGCGTGACCTACCCGCATTCGATAGTCGTTTCGGTAAGTGACGACAACAAAAATTTTAAGGTAGCCGGAGATCTGATCCGGTTGTCTCAGGGGCAGTTGCCTGCACCCGGCTATGGTGAAAGGGATGAACGAGGAGTGGCTCATAACTACCGCACAGATCGTTTGCAGACACGTGGTCGGTACGTGCGATTTGATATTGTTCCGAGCGGCGTATTTTTCTTTTCAGATGAACTCGAGATCTACCGTGGCGATGATAAGACAAAGTCTGATTCGAATTTATCGACAGCGCCAACCCTCACTAAAGAATATGTGACCAACAAAAATCGCTTGACTCAACTTGGCTGCTATCGGCGAATCCGTCGCGATACGGAACTGGTTCGCAAAGCGGTGAATGATAGTACGCTTTCACTTGAAGCGCGGGCCGCCGCAATACAGGAACTTGATGCGGTCAGTGCGACCAATGAAAAACAGCTTTTTCCAGATTCACATGAAGACTTTCGTGCCGTGATTCCGCTGAGCAACCTGCACGAACGGGTTTATGCCGTCTATGCCAGACTGCTTTCCGATCAGGGTTTTAAATCGCTCAGTACCTGGCACACGCATCCTTATCAACTGCTTACTCCACTGGACGTTCCGAAGGGGGAACTTACAAAACTGCACGTTGAAATGATGCGGGGCGAACGTCGTGCTGAAGTGATCAACATCACAAATGCGTCAACAAAGCGCAGAGACATCAAAATTAGCAGCAGCGGTTTGCCTTTTATGCAAATCCGACAAGTGGAGTGGCTCGACACACGCGAAGGACGCGTTGTTGGTTCGGCACTGCTTCCGATTGAGCGTCGCGGTAATGCCAGCGTGTTCACAATCCCGGCCGGAATGACCAGGCAATTGTGGTTGTCTTTCGAACCAGGAGATGCTCAGCCCGGTAATCATAGTGGTCATGTCAGCCTTGTGAGTGGCGATTTTGTCAGTCAAGTCGATCTGTCTATTAACGTTGCGCCGCTGAAACTCTCAGATCAGCCGCGTCTCGCGTTGGGCATGTGGGACTATATTGCTGAGAATCGATATGCCATTACAGAATCCAACCGGGCGCAGGCGAAAGCCGTTTTGCTCGACGGTTTGGTTAATAATGTCTGGTGCGGTTCGGGTACAGCACCGGTTCCAAAGCGCGCTAATTTTGACAAACAGGGCAATCTCATCTCGGAACCTGATTACACCAAATGGGACGCATTAGTGCGCATGTTTCCCGAGGTTTCGACCTACTCGGCGTTTGTCGGGTGGCATACGAATACAAGTTATTATTTAGGCTTTGAGCGAAATACTCCTGAATTTAAAAGAGCAATGGCGCAGTGGGCGGAAGCGTGGGCCAAACATAACCGCAAGATCGGTCTCAAGCCGAAACAGGCGATGATTCTCTTCATTGACGAACCGAACGGAGATTATATTCATATGAGTCGTCTTTTCGGCGAAGCATTCAGAGCGGGTACCGATGAGATTGCAATCTTTAACGATCCGCATGCTCGAGGAGCCGCTGATCACGAAGATGGAGACGCCCTGTTTCAAATTTCCGATATCGTCTGTCCGAATCTGCCTCACTTCCTCATTTATGGCAAGAAGGTGCAGGACGTCTATCGTGCGTTGCCCGACAAAGGTACAAAGCTTTGGCTTTACAGTTGCACCGGTCCCACACGCATGTTTGATCCCTCGTATTTTCGTCTGCATGCCTGGCAATGCTTTGCCGAAGGGGCCACCGGGCAGGGTTTCTGGGCTTTCGGTGACAACGGCGGCGCTGTCAGTAACAGCTGGAACGAGTACACAGCGATCGCCGCTCAGTCATACACGCCTGTGTTTATTGGTCCCAAACTGATAGCGACGAGTAAGCATTGGGAAGCAGTCCGCGAAGGCGTACAGGATTACGAGTACCTCAAAATGTTAGCCGACACTGTTGCCGCGCGTCAAAAGGCAGGCGATGATTCCAGTCAAGTACGCGAGGCAAAGAAACTGGTTGATACTCTTGCACGTCAGGTTATCAGCAGTGCGGTCAGTCAGGACGGCGTATGGTATAGCGGCCAGTGGGGAAATCATTCCACATTTGCGGACGAAGGTAGAATTAAGATTCTCCAGATGCTGAAAACGTTAAACGCAAATACGATTTCACAAAGAAATTGAACGACCATCTGATATAACATGCAAAGTGAATGGCAGACTCTTTGAAGGTGTCTGCCTTTCACTTTTTTCTGGAACTCAAGTTTTCTTTCCGAAAGCCTGATGTGATCAGAGCGAGACCAGGACTTGAGTGATAAACGAAAATTGATCAGACGACCTTGATGTCGGTTTTTGCTTGAGTCGTTCGGAGAGTTCTGAAGCGTGTTATTTCTCAGTGACCTCTAGGGTTATGGGCATTCAGACGATATCTGTAACGAGTGCTGCCAGCCAGAAATTAAAAGGGGTCACATCTTTGGCGGTTCAGTCCAACAACCTCTAATAGATTCCATCGAAACAGATACTGTTTTATAAAAGCAAAAGCGCCTTTATAAACAGAAGCATCTTTCAAAAAGATTCTATTATCGGGGCAATTGACCAAAGGTATTTCCATCAATGCACTGTATTCACTTTTGGTGATGACTGTCCCAATGAAAAAATAAAGATCATACGTCATAAGCTCAATTGGCAATGCAAAACGAAACATCTTCTCATCCCTCCTTAGCCTTTCGGCTTCCTGATGATCAGGTTGATTAAAATCCTCTATTGCATTTTTCAAAATGCCATGCATGGCTTTCCCCTTTTTGAAGTGGAAATTAAAGATCAGACCAGAGACAATCTCTGATTTGATGGCTTTAATAGCTGTCACCCAAAACAAAGCCAGACTGATTTGAGAAAATTTTCAAACCTACAATCGGGATAGGGGGAACCCTCACGGGTTCCCTCCTCCCACACCACCGGGCATA
>CAXBFD010000223.1:0-3699 GCA_963974925.1 uncultured bacterium | reverse complement strand
ACTGTCAAACCCCGAGGCAGGCCCCGAAAAGCAGAAAAAGGTTCCTGACACCTTTTACGCTCTGATCACTTCGATTGCAGTGAAAAGTCAAAGGTGCCACCTTCTGGTATGACTGTTGCCTTCTCCTTCGTTCTTTCCGGATTCGTATATCGCATCGGAAGCAATTGTCGTGCGCCGACGGATTCAGGTTGAATGCCACTCTCAACAGCAGAGCCGTCTTTCATAACAAATTTCGAAAAAGTGACTGCATACTGCCCTGCTTGAATGCCTGATTCACCGCTGCGATGTTTCAATGTGTACTTGCCATCAGCATCAGAGACGGCGGCTGAACCATCGCCGGGTGTCCCGTTTTCCGGGACATAGAGGATGAGAACCCCTTCAAGTGGTTTTTCATCAAGTGTCACAATCCCGCTGACTGGAGAAAGTTCAGGCACTTCAACAGTTGTTCCACCACAACCGGAAATCAGCAGAGTCAGCATACAGAATGGTGTCAGAATGAAAATATTCAATCGAGTCATTAAAAGTTACCTTTTTGCTGAATAGGGAAAATACCAGGTAGTGTTTCTGAATTCGAATCGTCCTTATCAATGTTGAGCGACCGATCGGGGTCAGGTTGTAGTTCTGGGAATCACATTCAAAACCAATCAATAAACACGGCCTGGTCTGCGTCCAGGTTAACGATCGTGTCTCAAGGGGCATTTGGATCGAGTATTTTAAAACGAGAGACACTCATGGTTGAATGCGATACGCTTTAGAGGATCGCAAAAAAAACAGAGCCTACAGACAGGGATCTATAGGCTTTGTGTAAAATCTGAATTTTTAATTAAAACTCGCCGATTACACGGCCATCACCAATACTGGATAGATCTCTGCGTGTGGTGAAATCGATGTTATCCGAGAGGAACCGAACTGCACCATCACCCATTAAAATGTGCAACCCACCCACATGCATACTGCCTGCAAATCCTCCGTCCCCTAACTTGTGTGCGACGGGAGTCGTGATTGAAGTAAAATTATCCCAACTGCAGCAGCGCCTTTCATTGAGCGGGCGTACCGTGTCCTGTAATGTAACACCTGCAGTGAACCAGCCCGATGTGGACCAGGATTTCCAATTATGTTGTCTGAGTTCAAGTGTCGATTCCACCACGGCAACAGTATTACTGGCACCATCTGTGATGTCCCGAAGACGACTTTTTGAGTTTGGTCCAAACATTCCACGTGTCGATGACGAATCGGCAGACCATTGATGATCAGCATGAGATCTTCTAACACTGAACTCGTAAGAAGATCTGGCTGTACTGGGGCGAGGTGACATTGTTGTGTCTGAATGACATCCAGCGACATAAGTCCTTTCTCCCGGGTCGGAAGGACAATAGAAGACGGGAATGATGGTCGCTCCTAATGCAACATTTGCCAAAATTCCTGCATCAGTTCCTGCAAGAAACGGAGGAGAGGAACTCACCGGGTATTTTGCAGCATCGGGACAGTTACCTTCACCACCATAAATGCCCGTAGCATGATCAAAGTCATATTTTTGATAGAGCGTTGCCTGATCAAGAAAAGGGAGTAACATGATCCAGCCAGTAGCATTGGTAATAATACCCGACGACGGAGAAGCACCTGGACTTGCCACGCTGGAGGGAAAAACTCGATGTGTCTCGTGGTAGTTATGTAATGCCAATCCAATTTGTTTCAGATTGTTTTTGCAGGTACTGCGCCGCGCTGCTTCACGTGCCTGTTGCACGGCAGGCAATAAAAGGGCGATGAGAATTGCTATGATGGCGATCACGACGAGTAATTCAATCAGAGTAAAACCTTTTTGTTTCATAATCAATTCTCCTGATAAATGCTGAAAACTAAAATGAGATAAGTACTGAAGGTTAAAATGAGATTGTGACTTTCTCTGCGAGGGGGCATTTCACTGGATATAAATGCACTGTCGCGAAATGTGAGTGTAACTCAGAACATTAATGTTCTTTCATACATTAATGTATTTTAGAGTGAGTTAAGCTTGAAAGTCAATATGCTCGTTCGTTGATATTGAAATTTGACTGTACTGATGGTGATATTCTGATTTCGATGGCAAAGGGGGCAGGTAAAAGGTGGGAGACTCGCATGGCACTCTCGAGCCATAAGGTGTTTTAGTTGTTGTAGTTGCGTAAACGGCCTCTGAGAACTTGCTTGGGTTATTGCAAATCAGGAAAAACAAGTCAGGATTCTGTGATTATGGTATGACCCAAATGCGCCACTCAGTCGGGATGTCTTTATCATGCCGGCGAGTGCTCGGATGACAATTCGTCATATCGACGAAAACTACATCGCGTTCGCCCACGATGCCTGGACGACGCAAACCATCAAACAACTGGACCTCAAAAGTACTGTGAAACCAAGAGTAAGTCTCCGAAAAGCAGAAAAAGGTTCCTGACACCTTTATCCCACTCTAAGTTTTTCGATTCCTGAATAAATACCCTGAGATCACTTTTTCCTTCGCTGCTCAATCCCGCGTTGACTATAATAAATAGCATTGCCTTGCGGCTGATTTCTGATCAGGACGGTTGCTGACCGTTCAGTCGTTTCTGCTGTGAAAGCAAATGTAGAACGCGTTTCGTCTGTGTCTGCTCAAATTCTGATTTTTTCACAACTGGAATAAAGATTGCAGACTTCCCAGCCTGTTCAGGAATGACTGTTTACTCGATTAAATTACTCGATCAACCAAAGAGGAGAATGCAAATGAGAGGCCTTGGATTGAAAGTATTGACCATCACAGCAGTGCTGGGAACCAGCCCCCTGCTCCTGTCCGCTGCGGAACCGGCTTCAGGAGTGAGTGACACCATCCAGCTGGATCCCATTGTTCGCGAGGGAACGGCACATCTGAACTACGACGACGCAACCCGGGCACGCTACCACTTCCACAACGGTCACTGGATGTTTCAGACCACAGAGGGGCAGTGGCTGATCCATCAGAACGGCGCCTGGGAATTCTCTAAGCCACTGAAAGAAATCACGCCAACACTGCAAATGAGTTCCTTCACGTCCCAGGTTCCCGCTGACCCCCAGCTACAACCTGTCCCAGAAAATCCACTTCCGGTTGAATATCCCGTTTACAACAACGTCGGTTTCACCGGTCCCCCCGGCGGCAACCCGCTCGGCCCCTATTTCGATCAGTTCATCCCCAGCTACGCACGCCTGGGGGGCAGCCCCTACGGCGGATACTATGGTCGCGGCTGCTATGGCGGCGGCTACTACAACTCGTTCCGCCGCTGGTAAAAACGGAAAAAGGTGTCAGGAACCATTTATTGCAAATCAGAAAAAACAAGCCAGGATTCTATGATTTTGGGACCACCCAAACGCGCCACTCAGTCGGGATGTCGTTATCATGTGGGCGAATGCTCGTATGACGAATTTTGATTCAGGCAAAGACTACGTCGCGTTCGGCAACGATGCCTGGGCTACGCAAACCGTCAAATAACTGAACCTCAAAAGCACTGTGAAACCAAGTGTAAGACCCCGAAAAGCATGAAAAAGGTTCCTGACACCTTATTTGTTATGGCGGTTCTGACCAGGATGCCGTTTATGCACCCGCGATCACACTCTGGTCGCTGCACTCGCAGGTATTTATTTCCAGCGAACAGAAAAAGGTGATGAAAGTTCATCTGCGCGGGGCCGGTGATCTCTGGTAGAATTTCTTTTCTGCTGTCC
>CAXBFD010000222.1:0-3763 GCA_963974925.1 uncultured bacterium | reverse complement strand
ATATATAGGCAAGGGCAGCAGTTTTTCCGTCGGTTGTCACGGTTAAGTCAAGGTTTTGCATTTGCTCTAACTGGGGAGTCGGGACACGTCCCCAATGACGACAGCGGATGCGGGGACTATCCAGGATCAGAGAATAGTTTGTGTTAAAATTGACAGTCTGATTCAGATAATGCAGAGTTTCTTCTTCCGTCAGCAGTACTTCTTCATCGTCACCACCTGCAGCAGATCTCATATAAGGAAGTGTGCTGCGCGTGACATCCAGTGAAAGTTCGATTCGCATCGCCTGCAGCCGCTCGCGCCGTGCTTTCCAGGATTGGTTGATGACTTCAATCGTCAGGGGTTGCTGATCGGCTGCTTGAACTGCAGGCAATGTGCTGCTCAGAAACAGAATCGTCAGAATAGTAATTCGATGACGAGGGAGCATGTTGAATCCTTTCGATGCCGATGTTGAAACCGTTCGTGAGATTGCGTCGACGAATCGTAAGAGAAATCTCATTCGCTGACCAGATCGAATTGACGGCGTTCACGATTAATTGATCGTAAACAAAATCAGTATGAGTTGAGCAGGTGAATAACAGGTGTGGTTGATCTGTGTTGATACGGGGATGATCTACAGGCAATATCGGTGTGACCGGTGACGATGGCGTGTCGATGTGCGTCGATATATGCGGTGATCTGGTAGTGAATAGAGTGAACTAACGCGGTTCGTGACTTTGAGTATAATCTGCTATTACAGCTTGGAAATCCTTCAATACAGGGAGTGACAGGGAATGGGCGCAGTTGAATCGGTTTGAGACTCGATGGTGGTAACTGTTGAATTATCATGACGATACACCTGAGGGAAAATTAAGCCACGCGCGCGACTCATATAACGCATAACTTATCGAGGTGCGGCAGGCTGTCAAGCTGAAGAGACGGCAGTAAGTTCAGGTAAAGTGCAGTGGTTTTCGTTGAGAAAGTGGGAGAGAGGAACGGATTTGTTGCTCGTTTTCAAGAAAATCTGCTGTTATACTGCTGCCACTCAAACAATGCGCACCGACTCTGAATGAAAGCTGAATCTATAATGGCCAGTGTGGAACCGACCAATTCGTATGTTCGTTATCGTGTGATTTTTGCCTGCATGCTGATGGCGGTTCTGTTGTATCTGGATCGCTTCTGTATCTCTTTCGCCGAGGTGTTCATCAAAGATGAGCTGGGATTAAGCGATCGGCAGATTGCGATTATTCTGGGCTCCTTTTTTGCGTCTTACGCATTGTGTCAGGTGCCTTCCGGCTGGTTAAGTGACCGCTTTGGTGCCCGGACGATGCTGACCATCTATATCCTGATGTGGTCTCTGTTTACCGCGCTGACCGGATTTGTGACCGGTTTTATCATGCTGCTGGTTCTCCGACTGGGTTTTGGCATCGGGCAGGCGGGCGCGTATCCGACCAGTGCGAATCTGGTGAGTAAATGGATGCCGCTCTCTGAACGGGGGTTTGCCAGCAGTCTGGTTGGTGTCGGCGGACGGTTTGGCGGTGCTTTGGCGCCCGTGTTGACGGCGTTCCTGATTGTGTTATTCGTGCCCATGTCGGTCTCTTCGGATCTGGAAACCGGGGATATTATGAATCCGCATCACCTGGCGAAGACGTTTCTGCAGCGGGTGGATGAGAAACAGGTTTTTGAAACAAAAATCTACGCAAAGCTCACGCCGGGAGACCGGGAGTATCTGAACGCTGCCGCGTCCAATCCGGAGATCGTGCCGGGAACGGCTGTCGAAGGCGATTTTGTCGCGAATCTGAATTCGATTTTACAGAAAGACGTTCTGTATGATCCGACGGACTTTGAAGGGCTGAAGCTGAATCAACAGGCGGAGCAGTTGCTGAATGTGAGCCCCTCTGAAATGAATGTTGATCAGAGTGCCCGCTTGAACCGGCTGTTGTTTGAGGCCCGCTATTATTCTGATGTGCGCAAGGTACTGGGAAAAGGCTGGCGGAAAATGATGATGTGCTACGGCTTGGTGGGGATCGTGGTCGCCGGGATCTTCTGGTGGGTAGTGCGTGATTATCCGCGAGGGCATGCGTCCTGCTCCGCGCGGGAACTGGATTTGATTGAACACGGTCGTCTGGAAGAGGATAAAGATCATACGAAAGATATTGGCGGCATTCCGTTGAAAGCGATTATGAAAAATCGGAGTCTCTGGCTGCTTTCGCTGGCACAATTCTGCACGAATGTAGGCTGGCTGTTTCTGGTGACCTGGCTGCCGCGTTATCTGGATGAGACGTATCATGTCCCTTTGAAGGAACGGGGAACGATGGTCACGATTGCACTGACAGTCGGCTGGTTCGGCATGCTGGCCGGTGGTCGTGCGACGGACTGGTTGATGAAACGCATCAGTCTGCGCTGGAGCCGTGTACTGCCGATCGCTGTCTCCCGGTTTATCGCGATGGGTGCGTATCTGATGTGCATGCTGGAGATATCACCCTGGACGGCAGTGGTTCTGTTTTCGGTCGTGGCGTTTGCGACGGACTTTGGTTCGGCCCCGATGTGGGCGTTTAATCAGGATATCGCCGGCAAACACGTTGGCTCGGTGCTGGGGTGGGGAAATATGTGGGGTAATCTGGGGGCGGCTGTGGCTCCGTATCTGATGATCATAGTGATCGGCGAAGTGCATCACTGGAACATGGCATTTATTACCTGTGCGATTGCGTTTTTCATCGCAGGAGTGGCTTCGCTGGGGGTCGATCCGGCACAGACTCTGGTTGTGGAAACGGATCAGGATGCAAAATTGGAGACCGCATAGTTATCGAATCGGGGGCAATTGGCTTGCCAGCAGTGATTGTGGAAACGTTGCCAATATAGAAAGTGGAATGCCGGTCGGCGGGATGACACATGGGTCATCCCCTACGAAGGGAGTCGGATCATACATATTCGTTGTTTGAGTCGGTGTGTGCGATGCTTGATTGTCAAAATTGTTGGGGGGAATTTGTTTAATTACTTTTTGCGAGTGCGTCGAGTTCGGCCAGTTTGAGTTGAATGCTGAGGATATAGGGCATTTTGTCTTTTTCCCAGTGACCGTAGGTGGTGATGACAAAGGTGCCGTCGGGGAGGATTTCCACGCCGGGATAAGCACAGTCGGCCCCTTTGGTGTTGTCCTTCAGACGGACATGGTACTGCCCTTCATTGCCTTTGACGAGATCGTCGTAGGTGCCGACCCAGGCGACCCAGTCCCCTTCGCTGGGAGCGGTGTGACCTTTGGGAGTTTTGCTGCGGAAGGAAATCAGCAGTCGTCCGTCGGGAGCGTATTTGCCGGTATGACGATCGCCGTTTAAGGAGCCGGGGAGATCGCGGGGCGCGGTCCAGGTTTTGCCTTCATCGTTCGAGAAAATGATTTGCGAATTGTGACGACGACTGTTTTCGCGGAGCAAAACGGCCAGTTGTTTGCCGTCGGGCGAACGAATGATGCCGGGTTCGCAGATATGATATTCGGACGATTTGTGAATCGCTTCGGGATTCGACCAGGTCAGGCCGCCATCTGTGGAAAGCGATTTAAAGAGCGTGAAAGCGATCGGCGATTCCTGTTTGGAATCTTTCGAGATAAAGCGGCCGTCGTCATGAAACAACGCCATGTAATGGCCTTTGCCGGTTTTCAGCGGTTCGACGCACCCCATGACCACGATGCCCCCCCAGTCGCCGACCTGCTTGAGTTCGCTCCAGGTCTGGCCGTCGTCTTCCGAGACCGCCATCCGAGTGGGGTACAGGCCGGAGAACATGATGATTCGTTTTT
>CAXBFD010000221.1:0-3768 GCA_963974925.1 uncultured bacterium | reverse complement strand
CACAACGCATAAAAGCCACCTCAACGTAGGGGCGGACACATGGGTCCGCACCCTACGATACTGCGTTGGAAACGGTTTTTCTGAAATCGAGCCGGCACCGTCGGACAAATCGAACGGTTGGCACACACGAGTCTTGTCCGGTATTCGACATCGTTTTCGGAAACGGCAGCAAGCACCAATCTTCTCAATTGACTGCTTCAATCGTGGATTATTCGCGTTAAACGGCGACTGCTTCTTCGCAGATGGCGGCGATCATGCCTACCAGTTTTTTGCGATCAATGGGTTTCGTAACGTGATCGTTACAGCCTGCGTTGATGCACTTTTCGCGGTCCCCTTCCATCGCGTTCGCTGTCAGGGAAATGATGGAACCCGAGTAACCGTGCTCGCGAATTTTCCGGGTGGCTTCGTAACCATCCAGAACCGGCATCTGCATATCCATCAGAATGACATCATACAGCAGACCGGCGTTCATCGCTTTCACGGCGGCTTCGCGCGCCATCTCGCCATTTTCGGCCAGACTCACTTCCGCGCCGGCTTTCCTCAAAATAAAGGCGATCAGTTTTTGATTGTCAGGCCCATCCTCGGCCAGCAGCACGCGTTTCCCTTTCAGTGTCGATTCATCAAACGCCGGATATTCAATCTGATCCTGTTGCTGTTCCGTTGTCGCCTGCGAACTCTCCTGCCGCAGTTCCTGAATCAGGTTTATCCCTTCCAGGCTTCCCGTCTGCACGGTGGCACTGAATCGGGAGCCCTGATTGTGTTCGCTGGTGACTGAAATATCCCCGCCTAACATTTCTGCCAGGCGTTTGCAGATCGTCAGGCCCAGCCCGGTTCCACCATATTTGCGGGTCGTGGAAGAATCGGCCTGTGTGAACGGACGGAACAGATTTGACATTTGAGCCTCGGTCATGCCGATGCCCTGGTCGATCACGGTAAATTGAATCCGCGGTTCCTCTCCCGGACTCTGCAGAAATTCTGTTTCCAGTCGAATCGTGCCGACTTCCGTAAACTTGATGGCATTACCAATCAGGTTAATCAGAATCTGTCTGATGCGTGTCGGGTCGGAAATGAATGAAGCCGGCAGCGGGAATTGAAAATCGGATTCCAGTTTCAGACCTTTGGCTTCGGCTCTGACCTGAATCAGTTCCAAAACCTCTTCCACAATCTTCTGCGGAGTACAGGCGATCGATTCGATATCCAGTTTGCCCGCTTCAATTTTTGAGAGGTCGAGAATGTCGTTAATCAGTTCCATCAAATGCCCGCCATTGCGTTTAATGATATCCAGAGAGTCCATAAACAGCTCAGGCATCTGACATGATTTTGCTTCCAGCTCCAGAATTTCCGTGTATCCCAGGATGGCCGTCATCGGCGTGCGGATTTCATGGCTCATATTCGCCAGGAATGCGCTCTTGGACTGATTGGCAGCTTCCGCCTCTTTTCTGAGCGTTTTCTGTTCGCGGAGCAGCTGCAACGCGCGAATCGCATTTCTGACGCGCGCCTTGATTTCCGAATCGGTGGCCGGCTTGGGAATGTAATCGAAGGCCCCTTCCTCAAAGGCACGGGAAATTCCTTTGCCGTCATTTTGCGAGGTCACCATGATGACGGCAACCTCTTCGATTTTATAATTCGCACGAACTTCACGTAAAACAGCAAAGCCATCCAGAACCGGCATTTCCACGTCTAATAACACGATGTCCGGTTTCAGTTCATGAACTTTTCGGCGCCCGTCTTCTCCGTCAACAGCGGTATGCAATTCATAACCGTCCTGGGTCAGAGCGTTCGTAAGAATGCGTCTCACAACATCCGAATCATCAACTATCAGAATCCTGGATACTTGCTTATTCATCTTATTTTTTCTGTCTGGGATTTATTTGATTTACGACAGGCGTAAAACGTTTAGTGGGTTGTCACAAAACTAGGACAGAGAACGTCCACAGACTGAAAAGAGTCGGTTTCCGACGGATTTTTACTCGAAAGTAACTCGGGGTGTTCCGATTACAGCATTTAAGCAAGTATTTCCTCAGGGTACACTGAGGGATATGCCCCGCACAAATCAACAGGTTTTTCCACCAATACGCTAATGCGTTCAGTCATCAGAGACCTGCAGTGCAGGCAGTTTCTGGCGGAGTGTCTCCAGCACGGCATCAGACGCACCGGTATTGCTGAGACTCAATTCGACCAGATGCGGCGAGGAAGACAGAGCAGCCACCCCGGCGTCAGTCACCGCGGTATGATCCAGAATTAACACCTTTAACTGCGGCAGCCGCGACAGCAGTTTCAGACTCCGATCGGTGATCTGCGTCCCATCCAGTTCCAGAAACTCCAGATTGCGACACTGAGCCAGAACCGTCGCACTCTGATCTGTTACTTTGCAATGAGATAAACTTAAAGCGAGTAAGGTCTCGTTGGGAGCGCCCTGGCTCAAAGCTGCCAGCTCGGTTTCTTCAAATTCCGCATCGGCAAGCCCGACGTGTGTCAGCCCCTCTTTCTGCAACAAAGCAGCCAGGCATGACTTTTGAATCTGGCAACCTTTGAGTGAAAGCGTGTGCAAACCGGGGAGTCGGGCAATCGCCGCCGCCCGTTCCTGATCGATCAAAAACCCTGCTAACTGTAATTCTTCCAGCTTGGGAAAATATCGAAACAGGCGAAACAGTTCATCCATCTCCGCCGGATTGCTATCGGGCTGATGGCGTAAATCCATCCAGGAAACCGAGTGATGGTATCGTAAAAACGGGGGTGGAATAAAAAAAGGACCGGGAATCGCTCCATAACTGCCGAACACCGTTTTTCCCTGTTGATCCTGATAAACAACCATCATGTCCGCATTCTGTTTTTGAAACGCAGCGACATGAACATGAAACCGAATGACCAGAAAAAACGAATACGCGCAGGCAACGCAGAGGAGTATCACAGCGGCAATCAGCGTGCGGCGGACGAAAACACGTCTGTTTTTTTCAGCAGAGCAAACAAGTCTGGCATCGTCGTCCGAACTCATGCGGTTTCTCCTGTCCCGTCAGCGGGCCGTCCAGCCGCCATCGACGGTCACCATGCTGCCCGTCATATAACTCGAAGCAGCGCTGGCCAGGAAAATCGCCGCCCCCTGAATTTCTTCCATCCGCGCCCAGCGATTCAGCGCCACCGCGCCCACGATGAACTTTTTGATCTCTTCGGTTTCCGCAAACGGTTCGTTCATCGGCGTTAAAAAGGGCCCCGGGCAAATCGCGTTGCAGGTGATTCCAAATTCGCACAGTTCCAGCCCCATGGCCCGCGTCATCTGCACGACTGCCCCTTTACTGGCGGTGTAAGGGGTCCGGTTGGTCATGCCCACCAGTCCCAGCGTGCTGGCTAAATTGATGATGCGGCCGTACTGCGCCTGTTTCATATGCGGCACGACCGAGCGGGTACACAACCAGGGGCCGGTCACATTCACGTTCTGCACTTCCTGAAATTCTTCCAGCGTCAGTTCATCGATCGGGCCGCGAATATTAATCCCTGCGTTGTTGATCAGAATATCGATTTTCCCGAATTCTGAAATCGCACGATCCGTCATCGCGGCAACCTGCTCCGCATTTGTCACATCGGCCTGAATCCCGATGGCCCGCGTTCCGTAATCGTTCTCAATCTGTGCTGCCATCGCTTCCACTTCGGCCTGATGCCGACTCGTCAGCAACACATGCGCGCCCGCGGAAGCCAGACCTTCCGCCATCGCGGCTCCCAGGCCTTTGGAACCCCCTGTAATGATGGCAACACGACCGGTTAAATCGAACA
>CAXBFD010000220.1:0-3933 GCA_963974925.1 uncultured bacterium | reverse complement strand
GCAGTAAAGTCCAGGCCTTCGATTCCTTTTCCCGATTCCGTAGGATACAGCGTTTTTCTTCGCGATCCACGATGGCCCATTGTGTGCTGGAACCGGAAACCAGATGATCCAGGTAGTTAAAATGAATTTCGCCGTAAAGGCGATCCTGCTGCCAGCGTTTTTTCTGCGGGGAATGAATTAATAGTTCAGGCTTCGGATCGCAGGTGATCTCTTCAAGGTGTAATTCTGCCGGAAGCTCGAGTCGGGGAAGAACCGGCATATCCAGCAGGCGATCGACTAGTTCCTGCTGCTCACCGTCTTCGACTTCAATCGTTTCGTTCAACTGGATCATTTTAATCCAGGGAAACGCTTCGTAATCTTCCAACGGGGTAATTTTATTGCGTGTTAATACCAGACCGCCGGCAACGATTAATCGAGCCGAGGAGATTTCCAGAACCTCATCTCCCCGCTTTAAATGGCCACTCAACTTCCAGTTTGACGATTTGCTGTTGCGTTCAACCCCCATGCAGAATTCCCAGGAATGTTCCCCGTCCCAGGCTAATGAATCAACATCATCAGGCTGGCGATCGAGATATCGAACATGCCCTGTGCCACACATCAATGGCAAGATCAACTCGCATAGTTCAAAGGGGATTCGGTAGCGGAAGGCGGCAATCTGAGTTTCTGTCTGCTGGGCGCGCCAATTTGTTCTTTCCGGAGTTCCGCCGGAAAGGTACGCAAGAATTCGACGGTCATCCTCATGTTCTACTTCCTGTAGCTGCCCCGCTTTCAGTTTGAGAGGCTTCAGCTTCCCCCACTGACCATTCGCGCGACGCTGACGTTGTGAAGTCTGTACGACGAGCTGTCCCGATTCCTGACTCTCTTCGACATCAATCTCATAAAAGATTTCCCGTTCCTGCTGGGTTGTCTTTGACAGGACGGGAGTCAACACAAACTCGTTCTTGAGTTCTACCAACCGTGCTTCCCAGTCACGCAACCGTGGCTTGGGAGAAACGGCTACCGACTGGCTGCTACTGGATTTCGACTTCCTGGAGCGGGGGCCGCCTAAATCAAAATCGGCAGGCATGGAATAATCAAAGTCGGGATCGGTTTCATCAAACGACAGCGGCGCACTCTCGATAACGAAAGGAGGGATATATCCCGGTTTGACAGCTCCTGCCAGATATCCCGCATGATCAACGGCGAGAATGGAAGCCCAGAGATGTTTGCAGACATTAAATTTTTGAAATTGATCGCAGGTGCAATATGTTTTCAGATTGCCATCATCGCGCGAAAGTTGCGTCTGATACTCGACGCCATCTCGTACAACGGCAAAGATATGATCTGCGGTAACACGAGTCAGTTCAACCCGTTCCGCTTCAATATAGGCTGCACCTCGAAATCGGATATCTGCACGAAATTGATTTTCAAGCAGTTCTGCCAACGTCATGGACGGCCTCCTGCCTGATCCCAAAACGCCATTTGCATTCTTGAGACACTCCCATTTATTTGCATAAGTCAGTCCTGAGTATATCCTGGACCAACGATGTTATCGGTCGGAACACTAAAATTTTGATCTCTCAGTTTCGGTAAAAAGTCAAAACAGCCCGGATTGGGAACAGAAAACTTAGCTCTCAAACCAATTCCAAGCCGCATCCTACGAGGTTACTTGATTGACGCTGCTTTTGACCAGTCAGTCTGAGTGGTTTTCTTCCGAATTTTTGACTTCCATTAAAAAAGAATGTGAACATTCCATTATATTAAATAGTCTGGGAAGTTCATCCCTTTGAGACTGGTCGAACCATAAAAAGTGTGGTATACGACTTCCACAGAAAAGGCGATTCAATTCACTTTTGCAATCAACAATTATATAATTCGTTTTCATTGTCAGCCCGTCCATAATTAACAAGAAAACAGCGATCTATCGGGCTTATCTGAAAGCATCACCGACGATGGAAAACATCCATAAAACCCTCAATGAACAGGAAGTGATTCAGTGGTTTGAATCAAATCTGCCTGTTGAAGACTATCGAAACAAGAGCATCCTGCTCATCGTTCCGGATGCGACCCGAACTGCACCATTACCTCTCCTGTTCTCGACGTTTCATCGCATACTCAGCCCGGTTGCAAAACGCATCGATGTCTTGATCGCGTTGGGAACCCACCCCCCCATGCCCGAACGGGATATTTGTCGCTTACTCGGAATTTCCGAAACGGCACGACAAACCGAATACAAGGATGTCGGCCTGTTTAATCATGAATGGGACCAGCCCGATAAACTCATCGAAATCGGGACTCTTACGAAACAGGATACTGCCGCGATTTCTGAAGGCCTGCTGGAAATGGATGTTCCGGTTACGATCAATTACCGGATTAAAGATTATGACATCCTGCAAGTCATGGGCCCCGTTTTTCCTCATGAAGTCGTTGGATTCTCCGGTGGCAGTAAATATTTTTTCCCCGGCATTTCCGGACCGGATCTGTTGAACTTTTTCCACTGGCTGGGAGCTTTGATCACGAATGTCGGGATCATTGGAGTCAAACATACTCCGGTACGTGAAGTGGTCAATCGTTCCGCAGCGATGATTCCCAACGAAAAACGGTGTATCACTTTTGTCGTTGCTCCCGACAGTTCGCTGTATGGTCTGTTTTACGGCACTCCCCAGTCCGCGTGGGAATCCGCTGCTGATCTTTCCGGCCAGATCCATATCAAACGCATGCCCCGGCCTTTCAAACAGGTTTTATCCTGTGCCCCTCTCATGTATGATGAATTATGGGTCGCCGGAAAGTGCATGTATAAACTGGAGCCGGTGGTCGCCGATGGAGGCGAACTGATTATTTACGCTCCCCATATGAAAGGAATTTCGATCACGCACGGAGCGTTGATCGAGAGTGTCGGTTACCACGTTCGCGATTACTTCACGAAGCAGTGGGATCAGTTCAAGCATATCCCCTGGGGAACCCTGGCGCACTCGACCCATGTCAGAGGAACCGGCACTTTTGAAAATGGTGTGGAACATCCCCGTGTGCAGGTCACACTGGCATCACAAATCCCGCCGGAACTCTGTCAGAAAATCAACCTCGGCTACCGGGACCCTGACAGTATCGATGTGGAATCGTTTGCAAACCGGGAAGAAGAAGGTATTCTTCTCGTCAGAAAAGCGGGCGAGCACCTTTATCGCCTGGATCACGACTAACCCGCGGTTTACGGCCCGTTCCTCAGCATGCTGTTATCAATTTTCACTTAATGATCAGACTTAAAAAAGAGTTGAAAATAAAATCATGAATACACACTCAGAGCGATTTGAATTAAAAGCACGATTAGAATTGGCTCTATCAGCTTCTGAAAAAGCCAGTGAATTAATTCTAAAACATTACCAGTCTCCCGACCTCAAAGTGGATCGAAAAAGTGACGATTCTCCGGTCACGATCGCGGATCGCGGTGCTGAAGAAATCTTAAGGGCCGAAATCACCCTGGCATTTCCGGAAGACAGTATTCTGGGAGAAGAATTTCCCGCCGTTGAAGGAACTAACGAGTTCAAATGGATTCTTGACCCCATTGACGGCACGAAACCATATACTCAGGGTGTCCCTTTATTTGGAACTCTGCTGGGATTAGAGGAAAACGGCAAACTCGTCATGGGCGTCTGTCGGTTCCCGGCATTAGACGAAGTAGTATATGCCATCAAAGGAGAAGGGGCCTGGTGGAAAATCAGAGATCAGGAACCACGACGGGCTAAGGTTTCCGATAAATCCCAACTTTCGGAATCGGTTTTTTGCACTACAACCATGACCCGTTGGGAAACGATCGGGAAACAAAAGGCGTATGAATATCTGTGCCGCAACTCTTATCTGGCGCGTGGCTGGGGAGACTGCTACGGACATATGCTGGTCGCTACCGGGCGGGCCGAGGTCATGATTGACCCTGCCTTGAGTCCCTGGGACGCCGCTGCA
>CAXBFD010000219.1:0-3990 GCA_963974925.1 uncultured bacterium | reverse complement strand
GGTTGTGATTTGTCGTCGTTCATTGCGTGAATACGTCGCATCAACCGAAGAGTAGCACGATAACAATCAGCATCCAGAGGACAGCGCAATGTTGAAAGCGATTCGGAATTTATTCAGCCGATGGATGGAGCGGGAAAGTAAATCCACGATCTGCCAGAGCCGTCGAAGCGGAATCGCTCTTTACGGACTGATTGATATCCAGCTGGAACCGGGAGACCAGATCGACATTGAACCATGCGAATGTGAAGAGTGCCGATCAGGGGGCAAGCCTGTGGAAGTGAAGCCAGACGGCAGACAGGATCAGCAGCACGCCAACGGATGTGATCATGTACCCGCTAAGCCTGTGCTTTCTGATCAGTTTCCTGTGATTGACAACCTGGGTTTCAGAAAGCCTGACCTCCTCGACGCGGTAGCCGTGACAGGCGAATTCACCCAGAGAGACCAGGAAAAGACCAAAGAATAAGAGTTGAGCCACATTGTTATCAAACGACACGAATTCGACAGTAAAGCTCAAAACCAGTATGGGAAACGAAGCGACCATACCAATTTTGAAATAGTTATCGGGATCAATTTTTTTAAGCGGGTTTGTGTCCATGAAATCATGCTACCCAGACCATTTTCAGAACGCAACAAAAAACACAGAGGACAGCGAAATGGAAAAAGGCATCAACGAATTGAGAGTAGACAACCCATCGGTCAGCCAGTTGACGCTGATCAATTACCTTGAGAAATTCAAGGGGTGCCAGCTGCTCTCGATCACCAATGTGGTCAATGTGGCTAGTAAAGGTGTTGAAGATTCCGCCCGTGAATTTCTCTTTGTTAAGCCAGCAGGCCCGGAAGACTTCACCATTGACGATACCGTTTACCGGGTCCTGGAAGATGGCACCTTTGAAGAATCCATCGTCAAAAAAGTCTGGCTGAATTATCTGATTGTTCAAAGCATTTCGACCGGCAAAGAGATTGCCTGTCATTTTCGGGACGTCTTCCACGACAGCGATTCTGGATCTGCCCGGACGGCTGCGAAGGAGCGACGGGAGATCTGGGAATCGAATGTACTTAGATCGTTGGCAGAATCGCACAGTGGAATTCATGGGGCATTAAACAGGCAAGCCCATCAGGTCGAGTACAAACCACAACAGGAACCGGAGGGTTCCATCATGGGTGACAGAGGGTTTTAAAGTCACTCTGTCACGCTGAAATTTCAAACACACTTATTCTTTCTGCGTCCGCTTTGCGCGCTGAACTGAGATAGATATGAGCGAATCTACAAATCAAATCCAGTCATTTAAGGGATTAGACCCAAGTTGTTTCTATCCATTGAGAGAAGCCTGCCGGTTGGCAGGGATCGGGAAAAACCACATGGAACAGCTGAAACGCAAATTCAAGGGAAATGGAATCCACACATGGGGAAATGATTGCGGTGTCTACGGTCGCGATCTGATCAAAATGTTTATTGATGAATCCCAGAGCGAATCAAAGAGACGAGAGGAAAACAAATGAAACATCCACACGAAGACATCTCGCAAAGAATCTCTAACCAGTCTGAAGCGATCGAGAGGGCTTTTGACTCTCATTGCCGTGTGGATTTTATACACAGTCGCCAAACAGTCTGCGGGGGGCTGGGCTTGTCGCCTGGTGCCATTCGGGAGAGCAGGAAATCTCACTCGTAACCGGATGGCAACCCCGTTTTTTACATTTCAATCCTAAAGTGTTTTTCAAGAAGAAAAGGAATCAAATCGTGAATATGACTTACACAGTACCGACCCAGCTTGAATTTGACCGTATGCTCATAATCCACCAGGATCGCATGCAGGACGATGAAGACAGTTACCCACTGAAAGAACGGTTGCAATTCACGTGTGCGGATATAAGTTCTCTGGATTTGTTCGGGAGAGATTTACAAGGGGTGCTCTTTAATCGATGCGTTTTCAGCGGTGATCTGTCAGTGGTTAATTTCAGCGGTTCTGCTGTCCTCAATTGCTGCTTTCACGATGCCATTCTCCAGGGCTGCAATTTCGAATCCACTATCCTTACAGATACGTCATTCCGAAACTGTGACCTGACTAACGCCAATTTTACCCGGGTCCGTGGAGGTCGTCAGTGTTTCACTGATTGCGACCTGACCGGGGCTCGATGCGAATTTGGCAACTTCAAAAGTGCTAATTTCGATAACTGCAATTTGACAAAAGTGGACATGCATCATTCGGACCTGAGGAAAGCCATCTTCGAAAGCTGCGAGGTAGCCGGGCTTTGTCTCTGTGCTGCAGACCTGCGGAAGGCCGAATTTCACAAAACCAATCTACTGATCGTCAGCGATTCCATGCCCTGGTCGAACATCATCATTACCGCCGAATCCATGTGCATCGGTGACCGCTGCGGGACTCACGAGGAATGGTTCTCTGAATCAATCGAAGAGGTTGAGAGTTACCAGGACCCGATGGGCTTCCGGATTTACTGTTATGACGACTGGGGGCGGTGGGCCCCCGCGTTAAAACTGATGTGCGAACAGGTCCGCATCGGTCTTTTCAATACTAACACGGTGGTGATTGAAGAACATGCTGGTACTGTCACGTAAGAAGAACGAAAAAATTGTGATCGATGAAAACATCGTCATCACGATCGTGGAAATTCGCGGGGATAAAGTCCGGTTTGGAATCGATGCCCCGCGTGAAATCCCCATCCATCGCAGTGAAGTCTATGACGCTATTCAAATGGAAAAGGAGCAGCAACCGAAATGATATCTGAAACTGAGCTATTAAAACTGATGGAATCGGGCGGGTTCAATGAATTCGTTTATGACTGGAATCTGGAACAGGAAGTTTTCGCAATCGGCATGGAGTCGCATTCTGTTCTGTTTCTCTCCCGGTTTAACCGTGTGGCAATCTGGTACAAAGCAACCCCCAACCGCATCAGGTGGTACAGCCCCCAGGAATGGGCCGCGATGGATGAAACGGACATGGGGTATCTAAATATTGAAATAGCCTGGTGGGCGCAGTTCAACTGCCGGCAGGCTGCTTGAAGTGGGTGCGATCGCTGCGAAACGTCCGCTGGTGTAATGGTGTAAAGGTGAAACGAATCAGGCCGGTTCCCGCTTAAGGATTCATGGATGGGCCAGACGCAGAACAGGGATGTGTATTGTGCCTGCGTCTGGTTTTTGAAACAGCAAGGATGACCCCGGCTGCTGATTAAGGATGTGTTTATAGCCAGCAGTCGGGGATTTTAATAATAGTCAATTCAACTCATTTACAGGCGGTCATAGTTATGGATCCGGAAGATTTAGAATACCACACAATCAGAGACAGTATTCACAGCCACCCCAAGGTGCTGGCCATGCTGGAACACGTTACAAGCGATGACGGATACAGGATCTATTTTTCGAAGATGATGGGGAATAATGTTTCCCTGCTGGATACCCCCGTTTTTCGTTGCGTCACTCATCGAATGCTGGTTGGCGGTTTGGTCATGGTCTGGTCAAAAGCATTTCAGGATGGAAAACAAAGCCTTACAGCATCGGATGACATCATTCTGGTTGATGCCGGCAGGGAGTTTATAGATGCCCTCTCGGGTGTTCCGGGTACGTTCAACGCACTCAAAGCGGTTGACTGGCTGGTAGAGGAATGGGACCTGGATGGGAAGTGTGTCCTGCGGTTTCCGCGACTCGGTAAATATATCTAACAGGCTGCAGGGATGATCCCATTCGCGGCAACCGGGGCAATCCCCTTCACTGCCACATTGCCCCGGTTTTTTACTATCTCCGATTAAGGAAAATCAGAACATTGAAAAAAGGTACACAGGACCACGTGAAGTTTAACACGCTGAAGGCGTTGTTGGATGTTCCGCGTTACATGGTGACAGGTATCCTGGAAGAAGTCTGGACACTCGCAGCCACAAGCGCCGAGCAGGGTGATATTGGGAAGTACTCAAACTTCCAAATAGCCGCTTCCATTGGATGGAACGGTGACCCTGACGAATTGATAAACGCCCTGGTGA
>CAXBFD010000218.1:0-4183 GCA_963974925.1 uncultured bacterium | reverse complement strand
CGCTCATCATCAAAATAAGCCACGACCAGATAATCACCCGGTTCCAGTGGCAGCGTGACGGGGGAGGTTCCTGCTGCGTGGATGATCTGTTCCGGCACTGGTTCGCCGTTTTTTTTGCTGAGGGGAATAAAGGCAACCGAAGCGCCTTCCGGCTCTGTATTCAGAGTCACGATCGGAGTATCACCTGAAACGGGAGGGGGAGACAGGATCTGGTAGGCAGATAATAAAGAAAGGCTCGTCAGGCACGCAACCAGTCCAAAGAGAACCGGTTTCTGTAATACTTTCCTCCAGAGTCGGCCCAACAGAGAAACAGGCCGTGAATGAATCGGTTTTTTCTCGAGGAACCGTTTTAAGTCCGCAGCCATTTCGCTGGCGGTCTGATATCGATCCCGTTTAGCTTTGGAAATCGCTTTGAGACAGATCGTCTCCAGATCGCGGGGAATGGATGCCTCGATCTTGCGGGGCGCAACCGGTTCCCTGTTCAGAATCTGATGCAGGACTTCGTGCGCTTCTCCCTCAAAGGGAACCTGCTTCGTTAAGATGCGATAGAGAATCGCACCTAAAGAGTAAATATCAGAGTGACCTTCGATTTCCGACGACCGTCCCCGGGCCTGTTCGGGGCTCATATATGCTAATGTGCCGAGGACGGTTCCTGAATGTGCCAGACTGGCTGTTTCGTCAATGCGCTTCGCTAATCCAAAATCGGTAATATGCGGCTGGCCGGCTTCATCGATCAGAATATTGCTCGGCTTAAGATCACGATGAATGACTCTCTGCTGATGCGCGTGTTCCAGGCCCTCTGCCAGGGCGAGGCATATCTCGGCGGCCTGCTCAAAGGTGAGGGGCTGTTTGCTTAACAGTTCGCGCAGCGTCTGGCCTTTGATAAATTTGAAGACAATATAGCCACGACCGTTGATTTGCCCGGAACTATAGACGGGGACAATGTGGGGATGGTGTAATTTTGCCGCCGCCTGCGCTTCGTGGAGAAAGAGATCCACCTGCTGTTTCCCTTCCAGTTTACTGGAAGGGAGTTTCACGGCGACCTGACGTTTCAGATCCAGGTCCCAGGCTCTCCAAACGGTACCGAAGGCGCCAAAACCAACTTTTTCGATCAGTTCAATCTCGCCAATTCTCGAAGGAGCTTCGGAAACGTCCTTTTCGATGGAGGAGAACTCATTGACGCGAGTTAATAATACATCGGAGAAATCCGGGAACAAAGAAACGTATTCATCGGAAGAGGGCGTTTCGCCCTGTTCCAGCCGGTAAGCATAATCCAGCCGGACTAATTCAACCAGCAGCTCTGCGCGGGACTGCTCCTGAACTCGATATAAATATTGAGTAATTTGAGGACGGCCCTCTGATTTCCAGGACAATTCAAACTCGTCACAAATCAAATCAATCTGATTCGCTGAATTCGCATCCTCATCTGGTGGCCACTCTGAATCGGGAGAATTCATTACGCCAACTCTTTCGCCCATGTGGCACGGATCAACCGCAATTTTCGCGTTACAGTAGGGATGGAAATATCCAACTGTTTGCTGATTTCCTGACTTGTGTATCCTTCTAATCTAAGAACCGCAATTTCGCGCAGTCGATCATCACGTAATATTGATAATAAATTTTCGTATTCTTCCTGCAACATGGCCAGATACTCAGGGCTCGGCTCTTGGGAGACCAGTTGCTCAAAAGTGTAACCCGAGTCTTTGTCGTTGTTTAAGGATTTTTGAGTGCTGTTTCCCCCCCGTTTGAGAGCGGTTTCTTTGCGGATATGGCTGGCAACTTTGCGTTTTGTCAGAGCCAGTAGCAGCCACCACAGTTCGTCCCGATTCTGCAATTTCTGAAATCGGCCTTCATTGGCACCTCGCCAGAGGCTTTCAAAGACAGATACCGCAATGTCTTCCGCTTCAAGTGTTCCTTGTGGGCAGTTTCGGATGCGCATCTCGGCTTGCGCTACCAGTTTTTCAAAATAGCGATTCCAAAGTTTCTGTGCGGCTTCTGCCTCACCTTCTTTTAATGCTTTTACCCAGGTTGTTACAGAAAATAAATCCTGTTCGTCACTCATGATGGCCCATCTGGTGTCGGTTAAAGTGAAATCAGAGAATAGACATACGTCAGAATCTATCTTATCGTACCCAATATCCCTGGTTATTATCCAGCTTTAATGTGAAGGGACTCGCATTTTTCGATGAGCTTTGAAGGATCATTCATCAGGAAAGTAAAAGTGGCCCCGTAAATTTCGTTCGGTTCTGTGTTCCAGGTTGGGAACGATACTCATGCAGCAACGTCAGTCAGCCCGGGCGATTCTTTTGAACGCGCGGGATCAGGTCCTTTTGATTCAGCATGAAGACACGATTCCCGTCGATCCCGGGCGGCCTGATCTGCTCTGTTACTGGGCAACGCCCGGCGGGGGAATCGAAGCCGATGAGCAGCCCGCCGAAGCACTCCGGCGCGAGTTGCGGGAGGAACTCGCGATGATCGATGTCACAATCGGCAGCGAAGTTGGTATTCGAAAGGTCGAGTTGAACCTCCTGGAAGTCGGTCTGGTCCTCAGCCATGAAACCTATTTTGTGTGTCGTGTTTCTGAGACGCCCCAACTCAATCATGTCGGGTTATCGGACAGCGAGCGTCGATCACTCAAAACCATCCGCTGGTGGTCGCGCGAAGAACTGCACAACACGAACGCGATATTGCGCCCTGGTGCGCTGCCAGAGTTATTTGAGAATGCATTTCACGCTGATTCCGAACCCCTGTTCTTACAGGACTGAGAGAGGCTCAGTGAACTGTGATGCGCTCTCATGTCAGATCGCAAAACGCTTAACCGAACAGTTCCATGATCGGTTTGCCCGTGGTCAGGGTGCGTAAGATGCCGCTGGGGTCTTTCGGATCATTGATGGGAATGTCGAGGGCGTGGTAGATTGTCGCTGCCAGTTCCTCGGGGCCGACCGGGTTGTGTGTGGGATACTGGCCGTACTTGTTGGATTTGCCGTAGACATTTCCCCCTTTGATACCCGCTCCCGCCAGGATGGATGAGAAACACCGCGGCCAGTGCTGGCGTCCGGGCGGGTCCTGTTTCAGCACGTTGGGGGTGCGGCCGAACTCGCCCGTCACAACCACCAGCGTGTTATCCAGCATGCCGCGCTCTTTGAGATCGGAGAGCAGGGCGGCCAGCGCCTGATCCAGCCGCGGCAGACAGAATCCCATGCCGTATGAACCGTTGCCAAAGGCGTTGCCCATGCCCATGTTGCCGCCGTGCATGTCCCAGCTGCTGCTCGGCGGGCCTTGTTTGTCATGATCGGCCTGTCCGGTCCAGCCGTTGACGGTTACAAAACGGACCCCCGATTCCACCATCCGCCGGGCCAGCAGCAGATTCTGACCGAGGGGATGCATGCCATATTTCTCGCGGACTTTGGTCGGCTCCTCCTCCATGTTAAACGCCTTGCGGCCTTCCGCCCGCGTCAACGCTTCGTAGGTTTTTGCGCGCAGGTCGGACCAGTCTTTCACGACCTGGTCCTGATCGAGTCGGTTCGATTCCAGGCTGCTCAGCACGGTTTTCCGCTTTTCGAAACGTGCCTCATCATAAGGGGCGTAAATTTCCGGCGGCTTGAATTCTTTCATCGCCGGATGATTATCCGCCGAGCCGACAAACACGGGCGCATAAGCTGAGCCCAGATAACCGCCGATGCCAATGTTGGGCGCACAAAAAACAGGCGGCCCCACGCATTTGATGAGCCAGGCATTCGAAACGAAATTACGTTTGCTCGGACTGTGTTTCGCGATGAACGAACCGAGGTAGGGTTGTTCATTCACCATGCCCTGCTGCACGCGCTTGTCCGACTGGCCGCTGAGCAGATTATGCATCGCGTCGAAGTGATTGCTGATCGCCCCCGGATGCGACATCGAATTGATGAGTGTGAACTGGTCGGTCAGCTTCGCCAGCTCGGTGTGCATCTCGTTGATGCGCATGCCCGGCACCTTCGTGGCAATCGGCATATACGGCCCGCGATATTCCAGCGGTGCCTCCGGTTTCATGTCCCAGGTATCCAGGTGGCTCGGCCCGCCACACAGTAGAATGAAGATGCAGGATTTTTCGGCCCGGACCGCGTTGCCGGCCGCGTCGAGCTTGTGCCATGTCTCGTAAAGCGATACGAGAAATCTGAAACTTCCAAAAGCATCACGCAAGACA
>CAXBFD010000217.1:0-4189 GCA_963974925.1 uncultured bacterium | reverse complement strand
GAGACGTAGATTTAAAAAGTACTTTTGAAATCCGGTTATGGCGTGAATAAAAGGGAGATGGAATATCGTGTATCAAACGGAAGCCTGTGGTTATGAGGTGATTGCTCTGACCACAGGCTTCTTTTGAACTGCTTTGTGCATTCAACTTCAATCGATAGCAGTTGTCTGACAGGTATGTTGGAAGAACGCATGGTCTTTCACTGTGAATCGTCGAAATGAGGACAGAAAAATGATCGTGAGAGTAGAAGTGACTTTTCAGGATGCTGGAGAACTTGCGTGGACTTGATTTGTCAGGACCGGGGGTGAGGACAGGGGAGGTGGGTCGAGTGTCTCTCTGAATGGATCACCGACATAGAGATGAATAGAAACCTGAACTTAGAAAACAAATCCCAGGCTCTGTATTACCGAGGCGCTAATGAAATTACCCGACCTATTCATTTTTCACGTCTCTGGGGCTGACTTCGATCCCTTTCGGAAACTTCAGTTTCGTAAAGGTACCCTCTGAGAGTGGGGGATCTAACTCGATTGATTCGACCTGGTATTCTCTTCGCCACCCGACCTGCTGTTTGTTTTTCAATCGATACACGATCCAGTTCAGACGATCTGTGTGGAACTTCAAAGGAAACCAGACACCGGGACGCACTTCCTGCCACTCGTCGACCCATGCTTCAGCTTGCGGAATCTCTTCTGACCTGAGTGGCTGGTAGAACACGGCCTGTGTCGGGATCAGATTCCGGTCGCGGGCCAGCCAGCGAATTGTTTTGCTGGTTAGTTTGCCATTCATGTGGAATTTCTCGATCCGGACTTTGATACAGTTTAGCTCCTGAATTTCTTCCTCTCCGAGCAACTGCACTTTATATGTCCATCCATCGTTGTAATTCGCTCGGCAGGGATTCCCGGATCTCAACAAGAGAGGGACAACAAAAGTGGCGAAAAATCACTTCGTTTTAGACACGGGGGACCGCAGTGGTTACAATCAAAGAAAATCCATGCCTGGAGTGGTTTCAGGCTGATCCATATGGGAAATCTCGGTTAATGTGATCTGGAATAAGCGATGCTCCGAAGACTGCTCCGCCATCTGCTGATTGCCCTGCTCTGCGGGTTCACAGTCTTCTTAATTCTGATCGTAGCGGCGTGGTACAATCTGCGTGGTGAGCGGAATATGTGTCGAAATCAGGACTTCACGCGTCTTTACGGGTTACGGAAATTACAGGCACAGATTGTCGACTATCATGAAACTCATGGTGTGCTGCCTGATGATCTGGCTGAGATTCCCGATGCGTATGCGATGTTGAATCAACCAGGGGAGCCGCTGCTGGACAGTTGGGGCAATCCGTTTCAGTATCGGTGTGAGGGGCAGACTTTCGAACTGTTCTCCTATGGACGGGATGGCAGGCCAGGCGGGGTCGGCCTTGATGCGGATCTCTACCATGACCAGCGGAACCGAGAACTGGCCCAGCCTACGTTCCAGCAGTTTTTCCTGACCAACGACGAAAGTGAAGTTGTCAGGAATAGCTTTCTCAGAGCGGGGCTGATGGCCGGTTGCCTGGTGGTGTTTTTCACGATGCTTTCACTCAGGGATACCGTCAAATCAGGTGAGAAGACGACAACGGGCCGTTATATCTGGTTTGCCCTGGTAGTGATTGTGATCTCCTCAGCGGTGGGACTGTTTCTGCTCCCGCTGCACATTCCCAGCGGGCACTGACGCATGCAATTTCGGTATCTACGCGATCCGCTGTTTCTGACAGCGGTGGGGCTGTATATCGTAAACCGGTTTCTGATCAAGCCGCTGGTGACGGGCGGATTCTTTCATAATCACTTCAACGACCTGCTCTGCATTCCTCTATTTGTGCCGATCGTTCTGTACCTCGCGCGCCTCTGCCGCGCCCGGCCGCATGACGGGCCACCCGCATGGTATGAGATCCTGCTGCCGCTGCTCGTCTGGTCGATTCAGTTTGAGTTGATCTTTCCGCAGCTCCCCTACTGGTCACGGTATGTCACCGGAGATCCCCTGGATATTCTCTGGTACTGCGTGGGAGCTGGCATCAGTTCACTCTGGTGGCGGTTTTATTATCACAGGCAGACGGCTGAGGCTTCGAAAACTCCCTGCTGACCTTTACCGGATGGGGTACTGCATCTTACTTTGCTCTCGACGAGAAGGGAGAGAGTTTTGGTTGTTCGCTGTATCAGGTGCCTGAGATCGGATACACGCGTGAAATATTTCGCAGGACAGTTCAAAATGCGGAGAAGCATGGTTGTAATGAAGTCACACCGTGGATTGGACTAGCGTCTGGATACCGCCGACAAACCGACAAGTTTCACGAATTTGTGCTGGATTGGAACTACGATCTGATTTATTCTTGGCAACTTGGTGTCGAGATGAATCAGCCGTGGTTCGGCATGCCAGAGCGAAGTGAACGCTTCGCTCCGTGGAACAAAGCGAAGATCGCCATTTTCTATCCCGCACCATTTGACCCGCGTGTCCCCCATTGGGGACAACATTTTGTGGCGTACGTTCGCGGCGCTCAGATGGTTAAATTGTTGCCTGAAATACCAGAACCAAAAACTGAGACTGTTAAGTAGTTTGTACTGAGATGGCTTTGGGAGATTGACTGAATGAAGACCGGTTTTAAGATCATAACAATCATGTTCGTGTATTCGGCTGGTTTACTTCTCGCCGCAGACACTGAAATCTCCGCGTTTCCTGAAGCCGAAGGATTCGGGAATCGATCCAAAGGGGGACGTGGCGGGAACGTACTATTTGTTACGAACCTCAATGATTCCGGCAAAGGAAGTCTTCGTTCGGCGCTCGAATCGAAGGGACCTCGCACGATTCTGTTCCAGGTTTCAGGTTTGATCGAGTTACAATCAAAGCTTTCAATCAGCGAGCCATTCGTGACGGTGGCTGGTCAAAGCGCGCCCGGCGATGGAATCTGCCTGAAGAATTTTGGTCTCCTGATTCAAACTCACGATGTCATTGTGCGGCATCTGCGAATTCGTCCCGGTGACGAACCAGCCAGGGAATTCGCAAAGCGGAAGAAAGACTTCACTCCCGACGCGATCAGTATTATTGCGCCGAGTCACGATGTGATCTTCGACCACTGCTCGGCGAGCTGGTCAGTCGATGAATGCTGTTCTGTGTCGGGTGAGGGAATCACTAACATTACCGTTCAATGGTGCCTCATTAGCGAATCTCTCAACGATAGCGTTCACCCCAAAGGCGAGCATGGATATGGTTCATTGCTGCGATGCAACGGAAATCTGAGTTTTCATCATAATATCTACGCACATCACAAGTCGCGAAGTCCGCGGCCCGGTACATATGGCGATGGCAGTATTCTACTCGACTTCCGAAACAACGTGATTTACAACACGAAGGGCTATTCAGCTGCCGACCCCGTACGAATGAATTATGTGGGAAACTACATTCGACGCACAGGGTCTTCCGCGTTTCAAGTGGGAGGACCGACGACGAAGTTGTTTGTCAGCGGCAACGTCCTTGATGGTAATGCCAGTGCTACGCGCGACAACTGGAGTTTGATCTCCGGCAAGAAGACCGACAGTCGTATGACCGATCCGTTCCCGGTTGCGAAAGTACAGACTGATTCTGCAGAGGAAGCGTTCAAACGGGTTCTCGCTCACTGTGGAGCCACGCTTCCCAAACGGGACTCTGTCGACACACGTGTCATCGGTCAAATTCGTAACGGAACGGGTGAACTGATCAACTCGCAGCGCGAGGTCGGTGGTTGGCCGAAGTTCAAATCAACAATGCCCCCGGTCGACACCGATCAGGACGGGCTGCCGGACGACTGGGAACGCGACCATGGACTGAATCCCGCTGATCCGCGGGACCAGTTGCACGACAAAGACGGCAACGGCTACACCAACCTCGAAGAGTACCTGAATTCGTCTAATCATAATTACAAGTAAACCCACCCGTTCCGTACAAAACACTTTTCATAACGACTCGTACGCGGATTGATTCCAGAGGTTGTAAAGCCAAAGAAACTTACAAAGGTTCAAGTCCTCTACGGTGACTCGGAGGTAGCCACGGCTTTCGAACATTTGATTGGGAGGCTCACAACAGCCGTGACACCGATATCTAAGGTACGCTGTGAATAAATGCGAGATGGAATATCGCGTATTAAATGGGAGCCTGTGGTTACCATAATATTGCTCCTCAGCCGTT
>CAXBFD010000216.1:0-4270 GCA_963974925.1 uncultured bacterium | reverse complement strand
CAATCAAAGAAAATCCATGCTTGGAGTGGTTTCAGGCTGATCCATATGGGAAATCCCAGTTTACAATACTATCCCGGGGGCTGTTCTCTTCGGGCAGGGGGCTATCGGAGCGTCTTGACGACTCTGACTGATTCTGCCTGCGAGATTTCAGAACCCGACAAAGTACAGTATCAGTTCCGCAGTCAGATCCCTGTGGGGATTATAAATGCTTTCTGTTTCTGTAAGTAACCCGCCAAACTAAAATTAATGATTGAGTGAATAGACATGAATGACGCACGTCTTTCGGGCTATCCCATTTCGTACCTGCCTCGCGATCTGATAGCGGGTCTGGTTGTATTTCTGGTAGCACTTCCCCTGTGTCTGGGGATTGCCCTGGCTTCGGGGGCACCGCTGTTTTCGGGGTTATTATCCGGGATTATCGGTGGGATTGTGGTGGGCTCTCTCAGTGGATCCAGCACCAGTGTGAGTGGACCTGCTGCAGGGCTGACAGCGATTGTGATCGCGCAAATTGCCGCGTTAGGGTCATTTGAAGCCTTTCTACTGGCGGTGATGCTGGGCGGGATGATCCAGATCGTACTGGGAATCGTGCGTGCCGGTTCGCTTTCCGCGTTTTTCCCCTCGAGTGTGATCAAAGGTCTGCTGGCCGCCATCGGTGTGATTCTGATTTTGAAGCAGATTCCCCATGTCGTCGGTCACGATTCGGACCCGGAAGGGGAAATGTCATTCTCTCAGCCGGACAAAGAGAATACGTTCTCCGAGATCCTGACACTCTTTGAAGGCGAGATCCATATGGGAGCCGCTGTCGTGGGATTGACTTCGATTGTTCTGCTGGTGGGTTGGCAACGGATCAAACTGCTGAAAAAATCCGTGATTCCCGGCCCGCTGATGGTCGTGCTGCTGGGGGTCGGTCTGCATTTTCTGTTTCAACGCCTGGGTGGACCGTGGGCGATTCAAACCAGTCACCTTGTCCAGATTCCCGTTGCCGAATCGGCCAGTGACCTGATGTCGTTTTTGACCTTTCCCGACTTTTCGCAGTGGGCCAATCCAGCCATTTATATGGCGGCAGTAACGATCGCGATTGTGGCCTCTCTGGAAACTCTGCTGAACCTCGAAGCCGTTGACAAGCTCGATCCTGAAAATCGTAATTCTCCTGCCAGTCGTGAATTGATTGCACAGGGAGTCGGTAACGTGACGGCCGGCATGATTGGCGGCCTGCCCGTGACATCGGTGATTGTGCGTAGTTCCGTGAATGTCCATGCGGGAGCGAAGACGAAAGGATCGAGTATCTTTCACGGTATTCTGCTGTTGATCGCAGTGGCTTTCATTCCCATGTATATGAATATGATTCCACTGGCAGCGCTGGCGGCGATTCTGCTGGTCACCGGTTTCAAACTGGCCAGTCCCGCCCTGTTTCGGCAGATGTGGAGCGAGGGACGCTACCAGTTTCTGCCGTTCCTGATCACGTTACTCTCCATTGTGTTCACCGACCTGTTAATCGGGATCCTGATTGGTCTCGGCGTGAGCCTGCTGTTTATCCTGAACAGCAGCCTCAGACAGCCCATTCGCCGGATTGTGGAGACACACGTCGGGGGAGATGTTCTGCATATCGAACTGGCCAACCAGGTCAGCTTTTTGAATCGTGCTGCCCTCGATAAAGTCTTTAACAATGCCTCGCGTGGCACCAACATGCTGATTGATGCCAGCGGCACAGATTATATAGACCCGGATATTTTAAGCTTGATCCAGGAGTTCAAAGATAAAATCGGACCTGCGCGCGGAATAAATGTCAGCCTGCGCGGGTTCCGGAAAAAATATCAGATGAGTGATGAAATTCAATTCGCCGACTATTCCACGCGAGATCTGAAAGATCAGATTACACCAGATCAGGTGCTGCAGATTTTACGTGAAGGGAACGAGCGGTTCTACTCGGGTAATCGGCTCTCACGCGACCTGGGGCATCAGGTATATGCGACCGCCGGCGAACAGAACCCCCTGGCTGTGATATTAAGTTGTATCGATTCCCGTGTGCCGGCAGAACTGGTACTGGACCTGGGGATTGGTGATATCTTCAGCGTACGTGTCGCCGGAAATGTCATCGGAAGAAAGACGCTGGGCAGCATTGAATATGGTGTCGCTGTGATTGGAGTGAAGCTGGTGCTGGTCATGGGGCATACACGTTGCGGTGCCGTCACTTCCACTGTGCAGATGATGTGCGATCACCACAACGCCACTCAGGCGACAGGTTGTTCCCACCTGGATTCGATTGTCGATGAGATTGCTCCCTGTGTCGATGAAGAAGCCTGTAGCCGGTTGAGCGAGATGAGTGAATTAGCCAGAGAAGAGTTTATTGATGAAACGGCACGACGCAACGTCTATCGCAGCGTGCAGGAGATCACGGCTCGCAGCGAAGTGGTTCGTAACCTGGTCGATGCCGGCAAGATCATGGTGGTGGGAGCGCTCTACGACGTGAAGAGCGGCAAAATAGAATTCCTGACCGATCCCTCAACCGAACTGGAATACAAGGGAGTCCCGCAGGCCTGATTTTCTGATTCAGCGCTCGCCTGTTAACCAGGGAAGTGCGTATTCCACGTGCTGCGAAGAAATACTTTGTCTGTCGCTTTTGACCTGCACCTTGTTGCCGACTGGCTGCACGGTAAATACCGGACCCTGTTTCCGCTGAACGGTCAGCTGTTTTGTTTTGCAGACTAAGTGCCCGATTCGAATTTCCAGCTGCGGCCCGTCGGCTGTCTGAATCGAACGCAGAATGACCTGTGAGGGATCAACCTGGGGGTTGGCAGGTAAGGTGATTCCAAGACGATCGGCACGACACCGAATCACCCGATCTGGAGCGTCGATCGGGAATCCATCGTCCATGCCTACAGCCTCTCCGTGGGCGACAACAACAGATCTTAAACGGTACTGGCTGCGCCTCTCCCGGAGGCAATGACTTCTGATCACTGCTCATCTATTTAAGCTCATACACTGTCCAGTTTGTACGGTCATACAAAAAGACACGATCGAACCCGGTATCGAAAGTGTGGTCTTCTTTCTCAGGAGACCACTCGAATAAACCCATTGCGTGATCAGGAATCGTAACCAGAAGGAGCCAGCACTGATCGCACCTCTTCAGGTACTCAGGTAATTTCGATTCTTTTTTAGCAATAGCTTTAGCAACTTCCGGCCCCGTCTGATCGCTATAAAAACCTCCTGAATTAGGGGGCGGCAACCTTGCCGGCCAGTCTTCAACCAAAGACAGTTTGATCTGTTCGAACTCGACAGGCAAATTCACCCCATCCTGACATCGCGCCATTCACGGCAACGTGCCAGACCAAAGTCTTTCGATAAGCGATCGGCAGCACACCAACAACCTCGTTCCAAGGCTGGTCGGTAAACTTGAGAAACTCCTCCACGCGTTCGACTGTGGGCGGAATGATCGGCAGCCCATCAGACCATCGCTGCTCGGTGAAGTATCGGTTCACGCCATCAATAGTGCCCGCAAAGACACGGTCCTTTGGGTCTGTGTTCCCTGCTTTGCGACGTTCAGCAATCTCAGCCTCGGCGATGGGTTCTGTCAGAGCCTTGACGATTTGAGGCCAAAGCACTTCTCTCGTATTCTGGATCAACTCCTCTCGGCTGTGAGCTGCGAACGCGCCAGGGTAGGTGGCGGCTCGCGGCGCGGGAATACCGTTGTTGATCGAAGTGGAATAAACTTGGCTCACAAACGTCGTACCAGCGATCGTCACGGCGGGAATGCCGAGGTACTCGGCTGCAATGCTCGAACCGGTCTCTTTGGGGGTGCAGAGTCCACAGCCACCGTTGCCGGAGATGACGGCCTGCACGCCCATCTCCTTGAGATTCTTCTGGAATTCTTCGTTGGCCTGCCTTCTGACTCCGGGGCCTGGAAAGGGACCGCCCGAACCGATCTCCCCCAGCAAGATCACTTTTGCGGTAGGATACTCGCTCAGGATCAGCCTCTTGATCTCAGGATGCGTCACGTTGGCCATAAAGCTCCCACCAATCACAGCAATCGTCTTCCCTTCCAGAGTGCTTAGACGAGGCGCCTGCGTGATCATCTCAACGGTTTGATTTCCGACCGGCGCAACCACGGCGTATTTTCCTGCTGGGATCGGCGCTCCCGGAATGAGGCACGCGTCATCGCACTCGTATGAAATCGAGCTGCCTGTTCTGCTGAGGATCAATGCTCTCGACAAAGCTATACCTGATCGATTCGCCATAAATATAACCGGCTTCGGCACCACCATCACCACTG
>CAXBFD010000215.1:0-4296 GCA_963974925.1 uncultured bacterium | reverse complement strand
TTAGTCTGGCTTATAGTTGCTGCTAATTTCTCGCAACCATCACAGAAATTAGTGAGAACTATAGTTTGTCCTAATTTCTCAACTCGATCACAGAAATTAGTGAGCGTTATAGTTGGCGCTAATTTCTCGCATTCGGCTACATATAAGAAACCCACCAATTCGGCTACAATTAACACCAAAAACAAAAGCCATAACTCGTTGTGAGTTATGGCTTTATGATTACGCCCGGCAAGATTCGAACTTGCGACCGACGGATTAGAAGTCCGTTGCTCTATCCAGCTGAGCTACGGGCGCGTATTTCAGTATGACTCTTCTGCAGCAAGATCAGTTCGCCTAGGGAACCAGCCTTGGCTGGAATGGGATTTTAGCGGGAAACTGCTTTCATTCTCAATACTTACGCACCAGAATGCTTCAGCTGAATGCAAAAAATCTGTCTTGAACCGGCGGGATTTGCCCATGGCTGCAAATTCTCGGCTGTAAACGGCAGATCCCCTGCACATCACAGCGAAAAAATCACCTGCAGATGATTGGCCCCGTTTCACAAGTTCATGAAGGTGGCCCATCAGAATTTCATCGGTTCCTGCGGATCAGGGGGCGGATAAAGTGCCATAAATCATCCGGAAATCCTGGAAAGTGAAGATGTCATTCGGGGTTCACAGAAATACCAGTTCAACGCGCGACTACTGTCAGACCGGCGATTGGTTTTTATCTCGATTCCAACGAAAAACGGACTGTCTCCGTAAAAACACAAAGCCCATCGATTCCGTGTTGTCGCGCCAGCAACAGATATGAATCAACGGGCTTTGTTACTCTATAGATCCATTTCAGTTCCTGGTTTGTTTAAGATTTCGGAGAATATTTTCCCCTGTGAAATTCGTGTGAGGGCTTCTAAAAAGTCTCGCGTTTCTGGTATTTGATTTCTATCAGCAGTATTCACAACATTCCTGGTGAATAAATTCAACATCAGTTATTGCAGTAATAACCAGATGATTTAGTGTGTCACATTTCGATGCTGGGGTGACGTAACATTAATCTTTGCAGGATACGGTTCACAGGGAGCCTAGAGAATCGTGTCGAGATGAACGGTAACTTGTCCTCACTGCCAGACCAAAGCCAAGCTCAAAAGTGGTGGTGGAACAGGGGGAGTACAGAGCTGGGCGCAATTTCTTTCTCCCGATGAAAGTGTCACAATCTCAATTCGCGGTAACATGTCGAGGGTAACGATGAGCGGGGCAGCGATGAGGGGCGCAGGCCGGGCATGAACTCAAGGGCTGACTCGGAAGAGAATGAACCTCCCGTTGTTGATATTCATCGCTTAATTAAAAATAAAAGCCAGATCCGTTTCGCATGGATTATCCCCAGTTCCATGCGAAACGTGTTTTGAAATGATGGTAATAGAGACCGATCATGCGCAGCGCCACAATTTCCAGATAAAGAATAATCGCCATCATAAAAATGATGCCCACAGCCCCCAGCTGCAACGCCGCGATCAGCGTAAATATCTGAACCACTGCGGTGATAAAAATGGCGCCTGCCGTAAAAAAGTAAATGACCAATGATTTGTAGATGGTGACGACCATCAAATCCAGTCGAAAAATGGTTTCAAAGCCTCCCACCGCGACGCACAGCGCAAGAATCGGCCAGAAAAACAAGCCGGCACAATACAGGAAAACAAATACCCCCAGGTGGAAGAGGGGTACTATTTCGGCGATCTCTTGTGGGATCAGATTTGGCAGGCCCTCATTACCGGCTTCTCCCAAAAGCGAGTAAATCGCAACTCCCAGATAGAGGTAAGCCGGCAGGTGGACCAGGATCCAGGTTCCCGCCCATTTGAGCATCGGGATAAAATATCCCTCTTCCGGGCTCAGTTCCGGCAGTTCTTTCCTCCCCGCCGTCGCTTCGTAAATGACGCTGAATCGATAATTACTGTACCAGCCAAGAATAATCAGCATTCCCAGAAAGCCAAACCGTCCTCCATAAGGGAGCACCAGATCTTTCAGGCAGAGCAGGATCCAGATACAGACAAATGTCAACAGATTGGCGGGGTCCAGCGGAAACAGAATGGTTTCCATGAGATCTTTTGTGTAGTCATTTTCTTTGGTCCGGGTGAGGGGGCCATCTTCGTCTCCCCGATATTTTTCCGCTTTGACCATCGGCTTACGGACTGCCCGCGGGATCGATTTCGATTTCGATTCCAGTTCCACCGCATCGGCGAGGAGGCTGGAAAAATCGTCTTCGTCATGCTCTGCTTCCGGTTCCGGAATCCTGATCGTCTCCCCACACTCTTTACAGCGCAACCGCTTACCGGCTGCCTCATCAGGGGCTTTGTAGTTTTTTCCACAGATCCCACAACTTACTTTGATCGTCATACTGGCTACCCATTTGAACGCGCAGATTTCTGTGATGAGATACCTGTTTGAACGCAGTCCACGTCCGAAGGATCATTCTTTTAACAAAAATTCTGATTGCAAAAATCCATCTGTATAGAAGTCGTCTTATGCTACCAGATCCTGAGACAGATGCCACTGCCTTCATTTTGTGTTCACGTAAACACCCAGAATACTCAGTTTTTGAATCTGAACTGAATCAATTCTGTTTTCAAGAACAACAGGCGGTCTTCGCCAGCTATTAATATTTCGATAATACAATTTTTAAACAAGCCTGATAAAAGCGTCTTCAACTTTCAGAGTTGTCTGTTTGCGGAGTCCTTCACCATCTTCCGCTGCGTCAATTTAATGAAACGATGATTCGTTTCACCTGCCGGTATTATTCGCTCTGATCCCTGACTACTTTTAAAACCTCCAAGGAGATGAACTCGTGCTGCTTAGAAATCGAAGAAAAAATGGATTTACTCTGATTGAACTGCTGGTCGTGATCGCGATTATCGCGATCCTGATTGCGCTGCTGTTACCCGCCGTGCAACAGGCAAGAGAAGCAGCCCGCCGCAGTTCCTGCAAAAACAATCTGAAGCAGATCGGCATCGCCATGCACAATTACCATGATGTCCACAGAACTCTGCCTCCCGGCTACCTGGACGATGATCCCTTAGCCAATGTCACGAACCACAATCTGCTGGGCTGGGGAACGTTCATTCTCCCGTATATCGAACAGTCTGCCCTGTACGATTCCATCGCCGCTGTCGGCGGTTTTGATAACAACTGGACTACAATCAGCGCGATGACCACCGCCAGCGCTACGGTGCCGACTCCCTATTCCAAAGTAAGCCTGAGTACTTACATTTGCCCCTCCGATCCGATGGGTGGCATCAATACTGATCTGAGTAACTATGGAAAATCGAACTACACCGGAGTCGCCGGTAACACCTACCGAAGTACTGCCACTGCAATACCGACCGGTTCTTTTTATGACAACTCCAAGGTCTCCTTCCGTGATTATCGGGATGGATTGAGCAACACAATCATCATCGGAGAGCGAGGTACGGCAGGAGCAAAAAACGGCACGCTCTGGGTCGGAAACTATTCCGATGCCGCTTATTACACACAGAATGCCATCGCGACGAACAGTGCCTATTATGGTATCAACGGAGTCGCCGGCTCCTGGAACTTTACCAGTTCGCATACAGGCGGTGTGCATTTTCTATTGGGTGATGGTGCCGTTCGCTTCCTTAGCGATAATATCGACCTCAATACCTATCGCGATCTGGGATTTATCTCAGACGGCAATGTGGTTGAGCTGCCGTAATTGACCCAGTACCACTGAAATAGTCTACCAGTTGCGTCGGCTTTCACGGACGACGCAACTGGTTCTCTCCTGATCTCTCCCCCCTTAAAGTCGAATTTACATTTATGAAAATCATTGCTGTCTGTTTACTGATCTTGTCCCTCAGCGGCTGTAACAACAGTTCTACCGCAGCTCCTGAAGTCAGCCCCGGCCTCACGCAGGATCAGCTCGTTCCCACACTTCAGAAAATCGCCGAGACGGGCGAATATGAAGACGTTTTGCAGGACCTGACCGTCGGCCTGGAGAACGCCGGCCATATGGAACAGGCCGTTGTCGTTCAGAGTTTTCAGGATTTTTCGAAACCGGAAGATGTGAAGAAACTGGCCACAAAAGTTGTGGCCTCAATCAAGAAATGACACTCGCTGCTAAAATAACCTGCGTCACACATTCCGAGCCTGGGCTTCTCGAAGTGACAGTCAGTGTGACACACGGTTTTCGGCTTTTCATAATTAGGAATACGGGCTGAAACAGGTCTCTCATTCGCATCGATTTGCTTTCTTATAAGACTCCTGAATGGTATAACAGAAAGGGCAGTGATCCCCTGAAATTGTCCCT
>CAXBFD010000214.1:0-4298 GCA_963974925.1 uncultured bacterium | reverse complement strand
CATACTCCGGAAGCAGACTGGCCTCTGATTGAGCAGGCCATTCAGGAAGCACTCATCTCTCGGGACTGAAACGGTTGCGCGGCGAATACCCCGGTCTGAGTCAATGAGCTCTCGAGTATTGATTCTGCCGGGAGATCATCGGCAACGCATCGAGCGGCCTCCACAGATCTCTGGCTCCTGAAACGTTCTTGTGACAGAAATATCATCTCTGTCGTTTCATGAAGCTTGTCATCATGCACTTCTTCCGATTTGAAGTGCGCGCCTGCGCCACGCTCTGTGCTGTTGATGATCCAGGCTTTGTTTACAGCCAGCTTTTGCAGGATCTAACGTCATTATGGTTTCCTCCGATTCCTCTGTGGTTGGATCACAGCCACGGCGCATTGTCCGCCGTGCAGTGGGTCCCAAATTGCGCAAAGTATTGTATCTGCTTTTTTTTCTGGTCGCCTTACTGGGCGCTAACTCCATCTATCTGGTCAGTATTACCGTTTATGACAAGTGGAGTGGTGAAACGCTGGAAAACTGGTTTTACCAATACATGTTTCTGGCGCATCTGATCCTGGGTCTGATCTTGCTGGCCCCGTTTATCCTGTTTGGTGTTGTTCATATTTATAATACAAAAAACCGACTGAACCGCCGCGCTGTGCGTGTGGGCTATGGACTCTTTATTACTTCCTGCCTGTTATTGATCTCCGGCATCCTCTTAATGCGAATCGGTTCGTTCGACTTAAAAAATCCGACCGCACGTTCCCTGACCTACTGGTGTCACGTGCTCTCCCCGGTTTTCGCTCTCTGGCTGTACTGGCTACATCGCCTCGTGGGTCCGAAAATCCACTGGAAGGCGGGTATCTCTTATCTGGCTGTGATCACCGCCATGGTTGTCGGCATGCTGATGTTTCATTCGGCTGATCCACGCAAGTGGAACGTCGCAGGCCCCGCATCGGGTGAGAAATATTTCTTTCCTTCACTGTCACGCACTTCCACAGGCGATTTCATTCCCGCACAAGCCCTGATGATGGATGACTATTGCCAGAAATGTCATCCGGATACTCACGCCGACTGGAAAAACAGCGTCCATCACATCAGTTCATTTAACAATCCTGCTTACCTGGCATCCGTCAGAGAAACACGTAAAGTCGCATTCGAGCGCGATGGAAATCTGCAGGCATCCCGCTTCTGTGCCGGCTGCCATGACCCGGTCCCCTTCTTCAGCGGTGCTTTTGATGACCCGAACTTTGATGACATCAACCATATCACTTCCCAGGCGGGAATCACCTGCACGACCTGCCACGCGATTACCAATGTCAACAGCGTGCGTGGCAATGGCGACTACACGATCGAAGAGCCGATTCATTATCCCTTCGCTTACAGCGACAACCCGTTTCTGCAATGGGTGAATAATCAACTGGTCAAAGCTAAGCCTGCGTTTCACAAAAAAACGTTTTTAAAAGACTTGCACAAATCAACGGAATTCTGCGGCAGCTGCCATAAGGTTCATTTGCCCGAAGAATTGAATCAGTATAAATTCCTGCGCGGGCAAAACCATTACGATTCTTTTTTGCTGAGTGGTGTTTCCGGACATGGGGCGCGAAGTTTTTATTATCCGCCACAAGCACAGGAAAACTGCAACAAGTGTCATATGCCTGCCAAACCTTCCGACGACTTTGGTGCCCGTCACTTTTATGGCGCGAAAGAACTCAGTGTCCACAATCATCTATTTCCCGCAGCGAACACGGGAATTGCCGCTTTACGTAATGATCCGCAGACGGTTGCCGTCCATCAGGCATTTCTCAAAGATAATCTTCGCGTCGATTTCTTCGGCATCAGAGAGCAAGGCAGCATCGATGGCAAATTGATCGCACCATTACGTCCGGAAGTTCCCGTATTAAAACCGGGAAACAAATATCTGCTGGAAACAGTCCTCCGCACATTAAAAGTCGGGCACCATTTCACACAGGGAACAGCCGACTCGAATGAAATCTGGCTGGATGTGACCGTAAAAAGTGGCGACCGGATCATCGGTCGCAGTGGTTCGCAGGAGAACGACGGCACCGTTGATCCCTGGTCGCATTTCGTAAATGCGTTTGTAATTGACCGTGAGGGAAATCGCATCGACCGCCGTAATCCTCAGGATATTTTTATCGCCCTGTATAATAATCAGATGCCCCCCGGTGCGGGACAAACGATTCATTATGAATTGGATCTGCCCAAAGATTTAACGGCTCCTGTCACCATTGAAGCAAAACTGCAGTACCGAAAATTCGATACTCATTACATGCAGTTCGTGGCGTCCTCTCTTGAATCCAAAGGTCAAAGACTCTCCTGGAAGGAACAGGGAGTCTCCTATATTAATACCCTGCCCATTACCACAATCGCTTCAGATACAATCACCTTTCCTGTGGATGGGGTCACAGCCGAAATTGAAAACAAGCAGGTTGAGATTCCGGAATGGCAACGCTGGAACGATTATGGAATTGGTTTGTTCCTGAAAGGCAAGGCGGAATTGAGACAGGCTGCGGAAGCATTTCAACAAGTCGACCAACTCGGCCGCTATGATGGTTCGTTAAATCTGGCGCGTGTGTACTTCCGCGAAGGACGATTAGAGGATGCCGTTGAGATTCTGCAAAAAGCCGCTTCATTTACTGATCCCCCGGCCCCTCCCTGGACGCTGGCCTGGTTAAGCGGCAAGGTGAATCAGCAACAGGGAAATCTGGAAGATGCGGAACGTAACTTTCGCAGTGTTCTGGAAGATCAGACGGAAGAGCGCACCCGCCGCGGATTTGATTTCAGTAAAGATTACGTCGTGATCAATGACCTGGGGCAAAACCTGTTCGATCAGGCCAAGCGATTTCGCACGAAAGAAAATCAAGCGCAGCGTGATCAACTTCTGAATCAGGCAGCGGAACAGTTTCAAAAGACACTCACTCTGGACCCGGAAAATGATTCCGCTCATTACAGTTTGTCATTGATTTACGATCAACTTGAACAACCGGCACTGGCAGAGCAACATCGTAACCTGCATCAAAAGTATAAAGTTGATGATACGGCGCGAGGACTCTCTGAGCGAAAGGCCCGCGAAAAATACCCGGCAGCCAATCATGCTGCTGAGCACCCTGTTATTTACTCACTTCACAGAACCGTGAAACCATGAAGAAACGAGTTTCTTTCCTTTGACAGGTATCAGAAATTCGGATGACAATAATCGAAGGACAATAAAAATGGCAGATCAAAACCGTGCCGACCTTGATCCGAATCTGGAAGAAGAGACGGAACAGAACGATGAATTTATCGGTCGTGCATTCTGGTATTCTCTGGCACTCATTCTGAGCGTCATTATGATCGGTGGAACGATCGCTGTCTTCCGCCAGATTCGACAGACCAAAACAACCGTGATCGCACCACCATTAATCTTACCATCCCAACGGAAGGTCGAGGAAATCACGCTTCCCAGGATTCCCTTCACCGATATCACGCAACAGGCCGGTATTGATTTCGTTCACAACAGCGGCGCTGCAGGTGAAAAACTGCTGCCCGAAACAATGGGAGGCGGGGCCGCATTCTTCGATTATGATAATGACGGTGATCAGGATCTGCTGCTGGTCGGTTCGCAGGACTGGTCGTGGAGCCAGCCACAGCAAAAAAACAATCCGATATCTTCCCTCGCCTTATACCAGAATGACGGTACTGGCAAATTCAAAGATGTCACTGCCGACATGGGTTTGAATGTTTCACTTTATGGGATGGGCGTGGCCTGTGGAGATTATGATAGCGATGGTCGTATAGATTTGTTCATTTCTGCATTGGGAACCAATCGTTTGTTCAAGAACGAAGACACTCGATTTATTGATGTCACAACGCAGGCAGGTGTGGGTGGTCCAGAACAACTCTGGAGTACCAGTTGCGGCTGGTTTGACTATGATCGTGACGGAGACCTGGATTTACTGGTCTGCAACTATGTGGAATGGTCGCGCGAATTTGACCGCGCTCAAAACTTCACACTCAAAGGGGGAATTCGCGCTTATGGTCGTCCACAAAACTTTAATGGCGTTCCTCCCCTGCTCTACCAGAACCAGGGCAATGGCACTTTCACCGAGGTGTCTGAGCAAGCCGGCTTGAGAATTTTCACATCCGGCACCGGCGTACCGCTGGCGAAATCGCTGGGTTTGAATTTCTACGATTTTGACCAGGATGGATACCTCGATATCTTCATCACCAACGACACCGTTCAGAATTTTCTGTTTCACAATCAACAGAATGGCACCTTTGCAGAAAAGGGCGCAATTTCCGGAGTTGCCTTTGAT
>CAXBFD010000213.1:0-4301 GCA_963974925.1 uncultured bacterium | reverse complement strand
CCGCCCGGACGGTCTGTTTCACCGGTCACTTCAACGGCTGCCGTCAGTTCTTCTTTCGCAGGCTGTGTCATCTTTTCATCAAACACGGGCTCGGGCGTTTCAATTTCGTTTTCCAGCTGGCTCTGCATCATCTCCTGCTGCTCTTTGGATGTTTCCGGAGCGGCTGCCATCGAAGGAGACAAAATATTTGAATCGCTGGCGGTTCCCACCACGTCCTGAATCGTCGGATCAAGTTTGAAAACATCCGGATCCAGTTCTTCGATCGATGAAATAATCGAGTGCTCGGAATCGAGCAGCGTGATGCGTGTGATACTTGCCAGAGCAAGGAGGATCAGCAGATGCACACCCAGACTGATAAACCAGGCGGGCACTTCCCTCATGTTCAACCAGTTATGGGGTTCCACATCTACAATTTCGTCAACATGTACGTCCCTGGCAGAATTGACAACACTCACGGTCTGCTCCTTGGATTAGACTGAAATACGCACGAACTCAGAACTTACCTGAATGTGCTGATTGTAATCACTAGTGAACCGGGCGGGATTTTCAGCCCCCGCCTCTGATATCAATCGTCATTGATGATTATAAGAATTTTCGACCATCAATGGTTTAGTAAACTTAGAATTTTACCCCTGATTTCAGACAAATACAATCATTGCCTGTCCGAACACTCCCGAAAACTGTCCATAAGAACACATCTCGCAGTTGTCCGTTGAAATCTCCCTACTAAATTAACCTCAAAAAGAGGCTCAACATTCGTCATTTTTTCGCATTCTGCAATAATTCACTCCGATTGACGAAACACAATTACGAATCACGACGCAAACCCATAAACTGATGGAAACTTCTCCAAGAACAGAAAATCACACTTTTGCAGGTGATCACCTATGTCTTTTGAGTGGATCTATGACTGGCTCCCCTTCACCTTTTATTATCTGATGGCGGTTTTGCTGCTGCTGGCGAATCTGACGGCGTGGGTCTCGATCCTGTTTCTGATTCCCGGCAACTGGATCATGGTGCTGCTGTCGGCGCTGTTTTACGCATTCATGCCCGGTCAGGGAACCAGCGGAATTTCGCTCACGGTGTTATTCATCGCAATCGTACTGGCAGGACTTGGTGAACTGGTTGAACTGCTGGGCGGTTCCGCGGGCGCAGCGAAAAAAGGTGCCAGCCGTCGTGCCATGATGCTCTCACTGCTGGGCACGTTCGTATTCAGTCTCATCGGTGCCATGGTTGGCACTCCGCTTCTCCCCCCCATTGGAACCGTGGTCGGCGCCATTCTGGGGGGAAGCGTGGGAGCATACATCGGCGCATATCTGGGGGAAGTCTGGAAAGGCAATCAGAGTGTCGACCGTCTCGAAATCGGACGGGCGGCATTTATTGGTCGAATCCTCGGCGTCGTCGGAAAAATGGCGATCGGCGTCGTCATCCTCGTCATGATCACCGTTGATTCGTTGATCTGATCTGTTCTGAAATCGCTTTCGACGCAAAATCTTGTGATCCTCGATGCCGTAATTCTGATTGCAGGCGCAATGAGTTCATTGATCAGCGAATCACAAACTGCGCGAAACTTATTCAGGATCGTCGTGTTTGATGAGAAATGAAACATCAGAAAGACGTGACTTCAATTCTCCCGGGCGCGAAACGCCTCTACACGCCGGACAGAAATCTCAGGGATATAAACATGATTCGAATGTCGTTCACCGTGATCACACTGCTGGCGGTCGCCACTTTCTCCAGCCAAACAAACTCAGCACAACAGAATCGCCCGAATGCACCGCGCGATCTCCGCGATAACGTGATCGAATATCGGGATCTTGAGTACGCAGACGTAGATGGAAAAACGTTACTGCTCGACCTGTATCTGCCCAAAGGAGTGAAGAACCCGCTGTTGCTGGTCTGGATTCATGGCGGAGGCTGGCGCAACGGAGACAAAGGGCGTGGCGGCAAATTTGTTCCGCTGGGAACCGACGCCGGTTATGCCTGCGCCAGCATTAATTATCGCCTCAGCGGCGAAGCAACGTTTCCCGCACAAATTCACGATTGCAAAGCCGCACTCCGCTGGCTGCGTGCGCATGCAGAGAAGTACGGCTACGACGCCACCCGCATCGGCGTGGGAGGTTCCTCAGCCGGCGGTCATCTTGTGGCGCTGTTGGGAACGAGTGGAGGAGACAAGGACCTCGAAGGGACGGTCGGCGGCAATCTGGATCAGTCGAGCAGTGTGCAGGCGGTCTGCGATATGTGGGGACCGACAGACTTCCTGCAGATGGACGCCCACGCCGTTCCGCATTCCCGTTTGAAACACAATGATTCCCGCTCACCCGAATCCTTACTCATCGGCGGCCCGATTCTGGAAAACAAAGCGAAAGTCGCGAAAGCCAACCCGATCACCTACATCGACAAAAGCGATCCCCCGTTCCTGATCATTCATGGCAGCCAGGACCCCGCCGTCCCCGTGCATCAGAGTCACCTGTTACATCAGGGGCTGAAGAAAAAACAGGTGCCCGCTAAACTGCACATCGTCGAAGGAGCCAGTCACGGCGGACGCGAATTCAATGCCCCGGAAATCAATACGATGATTGTGGAGTTTTTTGATACTCATCTGAAACAACCAGAGAAACGGCCCCGGTAGAATTCACTGGAATGAATACGTAGAACCTGTCATACTACCCTCACTTCTCACTTAACGGGAAACCGATTGTTTCCGTCATCAGAAAAAAGGACGAAGTGATGTCGCCTGCTCAGGAATCGGGTTCTGCAAATACACCGGGTCACAGCCGCCGCAATTTTCTGGCGGCCGGAGCCGGCATTGCCGCCGGGATGCTGCCGACGCTCGTTTCAGCGCAGGAACCAAAAGGAGCCACCATGAAATCTCGACCGAAGTGTCTGTTCTTTGACGTCAACGAAACACTGCTCGATCTGGAATCGATGAAAGCGAGTGTCGCAGAAGCACTGGGGGGCCGTCCCGACCTCTTGCCCCTCTGGTTCACGACGATGCTGCAGTATTCACTGGTCGCGACAGTCGGCGATCATTACGACGATTTCGGAGTGATTGGCGCTGCCACATTGCAAATGGTCGCGAAAAACCAGGGCATTGAACTTTCCGACGACGCAGCAAAACAGGCGCTCGCACCAATCCGCTCCCTGCCAGCTCACCCCGATGTGAGGCCAGCCCTCGAACAGTTAAAAGATGCCGGTTATCGCATGGTGACGTTGACGAATTCCTCGCAGGCCGGCGTCGATACGCAGATGAAAAACGCCGGCCTGACGGATCTGTTCGAAGACCGGTTGAGTGTGGAAAACGTGCAGATGTTCAAACCGCACAGCCACGTTTACAAATGGGCGTCGCGCAAAATGAATGTCCCCCCGGAAGACTGTATGCTGATCGCCGCCCATGGCTGGGACATCGCCGGTGCCCTCTGGGCCGGCTGGCGCGGCGCCTTCGTCGCAAGACCCGGCGCGCAACTTTATCCCCTGGCAAAAGAACCCGAAATCAACGAACCCGACATGCAACGCGTGGCCGCACAGTTGCTGCAACTGGGAACCGATTGCTGTTCGTGATTCATAAACACATTCACCCTACGACAGTATGTGTCGGTTCTGGTTCTCTGATTCGTGCGTTTGCTCTGATCGTTTTCTGTTTTGTGTGAGGCCCTTGGTGTACGAGAGGGAAACTTTGCGGGCCTCTGCCATTAAAACCGATTCTTTTTGCTGGTTCCAGCCGGTATTCTCACAAAACTCTCCCCAAAGCCTTCGCGCTGCCGAACTTTCGTTTCATAATGCGGGTCAACCCTGTTGGCTGGTTCTGTTTCTTTTTCTGATGTTGTCTGATGTCCCGTGCTGATTCGAACCCGACTGCTGCTGACGCTGGTGCTGCCAGTGAGGGCTCGAACGCTGCGCTGTCGGAACTGCCGGCATTGATTTCAAAAGCTATGGTCGGGGATCAGTTTCGGCTCTCGCAACGGCTGCGGTCGATTCGAGAAGCACAGAAAAACAGGAAACCCTTCGACAGGAATCTGCAGCGGCTGCGCGGGGAACTGGACAAGTCGGTCGCGCGTCGTGCCGCCCGGTTGAAACTGTGCCCGAAGATCACGTTTGACAAGAGTCTGCCCATTCATGAGGAACTGGAGACGATCCAGAAGACGATTGAAGAGAATCAGGTGGTCATCGTCTGCGGCGAAACGGGGTCGGGAAAATCGACACAGCTTCCCAAACTTCTACTGTCGATGGGGCGCGGCATCGGTGGAGTGATCGGCCACACGCAGCCTCGCCGGATCGCCGCCCGTTCGGTCTGTGCGCGG
>CAXBFD010000212.1:0-4365 GCA_963974925.1 uncultured bacterium | reverse complement strand
CTTCGCCGTGCAGTTTATGTAACGCGGCATCCAGTTCGGAAGCTGACGTTTTCTGGAATCCTGTCATTTTGATGTAGGCAATCCCGTTCTCCTTATCGAGCATTTTCACAATTGGAAAACTTTTCACCTGAACTGCTTTTCGTGTCACCTTTGCTACACGGGTTTTACCGCTGTCCGGACTTTCCAGTTCCAGCACTACCAGGCTTCCCGAGGTACCACGCAACAGATTGGCCGCCTGATCGGTTGTCATATTGCGGCATTCTTTTTGATCGATGGCGACAATATGATCTCCCGCTAAAACACCCGCCTGTTCCGCAGGGCTCTCTGGCAGCACATTGATCAGTAACATCCCTTCGCCGATTTCCGCCTTCATCTCAATACCGATCCCGACAAATTCTCCTTCGATATTGTCGTAAAGATCACCGAGACGTTCTGGAGTCAGAAAGCTACTGTAATCGTCCAGTGAATTGCAGCCACCAAACATGTATTCTGCAATCACTGCCGTATCACGCAGTCCCAGATTCTTGTAGGACAGATCGCAAACTTCATTAATCAGTTGATGCGCTCCATGATGGCTGGCAATCGATTTATTCCAGTAATTTTCTCTCAGAATCCGACGGACTTCGCGAATTTTCTCTGGTGGCACCCCGCGCAGATGCGCTTTGGTAAACTGGTCGTTCGCCAGAGCCAGATACAAACTCTCGGTACCGTGCGCGACATAAGAAGTCGTGCTGAGCGGATCAACAAAGTGTGATTGAATTTTGGATAATATTTCGTCGAACAGAATAAACGCTTCACGGCGGGACTGAGCCAGCAGCACTTTCGAGAAACTTTCATCCATATAACGTCGGTCGATGCCAAAATGAATTTTTGCACGACGCAAACCATACTTGATATTATCGTTGTCAGGCCATTCTTTCAGGGCCTCTTCATAATGCTCGATTGCCTTAATCCATTGTCGGGTCCGCTCAAACTCTTCACCCTTGGCGATTGTCTGGCTTTGACTGACGGGAATGACAATCGGCAACTCGCCAGGGTCTGCATAGGCAATGGTTGAACCCATTGCCAGCGAACATCCCAGCAAATAAACCTTCAAATGTCTCGTTTGTATTCTCTTCAGAAGTAGCGTCATTGTAGATGAAAACATATTTCCCCCTCTATAATCAGCGCTTTGATCCCCAAACTGATGGCCGCCACAAGCAGGGCACATCGAAAGCAAGCGGAAAAATGGCGCTGATTCGCGCTGCACAAAAAAGTACAACGTTTATTTAAACAAGTATCTTGCCGATATGTTTAACATAAGCCACAAAAATCCGATCGTCAAACAATCGTTTTCATCAAGATGCAGCACGACCTGTATAACCCATTCATTTTTAAATGATCATTTAAAAACAGTGGCGCGAACATCAGGCTCGGCAAGAGGGGGATTTCCTTAACTCGTTGCTGTGACTGGCGCATTCGGAACTGAAACCGTTCGCTATCTTCGCCAATCAGAACAACCTGCATAACCGGACGCAGAACTAATTCCTTCAAGAAATCTGGAGCAAATCACACAAACTCGCTCAACTCGACAGTGGGCGTATCAACGTTCCTGTCCCCAGAGGATGGCCAGTTGCACCAGGACATCAACGGCCTGCTGCATTTCTTCCACAGTGGTCCATTCCAGAGGCGAATGAGGATTATGTTGCCCACTGGAGAGATTCGGCGTAGGTAACCCTTTTTCCGTCAACAGGCTCCCATCGGTGCCGCCTCGAATCACATTCAGATTCGGCTCCAGGCCTGCAGCACGCGTCGCTTCAATTGCTTTTTCCAGCGCCCGCGGTTCTTTCGGCAGCCCATCACGCATATTACGATACTGCTTGTGAATCGTAATCTTGATCTCCGCTTTCGGATGTTTTTCCCGCAGCGGGGCAGCCAGCGATTCCAGGAGCTGTGCATATTCTGCCAGTTTCTCCGTCTCAAAATCCCGCAAAATTAATCGGGCAGACGCTTCCGACACGCTCCCTTCCAGATGATAAGGATGAATGAAACCTTCCCGGCCGTCTGTGGTTTCGGGACTCAGTGTTTCAGCGGGCAGTTGGGAAATCAAATCACACAAAATGCGATTCGCATTCACCATGACGCCTTTTCCCACGGAAGGGTGCGTATTTACCCCGCGCACGACAATCACCGCCTGATCTGCGGAAAACGTTTCAGAATCAATGCGACCACTGCCGTCGCTGTCCAGCGTATACGCACAACAAACGCCAAACTGGTTCAGGTCCAGCTTTTCAACACCGCGACCAATCTCTTCATCACAGGTAAAGCACAGGCGAATCGGGCCGTGTGGAATTTTCCGATCAGACATCAAACAGGCGGCAGCCGACATCATCACCGCAATGCCCGACTTGTCATCGGCTCCCAGCAGCGTAGTCCCATCGGTGGTGATCACCGTTTTCCCCTGCATCTGTTTCAATCGCGGCTCTTCGCTGACTCGCAACACCCGCGAAGAATCGCCGGGCAACACCAGGTCCTTTCCGTTATAGTTTTCATGAACGATCGGTTTCACATTCGTTCCGGAAAATTCCGGCGAGGTATCCACGTGTGCAACCCAGCCAATCGCGGGGACATTACCGTCAACCGTGGCCGGAATTGTAGCCATCACAATTCCGTATTCATTAATCGTGGCATCTTCGAGCCCCATTTGCTCACACTCTTCAAACAACATCCGGCTCAAGACCAGTTGTTTTTTGGTACTGGGAAATGTCGGGCTCGTCTCATCGGACTGAGTATCAATTCTGACATAACGCAAAAAACGGTCGAGCAATGTATCCATAAGAATTCGCTTCTCATTCCAGGTTTTAATTTAAATGTGAAATCAACGGTCGGCTATCGACCCGTTTCAAATTGATCCAGCTCAAAAGCGACATAATCTATTTTCTGATATCCGTCCCGCTCATAAAGCAGGCCGATAGCACCATCAGATAGTACCGCCAGACAGGAATAAGCGGCAGAGCCGGGCGTGACTAACCGCGAGGCAAACCATGTTTTGCCTTCATCCACACTCAGACTAACGGTCATTTTTTCCCGTTTTTTGCTGGCAGGATTGCTGAACAGCAGCTGTCCTGGCTTCCCTGATTCCGGAAAGCGTACCCGAATCAGACTGGCCTGACAAACCGGCTCGATTAACGCCGCATCGAGTGTTACCTCGGACCAGGTCGCCCCTCCATCGCCTGAAACCGCAATCGCACGCTGGTTCTGGCCGTGATAGCTCCGCATATTCATCAATAATCGGCCGTCTGCCATTTCCACGACGGCACACTCATTCGTTTTCTGGTCAATCGGCTGACTGAGCTGCCAGCTCTTGCCATGATCATCCGAGTAAATCGCGTGTGACCGCCGCACCACTTTGCCGTCCAGAGTCAGATTATGATCGCAGGGAATCACCAGCCGTCCTTTGTAGGCGCCACGCGTCAGTTGAATTCCATTACCGGGCCCGGTGGCATACCAAGTCCACTCCGGCTGCTTTGTCGTCTTAGTGACTTCGTAAGGCGTCTTCCAACTCACGCCGTCATCATCGGAATAACTCATATAAACGCGTCGCGTATCTCGCCCGGTTTTGTCTTTGATCTGATTTGCATGGTCCTTGCCATGGTTCCAGGTCAAAGGGAGCCAGATCCGGCCCGTTGATTGATCGACGACCGGGCAGGGGTTGCCGCAGGTGTGTTCTCCGTCATTCCAGACGACAGATAATTCGGACCAGGTTTTTCCCTGATCCGTACTTCGCTTGAGAACCAGATCGATGTCGCCACTGTCATTCAGATTGTTCTTGCGTCCTTCCGCAAATGCCAGCAGGGTGCCTTGGGGAGAAACAATCAAAGCCGGAATACGGAACGAGTGATAACCTCTCTCGCCGCGCTGAAAGACAACCGTCTCTGTGACGGTCTTCAGTGCAGGGGAGTTTGTCTCCTGCGCGACGACTTCAGCCAGTTCGGCATTCAGGAACAGCAGACAAAGTGCTGGAATAAGATGAAACGATTTTGTCATTTTTGAGGCGCTCCGCAAGAGGGACAAAAGCAGTTAATCAGTGAAAAACGAGTATACCGCAGCTTGAAAGGCGTCACAATCAAGCAAATTCGGCTGCATTTTCCGATGAGAACGGCGGTTGACTTGCGATCAAACAGGAATTTGTTAAGCTTTCGACTTCTCACTGCGATTTTTGCCGATAAAGTGAGATAACTAATGAAGTTAGCATCGGAGATTGACTTTTTTCGCCGACTTAACTTTCAGTAGAACGGGACATCTTATATAGTGTGTCCCACCCCTAATTGGGCGGTGTAGCTCAGTCGGTTAGAGCAGCGGAATCATAATCCGCGTGTCGGGGGT
>CAXBFD010000211.1:0-4420 GCA_963974925.1 uncultured bacterium | reverse complement strand
AATTCACGACCAGCTTTTTTCTATGATATAACTCTTCTCCCCCCCCTGATGATTAAGGTTCCGAAACCAATTTAACCTCAGGGGGATGTGCATAATCTTCCCACAAATGCTGATCGACTTTGGCGCTCGGTTTTCCATCGTGCACGTAATAGCGATAGCGTGAGACATAAGGCTTACCCGATTCAATCGCAAAGGCGTCGCTGGCGGCGACTGCGAAACAGAAATAAGGCATTGTCGGATGAAGTCTGACCGGCTGCGGGAAACGGAAATTATCCGGATGACTTAAAACTGTCACTCCGGCCATTTCACCAGCCAGAGGACCATACATCTCCACCCAGTGCGGACGCGACTGGTTCCCGGTCACTTTGTTTTTACCTTCGCTGGTCAGAAAATCGAAGGTATGCTGCGCATGCCAGTCTGCATGCCCACGCACTGTCATCCCACCATAATGGACTTTATCAATCGTCACCGGCTGATCCGTAGCACAGTTTTGTACTGACTTGATATCAAATAGAAACTGATCTTCCAGAGCGAAAACCCGTACCCGCCAGGTTTCTTTCAACATACTCACAGGGCCTGATTTTTTCGTCAGATCGACATGATCGATCGTCGTGATAAATGAACCGAAAACCGGGCCGCTGGCAAATGAGTTGATCTTGTTATGCTCTACTTTTCCAAGTTGCGACTTCTGATCCCAGCCGTTATTTTCCCGGCCTTCAAACAGGATCTTACGCCACGAGAACATAATTCCGTGCTGATGCGCGTGGTCGGGATTGAAGTCGTCCGTAATGATTTTTCCCGATGGAGTATAGAGAGGGTGAATATATCCACTTTTGTCATAGTAGGCTTCGTCACGTTTCGGCGCTGCGACCAGCGCGTGGTTGTAAGTCAGCACTGGCTTGTCTTCGACTTTGACATTTAAATGTGTTCCATCATCCGTCACGGTGACGCGATCGGGCTGCTCAGCAACACGCTTCCCGGCCAGCAGGCGATATTGTCTTGTTGTGCCTTCCGGCAATCGTTCGCGTAAAATCCAGACGATTTCCTTTTGATCTCCTGTAGCATCAATTTGAATCGGAATTTCAGTCCCGTCATCCACCCGGAACAGGCTCAAATTCTGCTGTTCCAGCACTTGGGGTATGGGCATGGAAATCACACAGTTTTGCCGTGCCTGCTTCCCCGCCGCCACCTCAAATAAAACCGCGGACCCCGCCAGGGATACGGAAAGATTTCCCAGCAATGCCGCAACGCCAGCAACCAAACCAGTCGCCAGAGACTGTTTTCTGTTCCAAACTGTTTTTCTCTTACTTCGTAATCTCATATCAGAGTGTCCATCCTTTACGGTATTCGCGTTGAATATATTGTGCTGCGTCAGTTGTATTGGAAGCATTCATCTTCTCCGCGTCCCATTCGATCTTTTGTCCTACACGAAACGCCAGATTGCCCAGCAGAATCGTTTCCGTCAAAGGAGCGGCATAGTCAAAGTGACACAGTGTTTCCCCGTTGCCTTTACAGGCTTCGACCCATTCCATGCGATGATTGCCAATCGCATCGGGTATTGTTTTCTCTGGTGCCTGGAAGTCGACATATTTCTCTTCGGGCAGAAGGACCCGTTTATCATAATCAGCGGCCAGCATCCCCTGCTCGCCGACAAACAAAATACCAGCCGGCCACTTGGGTCCGCCCAGATCCAGCACAGGCTGCGGGGTATCGCGGCCATGATACCAGACCACTTCAACGGGGGGCATTGACTCCCGTGCGGGAAACTGCCAGTGACAGTCGAGCCAGAACGGTGTCGAGTCGGGGTGCAGCGCCGGCCCTTTCGTTTCAACTGCTGTCGGATATTTTAAATTTAATGACCAGAATATCAGATCCATATAATGGCAGCCCATATTTCCGAGCGTCCCATTGCCAAAATCCCACCAGTAATGCCAGTCATGGGGATGATAACAGGGGTGAAAATGCTGCATCGGTGCAGGTCCGACCCACAAATCCCAGTTCAAGGTTTTCGGAATCGGCTGTGGTTGGCTGGGACGATCCACGACATGTTTGAAACGTCTCCAGCCACCAGGACGTCCAAACCAGACATGGACCTGCTTCACGTCGCCGATGGCACCTGATTGAATCAGTTCCACTGTCCTTCGATAATTTTCGCCTGCATGATTTTGGGTTCCCATCTGCGTGACGACCTTCTGCTCCTTCGCCACTCGATTCATCTCGCGTACTTCATGGATTGAATGTGCCAACGGTTTTTCGCAATAGCAATGTTTACCCCGCCGCATCGCATTAACGGCGATCGTCGCGTGCGTATGATTGGGAGTCGTGATCAGCACAGCGTCGATCTCTTTGTCGAGTTTGTCCAGCATCACGCGGAAGTCGGAAAAAGTTTTTGCCCTGGGATATTTCGCGGCGTATTTCGCAGTCCGGGCATCATCAACATCGCAGAGCCCCACAATATTCTGGCTGGAAACAAGCCCCAGATTCGCATTCCCCTGATTTCCCAATCCGATACAGGCAATGTTCAATTTCTCATTCGGAGAACGACTATCCGCTAATGCAGAACGCCCCCCCACCCAAAGACCGGCACCACTTAAAACCGATTTTTTGAGCATGTCCCTGCGTGTCAGATTCAATGACGAACTCATCTTTCAGCCTCTCTCTCACTTCTGAAAACAGCTTAAATTCGCAACTCTCCAAACAGAGAACCGCCTGAACCGATCTCCCAGTCAGTTAGACTCGGATTATTTCGATTTTAGATCAAATTCAAATTCATTCTCTGATCCCGGAGAGACTTTTTCTTTGAGTTCGCTCTCCGTATTATACTTCTTCGGAATATACGATTCCATGAGGTCTTCGCCGAAGTCTTTCCCCTTTTTCCCCGTTTTTCGCGAGGCAATAATCATAACCTTTTTGAGGCCGACAGGACTGTTGAATTGAAAGACTCCATTTTCAATCACCCCGGCAGCGGCACGTCCTGTGCCGTCTGCCGGCTCGAAAATAATATCTCCCTTCGGGACAGGAGCCCCATCGATCTTGACCGTTCCTTTCACCGAAGCCATCTCCGGACCATCATTTCCCCTGCCACATCCCTGGAGGACTACAAGAAAACAAAGCATCGTAAGTGGTTTCAAAATGGAATCCATCATCAATTCTTTTCTATCTGAATGGTCTGATTTGAAGAAAGTGATCTCATAGACCTGGAACGATCAGCCTATGTGTTATCGATTAAAACTCGCCCAGTACTTCGCCTCCGGCCCGCGTGCCCAGATTGCGAAATGTGCTGGTATCGATGTTATTTGAGATAAAACGAATGGCACCGTCTCCGAGTAGAATATGCGATCCCCCGACATGACGGCTGCGAGTATAAACGGCATTATCCCCACTGGAACAGGATGTACTGATAGGGGCATAATCTCTCGAGTATCCGTAGATCACAGTATCAGGCACGGCGGAATTCGGACCCTGCAAAGTTGTAAACGTTCCGCCGCCAACGTATTTCGTCCCCCAGACACGCCCCCGTAAATCGCCCACTGTCAAACAGTCAGCAACAGGACCGGCACCGGTTGTATCGTCTACCAGATTAATCTCTCCAGCGGCAATCGTATTGGATGCCCCATCAGTAATATCGCTCATGCGAATTTTTGAGATGTTAAAAAACATTCCATTCAGTTTCGGGAAAGTCATATCCGCGCCCTGCGTCGTTGAACCGGAACAGAGCAGATAGTTTGAGTAAAATGTATTTTTCTGACTTCCTAATTTCCCACTGTTGGGATCTGAAGGACACATAAACACAGGGACCTTGACTGAACGCTGAGGATGTGAAGCAAAGTCACTTACTGTACCGGATTGGAATCCATCGCGAAGCAGATCATACAATGGTGCCTGATCGACATAGGGTAGTACCATATGGAACCAGGACTGCCGCGCATGATTTTGTCCCGTAGGTGCGGCGATATTCACGCCACAGACTGTCGCAAAAGGAAAGACCCGGTGCGTATCATGATAATTATGCAGCGCAAGCCCCAACTGCTTTAAGTTGTTCTTGCATGTACTCCGTCGGGCCGCTTCCCGGGCCTGCTGCACTGCAGGCAGTAATAGTGCAATCAGAATCGCGATAATTGCAATCACGACCAAAAGTTCAATTAATGTAAAACCGTCTCTTCGTTTCTGATGATAATTCATGATCGTTCTCTTTTTAAAAAATATTGGAAGTACAGTGATACAAAACCTCTTATTAATTTGAAGCCACCGATGGGAACGGGTCAGATACTCAGGCAGCGCAAATGGATTTATTATTTGGTAGGATTCTCTGGGGACTTAACAATTACGCGAAATTCATCGACGAAACGTTCTCCGGATAGCAGAACGAATGAGAGTTTTTTACGATCATCGGAGATAATCACCTCATCGTAGCGGGAAC
>CAXBFD010000210.1:0-4496 GCA_963974925.1 uncultured bacterium | reverse complement strand
CGCACAACTCGCGTGCGTGTTCACCTTACTTAATAAGTTATGAAACCACTTCTAGTCAATTTTGGTAGATGACTACAGGATCAGGATGGGTGAGTTAACAACCAAAAAATGAACACACACTGCATAAACGCAACCTCGAATGTGTATATCCGTATAAATCCATGGTGGAAAAATACATTTTTAAACTTATTGAATCTATACAAAAAGTATGATATTTCCAATATTTACGAAAATACTAAATATTCCTAAGAGAAGTTTGTGAATTCTATACAGCTATGAATACCATGAGAAAACTTGATACTCGGTTCTTAGTCTTCCATACCCGGCTGGACAACTTACGGCAGGCCACTCAGGCCATCACAAACCCAATCTTTCTGGATGTGGATGGCAATAAGGAATACATCACACCCCTTGCTACCGCTAAAAGACTGATCGCAGATTATAGAAACCAGCATGAAAGGCTCACACTGGCTCTGTAAGCAGGGTTGTTTGAATCCGCGGCGATAAAAGCAGACCCTGCCGTCCTTGTATGTCAAAGTCTTTCTCAAACAGAGAGACGATCAGCCCCGTGACAACAGGAGACCTAGTCTGATTACTGGTATCACTTGCGGCGACACGGCAACACTTCAGTAAAGCTAGATGTCGGCAAGTTCACCATATTCAGATGTTGTACAAAAAAAAGCCAGGGAAATCTCCCCGGCATCAAGTAGGATAGACCTCTCGTACTCTGCAACAGACGCAGACGAAATTCGCCGTATCAAAATCGAACGGGTTAAACAATTATTGATTTCCACCGACAAAACAGTCGAACAGATAGCCGCTTCGTCCGGTTTCTGTAGTCCTGGTCAACTCTGTTTTACCTTCAGAAAACATGTTGGCCAGACCCCGATAGAATTTCGACGCTCTATTCGAGCAGGTAGTTAATCTGCACTTTAAAGTGATTGCAGGACTATTTCAGGTCCATTGGGTAGCCGATTGACAGCGTCAGGTCGTGACGCACCTAAAGAAGCCCTAAATGAACTGAATCACTTAGGGCTTCCAGAAGAGCCTGTTTCTACATTGTGACTTTACTTCAAACCAAACTCGTTCCCGATGAAAGCAATTGCATCGTCCAGGGGTTTATAAGCCCTGCCGCCTTTTGAATTGTAATTTCTATCAGCAAGAGTTCTATGTGAATGGCCTAAGTATAACTGATCTAAATGCATGTATTTAATATTTTCGGTTAGTGCTGTAATGCCTGATTTTTTTACATATTTTAACTGTAGACCGTCAAAGCCTATTTCTTTTCTGTTTTTATCCCACCACCTGCAAACGTTATCTGATCGGGTGGAAACGATATTATTATTTTTATCTACTCCAATTGATTCAGAAATCAACCTGGCCGATCTTGTGGATTGCAAAGCATATTCTTCGTCAGTACAGACTTCCATTTGTTTTTTTAAATGCACCAAGGTGATTTTCCAGAGTTTGTAATTTACTACAGGTGGGTTTGGGTATTTTTCTGCCTTCTTTCTTATCCTGATAATTCTTCCGGCTTTCAGATCGATTTCATCTCGTTTCAAATCGTTTAAGTCTGATTGTGTCATTGCACAATTTAACATTAATAAAATCCAGCACTGATAACGTTCAGGAACTTTTGAATCTTTCGCGATGACTCTTTGAATGTCTGCTTTAGTCCAAAGTTTTTCATACTTGCTTTTGGCAAGTGCTATTTTCTTTTTGTTCTTAGATCGAAAAACGAAGAGCCTGCTTGTGATATTATTTGGCAAGTGCTCTAAAGCACAGGCTTCTTCTGACACACAATAGACAACGAATGTTTTGAAGAACTGAAAGTACAAACTCTTATTCGCATATTTAGACTCTGACAAATAGCTGTGATATTTTTTGAGTGTTTCACTACCCACTTTTTCAATTGGTGTTTTTACTCCAATCCACTCACTAAACTTGCCAAGCCTTTCTTTAGCATCTCTGAAAGTGCTGATTTCAATTTCACCATTCAAAGCCTGATTACCTTTAGCCTTCAGATAATCCTCAACCCAGTAGCCAACTGTCTGTGGGAGCTTTTCAGGTGACTCTGTAAATTCTGTTTTTTCTTTCCATTCTTCTGGGAGTTGAAAAGTCAAAGTTCCAATATGATCTTTTCCAAAAAAACGACGCACTATGTTATCTGCGAGTTCACTCTTGCCTCTCAATGCGTTCATGACCGCCCACCTGAAATTGTTTTCTACTGGGCTTGTATCAGGTTTGACAATCTCGAATTCTTCAATTTCATCCTGAGTCAGAGATGTTGAAGAATCAACTTCTGGAATATATGGCTCTGGATCATCAAAAGCAGTTTCAAGCCAGTTGATAAACTGATCAACCTGCTGTGCCATTTTCTTTTCTTTGGTGGTTTGTTCTACTGCATGATCGAAATAATTTTGAACTGCTTTGAATATGTCTATATGGTGCTGAATCAAAGCCAGGTATGGCTTCTCGAAATCCATTTCCGCCTTCAGGTTTAACCATTCCCGTAAAGCTGATTCATAGCCTGATTTAGTAATGGGGTGCTTGAAATAGTGGTATTTACCATCCACCATTTTTTTCCATTGATTGCGGGGTTTATGCTGCGTAAGTTCCAGTCTTAACCCTGCGGCCTTCTGTCGGTCTGCCCACGTCTTGACACTTGCTTTTGGAGGCTTGCCGTTTGATTTAAAGACTTGGATTTTTCTCATTTGAATGCGCTTCCTGAATCTGGTACAGGTTAATTTAAATTCGGAACGGTGTTCTGTACCTGATTAAGTTGTACCTAAATCGTGCCTTTTATGGAATCATTTAGGTACAAGGAACGCTGTTTTATAGCTGAAATATGCACAATCACGATGACTTTTAATCCGTAGGTCCAGGGTTCAAGTCCCTGCGCCCTCATTTCCTTACTTCTTCTCCCGCAATACTTTGCGACACAGACGCCACGCCTGTTCGGCTCCTGTCCGTTAAACTTCCTGTTCACACGCCTCTGTTTCTTCACGTAGGAACCCCTGCCGCTTTCCACTGAATAAACTGCCCTTGATCGTGTCCTTCCGTTTGCCAAGATATGCGTTTTATGCGTCGCGCGCGAGAACACGACTTGTTCAGCGGAAAACGATGCACCACTTCAAAAAACACACCATAAACCCCCCTCGTTTCAGCACAATTTGAAAACCACTGCTCATTCGCCCCCCACCATATCGCGCCATAAAACCGTTTAACTGAGCCATTCACCCGCACTCCGCTATGCAGAATCAACTCTCTAAGCCGCTTGTTTGCCCTTGCCATCCTCACGCCCCCCACGATAATCCAGTGATCACCAAACCCGAAAAGCCCTCGGCAATTCAAATGCCGATTCCACAGAGCGCCCCCGTAAGATTCGGCAAACGTCCCCCGACTCAGAGCCAGACAGTCTCTCTCTTCGAGAAACCGCCACGCCAGATTCTACCAGATAGCACCGACTCCGTAATATCTGAATATCCGCCAGTCCCCGGAACAGAAATCGTGACAGAACAATCACAGGCACACACGGATCAACCACGACGATGACATTATCGTAGGGGCGGACCCGTGTGTCCGCCCGCGGGGTTGGCGTGTTTGTGAGGTGGCGTGCGAATGGTTTATCTGTTGCCGATGGGGGGGGTGAAATAGATCGAACGTCGCGAGGCGGGTCGCCACATGGGTCGACCCCTACGAGGTGAAATCGTTGTCCGTGGTGATGTAGGGGCGGACCCATGTGTCCGCCTGCAGGGTTGGCGTGTTTGTGTTGTGGCGTGCGCATGGTTTATCTGTTGCCGATGTGGCGGGTGAAATAGATCGAACGTCGCGAGGCGGGTCGCCACATGGGGCGACCCCTACGTTTTTTGTTTGACCTGATGTGATGTTGTTGATTTGATATACGGGGAATAACGAACATCATGCGTCGAAAGGGACCGGAAATGAATTCACCGCGTCGGAAGGAAATTCGATTGCCGGGGTATGATTATTCGCAGGCCGGGCTTTATTTCCTCACGATTTGTACGCAGAATTCCTTGTGTCTGTTCGGTACGGTTCAAGAAGGAGTCATGAACCTTAACCATGCGGGCGATATGGTTCAAAAATGGTGGAACAAGGTCGATGAAAAATTTCCCGAGATGACTTTGCACGAATCTGTTGTGATGCCGAACCACTTGCATGGTATAGTTGAGATTAACCGCAGGGACGAAAAGGATTCGGAGGACGACGATTCGCCAACAGTCGCAAATGTGATTCAATGGTTCAAAACAATGTCGATCAATGAATATATGCGAGGGGTAAAACAAAACGGTTGGCCGCAGTTTCCCAAACGGTTGTGGCAATGAAATTATTTTGAACACATCATTCGCGACGAAGAGGCATATTGCGAAATCGCAGAATACATCAAAACCAATCCCCAGAATTGGGGAAAAGACAAATATTATCAGTGATGTAGGAGGCGGTAAGCTGCAAACCGGTCGCGTGCTGGACTATCT
>CAXBFD010000209.1:0-4674 GCA_963974925.1 uncultured bacterium | reverse complement strand
GTATTGCTCAAATTTGCTGTTAATGAAGGCAATCCCAGCTGATCAAATCCGGAATTAATTTCGGGGCAACGTCCCTCACTGCCTGCGCTTCCGCTACGGACAGTAGAAGATTTGCCACCCAACAAAGTCACTGGTGACGAATTCCTCGCAAATGCTGAAGTCAATCGAGCAATTGAATACGGCGGTGTTTTGCTTCAACTTACCCAACATCTTCGACAAGGACTCGTTGAATGGCTGGCCAAGGTTCGTGAACTGCGTGACGACCATTAGAGACTCCGAATTGAGTGAGTTCTGCCGACTTTATTAGTTCAAATGTGGCAGTCTCCTCTATTCACACGCTGAATCAGCTGCATCACAAACCAACGTGGAGCGCGATCAACTCGTACTTAAATGCTCTCGACATGGTAGATTTGGCGTTTTTCTTCTTCGGGATGAGAAAAGAATATTATCGTAACCATCATTGGACATGATGTTTAGATGCCACCATCATTCTATTCTACAGAAAACCGTTACAATCGATATATTGCAATAACACAATAGTACAGATCCCGCCGATAACTATACGTTAAGGGAATCGCGCGTGAAGAATTTGCGCGGCTAGTTCTAGACTTCGGGGGGCCGTGGTGAATTCAAAGAATCTAATTTCTATCTTACTGGCAATCGTATTAATTAGTGGATGTGCAACCAGCACGAAAAGGGATGTTGCTAATCAAATAGGTAAAAAACCTGTACCAGCAGAAAATGAAACTTCGCAAGTCATTGTGCGCGATGATGCGGAAGCAGAATATGATGCAACCTCGGAGACTGAAACACGACTCGTATCGCATCAAGAGTCAATTGAGTTACCAGTAGAGAAATACGATCCACTTCTTCTCCCCATGCCGGGTGATGTTTTAGCAAGCCAAAGTACTGCGATATCACTGGATGAGCTAGAAGCTTTGGCACAAGCCAATAATCCGACGCTGGTCCAGGCGGCAGCGCAAGTCGAAGCATCACGAGGCGCAGCCTATCAGGCGGGACTCTACCCAAACCCGGTTGTAGGGTATGCCAGCGATCAAATTGGCATCAATGGCACGGCTGGTGAATTACAGGGGGCATTCGTCTCACAGGAATTTGTCACAGGTGGTAAGCTGAAGCTCAGTCGCGCGAAATGGACAAAGCAGGTCGCTGTTGCGGAAACCATCTTGTCGGCCCAGTACACGCGTGTCTTGAATGACGTGCGGATTCATTTCTACCGGACACTGGCAGCGCAGCAGTTACTCGCAGTCCAAGGCAAACTTCTGGAGAATGCGAAAGATAATTTGCAAACACATAAAGAGATGCTTAATCTGGGACAGACGAATCAATCTGGCCTGTTGCAGGCGGAAGTCGATCAGCATCGCGCACAATTGAAACAGCAGGCAGCTGAGAACGATCTGGAACAGGAATGGCGAAATTTAGTGGCGATGGTAGGTACTCCTGAATTACAGTGTACGACACTTAGAGGGACGCTTGAGCCCCCGGAGATATTTTATGACTGGAATTCGGCGCTCAATCAGTTATTAGAAGAAAGCCCAGAAATCGTTGCTGCCTGTGAACGTGTACAACATGACCAAATAACCGTAGAACGCGAACGCGTCGAACCGATACCTAATATCCTGGTCGATGTCAATTTCGGTCATAATTTCGAGACCGATAACTCAGTAGCAGGGGTCACCGTCGGGTTACCTATTCCTATCTTCGACAAAAACCAAGGCACCGTGGATCAGGCCTTAGCCGATCTCAACCGATCTCGGGCGGATGTGAAACGGTTGGAATTATCATTGATGAGCAGACTTTCAACAGAATTTAGAAATTATCAGACCGCGTGTCAGCATGTAGAAACTTACAGAGATGAAATGTTACCTAAGGGTAAGCAAGCCTACGATCTGTTACATCATAGTTATAAGGAGCGGCGCGCTCCCTGGCCTGATGTGTTGATGGCACAGCAGATCTATCTCAATTTGCAGGCAGACTATATCATGAGTCAATTAAAGTATCATGAAAGTGAGATTGCCATTAGCGGTATGCTATTGACAGGTGGACTGGCCGAGCCTCCTGCGCCAGTGGGTGGCGGACATATCAATGCCGTTCCCAAACCCCGGTAATCGTAAGAGACGATGAACAACGATCATTTAGCAAAACGAAATAAAACAAAATGAAAGGCCTATCAATGGGTACTCAAAATGACCGCAGGGACTTTCTAAAGCAGGGTGCGGCAGCCACGGCCGGATTGTTTGCTGCGGGGACCGCTATGGGGCAGTCATCGGAAAGCGGAGCTTCTTCCGATAAATATCAAGGTCAGGGAGGCACATATCCTCGTATGCATCCAGGCACTGGTGGCCCAGTTGGTAGTCCGACTGACCGAGGGAAACTCGTGCCCGGATTGCGAAAAGCGGGGGAGCCACCAGTCAATGTGATTGCACCTGATTTGAAAACATTGAGCGGGAAAATTGTAAATGGTGCGCGCGAGTTCCATTTGCAGGCGACCCCCACCCGTAGAGAAGTGCTCCCGGGGATCTGGATGGACGCGTATGGATTTAACGGCCAGTTTCCCGGTCCTGTATTAGAAATGTATCAAGGAGAACGAGTACGTATTGTTTTTCGCAATGATTTGCCAGAGCCGACGACTCTGCATTCACATGGCTTGGAACTCCCCATTAGCATGGACGGAATACCTGCCGTTACACAAGACTTGATTCAACCGGGCAAGACCTTTGTCTATGAATATGACGTGCATCAGGAAGGTAGTTTTTTCTTACATCCGCATGTGGCGATGCAGGAAGCCATCGGAATGGTGGTGCCTTTCATTGTTCATCCCAAAGTGGCTTTTGAACCTGCCGTGGATCGTGACTTCGTGTTAATGACTCAGCAGTTTTCGATGTTACCCAACGCGCACATTCCCAATACGATCTCCATGGACTGGAACTTTCTTACAATCAACGGGCGGTGTGGCCCTTACACGACACCACTGGTTTGTAAGTTAGGCGAACGGGTCCGCATTCGATTTCTAAACTTCAGTACGCTGCATCAGCATCCAATGCATTTGCACGGGCACACTTTTTGGGTGACAGGAACCGAGGGGGGCCGCATTCCGGAAACAGCGTGGATTCCGGGAAATACGGTGATCGTGGGGGTAGCGCAATCGCGGGATGTAGAGTTCGTGGCTAATAATCCCGGAGATTGGGTACTCCATTGTCACATGTTTCACCACATGATGAACCATATGGTATCTCAAGTCGGGCCCATCATTCGCCAGAAAAAGAACGATCCGGGTTTCGAGGTTCCTGGCTATCCACAAATCATGAAGGGGATGTCGGATATGAAAATGGAAGGTAAGCACGCTGGCAAGATGCAGATGGAAAAGGCGAATGACTATAGCATGCCGATGACAATGGAAGACATGAAAAAATTAACCGATCGTCGCGAAACCCAGGGGATGCGCGAAGGCTGGTATAAAGGTGTCAAAGGGCTGTTTACTGTTATGCGAGTGCTGCCGCCGGATCTGTACGATAAGTTGATGACAACCGACGATCCCATCCCGCCGAATTCGAGTACGCCGTTGAATCCACATCATGCCTAACATCCAATATAGCACTGATGTGATCCTTTTTTGAAATACGAGTTACCTGTTTGCCAAATTCATTAAAATGTGTGATAGGCATCTACATTGTGATTCACACAAATACGCACATTCATTCAAGTCGTGTTGCAGACTTTGTCGACGCACAATGACTGGAATCGATAGCGTTGACGTTATACTCAATCACGAATTAACCAATCTGTAAACCAATAAGTCTCAGACAGTCGCAATGCAGAATTGTATGACCTGCGTAAAAACATTCGCACAGCAATACGTCATTGATACGTAATTTCATTCAGTCCTTGCAACCAACAAATGGGCTGATTCCGAAACGTCATCAACTTGCTCTTTCATCCAGATACGAACGACTTGTATTGCAATCTCCGTTTTGAATCTCCGATTACTCGACCTTGAGACAGTTCTAATCTTCACTGGGGCCTATCCACTGTTCTGTCAGAGTCGGTGGAAAATCGCTCAAAGTGATTGCTGGCCGACCAGATCCATGCCGGAACTGATCTCCTATCTGGCTTAGGGCCGGAAAATCGTAGTTCTGGAGACTGGCACAATAGATCTGCATAGTGGCACGCGGATTGCTTTTGAAAGTGAAGTTATGTGTACTCTGCTCCAAAACAGAGCAGTACAGAAATCAATGAAAGTGGAGAAGTCGAACTCAATACCACAATCAACTTCACCACACAATACTCCAAAGCCGTAGATGCGGCGTTAACGGGTCACAGCATGGAACATTCCGACGAGAACTCATCCGAGTATAAAGAGAACAGTCTGACTTTGACTGGTGCTGTTGCGATGGGCACGGGCGTGATGATCGGTGCCGGTATTTTTGCCCTGACCGGACAAGTTGCTGAGCTAGCGAAACAATGGTTCCCGCTCGCATTTCTGGCAGCAGCAATCGTGGCATCTTTCAGTGCTTATTCTTATGTAAAAATGGCACACGCCTATCCATCCGCGGGTGGCATCGCCATGTTTCTTGAGAAGGCTTACGGTAAAACAGCGCTAACAGGTGCATTTGCGCTGCTGATGTACTTTTCCATGATCATCAATGAGAGCCTGGT
>CAXBFD010000208.1:0-4688 GCA_963974925.1 uncultured bacterium | reverse complement strand
GATCCTTGATCGAGTGATTCGCACCATGGTCTACGGAACAGGCCCGCACGCGATCGCAGGCGACGTCATACAGCGATTCCCCCGTCCAATCCAGCGATGTCACCAGATTCTGCTTATCCAGCCGCGAACGTTCGTAAAATTCCTTCTCTTCCCGCTGCAGATAATACACCACGTCGGAAGGTAACAGCAGCTTGAACGCCACGCCCGGATGTTTCAATAACTTGTTGTCGAACATCGGCCAGAGCAGGTCCCGCATCCGTTCCGCGGAACCGTTCACCAGATGCGGCTCGTCCACGCGATCCACCAGTATCACAATGTTTGTGAAACCGAGTTTTTTGAGGACCGTCTGAAATTTGGTCAGCAGTTCATAGCGGTCGTCGCTGCGATCCCGGGAGGGAATCGGTTGCCCCGCCAGTTCTCGGCGTTCGATCCGGGAAAGAATTTTTCTTAACGCATTCGGCAGATGATCAAAGACGCGCACTTCCCGTGTGACCCGCCAGGCTTTCCACAGCAGCGTTGACTGTCGCCACAACCAGGGCGCCCAGCCGGCGATCATGATCAGCCAGATCCACCACTGACCGAAATCTTTCCAGGTCCCCAGATAAAATACGAGTCCGACGGTGGCCAGCGTCACCAGAAAACCCAGCCCGCGTTCCCACTCGGTTTTCCAGTAACTGAATTTCAGTTTCCGCCTCAAACGATTCCAGCGCTGTACCGCGGGCATATCCAGGCTGTTGTCGTAAAACGCCGCCAGCAGCAACAGGTCGCGTTTTTCAAGATGAGACAGATTCGAAATCTGTGCTTTCGAAACCGAGCGGATATTGTTCTCGGCAGATTCATCCGTTTCGATCGTCTGGCCAATGAGCTGAGTCGTTCCCAATGAAAGAATCGCGTCCATGTGATCCCACAGTCGCCAGTAGGACAGCAATCGTTCGGGGCGCCGTTTGCGGCCTGAATACCGTTCGCGGAAACAATCCAGAAAGGGATTAAAATCATCGTATTCGATCACGAACACCCGGCTCTCCGGATGGAGTGCGTTATGCTTCTGCAGCTGTTCGATCATCTGCATCCGGATGGCGGTTTTCCCGGCCCCCTTTTCACCAAACACAACAGACGTGGAGGGGTTGGCGGGATTGGAAAATATTTTGTCCCAGACCGGATGATGCGTCCCGTTCAGACAGAATTCTTTGAAAACATGATCGCTTTGCGCGTCTTCCTGCCCGAACGGATTTTCTTTAATCCCGTGATGATCTAAAAACTGCTGAACTTTCATAAAGGTCTTACTCATCGAAAAGAATTATGGTAAACTCTTATTTCAAAGCGACTTAGAACACAATGCCCCGCCGGATTCAAGCGAAAATATCCGGCCCGCTGCGCGCTTGTCAAAATGAGAGGATTAGGTCGTTGTATTGTCACTCAAACATAGGTCATAGATCGGGAAAATGGTAGTCATGCGATTCAGAGTGCGTGAAATATAAACGGTTTTCCATGTCTTAAATCCGAGCCCCTCTTGCAAGATCGGTGACGTTTCACGAGAATCCATCTCAAGTTGATGACGTATCCGCCGGGAAAGCGTCCTGTTTGTGTTTGTGTTCCAAGGTTGAAAGAAAAGTTGAACTGGCTACCTCTCATTGGTGCAATGGCCTTATTCGCCATCGGCTTGCGCCTGTCGGCTCTTTTCAGTGGTTCAGAAACAGGCTTCTACCGTGTCAGTTTTTTGCGGCTGAATATTGACGCAAACGAAGGCGACCCGGTTGCAAAACGTCTGTGCTGGTTTGCGCAAAACCCCAGCTATTTTGTTGCGACCACGCTGATCGGAAATAATCTGGCCAACGATCTGGCGACCATTGCCATCTCCATGGGGGTGGCAGAAGTGTTCAGTGAATCGGGGGGCTCCGCCGAAATCATCACCACGATTTTATTCACGCCCATCATTTTTATTCTGGGCGAACTCGTTCCCAAAAATCTGTACTACCGCGCGCCGACCATGTTGCTCAAACGTTACTGCCGCTGGTTTGATTTCTTTTATCGGACATTCTGGATCATCAGCACTCCGCTGGTTGCCATCACACGTCAGCTGGAGCGGTTCGCTCCGGATCGCAGCAAACCCGCACAACTCGTGCTGGGACGCCAGCGACTGGTGAAAGTGCTTGAAGAAGGACATCTGGAGGGTCTGCTCACAAACTCTCAAAAACAACTGGTGCGCGGCATGTTCAACACGGCTGCCCAATCCGTGATCAAAGCGATGATTCCACAAACGGATATCCTGGGAGTCACACGCACGACCGACGCGGCACAAATCATGCAGCTTGCAAAACAGAATCAGCTTTCGTTTATTCCGATTCGCTCGCGCGAGAAACAGAATGAATGGACGGCCTACATCAAATTAGTCGATCTCATCACCTCTCCCGCACCGATTATCCCTGCCGTCTATAACATGACACGCTTACAGTCCGATTTCAGTATGCTGGAATCGCTTTACCTGCTGCGAAACTCCGCTTCGGCCTATGGCGCCATTTACGAAAATGATCAACAGCTGGGAATCGTCAGCCAGCTGGACCTCGTGAAAGCCCTCTGTTCGCCCACAGGCCCCTTAAAGCTGAAAGCACGCGTGTCATAATCGCTCTGTTTTACGCTCTTTTCGGCTGGATTGCGGGATCGGCGCGACCCGCGTACAATCAACGCCCTCTGAAATTGAGACGCACTTTGAGAGACCCGATTCGGAATCAGCAGCTGGAATAAACAGATTTTTCTGCCGAACTCCGCCCTCTTTCCGGTGTCTCTTTAAAATAACATCAGTATAGATGCCTGAATCAATTTACCTACAGCCGGAATCATCATGACCCAACGTCGCATATTAGTCACCGCTGCTCTGCCTTACGCCAACGGTGAAATTCACATCGGCCACCTCGTGGAATACATCCAGACCGATATCTGGGTCCGTTTCCAGAAACTGCGCGGCCACGAATGTCGCTACTTCTGTGCCGACGATACGCATGGCACCGCGATTATGATTCGCGCCCGTCAGGAAGGTCGCTCTGAAGAAGCGCTGATCGCCGCCGTCCGTGAAAAGCACATCGCCGACTTCACCGGTTTTAATATCGAGTTCGACAATTACGGCAGCACGAACAGCGAACAGAACCGCAAACTGTGCCACGAATTCTGGTTGGCTCTGCGCAACGCGGGGCTGGTCCATGAAAAAGAAGTCACCCAGTTATTCGACGTGCAGGAAAACACGTTTCTCGCCGACCGCTTCGTCAAAGGGACCTGCCCGAAATGTAATGCCCCCGATCAGTACGGCGATAACTGCGACAAATGCGGCAGCACTTACACACCGGCCGACCTGACCGATCCGATCAGCACGCTTTCCAATACGACGCCGGAAATCCGCACCGCCAATCATCTGTTTGTCCGCATCGAAGACCTGCACGCATTTCTGGAAGAGTGGACGCAGTCCGGCCAGCATCTGCAAACGGAAGTCGCCAACTATCTCAAAGGGCATTTCCTGGGAGACCCGCTCCGCGACTGGGATATCTCGCGCCCCGCACCCTACTTCGGTTTTGAAATTCCCGACAGCCCCGGTAATTACTGGTACGTCTGGTTTGATGCACCCATCGGTTATATCGCTTCGACTCTCGAATGGTGTGAACAAAACGGGGAAGACTTCGACCGCTGGTGGAAGAATCCCGAAACCGAAGTGCATCACTTCATCGGCAAGGACATCACCTACTTCCATACACTGTTCTGGCCCGCCATGCTCAAAACCGCCGGCTTCAACCTGCCGGAAAAAGTTCACATTCACGGTTTCCTGACCGTGGACGGCGAAAAAATGTCCAAGTCAAAAGGGACCTTCGTGAGAGCGGCCACCTATCTGAATCACCTCGACCCCGCCTGCCTGCGTTATTATTACGCCTCCAAGCTGGGACCGCGACTGGATGACCTCGATTTGAATCAGGAGGAATTCATTCAGAAGGTGAATTCGGATCTGGTCGGCAAGGTCGTCAATCTGGCCAGCCGTTCTGCGAAGTTTGTCGCCGACACCGGACTTTCCGAAACGTACCCCGATGACGGCGGTCTGTTCGCACATGCGGCCAGCCGCAGTGAAACCATCGCCGCCGCTTATGAAGCGTGCGACTTTAACGGGGCCATGCGAGAAGTGCTCGCGCTGGCCGACCGCGCCAATAAATTTGTCGAAGATCAAAAACCGTGGGAATTGCGCAAAGACGAAAGTCGCCAGACAGAGCTGCAGGAGATCTGTACGATCGCCTTGAATCTGTTTCGGCAGATCATCGTGTATCTGACGCCCGTACTTCCTAAATTGTCCGAACAGACGGGAGAGCTGTTGAACGATCCCGTCACGAACTGGGAGCAGGCACAGACGCCGTTAACGGGGACCGCCGTTAATAAATTCCAGCATTTATTTAAACGTATTGAAGAGAAACAGGTACAAGCCATGACTGATGAAGCAAAAGCAGAAGCCGAAGCGACCGCCACGGAAGCAGCCGCCTCCCAATGGAATGACGCGGGCGACGCCCTCACACAGGAACCGATGTCGGCGGAATGCACGATTGATGACTTCGTGAAAGTTGATCTGCGCGTGGCGCGGATTGTCGCTGCGAACTCGGTTCCCGAAGCGGACAAATTATTGCAGCTCACGTTAAGTCTGGGAGGCGAAGAGCGCCGCAATG
>CAXBFD010000207.1:0-4740 GCA_963974925.1 uncultured bacterium | reverse complement strand
CACACGATCAACGTCAACCCTGCGGGCGGACACATGGGTCCGCCCCTACGTTGAGGTGGCTTTTATGCGTTGTGAGGTAGGTTTCCCTGATCACTGTTGGCAAGCCAACAGTGCCACCGATTTTGACGGCACCGATATTGAAGATAGAATCAGCGCTGTTTACCACCGTTCGATTTCAGAAAAACCGTTCCAACGCAGTATCGTAGGGTGCGGACCCGTGTGTCCGCCCCTACGATGAATTAGCCGGGTTTTATCCGGGCTCACTCTATCTGATCGTTCAACAGGTCGCAGGCACTCGGCGCGCTGTTTCTGGATGGGTTTACGAAAGAGAATCAACCGTTTCGCGGTCGTTCCCAATTCCATTCAGGCCCCTCCTGCAGAGTTCCTGTGAATTGCCATGTAGCGTTCGTGGTTCAAAACACATCCAGAATAAACCCTGGCCGATCGGCTTTTTTCGGCAGCAGCCGCTGGGCTTCTTTTAACACGAACTTCGGGTCCATGAAGGGCTTATAACTGATGTCCTGCCAGAGGACGTTGCCGGCGGCGTCGATGATAAAGGTGCCGTGCAGAGGTTGTTTTTCGAAGTCGTCATACACGTGGAACGACTTGAAGACATCGAGCTGGTCGTTCGAAAACAGGGGAATCGGCAGATCCCCTTTGTCGTAATTTTTGATCGATGTTTTCAGGCCGTCGATGTTGTCCGTGCTGATGGCCATTAACGGAATGCCCGCTTGTTCGAATTCCTGAACCATCGGCGCGAACGCCTGCAACTGTTCGGCACAGTGCAGACAACTGAAGCCGAGATAAAAAATCAGGACGTGCGGTTTCCCCTTGAATTCCTCCGAGCTGCGCGTTTTTCCGGTCGCGTCTTTGAGCTGCCAGGTCGGCGCGGGCGACGGTTTCCAGCGGAAGGGGCCCAGCGTTTTCAGGTCGGGTCGCTCTCCCACATCGGTGGCGGCGACGTTTTCGATGCGCCAGTCAGTTTCGAAACCGAATTCTTTCGCGATGGGTGCCAGTCGTACATAAAATGGCACATCCACATCGAGAGTGCCGGAGAGTTTGCGCAGTGTTTCGAATTCTTTTTTCGCATCCTCTTTTTGATCAGCCTGCCAGAGCAGTTCCACCAGCGTCGCCTGCGGCTGAACTTCATTCTTGTGAGAACCAATCAGCTTCCGCAGGGCTTTTTCGGCTTTCTCCTGTTCACCCGATTTCCAGAGCACGGCGAGCAGGTAGACGTCGTCGGCGCCCCCCGCTTTTTTCAACAGTTCGTGACCCGTTTTGAAATCTCCCTTCGCGATGGCCTGATGCCCTTTTAAGGCATTCAGCGGGGCTTCCAGTTTTTTGATTTTTGCGGCGAACGGTTTGCCGGCATTTTCGATGGCGGTTTTGATTGAGCCCGCGAATCTGGTTGCTTTAACGGCTTTCGTTTCGTCCGGTTTACGTGCAGCGACGGGGGTGGCGTCTAACTCCGCCTGTTTTTTTTCGGCCTGCAACACATCGATGCGTTTCTGCAGGTTCGCCAGCAGGGCGTCCCCTTCTTTGATGCGGTTTGTCTGGTAATACGCGAGCCCCAGATAACGCAGGCGCGTGAGCTGTTCCTCTTCGACGTCCGTCGGCTCTAAATACGGGGTCTGGCTGAGGGTGATCAGTTCGTCCCACATTTCATAGGTGCGGAGGATCTGCAGCAGTCGCATGCGGCCGTACTTTGCGCTGCCCCGTTTTTTGAGCGTATTGTATTTTGGATGCTGAGGCAGTTCGATCATGTTTTTGGCGAGCGCGATGGCATCGTGGACGCGGCCGATAAAAATCAGATTCCGAATCAGCCATTCATTGTTATGGGCGTAATTGTGAATCTCATCCGGCATCACAGAATCCCGCATCATATGAGCGTGATCGACGCGGGCCGACGCTTCCTGCTGCCAGACCGCGTCCTGATAACGATTCAGTCTTGAGTAAATGTGCCCGGGCATATGCCACATGTGGGCGATGCCCGGCGAGGACTGACCGCATTTCGCAGCCGAGGTCAACGCGGTTTCCGGTTTGCGGTGGTCCCAGAGATGAATGCGGTAGTGATGCGTGGGGTGCAGCGGATTCACGGCGAAAATGTCCTGCAGCAGCGCTTCCGCGGCGATGTAACTCGTGCTGGAGGAGCGGGAGTTATACAGGTGGACGGCCAGAAAGGCTTTCGCTTCGAGATCGTCCGGGTATTCCAGAATCAGGTCTTCCATCGCTTTGGTATAGGCTTCGTCCCGTTCTTTGGATTTTTTCTTGTCGGCGTTGATGTAGGCTTCGAGGGCTTTGATATATTTTTTTTCGCGCGGGCTGGTTTTGTCGATGCGTTTGTTCGCTTCTGCGATGAAACCTTTGGCCCGTTTCTCATTTTTCAGATTACACATCGCGGCGCCCCAGAACGCCATCGCGCACCCGGGATCTAAATTCGCAGCGTGCCGGAAGGAGCGTTCGGCTTCCAGATACCAGAAACCGTGCAACTGGCCTAAACCCTGATCAAGAAATTTCTGTGCTTCCGGATTTTGGACGGTCACATCAAAGTGCACGTCGCCGGTGCCCCCCATCAGATAAGCAGCGCGGCGCGGGCCTTCGTTGAAGACTTCGCCATGATACGAATGGCCGGCCTGTATGTCGTCGGCTTCTTTGGTCTCTTTCGTCTCCGATTGCACCGTCTCCGATTGCACTTCGGTCGCTGCTGATTTGTCTGCACTCCAGGCGACTCTGTCTGACAGGCACAACAGGCAGGCGGCTGCGAAAGCCAGGCAACTGAATTTACGAAACGCAGCGGGCCGGGAAGAATGTATCATGGTTAACTCTTATGAGTCAGAGGAATCAATTGGAAAGCAGAGGAGGGAATCACGCGCATTGGGTTTCATTTTACCGGCACTGCTTTCCCAAAGTCGATAGCCGAGGACCATTTCGCGAGGCAAATGCGGGAAAGATGCAGATTGACTGATATGGCAAAATCACTGCCGAATTTCATTTGCTTCGTTTATTTGTACAGTGTAGCATACTCAGATTATGGTCCGAGTCTGTTTTACTGCCAATCTGGAACGACACCTCTCCTGTCCCGAAGCCACCGTTGCGGGTGCTTCGGTGCGTGAAGCGCTGGACGCGGTGTTTGAAACTCAGCAGCAGTTAAAGGGTTATGTACTCGATGACCAGAGGCGGCTGCGTCAGCATATGGTGATTTTCGTAGACGGCAAAACGATCGTGGATCGGGTTCACCTGAGCGATGCGATCTCGCCCGACAGTGAAATTTACGTGATGCAGGCGCTCTCCGGCGGTTAACTGAAATTTCCCTTGATTCACTCAATCAGATCCAGGTTGAAAGGTGCCTCTCATGAGTTCTCCGGTTCTTGTTGCCACACGCAAAGGTTTATTTCGACTCGAACGCGGCGCGAACGGCTGGTCGATCGGTCGGCACGATTTCGAAGGCGAGAACGTTTCGATGGTGTTGCATGATCACCGGGATGGCACGACGTACGCGGCCCTGAATCATGGTCACTTTGGGGTGAAGCTGCATCGCAGCACTGATGCCGGCGCGAACTGGGAAGAGTGTGCGGTTCCCGTTTATCCGGAAGGGGCCACGATCGCGGCGCCCCCCTTTTCCACAGACGCTGAACCGAAGCCTGCCAGCCTGAATGAAATCTGGGCGCTCGAAGCCGGCGGAGCCGATCAGCCGGAACGACTCTGGTGTGGCACGATTCCCGGCGGCCTGTTTCGCTCGGATGATCGTGGCAGCTCATGGCAGCTGGTGGAATCGTTGTGGGATCTGCCCGAACGACAACAATGGTTCGGCGGCGGAAAAGATAATCCCGGCATTCATTCGATTTGCGTTCATCCGGAAAACAGCCGGCACGTCGCGCTGGCGATTTCCTGTGGCGGCGTGTGGGTGACCGAGAATGACGGCGCAAGCTGGACCTGCAAAGCGGACGGGATGCACGCGGAATATATGCCCCCCGATCAGGCGGGTAACCCCAATATTCAGGACGGTCATCGGATGGTACAGTCGCCGTCTCACCCCGATACATATTGGGTGCAGCATCATAACGGCGTGTTCCGCACCACCGACGGTGCGCATTCGTGGCAGGAAGTGACCGGCATTCAGCCGGCGAAATTCGGTTTCGCCGTCGCCGTACATCCGCGGCAGCCGGATACCGCGTGGTTTGTGCCCGGGGTCAAAGATGAGTGCCGGGTTCCCGTGGATGGCAAGTTTGTAGTCGCCCGCACGACGGATGGCGGCGTGACTTCGGAAGTGCTCACGAAGGGTTTGCCCGGAGAACACAGTTACGACATTGTCTATCGGCACGCGTTAGACGTGGATCAGACGGGCAACACGCTCGCCGTCGGTTCAACGACGGGCAACATCTGGATCACCGAAGACGGCGGCGATGCATGGCATACGGTCTCGACAAATCTGCCGCCGATTTATTGTGTCCGGTTTGCCAAAGTCTGAGAGTCAATTAAGCATTTATTGATGGTTCCCGTTCGATTTCAGAAAAACCGTTTCCAACGCAGCATCGTAGGGTGCGGACCCGTGTGTCCGCCCGCCTTGAGATGCACAGGATCTAGTCTCGACCAAATGGAGTCGAAAGAAGCGTTCGATCATCACACGATCAACGCAATTGGGGTGGTGATTGTGCCAACGTGCACACGGTTATACTGGTCCCGTTCACATCGCAAAACAAAGTTGATTGCCAACAGGCGGGCGGACACATGGGTCCGCCC
>CAXBFD010000206.1:0-4981 GCA_963974925.1 uncultured bacterium | reverse complement strand
AAATCCGATTGGTTGCTGCAATAACACGAAAGTCGACGCTCTTGCTTTTTGCTTCACCCACGCGCGTGATCTTCTTCTCCTGCAACGCACGCAATAGTTTTACCTGTGCTGCCAACGGTAATTCACCGATCTCGTCAAGAAATAGCGTGCCACCGTTAGCGGTCTCCAGGTATCCAACTTTGTTTTCACTTGCTCCTGTGAACGCACCTTTCTTGTGGCCGAAGAACTCGGATTCGACTAATTCGGCTGGGATCGCACCACAATTTACCTCAACGAACGGCTTGCCTGCTCTCAGACTGGACGCGTGGATCGCTCGTGCAAACAGCTCTTTACCTGTCCCTGATTCGCCCTGAATTAACAATGGCACATCTTCGACTGCAACACGCCGGGCCTGTGCGATCACTGTTTTCATTACCTGGCAGCGGTGAATGATCTCCGTGAACTCTGGAGCTTCCGGCGGTAGTCCCTGTGTGAGTCGCCTAATTTCCTCGTCGCCTTCGATGTCTCGCATTGGGATGTAGTCCGCCGCGATCTCAAACGGAATCGAGATCGTCCTGACCCCTTCTTCCTTCGACGATTCAATCAACTCTGCTGGGAATTGTGTTTTGGCGAGCAGCACCCACACGGCGCCCATCGCTGGCGTCCCGGGACTGACATGAAACGTGCGATGACGATCGATGTCTTCTTTTTCCAGCGTCTTCAAGACGCCAATTGCCCCTTCGTAGATCTCATCAAATCGGGTTGGGCCGGTCAGCTCCACCGGCCAGACTTTGGCTTGGGTGCCGGTCTCTTTTTTGAGCCACTTCATAAACGACTTGGAATCAGCGGCTTTGTGATCCGATAGCAGGTGGAGCTCGTCGAACTCACGCTTCGTAACCGCATTCGCAATAGGCCCGGCACCGTCCCGAGATTCCCCACGCGACGCCCTGAGGTCAGTATTGCCAATCCACGCTATGAGGGCTTTTGAAGTCATTTTAATAGTATACAAATTATTTTGTGATATGCAAGCATACTTATGGTGCCACTAAGGGGTAAGTGCCTTGCCTAAGCACGCAATGTCGAATCAACGCTAAACGCGACCAGACGCTACGTTCTCTGAGCATCATTTCCGCGTTGCGTATGAATATCTAAATTTCACCAGTTTCCGCGTCAGAATACATGAAGGAAATATCCTTAACTATCAGTGATCGGTACAGATAGTTTTGAACGCCCTGGAAGAGTCTCCTCGAAGGCTGTTTCAGGGCGTCTATTTGTTACCAAACTGTAGGTCTTACTTGGTCCATTTTCCAAGTTCTTAAGAAAGGAGCGATATGATACAGAGACAAGAAATCATGTTGATCAGAGCTGCCCTGCAGTTCTGGTATGAAGAAATGGATCTCGAAGATGCAGATCTGTTTGCGATCTATTCTGGTGGCTCCAGGATCAAGCCGCCCTGGCGGGAGGAAGACATTCAGCGGTTGCGTCAGCAGTTAAACGAGGCACGACTGAGATATGTTGTGTGTCAGCATGATGCAGCCTGCGTTAAGAATCCCCGTCTGTTTAGCACTCCAGATGCAGCTAACCAGGCAATGACTGACAACTCAGACCAACTGGGAGTCGTCCTGGTTAATACTCCAGCAGTCTGAGTTCCCTCAAACCCCGTCCATCAGTTCTGCCAGGCTGATATCGAGCGTCTCAGCGATCCGTTCGATATTCCGCAGAGACAGATTCCTCTCACCTCGCTCGATCCCGCCGACGTAGGTCCGGTCCAGCTCACACGCGTAAGCAAAATTCTCCTGAGAGTAACCTTGCGCTTTTCGCAGCTTGCGGACCTGCTGTCCAAATCTCACCAATATGTCTGCTCGTTTTGCCATGCAAGTATTTAACACTTGACAGCGACGATATAACCACGGACTATAAGTATCATATTATTTCTGTAAATATGTCCAAGCAGTACCTGTTTAAACCTTAGGGAACAGGCACTCAGACATGTTGAAAGCTTAAATCAATACGGACTGGGGGACGTAGAAACTGACTGTCAGCAGTACCCCTCTAAGTCGAGACGACAATCTTCTGTGACTCACATAATCAATTTCAAGCCCTAAAGAGAAGATCGGTATATTTCATGCACGAAGAAAGTAACAAAACAATTGAAAGTCCCCAGAGCCAGTGGTGGCTGGCGAAGAATGGTGAGGCAGAAGGTCCTCTGTCTCACCAGGAAATCGCTGATGACTTGCAGTCGAACCGAATCAGCTTGGCGGATTATGCCTACTCATCAGCTGAGAAAGAGTGGAAGCCGTTATCTAACTGGGATGAGTTCGAAACCGGAGCTGAAGAATCCGCCCTGCAATCTCCTCCAGCTCCTCCTGTCGACAGTTATCATATCGAGCCCCTGATCACTAATCCCAGGCTGCCCGCCATGGCAAACTGGATATGTATTTATACGCTCCAGATCTCTCCCTGGCTCTGGTGCTTCTACACTGCTTCAGAAATGATCAGCGGGACCATGTTAGATGAAAATGCGCCTCTGGTGGGAGTTGAGGCTTTGGCGATGTTTGTCAACTTGCTCGTTTCACTGGGAGTGACAATTTCACTCTTCATCGGTGGGGCTCGTCTCCAAACGTTAAGCCGGTCAGGTCCGAATATCATTATCCTCAGCATCGTCGTCGCTACCGCGGCCCATTTACTGTTGTTTCTCGGGGCGCTGGTGGTGATTGCGATGACCGACCAGAACAGCTTCGCCTCAAAAACCGTGGCAGTCGAGTTGATCGACTATTTTGTATTCATTGTCGCACTGTGCGAAGGGGCTTTTCTGCTCACTTCATTTTTCTGGCTGAGGCGGAATGCCCGTTTTCTGCCCCTGTCCTGAATTTCCAGCATAGCAGTTTAGATTAATTAACCTGAACAGGAAGGAGAACGAGCCTCATGACCGAATATCTTGTCCCCGAAAAGCGGGAAGCCACAGAGTGGCAGTTTGATGACCAGGGGCTGCTCGCAGGCCCCTATTCTTATAACGAACTTCAGGAATACATAGAACTCGGTTACATTCAGCCGGATACTGAGATTTTTCACGAAGGCGGCCGGAAATATCAGGCATTCGAGATCGGATTGTTCCCCGACTTCGTCCCTGAAAAAACAGACCCTGCCGATGAGAATACGAACACGGTCGCGCCTTTGCCTGGCTGGAATTATCTGGCCGGAGTGGTAGTGTTATCTTGGGTCTCAGTTAACGTACTGCCGTGGGTACCAGCTGGTCACTGGTTTCACGGCGTCAGACCATACTCGCTGATCGTCGGTGGCATCACTGTGGTTTTAATCGGCTGTTATACGTTACTGACAGGGACAGCGCATGATTCCAGAGGTACCCCGGAGCATAGACCTGTGGCAAATAGAATTGCAGGTCTCTTTACGATTGTAATTGGTGTTTCCTTGATCGCTGTCGGAGGCCTGTTCCTTTTATACGGGAAGAGATAACCGAGCAGATAGTATTGTGGGAAACCTCGGAGGGCTAAAATGACGGCTTTCCAAAACAGCAGCCAGAGCCTATCTGAGAGTTGATCATTCACTTCCGCCGATCCTGATCCTATCGCCTTTTAGTTTAATTCAAAACCACAGGCATCACCATTAACAATCCATGATCGCCACAGCAGTTACAAACGCCCTGAAATGGTCTCGCTACAGACTGTTTCAGGGCGTTTTTCGTTTCCAGCTCGATAGCCTTACACGATTCATTTTCCAAAAGGAGTTCTATTATGTCTCACATTGTTCAGATTCAGACCGAGGTGCGTGACCCGGTTGCTGTTGCTTCTGCCTGTCAGCGGCTCAAACTCCCGGAGCCAGTCCAGGACACGTTCAAACTCTTTAGTAGTGAAGCCACCGGGCTCGGGGTGGAATTACCGGAATGGCGGTATCCCGTTGTCTGTGACACAACCAATGGTCAGCTCCAGTACGACAACTTCGAGGGACGCTGGGGGGATCGGTGCCATCTGGACCGCTTTCTTCAGTCCTATGCGGTCGAAAAAACACGCATCGAAGCACATCGCAGGGGACACATGGTGACGGAGCAAGCCCAGGCTGATGGCTCCATCAAGTTGACGGTGCAGGTAGGAGGTGCAGTATGACTCAAATCATCGAAATCACCGTTACCACAGATGGCCAGACTCGTGTTGAAACCAGGGGCTTTTCCGGAGAGGGGTGCCGCGAAGCCAGCCGGTTTATTGAAACAGCCTTGGGCAAGCGGACGGAAGAGCAGCTGACGGCTGAATTTCATCAGCAACTGGGGCAGCAGCAAACAAACCGTCAGCAGTCCTGAAATGTATCCAATCTAAAAAGTACTTTCTAAATTGAAAGGGAGATCCGCTTGAATATTCGCACACGACTAACAGAATACGTGAGGGCCTGCTTTACCGGGATCTGGATCGAATCCCACGAACACCAGGAGGCTCTGACTGAGATTGCAGAGCTCTGCCGCGACGAACAGTGGCAGCTTGCCACCTGGGATATTGATGCGGGATTGAACATCCCCGGCCAGAGTGTGACGGAGGCTGCCGGTTCCGATCCACTGGCCGCCATCCGTGCGGTCAACGCGTTGGCGACACCAGACGGAACAGCCATCATCGTGCTGCAGAACTTTCATCGGTTCATGCAGTCAGCCGAAGTCGCGCAGGCTTTGTCGCGTCAGATCATTGCCGGCAAGCAGAACCGCACGATTGTGGTGGTGCTATCTCCTGTCGTACAGATCCCGACCGAACTGGAAAAAATGTTCGTTGTGGTTGAGCATGATTTACCTGACCGTGAACAACTGGCAGAGATTGCCCGTGGGATCGCCACCGAAGCAGGAGAATTACCTGAGGGAAACGAGCTGCAGACAGTACTTGATGCTGCTGCGGGTTTGACACGCATGGAAGCAGAGAATGCCTTCAGCTTGAGTCTGGTGCGACAGGGACGTATCACCGCCGATGCGGTTTGGGAACTCAAAACCCAGACGCTAAAAAAAAGTGGT
>CAXBFD010000205.1:0-5062 GCA_963974925.1 uncultured bacterium | reverse complement strand
CATGGAACTGCCAGAGCAGTCAAACCAAGAAAGCAGGAGAGGAATGCGAGCGCAGGCAGGATACGGAAATACCACGACGCGTTCATGAAACCCGGATATCCGTAGTAGGCCATGAACGCCGCGAAGCCACATAGGAATGATGCGATCGAGGATATTCTCAGCGGCAGAGAAACCCGTTTCAGCACGTTCGCGTCTTCAGTGTCGGGCAGGGCATACGGGTTGGTCAAGGTATTTTCTCTGTTGACGAACTATTGATTGATAGCCAGAATATGTTTCTGTCTAAATCTATCAGGATTTCTGCCTATTATCAATTGATACAATGTGAATTCGTTTTGGTGAATTCACCAATCCGTCAGACCGACCGAAAGATGTTTCCGAGAAAATGTATGGCTTCTCGGGACACTTGTAGTGTCCGTTTTATTATTCGTTTTTGCGAAGGCCTACTAAATTATTCAAAACTCATCGTGAACTGCCCAAAGTGAATTCGTTATTGCCATGTTCGAAATCAAAATCACTTATTCCCGTTAGTGGTGACAAAAACCGGAGCATCTTTGAAACTCGTTACAGCACCGCTACGAGAGTGCCTGTGCATCGATGTGGAAAGGAGACTGAACAGTGAAAGTGTTTTGGAACACCTGAGTGAGCTGTTTGTGTATCGGGGGCAGTCCCTGGGAAAACGGTTACATCGAATCCTGCAACAGAAAACGGGGAGATGAATTGCTCAATGGGAAACTCTTCGATACGTTATAGGAAGCCAAAGTGCTGATCGAACGCTGGAGAAGAGATTACAATTCCATCAGGCCGCACAGTTTACTGGGTTACAGAGCCCTGATGCGGTAGGCGAAGCTGTCTGCTCGGCTGCTTCCGTTCCGCGACAACAAGCGAGCAGAACACTTCGTCTTGTGACTGGCGTCATTTCTGGATGCGTGTCAGAACACCTTCATGGTTCCCTGGATCTTTTGGAATTATTTTAGAATTGGATGGTTCATTGGTTAAAGTACATTTCAATGGATCAATCCCCTGGGAGAAAGCTTACATGCGTAATAGTTATTGTCGGTTCTACTGTCTGATTGTTGTTGCCCTGGTCTGTCTAAACACTCTAGCTGTGGCTCAAGCAGCCGATGCTCAACATCACGTGATTGTTATCAGCATTGACGGGTTAGCAGCGTATCTTGTTGATGATCCTAAAGTTCCGTTGCCAACAATTCGTCGACTCGCGCGCGAAGGCTGTATCGTTGATGGCGGAATGAAAGTGTCTGATCCTTCTGTAACCTGGCCCAACCACACAACTTTGGTGACAGGCATGAAACCCGGTCGACATGGTGTACTTGCAAATGGGGTTCTAGTGCGTGGCGGAATTGGAGTGCCAGTAAAGATTGATTCACATCGGGACCAGAGTGATCTTGTAAAAGTTCCCACCGTGGTGGATGTGGCTCATGCTGCAGGGCTTAGAACTGCTGAAGTGAACTGGCCGTGTACTCGCAATTCAAAGTCGTTTGATGACCAGTTTCCGGATGTTCCCGATGCCCTTGATTACACAACGCCACGATTACGAACAGAACTGATTGAAGAGGGGCTCTTGAAGGACGAGACACACGCCTCTTTTCGGAAAGCGAGCATCGTTGGGTTGGATTATGTCTGGACTGAAGCAGCCTGTCATTTAATTCGTGAACGTAAACCACATCTCATGCTCGTTCATCTTCTGAATAATGATGCGACACATCACAAGCGGGGAGCACAGTCACAAGAAGGCTACACTGCCAATGCGTATGCTGACATGTGTGTCTCTCGAATTATAGACGCGATCGATGATGCTGGGATTCGCGATAAGACGACGATTATTCTGGTGTCTGATCACGGTTTCACCCTCACACCCAAAGCGATTCGGCCGAACATTTTACTGCGACAGGCAGGTTTATTGAAAGTCGAAGATGGAAAGCTGACGCAGGCACAGGTACATGTGATTCCCGAAGGTGGCATTGGTCTTGTGTACTGCACTAATCCCGCTGATGCTGCTCGGGCTTCTGCTGATTTCAAGAAGATGCTCTCAGGGCAGGAAGGCGTTGCCGACGTTCTCTTGCCAGATCGCTTCGACGAAGTCGGCTTTCCGCACCCGCGTGAATACAACCAGGTACCCGACGCTATTTTGATCGCGAAAGATGGATACGCCGTTTCCGGTTCCGTGACAGGAGATACCTTTGTCACCACGTATGAAGATGCGCGAACGTCTCTTGGCTCTCATGGGTTTCTGGCAAAACTACCGAAGATGAATGCCATGTGCATCCTATCCGGTGCTGGTATCCAATCAGGAATAAAACTTCCCACAGTAGACAATACCGTGATCGCTCCCACCATCGCCAAACTGCTGGGACTCAAATACCCTGATATCGACGGTAAACCACTGTTGGGAGCAATGCATACACGATAAAGACGGCTTACAGCTGGCCCGGATCAGGGGCAGCAATGTGACAAAACCATAAGATGTGACGCGATCCCTGCCTCGTGCCAATGTTGCCATCTAGTCGTCCTGAGAGACGCGACTGTGACAATAGGACTGCCCTCGATTGTTTGTAAATCTAGCGGTCTGATTGCGAGTGCTTTACGTCCATTCGATCATACAGAAAGGGATACGTAGCCTCACATTTTATGGAAGCATGAACTCAACCTAGAAAGTACTTTTTAAATGTCAAGTAAAACTGAAAGCCGTAAAGAAACTGAAGTTGCTATTGAGCCGGATGATGAACTGCGTTGTATGGCACAGTGGGACTATTGAGATTCAGGACGCCTGCCATTGTTTGCCAGTTTTTCAGTTCCTGCCCCCAAGCCTTTCGGGCGATCTTAACCGGCCGTGGTAATGACTCGGCACTCGCACGCAGACACCCGTGTCCCGATTACGACTGCCGAACTCGGCGCTGTTCAACTTCCCCTCTCGCATCTGGCGGATGCGGCTCTTCACCTGCCAAGACAGCACTGACAGTGGTCAAATATTCACAGTTTATCCAGAGACAATCACTCACCATCCAAAGGCAACCACAGTTATGGGAGGTAATTTATGTACTCATAAGAATATGAGGCCACTGTGTGGTACTCGACATCCGTATTTTTCGTGATACAAATCAATCATCCAAACTGGTCTATTACTCTATTTTTCAAGTGTTTTGCATATCAAAAAGGTGAGTTCGAACGCTTCATCGAATGCCACGGACAACCCCTTAATAAGTGAGCATCTCTCAGAGAGAAGGCGCGCTGCGGCGTATTTTAATGGTCGTTAATATAATTTTGACGCCTGAATTTGTGTTGAAGCAGCCCATATTCCCCATCAGCAGCACTGTAAACACCGGTTAGAAGGCGTAGCGACTGCCCTGGAGTGGCAAATTGGCATAAAACATAGCGGTCAGATGACCACCTGCAGGTTGCAGGTCAGGCTACCAGTATAAGAGTCGGTTCTGAACCGGAAACCGCGGGAGCGAGGGTTTGTATAGACTGGGAATTATATACTGAGATCTGCCTGCGGAACGAACAAGGGGCTTTTCGGAGATCACGATCGTCCTGGAAGCAATCTGTGACTGGAAAGCTCGATCCCCCTGAGGTATTCCTGCCGCTCCGTCATCCCCCGGGAGAAGCCCAGGCGGACTTTAGCATTGCCAATCTCTTGCTGGACGAAATACAGACGAAAGTCGCCTTGGCCCGCCTGGTGGGAAACAGTGAGCGAACCGTGACAACCGAGTTCCTGCGACTGAAAAGTCACTTTCTGTTTGACAATCATTTCTGTCTGGTACGACGACCAGCGAGAAAGACCATGTCGAACGGTTACCACATTTCTGATGGACAGGGCTATCAGAGTCCCGAAATGTTTGAGCAAGACGCATCATCGAAATCCAGCGCCACTATTTTCTGGATACTTCAGGTTGTTTCAGCGTCTGACTGACTCCCCCAAAAAGACTGCTTTATAGCTCTTCTCTGTCCCCCAAACGGGGGACATGAAGGCCGTTACAAACTGACAACATCTGGTTCGTACATTGACAATGCTGTATAATACGGCTTGGTTGGAGTTCAACCTAAAAAGTACTTTTTAAAATCACTATCAGGCTTATGAAGGAGTGTAAGATGATTATGACAAAAGCCATGTTTATGGCTGATCCGTTTGCTCCCCCCCGCTGGAAGTGGGATGTAGCAAAGCAACTTTTCGAGCAACCAGACCTTAAGGATGTACCTGAGGATCAGGTAACCAGAGACGCATTAAGCTACCTCAAAACCGGGGATACGCTGCAATTTCCCGAGGTTGATGAATCCATCCAGATATTTAAGGAAGATGGCCTCCGTCGCACTGAACTGGAAGTGAGGATTCTGGCCGGACAGTCTGACTCAGAAATTGCAGGGTTCTGTAAGCTCACTCCGTCAGTGGTTCAGGTTTATGCCGATCTATTCTTCTGCGTACGTGACATCCCGGGAGGCTCTGACTGGAAACTCAAGCATGCAGTCGGCAAGCCCCACTTTCACGGTTATCAAGATCACAACCTGCGCCAGCTGTGGGCCTGGTTTGCACTGATGAAAGAACCGGTAATATTAAACCTGGTGATCCAATCTTACTACGATGAGCTTAAACCGGGTGATGAGCCAACACTGAGTGTTTATCTACGCCCCACGTCCAGTGTAGACCTGAGACTCCAGGCCCTCATAGCAGAGCGGATATTTCGGGGCATTCACCCCGATAACGGATGGGCGCAAGAATTTATGTTCTATTTTCTGTGGATTGAGCTGCTCCCCACACAAGAAGAGAGGGACAGAGCGTTACAGCAATACAAAAAAGATCAGGTCAAGTATATTCACCAATATTTGACGGGTCAGATTAAGAACCAGCCCCCTAAACGAAAAACTCGCAATACAGCGTCTGATTCTCCAGCCAGAGAAATCAGGAAAATTCAAAAGAAACTACGATCTCTGGAACTTACCAGCGATTAGTTCCCCTAGACTGCCTTTTTTCCCTAGACGGTTTTGGGGAACAGTAAAAAACGTAGTGCAACTCTCATGGAGGATTTTTATGGGCTGGGACGTGAAAAAA
>CAXBFD010000204.1:0-5146 GCA_963974925.1 uncultured bacterium | reverse complement strand
ATATAACCGGCGGTGACAGCCACGGTTTTCACACCTGCCGCGTGACAGGCTTTGGATGTATCAATTGCGTATTCAGACCAGATGATCGGGTCGTTATAAGTGAAGGCGACGCTTTGACAGCCTGACTCGGCTGCGACCGCGGCGATTTCCTCCGGCAGGGCACGCGCGCTGAGACGATCGATTTCCCGCGATTTGGAAATGTCCCAGTTCTGACAGAATTTGCAGCCCAGATTGCAGCCTGCTGTCCCGAAGGAAAGCACGCTGGAGCCGGGATAAAAATGATTCAACGGTTTCTTTTCAATGGGGTCAATACAGAATCCGGTACTGCGGCCGTAAGTGGTCAACGCCATCTCGCCGCTGATATTCTGGCGTACGAAACAGAAACCCCGGTCACCTTCCGCCAGAGAACAGGCACGCGGACATAAATCGCAGATGATTTTCTCACCCGCACGATGCCACCATCGCGCAGGGTAAACGCCTTGTTGGATGCCGGACTGTCGTTCTTGATCGTTGCCGAGAATGGGAAGTGTTTTTTCAGTCATCACGATTAAGAATTTAGAAACAGAGTAATCGAAGAGAGAGGCCCTGAACCTTCAGGATAATTCATTCGCAAGGTCAGGGCCAACAGTATGTTTAAAGTTTCTGACTTTGAAGGCGAATAGAATCATCGCGTTTCTCAGTCGGCGGGAAGATTGCGTCGAAATCTTTTGCCGGCGAATTGCGGCTGTTGTTGTGCTTTTCGGCTGATGTCGAGTATCATCATAACCCGGTTCATCTCCTGAAAACGCACTCCATCTCTATTATACGAAACTGTCCAGCCGATGTTTACAGATTATTTTTGGATTTTTGTGGCAGCGATCTCCTATCTGGCAGGTTCGGTTCCGTTTGGCCTGTTGACGGCAAAGCTGGTGGCAGGAACCGACATCCGCAAAGTGGGCAGTGGCAATATCGGTGCCACCAACGTGGCACGGACACTGGGGGCGAAATGGGGGATTGTGGTCCTCCTGCTGGACGCATTGAAAGGGCTGCTGCCTGTTTTGTTCGTCCCCCTGTTATTTGTGAATCCCGATTCCCCTGATTTTGATCAGGTCCGTGTGTTGAGCGGTGTGGCCACGATCCTCGGTCATATGTTTCCGATCTGGCTTGGTTTTCGAGGCGGTAAAGGGGTTGCCACCAGTCTGGGAGTCATTCTGGTATTGGGCCCCTGGTCAACGCTGATTGCCGTGGGCGCTTTTGCGCTGACGTTTCTCGCCTCGCGGATTGTTGCCCTCAGTTCGATTATCGCTGCGACTGCGTTTGGCGTGGCGCAATTCATTCAACTGGGGGCCTCTGCGTTGACACAGGAAAAATGGGGGCTCGCTGTTTTCAGTATTGCCGTCCCGCTGTTAATCATCGCACGCCACTGGAGCAATCTGGGACGAATTCTGCGCGGGGAAGAAAAGAAGTTTCAGTTCGGCAGCCGCAAAAAAACAGAAGCAGCACCGTCTGAAATCAAACCGGATGCAGAGGCGTAAATTATTCTTAACGCTCATCATGCCAGCTCGATGAGATCATCCTGATCCAATCGCTGGCGCTGATTTTTCATCTGGTGTCCGCTGAAGTGGTTCCTGTTTCCTACAGGAACGAGTAAGCAATCAGGATTCGACGCGGATATTATTCGTCAACGCATACTGATCGATTTCACTTAACGCCGCATGGGTGGCAAGTTGCTTGTGATAAAAAGTATCAGTGCGTCCGGAAAGAACAACGATTTCTCCCAGGATGTCTACTTTTAACGACTGCACCTGGCTCCCGGTGCGTAAGGCAATCGTGTGTTCGATCTTTTTCGCAAGCTTGTTTGCAATTTGTGAATAGGTTTCCACACTCATAAGCGATCCTCCTTGAAATCAGTAAATGTACCAACAGACAATCACTTGTGTTCCAGCCAGCAGTTAAGACTGAGCTGTCGCAGCATTCGAGGCGGGTAACTCTGAGGTGTAAACTCTTGCAACTCTGATCGACAAGCGGCTAACATCGTTCCACTCTGGGTAGAACACAAATCCATTTTTCTGTCATCGTTCAATTTCAGCGGGAGAACGAAAAGTCATCTGTTCCGCAGATCACTTTATTGCCTGCTTAAGGATCCTTTCTCATCAAGAAAGCGTTCCCGCTGAATTATTAATAATGTAAATTTATCGACCTGTTTGCGATTCGTCAAATAAAAAACTCAACGAATATTTTCATTGTCAGAAAATACCTCGTTTTTGTCTCATTTGCCTATTTCGCAGCCGGCTCCGAATTCCAGATCCAGACCAGGGCATCCGGGAGGACTGCCTTGCCATGACGGCTGCTGTGAATGCCATGTCCCGTGACAAACCAGAAATCGTAACCGCTGTAAGCAAGTGCGGCTGCCATCCGTTCGTTATTCAGGAACCAGTTACCCAGCTTATTGTCCAAATCGTTATCGCCATCCTGTAAAAATACTTTGAGGGGTTTGGGGGGTACTTCTTTGCGAATCAGGCCGGGATAATCGTGGGCCGTTTTCCAGGGGCCAAACTGATCAAGGGGAATCGTATTGTTTTTTCGGGAGGGATAATCATTGATCCCGCGGAAGTCACAAAAACTGCCGACAAAGGAAATGACCTTCTGAAACAGGTCGGTTCGATGCCAGGCGGCTGTGAATGCACAACTGCCGCCGGAAGATGCGCCGCAGATCACATGATCTTCCGGCTTGTCAGAAATGCGATACTGTTTGCGAACCACGGGCAGCATTTCTTCATCCAGAAAAGTGGCGTATTGAGCGGTGCAGGTATCATATTCATTACTGCGGTTTCTGATTTCCTGTTTTCCTTCTGAAGCGGCAGGAATCACCCCGGGATTGATAAAAACGGCGATCGAAACCGGAATCTTTTTTGCATGAATCAGATTGTCGAGGACAATTGCGGCGTTCCCGTCGCCGTGGCAGTAACCGCCGCCATCGGTGAAAACAATCAGTTTGGCGGGATCACCTGTTTCTGAATACCGGGCAGGCACATACACCCACCAGTCTCTGACGGTTCCCGGATACTGTCCGGTGCTCTTAAACGGGGGCATTTGAGTCAGTTTTCCCTGAGGAACTCCCTCCTGTCGCAGGCTTTCAGGTTTCCACTCATAGCTTTCAAATCCAAAACGATTCGAACCGCCGACCGGTAAGCGGCGACCATTGACGCTATACCGATAATGGACTGACGAGAAGTTGGGAAACCGTTCCACTCTCGCAAAGTAGCCGGAATCTCCCAGAGCAATCATCGGCCACTGGCGATCTTTTTCCGCGAAGATGATGACTTCGGCACTGGGGTCCGCTTTTAAAAACCAGCCTGCGTAACCGCCGCCATCGTCGGTTTTTTCGAGCAAGTGCCGATGCGTGCCCAGAGATAAATCTTTTTCTTTTTGAAAACGCTTCTGAAAGAAATCGAGCACCTGTTTCTGGTTGGCCTGATTGGCGGGTTCTTTTAACAGCTTCGAAACGTCTTCCAGATTTTGCGGAGCGGCAGATACAGAATTGATCATGAAAAACAGCATCACACTCAAAGCTGCCAATGGAACTGTTGAGCGACAAACAGAAAATCGCATGACACGATGCTCCTGAAAAATGATTAACATTAGTGAGATAAAGTGGTCTGAAAATGGCTGGTGACGCGACGGACTGCTTCCCCGCCGGCAAAGACACAGACTCTTAGTATTTTATTACACTACGCGAGAGGCAGATTTGCAATTCACAACGTACTTCGCGGGCAAATCTGACGATTCGTCTGAAGAAATTGGATTCTGTCCGTTTGGATCGACCAGGATTCCAGCTACAATGAAAGTAGAAACTGGTAGAAATTATGCGAGAAAGGCCGTTTTGTGACGAATACGCTCAACCCACATCATGCTGTTTATGTTGGCAGTTTTGACCCACCCACGCTGGGGCATCTGGATATTGTCGAGCGCGGCGCAGCGCTTTACTCCAAGATCACCGTGGGCATCGGTATCAATCCGGATAAAAACCCTTTATTCTCAGCCGAAGAACGCCAGCAGTTGCTGCAAGAACTGCTGGCCGCATTTCCCAATATCGAAGTAAAATGTTTTCAGGGTTTAGCGGTGAACTTCGTACGGGACTGTGGCGGCGGTGTGATGCTCAGGGGGCTCCGTACGCTGACCGATGTGGAAGCCGAATTTACGATGTCTCTGGCGAATAGAGCATTGGCTTCCGAGATCGAAACGGTCTTCCTGATGGCCAGCGAAAAATACACTCACATTTCCAGTTCATTGATCAAACAGATTGCACAACTGGGGGGTGATGTTGCAGCAGAAAAACTCAAAGTATTCGTGCCGAAACAGGTCGTCGAACCGCTGATCAAAAAATTTGCTTCAAAAATTTCCCGTTAAGATTTGCGTCTGCTGATCTGGCAGACAGAAAACAAGGAGAACATAACGATGGTAAAAACAGCTTCAACCATGCTGCCTTTAGGAACCATGGCCCCGGAATTTTCATTGAAAAATGTCGATGGAAAAACCGTTTCACTCAGCGATTTTCAGGATTCCAAAGGCCTGCTTGTGATTTTTATGTGTAACCATTGCCCCTTTGTGATTCATCTGCGGGAAGCGCTGGCGACGTTCGCTGATGAATACATGGCAAAAGGATTAGGGGTGGTCGGTATCAGTTCCAATGATGTGGCATCGCACCCTGACGACAGCCCGGAAAAGATGGTCGAAGAGGCAAAAACAGCAGGCTACCATTTTCCTTACCTGTACGATGGCACTCAGGATGTTGCCAAAGCATATAAAGCGGCCTGCACGCCTGATTTTTTCCTGTTTGATCAGGAACAAAAACTGGTTTATCGGGGACAGTTTGACGACAGTCGTCCGGGCAATGGCCAACCCGTCACCGGCGCGGATCTGCGCACGGCCTGCGATGCGGTTCTGGCAGGCGCTCCTGTGACCGAAACGCAGAAACCCAGTATCGGCTGTAACATCAAATGGTCGGAAGGCAAAGAACCGGAATACTTTACAGGACAACCTGCTGTTTAAACGCAGCTTTGCATTGACGTTTTTTCACTCTCTTCGTCCTGGGGCGAAGAGAGTTTTTTGGGTTTGCCAGGCATGTTTCTCAACTCGGGGGTGAAAGTCCCCTGTCCAACTTGAT
>CAXBFD010000203.1:0-5576 GCA_963974925.1 uncultured bacterium | reverse complement strand
CTTTTACCGTGTGACAGACTCTGGGAATGCAATCGCCTTAACGACACCACCTGATCCGTCGTCGTGAGCATCATTCCCGCATCGCCAGCGCGTCTGACTAGATGCGTGTCGGCTGATGTTAAACTGTCAAAGTATCCATTCAGTTTTTCAAAGGCGGTTTTTTTAATACACAAAGTGGCGTGAATCGCATTTCCTTTTGGCGTCCGGCGGTTTTTGATTCCCGAATAAATCACCGGCTCTTTTTTATAGATCCGCTCCACCAGTTCGCTGGACCACCGGTAATCAATGAATTGCGTCATGGCGGCGCCAAATAGATCCGCGCCCGTTTCCCGCATCTGATCCAGACTGATTCGGATTCGGTCTGGTAATGCGTAATCATCGGAATCGTGAGGCATAATATAATCCGTCTCAAACCACTTCAGGGCGCGCATGGTTGACACAAACGGGCCAACGGAATTTTGATTCCGGTATTTTCTCACGTTCGGCATATTGTTGAATTTGTGTCTCAGAATATCATCGGAAATCGGGAACCCGTCCGCAATCAAATGAATCAAGGGTTTCGCGTCATTCTGATTCAAGATAGACAAAACCGCCTGTTCCACCCACTCAAATGCGGCGGGGTGGTAAGGTATTACCACATCGCAATCGAAGGGACTTGATTTTCGGGGCTTGCTGGTCACCACGGGGCGCGGCTGGTTTCCTTCTCCGTGACCGTTGGAATGACCGTTCTGGCTTTCGCATCCTTCGAAATCAAACCACACCGGCCGATTGCCAGCATGCCAGAGGGCCTTTGAGAAATTCCAGTCGCCACACTTATCAACACCCCATGCTGCATGATGCTGTTCCCATAAGCGGCGGGAAACGATGATACAGAAGCAGGCAACCGTAGCGCGAACCGGCTGCCATTCAATACCCCAGGGAGACGGGAATGTGCGGACATCTATTTTTCCCCGTACCATCACCCATTCCGGGTAACCCTGATCAACTATAAAGCGCTGCAGGCGTTCCAGATAATCGGGCGACTTAATAAAATCGTCGTCGTCAATTACTTGGACGTAATCGCCGTTCACGTCATTCACCGCCTGACCACTGGCCAGCAATCGATTCGCGCCGGGAATGCCAATTTGTCCGGGACTCTGGATTAATACGTGTTCAATTCCGGGGACGGTTTGAGACTTGATCGATTCAGACAACACTCTGAAACCGTGGGGACGGTCAACATGACAGCGGGTAATGATCGACAGCGTGGGTGGTTTGGTTTTAGTGGAATGTAAATGTGCCAGCGCCGTTTTACTTGCCTGCTTGCGGTCAATCTTGTGATGCGCAAAACTACTACTGTGAAGATGTGCGGCGAACGCATTACAGCAGGCCGCTAGCTTCCATCCTTTTTTTTTGGCGCGATCGCTCCAGTCGTCATCCGCGCCCAGACCGTAGGCCAAGTCCGGGTGGGTGTTTTGCACTCCCACATCAGCAATGGCCGTTGCTTTAAACATAGTGCAAAAAAAAGAAAGCCTGTTTTCAACTGTAATGCTGGCAGCCTGACAGAGCTTCGCACCATGTACGGCATCGTACCGATCTGTTAATTCAGTCTTGATTCCGGATCGCTCGCGCCTCAATGTGTTTGCCAGCGAGAGGCTACCATTGTCGCCGGTCATTGGTCCAACGGCGGCTATTTTCGGGTCCGACTCCAACCATTGGCGCATTCGCGGAATACAGTCAGGTCCAACAAAGCAATCATTGTTCAACAGTAAGACATGCCGATAACCGGGCGTTGCAAACGCGATATTACACGCTCGGCTGAACCCGATTGACTGGTCAAAGTGCATCACCTTGATCTGTATATTAAGCGCTTCTGCTTTCCTCTGAACGCGTTCAGCAACACCTGATTTACTCCCATCGTCAATATAAAGCACATGAAAGGGGATACCAGCATACATTGCCAGGTGTGATAGGCACTGAAAAGTGAGTTCCTCACAATCGCGGGCTGGAATTGCAATCAGGACGGGGTCGTCAATTCCAGGTCGATTGTCAATAACGTCTCCCCAGCCTTCACACGTTGATTGAGTCTTAATTAGTCGCCGCACTTCATCGCCGTGGCGCGTGCAAAAGAAATTCCGGCGCTGGGGGCATTGCTGGCAGAGTTTTTGTTTTGCAGCAGAGGTTAATATCGTCATCGCGGAACGTGTCTCACATCAATATAAGGAGGGGCGAAATAATCGCCGTATTCAAAACTGTCACCCGGACTGACTGCGTCTCTCTCCGGTTTTAATGGATAAATTACACCCAATTTCGGCTGCCCGTACCCCTCTGGGATCACAGGGGAAAGCCCATCCACCAGCAGCGGCGGCAGATCATATGGAATGATGTTTTGAAACCGGTATGTTTCACCTGGCGTAATCGGGCATCTGAAATTGTCAGGTGCTTTGTATTTGCCAAGCCATGTCCCACTTCCCGATGCAGAATCGATGAACGTTTTATAATGCTCCACGGTCAGATCTACGACAATATAAACATGACTCCCTATGAGTCCGGCCAGATACGCGTCTAATTCTTCCTGAGTTTCAAAAAAAGATGTGGATGTCTGTTCCAGGTTCACGAAAACGGCATCTTGAAAAATGTCTAAATCGATCCGCCATTCTCCCGGTTCGGACACGTTGCCATGTTCAATGATTGGTGGCAGGAAATGAATCAACGCCTCATGCTGGCGAGTGAATCGTTTCCACGACGGTACTGGTGGATCGAAATTCCCCGGAATATAGAAGAAAACAGGCGTGGCGAACGGTGGTGCAATATGATCACGGTCAATTCCATAGTCAATTGCCCAGTCAGGCCAGCCGATTGGCGTTCCACTGGGATCCAATGCAGAATCCGCAGGCACAATGTATAAAAGATCGTTCTCCGCTTCGAAATTACAGTTCTCTAAGGAACCGTCAGTCAGTTTATTTATTTTTTGGTAGATCGATTGAAAGATGATCGGTGCCGTTCCCGGATCATTCACAAAAAACGGGGATTCGCCAAGCAAAATTTCAGACGAATTGTAATTATGATACAGCCAGCTTTTGAACGTCGGTATTGATAGTTCCCAGACTGTCTCTGAATTCTGCAACTTCGCGGCGCATCTATGGCATTCAAATTGCCGGCGCGGGCAGGGCTTCTGAATCAACGACATGGCACAATTAGACATTTGACAACCTTATAGATCCGGGGTTCCATCGCCATTGAAATCACGGCATTCATTGAGGTTTGACACATAACCGACGCCAGGGAACCAGTTCGCGGTACCGAATGAGCCAGCGGCCACGGCGTCATTGATGGCACCGTCATCACCGTCCCATTCACCAATCAACGGGATCGGGTAATGCAGCTGTTCGACTCGCCGACTGTCATTCCACAAAGTTTCCAAAACGTGCGTTTCGAATACAGCACCATCCGGCTGATCCACTTCAAACAGATCAAACGACTTGCCAGCGAGGTCTCCGATAAACTCAATCAGCCAGCGTCCTGGATACACCGTAACCGCAACGTTCCCTTTCCCAATCACAGACAGCTTCTCGAGAGCAGCGGTAATATTATCGCTGGTTACATTTTTCGCCAGCAGCGATAGCGGGTCTGTTTCGGCTCCATTCAGGACCAGTTTTATTTCCCCGGAAATATTGTCACCAACAAAAGAGACCAGCTGTTTCTGATTTCCATGAGGCTCTTTATGCATCACAGCCACTGGGATCGGGTTATCTCCATCGACCATCACAGCGTATTCCTGGCCGGATCTGAGATCACCGTCATAGTCATAGCTGGTAGTACCATATTGTTTCAGAATGTAAGTGGAGTAAGACTGAAGCGTGATATACCGGATCGGGGGGCGCGCACCTTCCGTTTTGGAATGCCTCTGATCGGGCAGCTTTTCAAAACTACGTTTATACCAGGCGACCACTTCTTCCAAAGTTTTTTTAAAATCAGCAGTGACTTGGTAGTTACTGAAACGCTCTGTCATAACGTAATGGTCCCATCAATTGTGGTTCGATCGCTATGGAATTGACCGCCCGTGCGCTCCACATCTTCCAGTCCGACATCTGGACCAACCCAGATTTGACCGCCGCGCTGCGTGATCGACTTCAGATAGGCTGCCTCTTTGGGGCCATCGGCTACACCCACATTTCCAGATAGTACCAGCAACGTTGCCGTGTTCGCCGCATTCTCCCCGATGACCGATACGGCATACGGTGTGTTTCGACCGGCCCCGGAATTCAGAACCTTGATCGCCGGGCTGGAATCCATGATATCGATGTTGATTAACTGAGAATTGCTGTCGATGATGATCTCAGTGAAACTGGCCTTCAGGGCTCTGGCTCGATATTCGATATTGCCGTCCGCATTTCGGCGCGGCAGCCCCATTTCCGTTTCGCGTGCTGTATACTGCAGCGTGAAGGTCTTATCTGATTGATCCAGCCCGTAGAGGATGCTGTCACCGTCGGGAATCAGCAAGTCATCGCCGTTAACGGGCACGATTTCATCATCCCAATTGTCTGCCGTATTGAAATCGTTCGGCCCGCTGCTTTCGACCGTTGTCTCGTGCTGAATGGTCGATTGAACTGTGGTGACCTCAACTGTGGCAGCTTCTCCCCCCTCGGCAGTGGTTTCTACCGCGCCCTGATTCTTGACCATCAATTCCACATCAGTGCCGCCCAGGCTGCCGGTAAATGCGACGTCGATAAATGAGTCGGGGAACGGGCCGCCAGAGCAGCTGACCTTACCAGCACCGATCGTGGAGACCGCTTCCAGAATGTCCTCCAGTTCGGAGGCCGTCTGGTTATAGGCAATCGCCTGGCTGAATCCCGTGCCTTTAACGATCGAGAATTGGCCAGCACCGGGAGAGCCGGCAATGCTGATTCGCTGAACTTCGGATGTGCCTGCTGCACCAGACCAGTTCTTTACTTCATTCAACGTGAAACCGCTGGCAGTCGCAGAGATAGAGAACCCGGTCGCCTGATTTGCAAGATCACCCTTAAATGTAATTCTAACGCCAACTTGAATGCCAGCCCCGGCATCATCAATATATTCCACATCGATGTTTCCGGTTCCGACAGACGAGAGAGCTTCTATTGCAGTCTTGATAGTCGCAGCAGAAGCAAAGTTGCTAATACTACCGGTCGATTCACCGTTGATTGTCAAGGTCCAGTTTGCAAGGAACTCATATCCATCTCCACCAATGATGTCCCCTAGCGCACCTTTTGTGAATACTCCTCCCGTCAAACTCCCTGTGGTGAGTGTTGAATCGACATCGTAATCACCAATGAAGCTAAATATATTCAATCGCCACGTTGCACCACTCGTCAGCTTTTCGCCCGCGTTACCCCCGGTAATTCGGATTATGTTGCCACTTGAAGCAAAGTCATTAGAAGCAATGTTTGTGTCTATCAACTCTTGCAGTTCATCTATTGTGACATCGTAATCAATGCCAGTCATGCTGATTAAAGTCTGAGCGGAACCACCTGCAGAGGGTGTCAGAGTGATGGACAGATCAAATGTGCCACCAGAGACATTTGTGTTTCCGATCAGTCTTATCCCTCCAGGTGCGT
>CAXBFD010000202.1:0-5682 GCA_963974925.1 uncultured bacterium | reverse complement strand
TCAGAACACCAAATCCGAAACGTGAGACGAATCAGTTCGGGCGTCGTACTGGCTGCATTTATTTTAATCGTCTCGGCACTGCTGATTTATCAGATTCAAACGACAAAGTCCGTGCGTTCAAGCCGTGAACTGTCATTCGCACAGACGGAGAACCATCTTTCAAAGGCAGTTCCCCAGTCGGAAAACAGGACGACACAGCCGGACGAGCTGATTTCGGACAGAGAAATTCCTGATACGGCACTGGCTCAGACGACGCCGCATACGGAAATGATACTCACACAAACGACAAACGAACAGCCGTTGCTGCCCGATGTGAAAACGGTCAAAGAAGGCGAACTCGAATCTACCAGTTGGCAAAACCCGTTTTACCGTCTGTTTTGGAAAAGCAGAGGCTGGAAGTTTACCGAAGCCGGTATGGTCTCGTCCACGGATCAGATTTCCGCGGCGACATTCCTGCGACCGTATCAGAAAATCAGCGTCAGTTTTCGTGTTGATGTCGAACAGAAGTTTCCCGCGTTCGCACTCCAGTTGCTTACCAGAGACCCCGCGCATCCGGAAAAGGTTTTGATTGTCAGTTCAATCCAGTTTCAAAATGACGGTGTCAGTGTTTCCACGGCAGTGCAGGAAGCGACCAAAGATCTGAAAAGCGTCAAGCTGGATCTGTCCCCCGGCAAACCGGAATCGGTGCGCATCCGCTTTGTCGGCACGGGAAATCGATTTGTGATCAGTGTCGGCGGACGCCGCGTTCTGACGTGTGCGCAGCCTGCACAGCAGTCGGGCAAAGAATGTTTCCTGAGTTTTCTCTCCCTCACAGACCAGGTACAGATCTCCGCCTTGCGGATTGAAGGCGAGTAACCCCGTTCGTGTTTCTTAAATCGAATGAGTCTTTCTAAAAGAAAAGACATCAACGTGTGCCGGCAAAAACGGACTGAATAAAAACCGGTGCAAACGTCCTGCGGCTAATAGGGACGGGCGATAATCGCGATCCAAGCTGACGCTGCGGGTACTTTCCGGACTGCCCTCTGCCGGTTTTATGACTGTTCCTTTAACAAAACTTGCAATCTGTCCTCTCCACTGGTAATCTGATGTTTAGACTACACTAAAAATCACGGCCTTCCAAACTTCTTCAGCAGACCAGCGTTCTGTATCGTAAATCAGAGTGGAAACGAGATCGATTACGGATCACAGAAACGCGGTTCCTATTTGAATCAGGTTTACCAATGCGGATTTCGTTGAGACGATTTACTACCGTAACATTCACGATGCTGGTCTTAGTGCAGGCCGGTGTCGCGGTTGAGAAGGACGCTGCAAAAAAATCGGATGTTGATTTTGAAACACAGATTCGGCCTGTCTTAAAACAGCATTGTTACGACTGTCACTCTCAGGCGGGAGAAGAATCCGGATTGCGTCTGGATCATGGAGCCAACATTCTCAAAGGGGGAGATCGCGGGCCCGCGGTGATACCCGGGAAAAGTGCCGAAAGTCCCCTCTTTCAGAGTCTGTCCGGGCAGGGGAAAATTCCCCGCATGCCTCACAATCTGCCTCCACTGAAGCCTGCGGAAATTTCGCTCATCCAGCAGTGGATCGATCAGGGGGGCAAGATTCCGGAAGCAGAACAGACGCTGAAAACAACAGAGGCAAAATCAGACCACTGGGCCTTTCAACCCATCAGGCGCCCCGAACAACCGAAGGTACAACAGCCGGCCTGGATCAGAAACCCCATCGATGCGTTCATCTTGAGCCGTCTGGAACAGAACAAATTAAAACCCTCGGCCGAAGCGGATCGCAGCACATTGATTCGCCGTTTAAGTCTGGACTTAACGGGACTGACTCCCTCTGTCGAAGAGGTGCAGCAATTTCAGGCGGATACACGACCCGACGCGTATGAGCGGCTCGTTGATCGGCTGCTGGCTTCGCCCCATTATGGAGAGCGCTGGGGACGGCACTGGCTGGATGTGGCCCGTTATGCCGACTCGAATGGCTTCACGATTGATGGTCCGCGTTCGATCTGGAAATACCGGGACTGGGTGATCAACGCGATCAACGAGAACATGCCCTTCGATCAGTTTGTCAAAGAGCAGTTAGCCGGTGATCTGCTGCCGGAACCGACGACCGACCAGTTGATTGCCACAGGCTTTCATCGCAATACGCTGATCAACCAGGAAGGGGGGACCAATCCGGAACAGTTCCGCGTGGAGGCGGTCGTGGATCGCGTGAATACAACCGGCGCCGCATTCCTCGGTTTGACTTTGGGTTGTGCGCAGTGTCATAAACATAAATACGATCCCCTGACACAGCGGGACTTCTATCAGCTTTATGCGATTTTCAACAGTACGGCTGATATTAACAGCGAACCACCCACTTTAGCACTGCCCACCGATAAACAGAAAACGCGGCAGGCAGAACTGAAAACAGAAATCGCGGAGTTCGAGAAACAGCGGGCCGAACGCAAGAAGCTGCTGGAACCAAAATTCGAAGCGTGGAAACAGACTCTGAAGCAGAGTCTGACCGATTCCGAAAAGCAGTGGACGATTCTGCCATCAGAGACTGCAAAATCGGTCAACGGAGCCACGATCAGAGTGCTGGAAGACCAGTCGCTGCTGGTCGGGGGAACGATTCCCAATAATGACACATATCACGTCGAAACGGCGAACATTCCTTCGGGAACGACGGGACTGCGGCTGGAAGTGCTCACGCATGAAAGTCTTCCGAAAACAGGTCCCGGCTGGGCCGGCAATGGGAATTTTGTGCTGGATGAGGTGAGCGTGGAAGTCTCTCGCCAGACAAAAGCAGGCTGGTCGAAATTTGAACCGGTGAGTCTGTCGTTAGCCACAGCCGACCATTCTCAGGATCAGTTTCCGGCCAGTTATCTGGTGGACGGCGATTTAAAAACCGGTTGGGCCATCAATGTGAAACAGGGTTCGATGAATGTCAACCGTCGTGCGATTATCAAATTGAAAGCACCACTGGAGTCTCCCGAGCCGATGAAATTGCGGGTCACGTTAACACAGACGCGCGATTCAAAATACAACGTCGGCCGTTTTCGCCTGTCAATGACAACCGTGAATCCGAGTGTGTTGAATATCGATTCTGAGATCATCGCCATCCTCAAGCAGCCTGAAGAAAAGTGGGATGCGAAACAGAAAACGAAGCTGGAACAGGTTTATTATCAGTCGGACGTGCAATGGTCCGATCTGGATCAGCAACTGGTAAAACACCAAACAGAACAGACCAGTTTAAACAAGAATATCGTGACGACCATGGTGATGCGGGAACTGCCTGAGCCGCGCGAAACGTTTATTCTGCTCCGCGGAAATTTTCTGGCTCCCGGCGCGCGAGTGAACCCCGGCGTTCCCGAAGTTTTGCCGCCGATGCCCGATGCTGTCAAATCGCCGTCGCGCCTCGACTTTGCCAACTGGCTGACCAGCCCGGAACAACCGCTGACAGCTCGGGTGACCGTCAATCGTTACTGGCAACGCTTTTTTGGCAAAGGGCTTGTCGAAACCGAAAACGATTTCGGAACGCAGGGGACCGAGCCGACCAACCCGGAACTGCTGGACTGGCTGGCTGCCGAGTTTATGCATCTCGGCTGGGACATGAAACAACTGCAGCGGCTGATTGTAACCTCGGCCACCTATCGGCAGGCGTCGGACTTTCAGCCTGCGAATCAGGAACAGGACCCGCGGAATCTGTTTCTCTCGCGTCAGAACCGGTTTCGCATGGAAGCCGAATCGATTCGGGATATCTTTCTGGCGAGTAGCGGTTTGTTGACACGGAAAATTGGCGGCCCGAGTGTTTATCCGCCTCAACCCGAGGGCATTTATGTGCTGACGCAGAATAAAAAACAATGGCCGGAAGAGACCGGCGAGAACCGTTACCGTCGCGGCTTGTATACGTATTTCTGGCGCTCGAGCCCGTATCCGATGCTGCCAACCTTCGATGCGCCTAACAGCAATACCACGTGTACCCGCCGCGTCCGTTCGAATACTCCCCTCCAGGCATTGACCTTGGCCAACGATCATTCTCTGTTCGAATTGATTCAGGGGTTCGCCGTGCGGATTCTGGAAGAAGGCCCCGATTACGATGAAGGCCGCTTGCGACACGCGTTTCAAATCTGTCTTTCCAGAACGCCCGACGATCAGGAGCTGGATGTGCTGTCCCGTTATCTGGCAGAGCAGCGCGCTCATTTTAAGAAATCACCGCAGGCAGCCGCACAGGTTGCTGCCAAAAAGTTACCGGAAAAAATCGAAGTCGTGGAAGCCGCCAGCTGGACGGCGGTGGCCCGTGTCTTGATGAATCTGGATGAGTTTATCACACGCGAATAATCAATTCCTCAAAGTGGATGCCTCTGATCTAAGAAGCTGGCATCCAGGGAGCATCGGATGAGTTTTAACGACTTGTTACTACGCGATCAGACACGACGCCACTTTTTCGAGAATTGCGGCGTGGGCGCCGGTGCGATCGGGCTGGCTGCTCTGATGCAATCGGAACAGCAGGCACAGGCCAACACTTCTGCCCTGGGGAAAACGCACCATCGTCCCAAAGCGAAAAACGTCATCTATCTGTTTATGGCGGGCGGACCCAGTCAGCTGGAGATGTTTGACTTCAAGCCGAAACTGCAGGAACTGGAAGGCGATGTCATTCCGGAATCGTATGTGGAAGGCAAGCAGTTTGCGTTTCTGAAAAAGGACGCCAAACTGCTGGGGACACGCCGCAAGTTCAAAAAGCAGGGCGAATCAGGGGCAATGGTCTCGGATGTGATACCGCACCTTGCCACGGTTGTCGATGATATTACGATCCTGAAGAGCATGAAAACCGATGTGTTCAATCACGGGCCCGCCAAACTGTTCATGAATACCGGCACGCAGCAGTTCGGACGTCCCAGTATGGGAGCCTGGGTTACCTACGGGATCGGCAGCGAATCACAGAACCTGCCCGGTTTTGTGGTCCTGCAGTCAGGCCCCCGCGGTCCGCGCGGCGGGACACCGTTGTGGGGCAGCGGTTTTTTGCCGACCACTTATCAGGGGGTTCCGTTTCTCAACGGCGCCGATCCCATTTTGAATTTGTCGAACCCGGCCGGGATCGACGTGCAACGGCAGTCGGACTTTATCAATACCGTAAACCAACTCAACGGGCGGCGTCTGGAGAAAACCCGCGATCCGGAAATCTCCACCCGGATTTCCGCCTACGAAATGGCATATCGCATGCAATCCAGTGCGCCAGAACTGATGGATCTTTCCGGCGAGACGAAAGCGACTCTGGATCTGTACGGCGTTGATCCCGCGACACCCTCTTTTGCCCGTAACTGTCTGCTGGCACGACGGTTAGTCGAAAAAGGCTCCCGTTTCGTTCAATTATATCACACCGACTGGGATCATCATGGAAATACAGGCACCGATCTGGGAGAAGCGCTGGATGCGCGCTGTCTGGAAACCGATCAGGCCTGTGCGGCTCTGGTGAAAGATCTGAAACAACGTGGATTATTAGAGGACACGCTGGTGATCTGGGGAGGCGAATTTGGTCGTACACCCCAGGGCGAGCCCCGCGATCTGATCGGCCGCGATCATCATATCGACGCATTCTCAATGTGGGTTGCCGGCGGCGGTTCCAAAGCCGGTATCACAATAGGCGAAACCGATGAGTTGGGATATTACACGGTGGAAGATACGATTCATGTCCGCG
>CAXBFD010000201.1:0-5756 GCA_963974925.1 uncultured bacterium | reverse complement strand
CAACTGCTGCGACGAGCAGCTTCCCGCGCCTGCTGGACGGCTGGCAAGAGAATGGCGACAAGTATGGCAATGATTGCGATCACCACCAATAACTCGATCAGAGTAAATCCCTTTCTATGAAATTGTTTGTCTTTCATCTTTTTCCCCAAAGCTAAATTCGTATGCTATCAATTATTCAATCATGCTCAGAACAACCGGTGATTGGTTTTTTGATCAATCACCGTTCAGATTCGATGAGTACTCGCAAATCATCGACGAATTTGCCATAAGCCATAAACGTGTATGTGATCACTTTTCGATCATCAGACAGTGCCAGAACATCGTGGTGTTCTGGCTTGATGATTTCTGTCTTATTCGAACTGGAAATTGTTAATCGACTGGGACTATCCACCAGCAAAGAACTGAAAAGAGCGCTCGTTTCAAGCAACTGTCGGTTTGACGTGAGAATCCCGATCACCGGGCGATCGAAACGGATTTGACCTTGAATCACCATCATTTGGGGGGGGTGACCCACGGGGTTAAAATAGATGCGAAAACTATCAACGCGTGTTCCATCCGGAATAATGTCGTGCTGCTGAGCGATTTCTCGTTCTTCCTGATAAGTGCCAGGACGACGAATCGATGCTTGGACATCGGTTTTCAGCAGGACGTTTTGTTTTTCGGGAAAAACAAACACTTTCTGATCGTCTTCATACTGGTCAAACAGCCCGGCTGCGACTGCATCGGGAATATTCTCCTGAAGAATATTATTCTCCGAAAAATCTGATATCGCGTAATCGCGCGAAATGACCTGCAGGAAACCGATGCTGGAAAAAATCGCGTCGCTGATTTCTTCCGTCGTAAATTCAGCAGCCTGATTTGCTGACAGTGTTTTTGCGAACCGTTCCGTTCCCTCTTCGTCATAATTCGAGAGACTGACTTTTCCACGGAATACCTGCACTTCCGTTATTTTCTCTGGACTTACTGTCACAGAAAAAGTGGTTCCGAGATCAACCACTCTTCCGGAAGGAGTATTCACACAGAAACCAATATCTTTTTTTGTCACATCGGCGATGATTTTTCCGAGAGAAAGCGAGATATTGTCGTCTTCAATTTGAAACTGAGCGGGACCATGAAACACGAGCGTCGTTCCCGATTTTAAACGTAGTTCGACCTCACCCTCTAATAGCGAGAGTGGCTCTTTGTCTCTGAGAAACGTTTTAACGGGCCTGGTAACTTCATCCTGCCATTTAACAGCTTCGCTTCTCTCAATTCGTGCAATATAAGGATACTGAAATAATTTCGCGTCATCCCGGTCTTCAGGTTGAACAAATTGGCGCAGCCCAAACACGCTTGCACAAACCAGAACCGCAATCCCGATGATGGAAAAGTAAATGATTCTTTCGAGAGATAAGAAACGTGCCTGAGAATGCAGCGGTTTACTTTTGACAGCGGTTTCGTAATCGAGCCCGTGGTTAAAATGCAAGGTGATATGTGACTGCATCACGGCGTACTGAGTGTAAAACCGGCGCGCGACCGGATCGATTTGGAGACGCAGTTGTAATTTGTTGCTATCTGCATCACTTAAATGGTTATCAAAAAACATGGATACCAGATGCGGAAGATTATCTTCGTCTTTTGATGTATGCAGATTTCCGAAACGGCTCTTGATCACAATCCAACTCCTCAAAAGTTATTTTCTGCTAATCGTTTTTGAATGCAGTCGAAGAGCTGTAACCGGACGCGGGAAAGCAGCATGACGATGGCTTTACTCGAACGCTTCCAGGTCTTCGCTACATCATCGATCGAGAGCGATTTCTGGTATCGCTGCGCGAGCAGTTTTTGTTTATCAGAGGGCAGTTTTTCGATACAAAGTCTTAAAGCAGACAGCCGCTCGTCGTAACGGTCAATGACTTCGACCGCTTCTTCAGAAATGTGTTCAAGGAGTTCAACGTCAAAATGAAAGCGACTTCGTCCTTTATCTCTCCAATAGGCTTGAATTTCGAAGTAGGCAATTTTTCGGGCCCAATGCAGGAAACTCGTACCTTCATTGTACTTATCGACCTTCTTCAAAATGCATTGATTGACGTCCTGCAATACATCTCGCGCATCGTCAATATTTCCGATCATGGTGAGAATGTAAGCGAAAAGTCGGTCCTGGTATTGTGTTAGATCGCGGAGAAATTCAGTGCTGAGAATATGTTTTGACATGGCTCAATAGAACAATCTTATGAAGTGTTCATACGACTATAGTGGTTGCTAATACGCCTGAACTAACTTAACTCCACAATTTGCGCCCGCGCCACGCCGTTTTTTCCGATTTGATAATTTTTTTTCCAGCTGACCGGCGTAGACTGCCTTTGTCGGTTTTCTGAATGAAATGGATTTGTTGTTATTTTTCTACTGGTTCGTGTCTCGGCTTTTCTCTTATGAGAATGTTCCCGATTTGCGAACTTGAGCTTTTATAGATACGGGGATCAATCCGTTTTTGTCTGTGAACTGGCATCGGATCGGGTATATTTAAGAAAATGGATCAGACATTTTCACTCTCACCAGAAACACGAACCGGCACGAAAGGATTTCTGCTGGACTGAGATTGTTCCGAGTCGCTTATACAATTCCAAACGGGATGGTCTGATCTCACATCATCGACTCGATGAGTGCTTCTTTTTCCGTTTTCGACAAGGCCTTGATCGCCAGCTCTCGTTTCAATGCTAAGCTGTGAGTGGCTTGAATTTCGTGATACACGATGCTGACCGGGAGACGGCTGCGCGTGTAGCGCGAGGCCGTTCCCGCATTGTGCTGCGTGCATCTGCGGGTCAGGTCGGTCGTGATGCCCGTGTAGAGTGAGCCATCCGCGCACTGCAGAATGTAAACGAACCAGGTTGCCGGCTGTGTTTCCGGTGTTATCTCATCTGGAACTGGTTCTTCCCCGATCGCGTCCACTGACTCATTCATCTGGCTCACCATATGCCTGAATGCATCATTGGGTGTGCCGTACCAGTCAGACTCTTTAATCGCAATGGACGACAATAAAAAATCATTGATCTTGAAGCCTGCTTCGTGGGGCGACAGTTGATCGTCAATCAGCAGATCCTGCGCGTATTCGACAAGTTGATTCATGCAACTCGTCACAGAACGGCTTAAGGCTTTCCCCACTTGAACCCTGTTTTTTTCAGGAGCGATATATTTTCGAAAGGCCCATTGCTGTGCGTCATCGGCGGTAAAATCTCGAATGCATTCAAAGGCCGCTTGGGCGAACTTCTTCTCGCTGGTGACCCCTTTGCCTGCCATCACGCAGGAATAAAGAGATTTCGAGTTGCTGAGGAGAATATACTGACTGCGATTGGCATAAAACAGACGACAGGACCAGTCGGCAAGCGGATTCTGATGCAAAGGCAGTTCCTGCAGTTTGCCGGTTTTAATTTTCTGATTCAGTTTCTGTGAGAGCCGTAAAATCATCTGAATTCCCACAACCTGTGATTACCATCAATGTGCATGAGAGCCCGTGCATTCTACCCGATCGGGCAAGAAACCACGGGCGCACCATCCCGCGATGCGGCAGGCATCAGGAAACGACTGTTCTTCAGCAGACCTCGCTGCCTGCGTCAGTACTCAGGTCACCCTGTGTTCGATCACGTTATCGAATCCCGTGCGTCTGATTCGTTTCCACCACATTGAAGGGAAGAAAATGCTTGCCGTTGTCCCTCTCTCATGCGACACATGATATCGGTTCGCAGGGGGCGCTGCAATTTAGTCAGCCGCACAGGACAGAACGTGTAATAAATGCAGATGCGAAGAACTCTGATTCTTTGTAGAAACGTGAAATTCAGAACCAGATCTATGAGTGGCTTCCCGAAGCCGTTTGCGAAGTAGCATTTCGGATTACGCGACCTCGGACAGAGTCTGCGCGCTGTGTTCTGCTGCGATGAGAGCGGGTGGAGACATCAATGGCGCATCAACTGATCTGAATCGCTCTCATCATCGTGTTGTTTTCTCCCTCGCTTACTCCATTCAAATGCGGAGCAAAGCGGTGTTTTCTCTGGCTGGTCTCCCTGCCGACACGACTGGGCTGTTCAATGCGTGCCTGCAATTCTTCTGAGGAGCAGTCCAGTTCGCGTTCCACCCAGTGATCCGAATAAATCGTATCGAGGTAACGGGTGCCGGAATCATGCAGAATGGCGGCACACACCTTGGTTCTCAATTCGGAAATCATGGAGCGAATCGCTTCCAGGACGCCGCCCGCAGACCCCCCGACGAGAATGGCTTCATATTTGACCCCCCGGCGGCAGCCAACGACACAATCCAGATCGGAGACGCGCTTGACGTCATCAAATTCCTGTCCCGCGGCCAATGCGGAGACGTGACCTGTTCCCAGTTCGGGAATCCGTCTGCGGCCTGCCAGACCACCAAACAGCACGCTGCCCGCTGCGTCGACGGCAATCACTTTCGTCTCACGACCCCGTTTTTTCAGATAATCCCGGCAGCCACGGGCGGTACTTGTGCTGCTGGTGGCGACAAACAGATAATCGATTTCACCATTCAATGCTGTATCGAGTTCCTGAATCGTCCCATTTTCGTGAGCGAGTGGATTTTTTATATTTGCGTATTGGTTGGGCCAGAAGACATCAGGAATCTGGTTGACCAGTTCCAGAACCCGGGCGATGCGTGCATTCAGAAACGCACCCTGCAGAGGCCGCGTCACGCGTTCGATCACCGCGCCGTAGGCTTCCATAATGTCGATGTTCTGTGCTTGTGCGTTCGGGTCCACCACACAGATCAGAGGCAAACTAAAATAACAACAGGCCTGTGCCAGACCGACGCCCATGTTGCCGGATGTGGATTCAATGATCGTGGTGTTTTTGTCAATCGTACCAGAACGGAGCGCGTCTTCAATCATCGCGCGGGCAGGACGGTCTTTGGCGCTCCCGCCCGGATTAAAGGCTTCCAGCTTGGCGTAAAGCGGAACGTCAACGGTTCCCAGATAGCGGCGTAAACAAATCAAGGGGGTGGAGCCGATGGTATCCAGGATTCCCTCTTTGGGAGCTTCGCTGCTGCTGTCACTCTGTTGTTGATTGAACATCGTTTTTCTCCGATCAAACTGTTACTGCATGCCCGTCAGTGAGAACACTCTGTTCAAATGCGAATCCTATGCCAATGTGAGGTGAACCACGTCTTACGACAGATGCTGCGGATTGTGCGGATTCTATGATCATAAATCTGGGGGTGATCGAACGTTGAACAACCAGACTGGCTGCCTGGCGTGCCGGCAGGACTGAAACACGGAAGAAGGGGAATCAGCAATATCCAGAAAGAGCGGAACGTCGTAAGTCTATTTGATTAAATGGCTTATAAAGACGCGTGCCGGTTGAGATACCAGCCTCGGGTGTCCACAACCTAACTCCATCCCACCATTGTTTTTAGATCTGTCGCGAAGTCTCATTTGACGCTCCCCTGTGTCCATCGCTATGGTAGAGATTGGCGTAGGAATGGTGAAGAAGCTGGTAACAGATCACAGTCACCTCGCGCCGGATCCGAATGGACAAATTTCCGCGAACCGAAATTTGTTTCCCGCCTTGTGTCGTGATTGGACGACGCTGATCTCCTGCGAACCTGACCGAACTGAAAAGGATACTGCGATGCGACCTTGTCTTGTGATTGCCGCTCTGTTTCTATTCCATTTGCATTCGACCGTAAGGGCTGCAGAGCCTTTTGAACTGGCGAAAAATGAACGCATCGCCGCCGTCGGAAACTCGCTGGCCGAGCGCATGAATCTG
>CAXBFD010000200.1:0-5829 GCA_963974925.1 uncultured bacterium | reverse complement strand
CCGCGACGAGACCGGCAGTCCCAGACAGATCTTTTGACTGCCTGCCAGCGCATGCAGACAGACCCCCATAAAAGCGATCCAGGAAAGACCCAGATAAGCGAAGTGATAACCGGAGAGGTCATGCTCCATATAATCCAGGTTCAACCCCTGCAGCCGCGTCAGCACCACAAACAACAACGGCCCCATCACCAGCGTCCCTACTGCCAGCAGCGCACCAAACCACGCGCGTTTGCAAAAATCTTTTGTCGTCACATACAAGGCAGTTGTCATCACAACACCTCACTTCTTTCGTTTATAAAACAACGTTCGTTTGATTCGACTTTTTCATTACTCGGCTCAGCGATGTCGGTTCCAGGAGACCGCCAGCGGAATCGTTGCGAAGGGGGCTATTATCAGAGATAAAATAGCCCCTAGAAAAATGAATCCGAAGACATCTTCAATGCTTAACGTTGAAGGAAACAAGTAATAACATGCAAAACCAAAGATGAGCAGCCAGCAGACAAAAGCGACCAGAGGTGCGGTTCTGCTAATCAGTCCCCTGCTGTAGGCAGTCCAATACGCCATTCCGGTTCCCGTCACAAGCAGAAAAGAGAAAGAAAGAATCAAAACGAATTCTAGAAAATGCTGGACCTCATAGCTTGTAATCAGGTGAATTGGAAACATGGCGAAGCCAAATAGAAACAAGATACCGCCCATGAATAAGGCAAACATGAGCCAGTAAAACCAGGTGCGACCGGTCCATAATATGGAAATCAAATTCGCGCCCATGATCCAGAAACCGGCCACCATTATCAAAGTATAGTTGAAAGCCATTCTGCCCCAGTTAAATGTCTGCTGCCCTGTACTGAAGATTTCTGAACTTTGTATCAACCAGAGCCCAAGGTAACTCAACAGTAGACCAGTCTGGATCAGTAGAAACGAATAGCCAAACGTTTTCACTACATTCCTGTAGAAGACAGTACTCAATTTTTGATCGGTAAGTGGTGCGATCGCCAGAAACTGTTTCATTTCGGTACGGCCCGGACCATTCATTCCTTTTCCTGAGATTACTGCAATGAAAATGGCAGCAATCCAACCGAACAACAATGACATGCCATGGAAACTTTCAGCGATTTCGGGAAAATCATTCAGTCCGGGGCTTTGGGGGTTAAATGAAATAGTGCTCTCTAAATTAATTAATAGCACTACAAACCCCAGTAGAACTCCCCCGACGATGACAGCCATTTGACACGAATCTCGCCAATGTATTTGCGCCAGCATGTCCTGTTTTGATAAATGTTGCAGAAGGCCTTCGGAACGGCTTCCGGAAATCAACGCAGTCCATTCCTGTTCTACCCTGTTCCAGATTGGACTCGGCGTTGCTATCCCCGCACGAACCTGTGCAAAGTCTCTCGTCCCTTGATACCAGGCTCCCAGACTGACGAGTTGCAGCGTCATAAATTCACCCAGCGAAACGTGATCCCACATGACAAACGGCTTCTGAAATCCTTGCGGGTAATAACGTGAGATAAACCACCAAAACAAGCCTCCTATGAACCCGACGCAGAAGAGGACCCGGACAAAGCTGGGGGATTTCAGGCTCCAGTAGATGAAATTCCCCACCAGCGTTATGGTAATCATAAATAGGAGCGGCCCCAATATGGGCCAATCTCTTGTCAACCAGCCTTCGTCAAAAAACAGAAAACGATATGCCCCGTTCGTAACCAGTTGCAGAAGGACGATCAGTCCAACCATTGCCAGCATCATCCAGGAAGCGATCGCGCGCGAAGATACAGGCAATCCACGGCACATTGTCTGACAACCAGACAGCGCATGCATCGAAACGGCCAGGAAACAGACCAGAGAAATCGTCAGATAGGCAAAATAATATCCACGCACATTGTCTGACAAATGATCGATACTTACCGCCAGTAATTTTGATAGCGCCACAAACAACAAAGGCCCCAGCACAAGGATGCCCACCGCCAGCAGAGCGCCAAGCCAGGCCCGTTTACAAAACAGTTTTGTCGTCACATACAAGGCAGTTGTCATTGTCTTATTCCTCTGCAGATGATCGCGCTACGGATTTCATCCGGGCTACGAAAATTTCTTCCAGCGTGGGGGTACTCCGTTCCATGATCTCCGCATTCAACTCCTGTAACGCGGCTTCCAACTCCTGTTTCTGGCCGTTGCAGACGATTTTCCATTCCCGGCCCGAGCCGAACCAGGTGAGTGCGCCCGTCAATTGCGGAAAGCAGGGCTGCGGTTCCTGGAAACGGACCGTCAACTGATAATGCGAAACCAGCACTTCATCCAGCGGGCTGGAGAGCAAGATCTTACCCTGATCGAGGATCGCAATCTGATCTGAAACGCGCTGCACTTCATCCAGCAGATGCGATGAAAACAACACCGTGCGTCCCTCATCAACGACCGTGCGAATAATGGCGTCCAGAATGTCTTTACGAACTACCGGGTCCAGACCTGACGAGGGTTCATCCAGCACCAGCAGCGGCGGGCGATGCGCCAGCGCCAATAAGAGCCCTGCCCGCGCCAGTTGTCCCCGCGAGAGCGTGGGCACTTTCTGACTGAGAGAGAGTTCAAACATGATCAGCAGTTCTTCGGCGTAAACCGGGTCCCATTTGGGATAAAAGGCGCGGGTGAATTCAAACAGCTCTCGAATCGACATCCACGCGGGGAGATCCCGATTTTCGGAAAGATGCCCGATCCGCCCCAGCACACCGGGAGGGTCCGCCACCGGGTTCAAACCGAACACGCGCACGGTTCCCTGTTGCGGCTTCAGGAACCCCAGAATGTGGTTCAACAGCGTCGTTTTGCCGGCCCCGTTTTCGCCGACCAGCCCGAACACGCAGCCTTCCGGAACGGACAGACTGACATTCGCTAACGCCTGTTTCTTGCCGAAATGACGACTTAAATCACTGATTTCAATCACATGCTCGCTCATTTTTCGACCTCTTGGTAGGAATCAAACTTCTGGCTTCTCTGACGCAACAACTTCAACAGGGTTTCTTCATCCACACCTAACTGACGCGACTCGGTCAGCAGGGCATCCATCCGCTCATTAAGAATGCGGCGTTTTTCTTTATTCGACAGGGGAGAGACGCCGTTAGAAATAAACACGCCGGCACCACGTTTCGAGACCACCACCCCTTCGGCTTCCAGCTCGCGGTAAGCCCGCGCGACCGTATTCGGCGTGATCGTCAACTGCTGCGCGAGCCCGCGCACTGAGGGAAGTTGCTCGTGCGGCTCCAGACGCCCGGACGCCACCAGGAATTTGACCTGGTTCGCCACCTGCTGGTAATAGGGAGTGCCGTCTGCTTCTGATAATTGAATTTGCATTGAATTTCCTCACAACGAACTGTATCAACACAGTAATACAGTTACTTCAATGTGTCAAACACATTTTTTCGAGATTTTTGCAACTCATTTGTCTTCCCCACATTCAGGCAAACTGCCGCCCCACAGCGGCGACCCGGAGCAAAATACGAACTTCGGCGATCAGCCTTCCGATCAAGCCGCGTTTCAGGAAGCGGTCAAGTTGCTGGAAACACAGTTTCCACGCAAGAAACAGGAGCAGGAGTAATCGATGGCATCAAATGGTGTGCCACACGGGGAGCAGGAAGGTGCATCGAAGAAAAACAAAACGTGTCGGCCCACTGTATCCCATTCCGCGTAGGGGCGGCGCCATATGTCCGCCCGCGACATTGAATCGGCGTCTTGAATTCGTATGCCTGTCCTCGCCTGTTTCCCGTTTCCTGAGCTGATCCGAATTGCATTCAGGCCCACGCGAACCTGAACCAGTTTCGGATTTGATCAGGAATCGCGTCAGCTCAATTCGGCAATCGGTTTTCCCTTAGGCAGAATCGTCATCGGGCGGCCGCCGTAGTCGAGGAACTCGTGGTTCTGGTCGATGCCGAGGAAGCGATAGACCGTTGATAACAGATCGTTCGGATCCAGCTTGTTATCCTTGGCGTAAGCGCCGTTCGAAGTCGTCGAACCGATGACCTGTCCCATTTTCATGCCGCCCCCCGAAACCAGCACCGACATCGAACCGGGCCAATGGTCGCGCCCGGGCTGCATGATTTTCGAGCGGGTTCCTTTTTGCGAATTGATCCGCGGGGTGCGACCAAACTCGCCGGTCACGATCACCATCACTTTTTCATCGAGACCGCGCTCGTAAATATCTTCGATCAGCGCAGAGACCGCGCGGTCAAAAATCGGCAGCCGACCGCGCATATCATCATATAAGTGACCGTTCACCGCATGAATATCCCAGTTGCCGGCACAGCCCGGGATACCCGGATTCTGCATCTGCATCGTGACAAAACTGCTCCCCGCCTCAACCAGCCGGCGCGCCAGTAACGCACGCTGGCCCCATTTGTGACGACCATATTTATTGCGCGTGGATTCACTTTCCTGCGACATATCAAAGGCATTGCGGGATTTATCACTGGTCAACATGTCCAGAGCGCGGCTGTTAAATTGATCGATGGATTGCAGTGAACCATCCTGATCCAGATCGCGGCGCATCTGATCGAACGAGGTCAACAGCGTCATCCGGTCATCCAGACGATTTTTGAGTTTATCGTCCAGGGTAATATTGGGCACTCGAAAATTTTCCGCATTCGGATCGGTGCCGACGACAAAGGGGAGCGCCGACTCACCCAGATAAGCACTGCCGCCGCCGTACACGCGGGGTTGATTTCCGATATAATTCGGGATGCCGATATTCACGTGATCGCGCATCCTGGAAACAATCGGGCCAATCGTGGGAAACTGAGAAATCGGGGCGAGTGGTTTTAAGGGATCACGGCCGGAAAGAAACCGCCCGGCACCGCCGGCATGATTGGCGAACCCGTGTGAAATGGAACGAATAATCGTAAACCGATCGGCCACCTTCGCATGCAGCGGCAGCATCTCGCAGATATCGATGCCGGGCACATTGGTGTGAATCGGATTGAATTCTCCCCGATACTCAATCGGTGCATTCGGCTTCATATCATACGTTTCCATATGACTGGGACCGCCTTGCAGCCAGATGAGAATCACCGATGTATCCGGCGTCGATCGCGTCGGAGAAGCGGCCGCCTCCCTCAGTCGGAGCAAATCGCTTAACCCCAGCCCTCCCAAAGTAAGAAAACCGGCCTGGAGAAACGAACGCCTGGATTGGGTGACCTGAATGCCGCTTGCGGGATAACTCATATTCAACACCTCGGTGCGCTGTATTAATTGGGAAGGCGTGACTGGAGGGAACTCTTTTCGCAATTCAACCCTTCTTTTGAAATCGGCTGAACGGATAAACCAATTCATTTAAATATCTGCTTATGTATCATAACAAACCAAAATCGCTCCGGCAAACCTTTCCTGATCGAATGCATGACTTAAGTGAATTTCGTTCATATCAATTCACCTAACCAACTACTATCTATAAACTTACTGAATAGACTCCCTTGTTTCTGCGGGAGATCGCGAAAAAATCGGGACGCACCACGCCCACCAGCGGGGCAACCGACATAACCGAAACAGACTCTGTAACCCATTGCCGTAGAGCCACTAACGCGAATGTCTCTCGATGAAAATTGGATTCTGAGCCGGAAATGACTCGTTATTGTCCTTATGAGAGGATAGAATTGACGACATATCAGTTCTTTGATTCCGCGAACGAACATCAGGCGTACGAGGTGCGTCTACATGTTTGACTGTCACGGTAAACGGGAAATGTTGATCAGGAATCAGTCTGATTCCACCGCGGGACAGATTATATTTAACAGATCATTTTTGAGACCTTAGAGATCATCGAAACAGAAGGGTGAAACAGTGGCCACTGCCAAC
>CAXBFD010000199.1:0-6211 GCA_963974925.1 uncultured bacterium | reverse complement strand
CGGCGTTGACGAGCCGATTCCTCAATTCAAGGTTTTCGGTCTGCAAGCGATGATGTTCTCGTGCCTTGCGAACCTGGTGCCGGATCAGGTCCAGGTCCAGCGGCTTGGTAATAAAGTCAAAAGCTCCCATACGCATGGATTTGACTGCTGTTTCCACGGTACCATGTGCGGTAATGATGATCGCCGTTGTCTGGGGGCGGATGCGCAACACCTGATCGATCAGTTCCAGACCATCCATTTCACCCGGTAAGCGGACATCGGCAATCACCAGCTGAAAAAGGCCTTCACGGAATTTCGTAAGACCTTCTTCCGCATTGGGTGCTGTCTCCACCACATCCGCTTCACGAGCCAGTCCTTTTGCCAGCCCCGAACGAATGTTGGGTTCATCATCGATGATCAGTATTCCAAATCCATCAAAGTTCATGGTTTCTCGTTTATCGGCAGTATCACGGAAAAAGCGGTCCCCTCGGCACCTGTTTTCAAATCAATGGTGCCATCATGTTGTCTGACTATCTTTTCACATAGTGCAAGTCCCATGCCAGTTCCGTCATTCCGCGTGGTAAAGTAGGGGTCAAAGATACGATCCCGGTACTCGACGGGTATTCCTCTCCCCGTATCGGTCACCTTGATCCGCAGCCATTCGCCTTCTTTTTGCAGACCGATCGAAAGCGTCCCGCCGTCTGGCATGGCCTGCAGAGCATTTAATGCGAGATTCAGGAGTACCTGGTCCATGTGAACCGAGTCAGCCTTGATGGTCGGGATGCTTTCCTCTGCAAGATTCACTTCCACTTTCACGTGTTGCTGTTCTGCCTGTGGTCGGATAAACCGCGCCAGTTTTTTGATCGAAGCCGCCAGGTCCACATCGGAACGTCCCGGTTCTGACATGGAGGCATAGTCCCGAAATCCCTCCAGTACGGAAGTGAGCCGTTTTATTTCTGTATGGATCACCCCCAGCATTTCATCGACTTCCTCGCCGGTCGCCTGACTCACCAGAGCTTCATCCAACAGTTGAACGTGGAGAGAGAGGGCACTCAGCGGATTTTTTATTTCGTGTTGCAGCCCAGTGGCCAGTGAGCCCAGGCCGGCATATCGCTCCATCCGCCGCAGACTCTGTTCCATCAACACCCGCTCTGTGACATCGCGAACGTGGATGACGGTCCCGAGTTCTACCTGTTGCTCATTCCTCAGCAGGCTGCATCCCGCCCGGAGAGTCTGTTCGTGCCCCTGTGTTGTAATGGTATAATCGCAGTCTCGGACAGGGGAATGATGCGCATTAACATGACTGCAGATCACCGACAGTAAGGTATGTTCAATGCCCACGACGGATAAAGGCTGATCCAAGACTTTCCCCTGCAAGCCGAGCAATTCGATTCCGCGAGGATTGATACTGGTGATGACTTCATCACGATCCGTAGTCAGGACTCCCTGATCCATACTGGCCAGCACATCACTTGCCATTACCTTGACTTCACGTAAAGAACGCTCGCTGTTCAGATAGGCACGCACGAGTAATGCCAGCGCCACAGCGGTTGCAAGGATATTCAATACCAGCAGGATCGATAACTGAGACTGAAACCGCAATTCCACCGCCAGTTCGCGTGCCACCGCCAGATCACTGTCAGGCAGGTCCCGGATGATCCGCGCGACAATTTCCTGTTCATGCTGGAAATCCGCCAGAATCCACAGGGTGACGATGAGTCCTGTCAGACTCAGTATCGCCAGACCGCCAATCGCCAGTTGAAATCCGCGACTGACGCGCGTCTCATAGACTTGAAACATCAATTCGCTTCCTGCCCTCCTCACTTTTCTCATTCCTGTGCATGATGAGCGTACATCTCAGCCTGCCGGGCAAACTACTCTGCCGCAGGAATGTATCTGGCGCAACCCTTTTACCTTCAGAAAATTATAGCCCCCCGTAGTAAATTCTCAATCATTGAAAAATCATGTTCCGGTAAAGCACAGCACCTGCAGAATATTGCAGCCCCCATGCAGTTGTTTGCACAAACCTTTAATGAAATCACTTGATATCGATGTCCAAAGGGGAACGATCTGCGATCTCAAGAGGGGCCAGAATCTTCATACAAAAACGAATATTGATCGAATGAGGATCTATTTAATGCATCAAAAATGTACTTTTGGAGATTAACAAGCTATTAAGAATCCAAAGTATCAAAACGTGCGCCAACCGTTGAGAACTTTTCGAAATCGTCTGTTTACAGTCATGACAATTCTCTGGTTAGCCGTCTTGCCACTACCCGATGCGCTCTGGCAACTACTCAGTCTGCCGAACGCACTTTTGTCCGCCTGGTATCGCGAAGTGAAGAAGATCACCTGCCTGAAGCAATGACCGGGAGAATGGAAAAAAGAAACGTGTCCGCCGCGAAGCTCAGGGGTTTGACAGAAAGCACGAAGTTGCCAGCCACCCATCATGCTAGCTACCCGCCAAAGTAAGCACATGAAGGTGACTGGCAAACTACGTACACTTCTGTCGAAAAATAGACTGAACCACCCATTGATATGGGCATTGGTCATGCGTAACTGATTTATTCAGGAAACCTGCACGACGAACACGACTCCTCACTTTGATGATCAGATACGGTTTCAGACGACCATCTCCTGAAACCGCATTGACCATCAGCTGATTCCTTTGTTTCTCAGGCAATAAATTTATCGGGATCACGAACGCGAACTGTCTCAAGGTAAGCGCTAATCGCGTGTGATTCAAAACGTGGTTGACGACAATAATCAACGATGGATTCTGCAATTTCATCAGTCGTAATGATTTCGATCCGGGGCTGGGAATGATCAATAAATGGCTCATCATAAACCTGGTGATGCCCCTGTCCCCGGCAATTCATGCATGTGAATCCTTTAATCCCCAGTTACCGAAAATGACTCAGCATTTCCTGTTCGTAATGGGCTTCTGTAATCACAATCACTTTTGTTAACTCTACGGTCACAGTCATATCAGGATTTCCTGGGAGCTTTATTTCAGCCCGGCTGTATCATTAAATGAATGAGTGGATTGTCAAACTGAATGCAATGGAGCAGCACCGCTTTCCAACCCACTCATTCACTGGTGAAGTTCACTTGAGTTTTCTCTGTTTGATTTCGTTTTCTGAATCATGCCTGAAGTTTCACTTCTACCGGAAAGCTTCTCCCATACTTCTTCTGTCTTCTGGTTATGCCCGTTACTTGCAAAGCGGGCTGCATCAAATGTATTCATTTTTTTCAAATAGAGTGACAGACACTTCGCCACATCATTTAAATCGATCACCTCGGGCGCATCTCCCAGGCCAAACAATAGTGATCCATCCCGGTGTGCGAGATCCACATGTAAAATCCGGAAGGATGCGAGATCGTAGACGCCATACCAGACCGGAATGACTCGCGACAGGCGTTTTACAAATTCCTGTATTTTCCAGGCCATTGCAGCCGCATTCACAAAAATCGAAGTATCAATCAAACGAGTCCGGTCCAGTGATTCACGCATAAAACGCCCCTGTAATAATTCGGGATTCGCAGACAGAGCGGATGCTGCAATTTCAACCGAGGGCGTAATCGAACGAATCAGAGAACGAATTGTGCTGTCAGCAGGTGTTGTATCCGGCCTGGGATTCAAATACTGATCTACGGCCGCTGTGACTGCTCCGCAGCCGGTATGCCCCAGCACGACGACACCTTCGATGGCAGGAAGATGCTCTACCGCGTAGGAAATACTTCCCAGGCACTCTGTAGAAGCGATATTCCCTTCCAGCTTCACTTCAAAAAGATGGTTCGGCTCCTGCTGAAACAACTCCAGCACCGGCACGCGTGCATCAGAGCAGGCCACCACTGCAGCCCGGGGTGTCGTGGCTGGTATATTTCCAGGATCTCCCAGTCGTTCGAGATAACTTTTTGAGACTCGTCTGACGGTCGAATCGTCAGAATCCAAATCGGTTTTCCGAAGCTGCTTCTGTTGAAATTCGCTTCTCAACAGTTCCACAAATTCCATGTTGCCATGATTTAAGGCTTCTTTCATACACGGACATGACTGTTTTAAAGGGGGAAGAACCATCTGTATCTCCTTCTCACAGGTTTCTGCTACATCCATTCAGGGAGTAATCACAAGTTTTAAAACATGCTCTGGCTGGATCTCAGTACGTTCCAGCCAGAGCGATCCGGGTCATGCCACTGGAATCGTATTCATGACCACCTGTGCAACCAACATGTAGACGGGAATACCGATGGTAACACTGTAAGTAAACGTGAACCTCAGTGCCTGACCAAACTCGGCCAGTGAAAGTGAAGCCAGCTATTCCCCTCCGTGCCAGCCGATTGCAATCAGCAAGTACAGCGTCAAACCCTGCTACACGGCTTTGGGAAATTCAAAAGGTACTTTCCGAATAGGGATCAAAAAAATATAGAAAAAAGAAGCAGTGGTTTGAAAAGGTTGTGAGCAAAATTGTGAATGAACTCTTCTAACAAACGTGTATTCCTTGGGTTGGTAGATATTATCCGTCGTTTTATCAAACGGGCATTTAACATCATTCCGTTCTGCAGACAGCAAATGAACAATCCTTTCTCTCGCAATCAGCATACCAGCATATTCAATTAGTGAGTAAAGTTCGCCTCATTTGCGATTTACCCCCCTGAAAAACAGTCGTTTTACAAATGAAATATTTATTTACGCTTCTGTCCCGGATCTGATAAACGAAAATCAGTCCACCTCCCGACGCTGACAGGTGCAAGATTTTGCACATCGAACGCAACAGCATGCAGAACAGAGACCGAGAATGCTAATTCTATCTCAACTCAAATTGACGTTGCTGGATAACGGCTTTAAGCCGAAATCATTTCAAAGTCGCCTCGGAAAGCTCGAACTGCAAGTGCCCCAGACACGTGATGGCGACTTCTATCCATCTGCACTGGAACGCGGCGAACGGAGTGAACGTGCACTTAAGCTGGCGATCACTGAAATGTATATTCAAGGCGTCTCCACCCGTAAGGTTGCCAAAATTACCACCGAGCTCTGCGGCTTTAATGTCACCAGCACTCAGGTCAGTCGGGCGGCTAAACTGCTTGACGAAGAGCTGGAAACCTGGCGTAATCGACCGCTGGGGCAGGTAGAATATTTGATCCTCGACGCCCGCTATGAAAAAAGTTCGCGTTTGGGGCAGCGTGCGAGATTGTGCGGTGCTGATTGCGATCGGCGTTCTGACCAGCGGTCATCGGAGTGTGCTTGGTGTGTCTGTGTCACTATCCGAAGCGGAAGTCCATTGGCGTGAATTCCTGGGCTCGCTCAACCAGCGCGGCCTGCATGGAGTGAAACTGATCGTCAGTGATGCGCACGAAGGCTTGAAAGCGGCGAGACTGAACATGTTCGCTGGAACCCCCCGGCAGCGTTGCCAGTTTCATTTGATGCAAAACGCGATGCAATACGTTGAGTCGGTTGGACGGCTCGATTTAGACCCTCCCGTACCTGTTGCAACTGTGTGAACTGGAACTGATTGAACGCGAACGCAAGGCAGACGAACGACGATTAAAAGCGGCCAGATTTCCGACTTATAATACGCTGGAAACGTTCGACTTCAAAGCGCAGCCTTCTATCAATAAAGTGCTCGTCAACGAACTGATGCGGGATGAGTACCTGGAGAAGCGGGAGAACATTCTGGTGGTGGGAAATTCCGGAACGGGGAAAACGCATTTAACCACCTCGCTCGGAATCGCCGCCTGTGGTCAGGGCAAACGGGTTCGCTTTTACCAGGTGACTGAACTGATCACACAGTTAATGGAAGCGCGCGAAGACCGGGATCTGTCCCGTCTCAAGAAACAACTTGCAAAGCTTGACCTGTTAATTCTCGATGAGTTGGGTTATGTTCCGGCGAGTAAACTTGGTTCCGAACTGCTGTTCGACGTGATCAGCACTGCCTACGAACGCATGAGCTTGATCGTGACCACTAATTTACCGTTTGAGAACTGGACCGAGGTGCTGGGCAGTGAACGCCTCACAGGAGCGACCCTTGATCGGTTGACGCATCGCTGCCACATTCTGGAAACGGCAGGCGAAAGCTACCGGTTGCAAGACGCGAAACGCCGACACACAAAAACCTCAAGCGGCAAGTCAAACGAGACGAAGTAAGATAAGGACCCCATCTTCGTCCGAATCTCCAAGCCACACATCGGACGAATCTTTCCATAACCAGCGCTACGTTTTTCAACCGGCAGGCGC
>CAXBFD010000198.1:0-6508 GCA_963974925.1 uncultured bacterium | reverse complement strand
AGATCGGCATAAACCTGAACCACTGCTGGAGTGAGTTTACAGAAACCTGCAATTTCTGAGTCAGACTGTCCGACCAGAATCCTCGGCTCCAGTTCTGCGCGGCGAAGACCGTCTTCCTTAAATATCTGGTAGGAAGTTTGAATCTCGGGGAATTTCTGTCTGTCCCCGGTTTTGAGGTAGCTTAATGCGTCTCTGGTTATCTGATCCTCAGGTACCGCTTTAAGGCCTGGTTGATTACAAAGTTGTTCTGCTACATCCCACCTCCAGCTGGGGAGAGCAAACGGATCTGCCTTAACCAAGGCGTTTGTCATGATCATCTTAAGACTCCATTCTAAATCTGATGTCGGATTCAAAAAGTACTTTCTAATTTGAAATTTAACCAAGCATCATTATACAGCACTGTCAATGTACGAACCAGATGTTGTCAGTTTGTAACGGCCGTCATGTCCCCCGAATAGGGGACAATCGAGAGCAGATTATCGAATACGCCATCCAAGTATTACAGCTTTTTAGTGACGATCCTGATTTACGAGAACGAGTCCATTAGACTGATCACTCAGAACGAGGACGCGGTGGCGTTGACTAGCTCATCATGTCAGTGAGGACTTGTGACGCGTTGATCTGGAAAATATTTCTACTCAGAGCACGATTCCACAGAAACGTATATGCTTGTGGGGCGCATGCAATGTCAGTTTTAAGGTTCTTTATTGCGGAATTCAAAATACGTTGATTCAGCTTCCCACTCTCGCACCGCCTGTTCCGCTTTGATTTGTTCGCGCTGCTTTCGTTCTTTTTCTGAGCGCATGACAACTGGAATCACGACTGGAATAAGCACCAGGATCAGTACAAGTGAGGATATTATTTTCACAGACTCTGGGATGTTTAATTTCCAGATGATGATACTTCCAATACCTAGGATACTCCAACATCCCAGCAGTAAATACACGGCTCTGTTTTCCCGGTCGGCGAGAAGTCGCTTCTGAACCTGTCCCTCCCGTGGAGTGGCATTTCTCAGGATGAACCTGAATATGACAATGAGAAAAGGCAGGACAAGCAGGGCAAAGTTGTGTAGCGTGATTCCAATGAGGATTCCTGCGACAGCAGAAACAAGAATTAAAGGAATGATGATCCGATCGTAGCGTTTCCGTGTAATCAGGATTTCATCCGGTCCGGGCGGTCGTACCACCGTGTGTTTCTCTGCCCTCAAACGGTTGGCTACATGCAGGCAGTACAACGGCCAGTTCTCCTGAATCGCTTCAGGAAAACTCTGACGAAAATAGCGGATCAGCCAGACTTGGTCTTCACGGCTGAAATGACTCACAGACAGAGATACCGTTTCGGGGGGAGTCGTAAAAACGCGTAAACCCATGGGGAAAAGACGCCAGCAAACTTTCTGCACGTCATTGAGATCAAAAAAGTTACGAGAAAATATTCCTTGAACGGTGATAGTACCCGGCTCAATCGTAAGTGAAACCCTTCGGTATTTCAGCAGCATCCAACCTGACAGACTCGCAGGAACAGCCCACAAAGTAACTGCAAACAGGATGATAAAAACATCTCGATCTGGTGGAGTCACTACCATCATGAAAGTGCACCAGGCAACTCCGATGACCGTGAAAAAAGTCAATGTCAGCACTCCTCCATCTCGATAATCTCTGGGGGGACGAAAGATCCTGCATCCAGCCTCTACTCCCTCACCTGCAACCATCTTCGAATTGCTCACTTCCACTATTGCCCACACCCTTTTGTTGAGAGGATCTGCTACGTAATCTGTACTGGTGGGAACGACCGCTGGGTGCCACAGGTTCAAAAATGTTGCCTGAAAATCGAGGAACCATGTAGTACTTCGGGAAACCGGATTCCTCTCAGAATGCCGACTTTATAAAAACGCAGTCGCAGCAGGACTTTACTTATTCGCAGACCTGCCCGATCCAGTTGAAATCAAAGCGGTTCTACAGCCGGGAGATGCGTTCTGCTTCTTTTTACAAAACCTGTGGAGCATCTCAAAGGGAACCACTTGCAGAGAGTCATTACCACTTCTGGTTAAGATCGCCAGAAAGATTTGGGGCAGGAACTGAAAATCTGGCGAACAGCTGCAGGCGTTCTGAATCTCGACAGACCCACTGTGTCATACGACGCTGGGTAATCAAGTAACGGCTACAGATGTTCCACTCAGGCAGGTTTTCTACCAGAACTATCAGTTTCAGCAGGCAGCTTGAGGTTCTTAGTCAAATCATGGGATTCCTTTAAAACTATATCGCGGCAAAACTCAGCCATCGTCGTATCCATGAGGGCAGCAGCCAGCCTCACGTTCCGATGTTCTTCTGCATTAATGAAAATTTTGATCTGTCGTTTGTTGTTATCTGTATCTTTTGCCATATGTGAGACCTTTTTCTTGTGTCATATGATTTCACGTCGATTAAGACGATACAGGGACCTTAGACCCTTGACAACCCCATGGCCTGTCTTTACCATTATTTTCGGTGTGTACTCCAGGGATTGGTCCAAGACTTCAAAAGTACTTTTGAGGTTTGGTTAATTGAAAGGTACATACATATGGCTGAGACTGTAAAAATCGATATTCGCCATGGAAGATCCAGGCTGAGCCTTTCCTCCAGGCTGAGCTCTTCCATAGGCAGAAATCTGATAAAAGACCTGATCGAGTTTCCAATTAAAGAGTTCAGCTGCGCAGGCAACGGAATGATTCGTGAGGTTACTAGAGATGCCCGATTATGGCGAGAGTGCTCATCCAGGAAAATCATCGTTCTTACCGGACTGATACCAGCCTTATTGGATCGCCACGAACAGTCAGGTGTTGAAGTTAAGGTAATCGACCATCGTCGCTTTCGAAAACGTCAAATATTGTCGCAGACTGTATTGAGGAATTCCTCAGGTGATGAGCGAGAGTTTCTGCTTGCTATAAAAAACAACCCACTCGGCCAGATCGAAGTCAGTAAGCGTGATGAGATCGTTCAACGCACACTCGAAATAGCTCACGCATTTCCCGCAGCGAAAATATTGGTACGGGCTTCTAGAAAAGTGGACGCAAATAATTTGTGTAACAAACTTAGGCTAGAGGACCCCGAACTCGATGCCAGTGTTAAGCCGCCGGGATACTGGCCCGCCAAGCCTTCACGCATTTTATTTACTTGTGGTGCCTTGAATGGTGGATGTGAATCTAAAGACTGGGACATCATTCTTCTACCTGATCCTGCCAAAGCTGTGAAGAAAGGCTTTTTCGGATCAATGAGGATTTTTCGGGACTATCCCTATCGCTGTTACAGTTTCATATCGCCAAGTATCTCTCTATGCCCTCCCGAAAGCCTGCTATTGGAAGCAATATCCGGGCGAATCATCTACTCGAACGTCTCACACGAAACCGCAGTTCAGGTCCTCTGGCAGAAACCACCTTCCGCCCCAGCTTCTGGCATCAAAAAACGTTGTCTTGAGTGGAAACAGAAGAGTTATTGGAAAAATAATCGCCGCAATGATTTTATTGCTGGTGTAGCGCGGGCATTTGTCACTAATAACACCAAAAAGCTGAAAAAATACGGCGTGCCTTTTCATCAGGGGAAACCGCATTTCACTAACCCAAATACTCCAAAAGTCGTCATCCTTGTGGAATCCAGAGAAGCGGGGCACGAACTTCAGAAACGCTTGCCTGACTGGGAATTTCAGAGCAATGGAAATGGTAACGTTGATAACAAGCAGATTACTCGTCCTGAGAAGCTAATCATCACAGCTACCTGGGCCGCACAATATGGCATTGAAGCTGATGTTCTTATCTACGCTGCAGGTGGACAGGGCATCGGTGCATTACAATCTACTATTGGGGAATCCGAAACTCGACCGTATCAAGCTCCGTCAGTCGTCATTGACCTTGCCGATGAGTTTGACAAGATCGCAGAGGAAGATGTCCGCGATAGAAGGAAGGGATACCGGGAACGCGGCTGGAAACAGCCTGAACAAGGTCTCTCCTCAACATCGGGTAAAAGCACGAAAGTTTCTGTTGCACAGGGGGCGACTCCATGAACCTATTGCGTGACAGAACTGGCTTTACCCACACGCTCTTCAGAACCATCCTGAAGAGTAACCTCTGTCCGGTGAATATTATTGATTCATCCGACAGCACCACGTACCTAGGACTCGATGGTTCTATGAGTCCCAGTTCCGTCCCAGGCAATTTGGGGGACGTTAAAGATAACCTGAAGCCTGAGCTTGTCAGGAGACTCGTAGAGAAGGAACTCTATGAAAGCTCCTTGACCGCTACAGGCGTGCTAGGCGTACGCTTCTACTGGGGAAACCTGGGAGATACGATCATACTGAATGACCGTGCTTTCAGGTTTCTTAGAATGCATGAGGATTATCTTCTGTGCGAGAGTATGTTCCTTAGGGATCATACGGATGCAATGATGACTCCGGATGCGACTATCCCCAGCTACCGCTTCGCCCGTAGTTACTTTTTTCAGCGCAATGCTGGGGTGATGGCAACACAGGATGTGAAGCCATCTCTTTTTTTTAAAGAGGCAGAATGAATGTATGCAAACTCATTCAAAAAACTAAATCCAGACGAGTTACCTCCCTGGGCTTTGGGATACCATGAGTGGAGTAAGGACCAGTATTATCAGAATATAAAAGCTCAACTAGAAAAAGCAGGGCAAGAGGGGCGTGGTGCGATCAATGATATAAGGTTTTATCTTCCTCAGTGGGCTTCTGACCCACGTTTGCTGTGGAGAGTATGGCGGTGGTTGGCAATAAACGGAGGACAGGCACCAGGCCTCAACGAGAGAAGGTATAGCGATTTGTATGACCTCGAAATATGGAGTTTACTGGTTGCGATACAGGCTGGAATAAAAGCAGGCACATATCAACCAGGACCAGTAAAGCGGGTAAGCATTCCCAAAGATCGTTACGACACTGGTTGCGGGGAGCGGAGTATCGCATTGCTGAACATTGAGGACCGCGTCGTTCAGCGGGCAACCGGAGAAATCTTACAGCCACTTTTCGCTCCCCTGTTCGGGAAAACGATAATTGGCTTTCGGCCAGGTCATGATCGCATGGATGCTTTGGCTCTTGCTCAAAAAAAGATGCTCGAAGAGTCACGCTTCGTATTGATTACTGAAGACATCAAAAATGCGTTTGATAATGTACCGCGTAAACGGTTGATGGATATCGTCGCCAAATATATACCTTCCCCTGAAATAGTGGAGTTGATCCGCAGGTTTGTCTGTATCGACAATCGTAAAAAAGGAATACCGCAAGGAGCCCCGCTGAGCCCGCTGCTCCTGAATTTGTACTTGTACCATAGCGTTGTCCGAAAATGGAAACCGGAATCTGGTTTAGCAGCAACAAAAATCATCTGTTACGCAGACGATATATTACTGATCTGTCGCACTCAGAAGGAATCGCATGCTGCCTGGAATAAACTGTCAGATTTGTTGAAGAAGGCTGGGCTTCCAGTGAAGCATGGTTACTCTCGTGCCATGGTTGATCTACGACGGGAGAAATCAGCAAGATGGCTGGGGTACTCTGTGCAGTATCGCAACAAGAATTTGATCACGAAGATCGATAAAAAATCATGGTCTTCACTAAAGGAAAGTCTGGAGCGGGCTCACGAGGAGCCTGATTCACCACTTCGTGCGATCTCGATAATTACAGGTTGGCTTGACCAGCTGGGGCCCTGTTTTCGTCATGAGGATCGTAGGTATGTAACAAAGAAGATTCGGCGGATAGCTTCAGATTGTGGTTTTGATGAAATTCCTGATTCGCATACTTTGAAGTTTATCTGGTTACTGGCTTATGCTCGCTGGTGGCAGAGAGTAGTTCGCCTGAGGGGAGCTTTACCCCAGCGAATCGAGGACAGAGCCCATGAAGATGAATTCTACGCTCCCTCAGATGGTTTATGCGTGGATGCTGCCTGGAATGATAAAAAAAAGCTCATGGAGTATCGGGGGGTGTGGCTGGATGATGGAACCGAAGCCTTTCGAGTCGATCCAATCAGTACCGGAAGTAACAATATCGGTGAATTCCTGGCCATCGTACGTGGACTGCAACTACTGAAGCGGAAGGGGATTGACTGTCCCGTCTACAGCGACAGCCAGACGGCCCTCAGTTGGCTGAAGAATCTAAGTGTTAACTCAAGAAGTGCCAGAGGTCAAAAGTTATCTCCCCGAGTCTATCAGCGAATCATGAGAGCGGTCCTCTGGTTAACACGGCAAGCCGATCTGAATCCGGTATTGAAGTGGAATACAGATGACTGGGATGAAATCCCGGCTGATTATGGACGGAAGTCGTGAAGAAGTATCCAGTGCAATTAGTAAGGACTCCAAATGACTGAGGGAGGATCTTAGATGGTGAGTCCTGGAAAGTACCCTGTCCTCAAGGAAAGCAAATAATTGGTGTTATTCAGGCTGACTATTCTGTACTGAGTTGATCGATCAGTTCATCCAACTGTTGGCGATGCTCTTTGGTAGCGGAGTGGGTTCTCCTGCGGGAAATGCTTGACGCG
>CAXBFD010000197.1:0-6543 GCA_963974925.1 uncultured bacterium | reverse complement strand
CTTCTGAATAATAATTTGTACTGAATTCGAAATAAGCGTTACTTTCCGCATCCCTGTGGGTGCCGTGGCTATTCACATCAATTTCTACTGGAGAATGAGTCCATATATCTTGCTTCACTCTAATCGCATATCGTAAATCGTCTGCTGGATCGTTCGGATTGTGCCTGATGGTGACTCGAACTTTTTGCATAAAAAGAACTCTCTAGAAGTGATGGTATCAGTGAATCTAAATAATCAAGATATTCTTATAAAACCTGCTCACTTATCTATAACAGCTTCATAAGTACTCTCTTTAAATTCTAATAATATAGCTCAGAGCAAGAATCTGGCGTAGATTGAAAGGAATTCTTAGCTCCCTACTTGGCTGATATCTGAAAACCCAAGATCCTCATCGCCTGACTTAGGCTTCAGCGTAGCAAGAGCACCGGATTTTCTACGATTAATCATTTCAGCAGCCAGAATCATGGCTGGAACAATTCGACTCGTTCTCTTAGCAAATTCCTGTTGTAAAGTTTGAGCCAACTCGGAATCTAGTGCAAATCTATCTGAGGCAATTTGAAGCTCTTCATGGATTTCATCCAGAACGGCTAACTCTTCATCTGTAAAAGCTAAACGGGGACGTACAAAATCCTTACCAGCGGCACGCCCGAGCTTTTCCCATTTGCCTTGCTTTCTGCGGTTCAGAATATAGTGGAGAATGTCAGTGGGAGTTTCTTCGCGACTTGTAAGACAATTCCAGCTATCAACTAAAAGCTTTAAATCATCTGGCCGTTGGATATACTGATCTGATGGAATATTGTATTCCAAATATAACGCTCTCAATGCTTCATCTTCATCAGGAAGCATTTTTAATTTTTGACGATCTGGACTCAATGATCTGTCCTCCTAACTGACACCTATTTCCCACTCAACAGACTCCTTCCATCACTGAGGGAATTTAATCGTTTGAGCCTCGTCTTCCTGTGAGGCTAAGACACTCGGAATTCCTATAGCAAGATTTAAACGGTCCCGTATTTCTTCTGGACGAACTCCAGCTAAATCAGAGACTTCTTTAATTGACATCTTCCCACTTTCAAGTATTTCTTCAACAAGCTGTTCAAACCTAGTAGCGCGATCAGGTCTAACATATCCTGGCTCATTATTTCGCCATCCTCTGCGTGAGAATTCAATCCACAGTTTTTTAGCTTGATCCTTTGTGATGAAATTGAGCTTTTCTGCTCGATAAACCATCGCGGCTAAGGAAATTCCAAACTTTTCTTTAAACTGGACAAGGCGTACCATCGACTTCCCGGTAAATGCTTGCTTCAGTTGATTATTCGGAAGCAACAAATGAGATGCGAATAAAAAGGCCCTGTTTTCCATTACTTTTGATTCTGCTTCATCTGAATCGCAGTCGCCAAAAAGAACATGCGCTAATTCATGAGCCGCATTGAGCCTAACACGATCATTTGAGACAGTCGGATTTAATATCACAACGTACTCATCCGAATATCTTGCAGCAAGCCCATCGATACGAAGATCCGTAGGCTCCTCAAGCACTCTAATCCCAAAAGCTTCCAGTAATTCTACAACACTCGATATGGGATCTTCAGAAGAAAGTCCGAGCGTTTCACGAACACTACGGCTAAGGGCGTCAGGAGCAAGTTTTCGTTGATTTTTTATTTTACAAGTACTGGACTTAAGCGTTTTATTTAATCTCTGCTCGACTGAAACATACGCATCGATCCAACGTTGCACATTTGCTTCAAACTGATGAAGCTCTGCTGACCTGACTCTGGATTTCAAATTCCGATAGCGAACTCCAGTCAGGCTTTGGCTCCGCTCAAGAAACCAGTTTAGGGGTCGATCGTAAAGATGAGCCAAAGAAGCGAGAATATCGATTGGTGGAACAGTTTTCCCAGATTCGTAATTAGCAATTGTTGCGTGAGAAATAGAAAACCCCTTGCTAAGCTGCTTAGCTACAGCACGCGTTGACATCCCTGTTAAAGTACGAGCTGACTTTAACTTAGAAGCAAGAGAGCCCTGCACGTTTTCTACTTCCGTTAATTTTATTGTTCGGGCAGCCACCTCGACACTCCCGTAAATATTATTTTACATATCGAACACTTCACACACGCCACTTTTACACCCGTAAAATCATTTTGTCAAGTTCATTCCTGACTCAATTGAAAAAAATCAAACACTGTTCCGCAAGATCGATTTCGTCTAGGCCCCTGCTCACGCAACCAGCTTGACAGTTTTCATCTCAGCGCGCGATTGGCGATGGGGTAGAATTGTTCTTCGTTTTCGTGGGCTGGTAAAACGGCGGCTGGCGCCGTGCCGCTCATATGGTGGTTTGTTTTTCGTGTGCTTTCGTATTTTTCGTGGTAGAGAAACAGAGTGGATGAGGCGTTTTCTTAAACACTGTTGGGCAAGCCAACAGGGGCACACGAGACGCAGAATGGGGTTGGTTTTTCATTTTCGATCGTCTGGTACATCGTCTTTGGGAGTCTCTGGCACTTTTTTCTTTGGTTGACGCTGCTCCCGCTCTCGGTGATGTTTTCTGAGTCGCATGAAGTTTTCGGCTGCCAGCAGATCCATCACGCTGACTTTCCCATAGCCTGGCACCTTGATCTGATTGGTCCCTGTGTTCCAGGCACCGTTTACGTAAGCACTGATCGGGCGCGCTGGCGTGAGGCCGGTGAGTTCTGGCACCTTGATCTTGTTTTCTTCCAGAAACACGGTGAGTTTCTCCAGACGGGCGGGCGGATGATATTTGCCGTTGCTCCAGGCAGCGTAGATCGGCAGCTTTGCGGGCTGCGTCGCATTGATGACAAAGGAATGGCCGCCGACGCCGGAACTGTTGTCATAGTTCAACAGCCCCGTGTGAATGGTCGCGTCCTTCGGTAAACCGATGAGGGTGACCTGCGGATCCTCCATCCTGGTGATGCCAATCACCCCTGCGATGAATTCCTGCCCCCAGCCGACCGGCCCCAGTACGCCTTCTCCCAGCCGGGGATTGCGGCTGATCAACAGAAAATTGTGAGACTCCGCGGGATCGGTTTCGATGCGCAGCATCTCTTCGCCCCACTGTCGCGGGAAGGCCCGCGTCTTTTCATTCGCTTTCACCACGACCGACTCGGCGGTGCCGTGCAGGATGATCAGTGAACTCGGTTCGTCCCCCGGATCGGTACGTTTTGATTTGGGCATCGCGCGGGGCACTCCCGTGATTCCCGCCCACGACTGTGCCACCAGCCGATACGTGCCGACGGGAACATTCTCGAATTGAAAACCGCCGGTATCGCCGGTCACCGCGTGCCAATATTGATCGAAACGCAGAATCGTCTCCGAGTCGAGCGCAATGACCTTGCGGGTTTCCGGAGAAAAGGGTATGCCACTTTTCGCGTCGCAGAGAAAAACGACCGCATGTCCGGTGTGAACCGCGTGGCCTTTCACATTCGTCAACTGCCCGTGAATGCTGCCCGCCCGTTGATCCTCTTCACTACCACGGGCAACCGACGGCACGGCCAACATGAATCCCAGCGGAACGACGAACAGAACGCGGATCATTTTAAGACAGGGAGCCTGGACCATTCTGCAACCTTTCACTCAACGGGTTAACATTGTTGAACAATTTCATCGGGGAGTCACGATGGATTCATTCTACCCGAATCAACGGAATCCGAAACCGCATTTCCGCGAAGAAGGCAATGAAGTGCTGTGAAAAGACGGGGCGAATGTGCCCCTGTTTTGTTCGGGATGATTTTTGTTCTGGGGACTGGTTCACCATTTTCACCTCGGGGCGTGGGTGGCGCTGGGGTAGAATGGGTGTTTGTTTTGCTGGGCTGTCAAAACGGCGGCTGGCGTCGTGCCGCTCAAGGTGGGTTGTTTTTTTTGCTACCACGAAAAACACGAAAGCACACGAAAAGCATCATACGGCCACGGGAAATGACGGAGGACGCGGGTGAGATTATCACGACGGAACGAACACAACATCGTAGGGGTCGGTCCATGTGCCGACCCGCCTGGCGAGATTCGATGCGGGATCATGATTACGAAGGAAACAGTGATCACGTTTGGAGGTCATTATACGAATCACGTCAATACCGCGGGCAGCCACATAGGGCTGCCCCTACATTTGCTGTTGATGGGGATAATTTAAAATCACTGTTGGTAAGCCAACAGTGCCACATACGATCGTGATCTATTTTATGTTTTTACTACCACGAAATACACGAACTGACACGAAAACCATAACAGGGCAACAGGAAATGGCGGAGGACGCGGGTGAGATTATCACAACACAACGAACACAACATCGTAGGGGTCGGTCCATGTGCCGACCCGCCTGGCGAGATTCGATGCGGGATCAGGATTGCGAAGGAACCAGTAAAAACGTTCGCAGGCTATCACGCGATCCACGTCAACACAGCGGGTAGACACATGGGTCTACCCCTACATTTATTGTTGATGGAGTTGATTCACAATCACTGTTGGGCAAACCAACAATGACACGAAAACCATAACAGGGCTACGGGAAATGGCGGAGGACGTGGGTGAGATTATCACAACACAACGAACACAACATCGTAGGGGTCGGCCCATGTGCCGACCCGCCTGGCGAGATTCGATGCGGGATCTCGATTACGAAGGAAACAGTGATCACGTTTGGAGGTCATTATACGAATCACGTCAATACCGCGGGCAGCCACATAGGGCTGCCCCTACATTTGCTGTTGATGGGGATAATTTAAAATCACTGTTGGTAAGCCAACAGTGCCACATACGATCGTGATCTATTTTATGTTTTTACTACCACGAAATACACGAACTGACACGAAAACCATAACAGGGCAACAGGAAATGGCGGAGGACGCGGGTGAGATTATCACAACACAACGAACACAACATCGTAGGGGTCGGTCCATGTGCCGACCCGCCTGGCGAGATTCGATGCGGGATCATGATTACGAAGGAAACAGTGATCACGTTCGCAAGCCAGTACACGAATCACGTCAACACAGCGGGTAGACACATGGGTCTACCCCTGCATTTATTGTTGATGGAGTTGATTCACAATCACTTTTGGTAAGCCAACAGTACCACCCGCCGCTCATAATTGGAGGAGACAACTTGTTTCGTGTGCGCGTAAAAACAGGGAGAACGGTGTTCGCTCTCCCTGTTTCTTCAGACAGATCTAACCGAAGCTTCTGTTCTGTATCAGTCTCCGAAGGCGCCGTCGAAGGCGATGTCGGAGGGAGCGAAGTCGACGTTCTTGACGAACTGGCAGGCTTCGCGGGCGCCGTGATCGCGGTTCATGCCCATGTCTTCCCATTCGATGGAGAGGGGGCCGTTGTAACCGATCTCGTTCAAGGCGCGGATGATTTCTTCGAATCGGACGCCGCCCCGTCCCACGCTGCGGAAGTCCCAGCCGCGACGCTGATCGCCGAACGGCAGGTGGCTTGTCAGAATTCCGGTGCGACCGTTCAGGGTGACCGACGCGTCTTTCATGTGCGCGTGGTAAATGCGATCGGGGAAGTACCGGATGAATTCAACGGGATCAACGCCCTGCCAGATCAGGTGGCTGGGGTCAAAGTTGAAGCCGAACTCCTCGCGGTGGTCGAGCGCTTTCAGCGAGGCTTCCGCGGAATAGATGTCGAAGGCGATTTCCGTCGGATGCACTTCCAGCGCGAACTTGACGCCGCATTCCTGGAAGACGTCGAGAATCGGATTCCAGCGGTCGGCCAGCAGCTGATAACCGGCGTCGATCATCGTGCGCGGCGTCGGGGGGAAATCGTACAGCAGATGCCAGATGCTGGAACCGGTGAATCCGTTGACCACACTCACGCCGAGTTTCTGTGCGGCGCGGGCCGTGTTTTTCATTTCTTCGATGGCCCGGTCGTTGACGCCGGCCGGGTCGCCGTCGCCCCAGACGTATTCGGGCAGGATGGCTTTGTGGCGTTCGTCGATGGTATCGAGGACGGCCTGACCGACGAGGTGATTGGAAATCGAGAAGAGTTGCAGGTCGTATTTTTCGAGCAGTTCCCGCTTGCGGTTACAGTAGGTATCGTCGGAGAGGGCTTTGTCGACTTCGAAATGATCTCCCCAGCAGGCCAGTTCCAGGCCGTCATAGCCGAATTCCTGTGCTTTTTTGCACATTTCTTCCAGTGAGAGATCGGCCCATTGTCCGGTGAATAATGTTACAGGGCGTGCCATAACGAAGATCCTTTCATATTGTCACATCTGGGAATGAATTAATCGTCTCTAACACTAGACCAGAGTACCCGGAATGTCAAACGAACCCGCACTTGTCCGAGGCAGCCTGCAAAAAAAGGGGATGGCAGACTCCTATCAGGTAAGCAAATTGATTATTATCGGAGTCACGACGGATCGGATTAAAATAAACTTGCTTAGAAAATAGCCCGCAGTTGGCTGAAACTACGCCTCAAACAGGAAAGTTCCATTATGTCAGAAAACAGCTCCCCTCTGGTGGGCGTGATTATGGGAAGTCAATCCGACTGGGATACGATGCACGAGGCGTCTACGATATTGAAAGAATTCGGC
>CAXBFD010000196.1:0-6555 GCA_963974925.1 uncultured bacterium | reverse complement strand
GGCCAATTGGGCAATCAACTGGGGGCACTTGGGTAGCCGCTGTTATTTTTTTGCTGATTCTCATTCTGAATGTCCCGCTATTTATCAGAATGCCTGTCGCTACGGATGTTGTGCTCTATGATTTGCAGGCGCAAACAGTTCTCAACGGGGGAACATTATACCAGGATATGTTTGAGACGAATCTGCCAGGTATTGTCTGGTTGCATATGCTGGTTCGTTCTGTGGTTGGAATGAGTTCTGATGCGATCAGGTGTGTCGATCTACTGATCTTCAGCGGAAGTACCTTACTTCTGATGTTCTGGAACCGCAGGAACCACCTTTCCACGACGGGAATGCTCTGGCTGGGGATCGCCTTATTTTCATTTTATTTTTCCCTTTCGGAATGGTGTCACTTTCAGCGGGACACCCTGATTCTCCTCCCTGCACTGGCGGCCCTCTGGTTACGCCGCCAACAGACGGACCGACTCGTTGAAAGTCTCGCGTCACCGGTTTCCCTCACATCTCTATGGGGATGGGCCTTTCTGGAAGGACTTTTATGGGCGACTGCATTCTGGATCAAACCATTTGTGGCGGTACCTGCCTTGTGTGTCTGGATTGGATCTTGCCTGATGGTCCGGCAATATCGGAAGCTGATGCTGGATTTCTCCGGCTTACTGCTGGGTGGCTTAGTACTGGGAGGAGTGGGTATCTACTGGATGTGGCAGAGTGGTGCCTGGCCCTGGTTTTATGAGACATTTACCGAGTGGAATCCGGAATATGTCGCAGCCCGTAAAGCGGGCTGGCAGCCATTACGATTTGCCCAGTTTTTATTTCGCTTTTACCCCTGGTTCCTGTTACATCTTGTTGCAGTACCCCTCGCTTTTATTGCGATTAAAGATTACGGGAGAGTCAGTACAGAAAATGACGGGAATTCGCCGATTGAATCCGGCAAACGCGATGCCATTCTGCTGGCTTTAATGTATCTTGGCTGGTTATTTCAATCGTTCGCGTTTCAGCACCTGTTTGATTATGTGCATCCCCCTTCCCATCTGTTGGCAATCACCGTAATTGGAGGCTTTCTGGGGAGCCGATTTCGGCACCAGTCCCTGACCTGGGGCTGGAAAGGGGGAATGGCTTTTTTCCTGCTGCTGGTGGTTTTATCACATCCGGCATTCAAGCCTCAGCGGGCCATGTTATGGAAGACCTGTCTGTTGAATTCCAGTAATGCCCGGTTGAAGTCTCAGTTGGCCTTATTAGTGCAGGTTGACTGGGAAGATCTGGATGCCGTCAGACAATATTTGCAATCGCAAAATCTGAAGGACGGGCAATTACACTGCTATAACAGTACCCTGGTTTATTTGTATCCGGAGCTTTCCATCAAGCCGGCGACCCGGTTTGTCTTTTTCGATTCGGTATTGATTTTCTGTCCTCACCATCGAAAAGAGCTCTATGCTGCCATCAATGACAGTCCGCAGGAATTCATTGTGACCGACCTGATCGACAGTGGTTTTGGCAGAGAGGCTGCTTTGGCAACGTCATCCGATCCCGACCAGATTACTCCGCCAGACTATCCGGTCAGTCTTAAAGGTGCTTACCCCTGGTCGAATCCCGTTGTTTTTCGTTCGGGAAGATACCTGGTGCATCAAGTCGAGCGTCCCCTGGGGAAGTTTCTGGGGAGTGGAAAAGTGCCATCGGAGACACAGGTCAAAGAATTTTATCGGCAGCAGGAAAAACAGAAACAGCAGAAATAGTCGGATAAGTCAGTGAGTCGCTGACGAAAATAGTTCTCGGCGATTCTACCCGGCCTTATTTTCAAGTGCGGACTATTTTAACCCGCTTTGTTCTCTGGTGAGGAACGCAAAGACGTCAGCAGCAGGATCAGAATAATGGCAAGTGTTGTCAGCGAGAGGATGCGTCCGATCTTAAATCCGGGGGGAGTGAAGGAAAGGATGACTTCATGTTCGCCAGCGGGAAGCGGGATGGCCCTCAAGGAAAAGTCTGCAGGCAGGATGGGCGCTTCTTTTTCTTTGATCTGTGCCGACCAGCCCGGATAATAGATGTCTGAGAGAATCAGATATCCCGGCGCATCCAGTTCAGCCTTGATTTGTAACCGGCTGGGAGTCGCCTTGATGATCTCAGCTGCTTTATAAGATTGCCGCTTGCCTTCAGGCAGCACATCCTGCGGTAACAGCACTTCGTTCCGCGGTTGAACTTTTGCGACCGTAGCGACGATTTGTTTGCTTTGTGCATTCGGATTGAGAGGTTTTGTATTGCCCGTTAAGAATGCTCTGGGGAGTGGTTCCGTGTTTTCCAGAATCAAATATGGGATCTGGGACGGTTCAGAGTTTCTCAAAGTAAATTCTTCAGGAATCGATCCTTGTTCGACGGTTTTCCAGCCCTCCAGCTCCAGACGTTGGTCTGTTTGCAGGATCGCGTATTTCACACTCATCAGATTCACCAGGGGGAGGCGTGCGGTGGTAAGTTGCGGCTCGCTATAACCTGCCATCATCAGGGCAGCATCTGCCTGCGGAAACGTGGCTGCTGCGAAAAGTCCGAGGCGTGTCAGAGGAACGGGTTCATAACCCTGAATTTTCAGAATTTGACTGTTCCAGGCTTCACGATCACTGAGTAACTTCTGGCCGACGAGCACGCGATGCTCGCCCAGATTCTCTTTCAAAAACTTCGTAATCTTCGTTTCGTCTCGAAATGAAGTCTGCGGAATGGTTCTCAAGATCTGCTGGCTGTGCGCGGAAAGTTCCCAGGACGAAAGCGCACACATCAGGATGAGGCTTCCTGTTGCTGCGCTACGCGAAACACAGGCTGAGAATACCGCCACGGAAATACCCAGAACAGCTACGATGAATGAGGTCGGATGGAGTTTAATGATTCGTGCCGGATCAAGTTCCAGGGAAACCAGACCTTGCGAAAAGAACACCAGATACATCAGGCAAAAAAGGGCTGCAATCAAGCAGATGATTGAAATGTTACGATACTTTTTTCTGGCAGGATTGAAATACAAAGCCAAAATCGTTTCAGAGCCAAAGCCCGCCAGCATGGCTATCACCAGCGAACAGATCCACAGCAAACGTGCAGGGATGCGAAACATGGAAAAGCCGGGGATGATCTCATAAAACAGCGTGTAAAAAGGGAGATGTGGTCCGAATGCGAGTAAAAACGACGCGAAACCAATCAGCGTCAAGCGAATCACAGACCGGTTTTTGATGCTGGCAAACATGCCCAGGCAGGCGAGTAATAAAGGCAGGCATCCAAAGTAGCAGATCGCTTCCCAGTAATAGCCCCCCGGTCCTCTATAATTAGCCGGCCCTCCCCAGACAAAGGGATCGATTAGCAGCAGCAGACTGGGCAGCGCGAGGCTGCCACCTTCCAACGCCTTCAAGTCAATGCCGCTGGCTCTGACGGCCTGCTGGGTATAGATATAAACGGGAATCAAATCAACGGCGACCAGTCCGACCGTCAGGATTCCCGTGATCAGCCATGCTTTGATTAACCCCCCCGCTGAAATCGTTGTTTCTGAATGATCAGTCCGAAATGCAGCCGTTTCAGCTGGATCTTCTGCAGCCTGCAGTTTTTTTTGAAAAAATGCGATCAGCGATTCAATGCCAACGCAAGCTGTGAGAAACAGCAGTAGATAATAAACTTCCTGAACATGACCGCAGAAGAAGGCCATCGAAATCAGAACGGCCATGACAGGAACCGCTTTTTTGCGACCTTCAATCAGAAGTTCATAACCATAAAAGATCCAGGGGAACCAGGCGATCTGCGTGATCGATGTGAAATGACCTTCACCGGTTTTCGCAACATAATAGGGAGCAGCCAGAAAGATGATTCCTGACAGGAGGGAGCTGAAGAAGTTGAGTTGATATTTGCGACCGAGCAGATAAGCTCCCCACCCAGCCCACCAGTGATGAAAAACCAGTGTCCAACTGATTGTGGTCAGTGCGCTGGTGAAAAAGAAAATCCAGTTTCCCGGATAAAAGAGCGATGATTGCGGGCTTCCCAGCCAAGGCATTCCGAGCAGGGAATAAGGATTCCAGAACGGCAGCTGATCGTGCTGCTCAAGGCAAATTTTCTGGTAACTTTTAAACGCAATAAATTGGTTTGTGGTATCATTGTGCCCCTGATCCTGAGCACCAACGAGTACATCTGTGGGATGGGTCAACAAAACCTGAAAGCAAAGTCCGGAAATCGCTGCAAGAATCAAAGCGGCTGTCACGTTTTGAAACAGTCTGGAATTCATGTGCGTCTTTTCTTAAAAGCCTGAACGAGCCGGGGTTTCAGCCAGGAAATGCAATCTGCTGTTAAAGAACTGATACAAATCTGCGTAAAATGATTTGAATCAGAAACACGAGTCGTGTCCTGATCGTCTACTTTTCCGGGAAATCTGACAGATTGCTGTGACAGGCTAGTCTCAGCCTGCATTCTCACAGAAAGAGCATAGATTGTGCCAATAAGGAATTTATTGTGAATGGCCGTTGGCATTTTCCCTCAAAATCCAGGGGAGCAGAGAGAAAGCTTGAATTTCAGGCTTGATCAGTTTCGGTGTGGAGGTTGCAATCCATGCGGTTCCACGATTTTTCCGTACATTTCAGGACGCCGGTCTGCCAGTCGATCGATGACATGTTGATCCGGGACGCGATCCACTCGTTTGTTGCGGGCAATCGCAGGGTCAATGGTGGCGTACAGGATTTTTTCCTCGGTGCCGGAAGCACAGGCTAACGTCTCGCCGGAAGGAGCACAGATGCTGCTTTTTCCGATAAATTGAAAACCGCGTTCCAGTCCGACTCGGTTAATGGCACAATAATAAATTCCATTCTCCATCGCACGCACATTGATTACGTGCTCTGCCACGCATTCTGCTCCCGAAGGCCAGTTGGTCGGAAGGACGATCAGATCTGCCCCCTGCAGAGTCATGCTGCGTGATGATTCCGGAAAAGCACTGTCGTAGCAGATATTAAGTCCGATGTTCGCGGCAGGATGAGCGTAGACTGCAAATTCACGATCGCCGGGCGTGGCGAATCGATCAACTCCCAGATAAGGTAAATGGATTTTTCGATAACTTCCCAGGACGCCTTCAGGTGTCAGCAGAACGGCTACGTTATAAACACCCTGCTCCGTCAGTTCGAGCATGCCAACAACAACGGAATGATTCAATTCGCGGCAGACCTGTTGCAGTTTTTCTGTAGAAGGGCCCGGAATCGGTTCTGCATAGGGAATGGCCTCTTCGAGACTGGCAAAACAGTAACCGGTTAAAGCACATTCCGGGAAAACGGTAAGCTGAGCACCTGCGGAAGCCGTCTCATGCATTTTTTCAATGATGTGACTCAGATTCGCTTCTGTTGCCATCAGAGCGACATTCATCTGTACGCCAGCGATTTTCATATATCTCTATCCCTGAAATTACGATCAAGTGGGGCCATCGTTGCATAAAATCAAAACCTGCAACTGAAATTGATTATAAACAGCAGCAGGAGATGTTTCTATTTAGTTTTGTCGATTGCCCTCATTTCATCATCGATAAATTGTATCAAAGGGAGCGGCGTGTCGGATGGGGGTTGCTTCCTGTGTGGGAGTGGCCTGTTGTGGCGGAATCAGAACACCGGAATCAACCAGAGTGATATAGGTCAGGGTCAGTAGAATCGCATAGGCAACCGCATTTCCAAACAGGCCTTTGCCAAACCATTTGAGTGCGCTGCCAGAGGATTTTTTCAGACGGATGAGGACTCCCTTTCGTTCCACGCTGTAGACCTCATCCAGAATTAGGTGGGAGAGAAAACCTAATGAAATTCCGCCGGCCATGAGAAATTTGACGGCATACGAATCACTGAAATAGGCAAGAAAAACGGATTCGCCGGCAATGATCAAAGCAGGCAGGCTGTGAAACATGCCGCGGTGAACTGCAAATTTTCCCAATACGGCAGATCCACCATACCGGACAACCGCATATGTGACGACCGCCATCAGAATCGCTGCATCAGGATCAGCGCCTTTTCGAATCATACACCGCATGGCAACAAACGAAGCGATCGCCGCCGTCAGGCTGAAGAGTTCCTTGATCGGGCGGCCGGTTTCGGAATCAAGGTCCGGCAGCATGCCACCGATCCAGGTCAGTACGCCTGCGAGGATGCCCTGCGTGGGGGTGAATCCGAAGAAAACACTGGCAACTGAACCGTAACCGATTCCCAGTAATCCACTGACACTGATATGTTCCGTGTAACCGGCCATACTATTCTTCCCTGAGGTGGTGGCGCAATTCTGGAATATGTGAGGCGAGATCCTCCTGCCTGAGATCGTAGCAAAGAATGCTGATCGGAATCAATGGGACTTCAAAACCGGCCTATAGCAGGCAGAAACGATCTGTTTACTGCGAAACAATCCGCAGCACTTCGTCTTTTAGCGCCGCATTCACGGCCATACCGTTTCCAGTGTAAATCGAAGGATTTCCATCGAAGTCAATCCAGTGTCCGCCTGCTTCTTCGAGAATGGGAACCAGTGCAGCGGCGTCCCAGGGACTCAAAGCAGGGTCAATCATGACCTCGGCTCGCCCGGTAGCGACCA
>CAXBFD010000195.1:0-6810 GCA_963974925.1 uncultured bacterium | reverse complement strand
GGCAATGCTCACAGACATGAAATTAGTGCCGCACTCACATTTTGGTATGCCAGGTAGCATCCAAAAACACACATTGGTTTATACCGTTGTCATGGCGATGTTATTAACGGTATTTTTTGATTTAAGCCGCATCGCCTCGCTCGGTGCCATCTTCTATCTCATCATGGATATCGCCATCCATTGGGGAGTATTTTATCACCTCCGCGAAGACGTGCAGGCCAATAGCCTTATCTTAATCACGGCAATTATATTGGACGTTGTTGTTTTAGGGGCGTTTCTGGTTGTTAAGGTCCAGACTGATATGCTGGTGATTTATGTTTCCCTTGCCGGCTTGATCTTAATTTTCCTGGGTGAATGGCTTTTTCTTAACAAAAGCAAAACTGGCGACTAACGACGTCATGTACATCCGATAAGCCTTATAAGTTTCAGCACTTCTTCTGTATTATCTCTATGTGCCCCCCCTCCTTGACTCTGTACTATGGTACGGAGTCTATAATGCTTCCAGGAGGTTAAATATGAGCAAGTTGACAATAGGACGAGTCGCACAGTCTTCGGGAGTGGGTGTTGAGACGGTGCGTTTTTATGAAAGAAAGAGGCTGATCGAACAGCCGATAGCACAGTCCTCGTATCGGGAGTATCCGCCGGAGGTCATAGAAAGAATCCAGTTTATCAAACGAGCACAGGAACTTGGGTTCACGCTTGCAGAAGTTGGACAGTTGCTTGGTTTTGCAGACCAGCCTTCTTCATCAAAGAAAGAGGTCAAGCAGCTGGCCGGCCGTAAATTGATTGAAATCAGACATAAAATAGAAGACCTGCAACGTCTCGAATCAACGCTGGCTTCGCTGCATGAGAAGTGCAGTGGGCGTGGTAGTCTGTCAGGCTGTCCTATTATCGAATCAATTATCACCCCTGATAAAAAATCCTGTCACAAATAAAATACGGAGAATAAAAAATGACTATGGTGAAGCAAATAGATCGTCTTCAAGAGGTGACTGTTTCGACAAACATGAAGTGCAATTCCTGCTTAGAAAAATTACGGCCAGTCTTGGATCAAACCTCCGAGATAATTGAATGGGAAGCAGACCTGTCAAGTGGACTCAAGTCTGTAACAGCAAAAATACGCAGCAATAATCCTGCCGAGAAACTTGTCGAGGCTGTGAAAGAAGCTGGATTCGAAGCAAAGATAATTGAAAATCAGGATCTTACTCAAGGTGTTCCTCAGGAAGGTCAGAGTTATTCAACCAATGATAAACAGGGCTTTGAAATCAGCACTTATAAGCCTTTGCTTCTCGTTGTCTTTTATGTCTGTGGTGCCGCGGCGATTTTGACATCTGCACAAGAAGCCGGATGGGCATGGGAAAACTTCCTGCGTTTCTTTATGGGCTTCTTCTTTTTAGGTTTTGCCTTCTTTAAGCTGCTTGATGTAAGTAAGTTTGCCGATGCCTTCGCAACTTACGATATTGTTGCAAAACGATCACGCTTATACGCTTTACTATACCCGTTTCTTGAATTTTCGCTCGGGACGGCATTTATTTTGGGTTGGTTTCCAGCTTTAGTAAATACTCTTACGGTTGTGGTGATGGGAGTCGGATTAATTGGTGTCCTAAAAGCCGTAAGAAAACGTCAGGCGATTCAATGTGCCTGTCTGGGAACGGTATTTAATCTGCCAATGTCTGCGGTTACCATCATCGAAAATAGCACGATGATCCTCATGGCTCTTTTTATGCTTTGGTGAAATGTCGAGTTTCAAAGTACTTTTTGGAGCTAAACTGCCTCATATACTGATATGGGCATGAACCTGTTTTTTCGAGGTTTCATGGAGTAGTTTCTGTAATTGAAAAGAAACCAAATAGTCTTCAATCACAAACTTTTCTTCTTGGTCATTCAAGAAGCAATAACAGTTAAACCTTAGCGTTTTCCTCAAAACGTGGATCTTCGATTCCCCACTTCAGCTTCCATTCCATGACACTACAATAGAGTACCGGCACTACCAGCATGGTCATAATCTCGATGAGCATAGGGGGCTATCAACACGACCAACCTTACCCACAACAGATTCAACCTCAGGTATCGACATCAACAGTCGATCTTGAAGCTGAAGAACATCCATCGACTGACCAATTGATGCATGAGGCATCGTCGTTGGCATGTATAAGAAGGAGCCTTCATCTAACGGGGGCATGAACTCCTTACCTAAGCCAGGAAATGTGCCAGCCACCGTTTTTCATGGTGTTGTGTTTCGAATTGCGGTAGGAAAGAAGCCGAAAACACGATCAAATCCTAGCCAGACACACCCTCCAAGTATCAGGATCACAGCCGGAATCGAAAGAAAGAGCAGTTTGTTTTTCAGGCACCAGCGAAGCAGTGGTTCGTATATGACTCGCTGGAACAATTGAAAGAAAGCCAGTAGCCCTCCAAACAATAAAACAACAAACATCAGATTTTGAAATAGGCCTTTTACTGGTCCCAGCGGGAGCCAATGTTTGGTTAAAATCAATCCCACCACCAAGACGGCAAGATAGTTCGCTGACATTGGACCGAATTGACGCAGACGATCGGGAGAAGCTGATCAAGATCGGTGCGAAGGTCACGCGGCACTCGAAGTACGTGACGTTCCAACTTGCCGAGGTGGCTATCACTCGGCAAGTTATTCGCCGCAATCCTCGACCGTATTGAACGACTGGCGTTGCCGCCGCCGGTACTCGTGAGCGCAAGACCTGCGTAGGAGTGTGGTGACGACGGACATGGGCGGGACACAGGGAAAATCTGCGCGGTGCCCCCCGTAAAGAACCCGCACACCGCCTGTTCCGGGCCGAATTCCGGTCGCGGAAGACAAGACATGGGAATCGTGGCAACAAGAACGACGGAAATTCATGCCGCGCTGGCTTCTGGGGGGCGCATTGTTATAATGAGGTCAATTCCGAGCTTGGATCGGTTCCAGACTCAAGCCATCTGGGAAATGTCGGGTAATAGTGGCTTCAAATCGCTTTTGACCGTTTTTTCATATTTTCGTGAAGAAACCCCTAGTTCGAGGCATCAAAGATCGTTGCTCGCAGTCTGTCACCACGGGTGTAATTTCAATTAAATAGCGTGTTGCCGATGAAATGTTCTGATGTACAAAAACGCTTTTCAGCCCACAACGATAGCGAATTGGCTGCCGAAACACACAAAGCGGTCGCATCTCACCTTGCCAAGCGTGAAGCATGTACGTCAAAGTCTGCGGAGTTTGAAAGTATCACCCGTTTGGTGCAGGGAGTCTCGACTCCAAAAGTTCCACCAGCAATTTGGGGCCGTATTTCAGAAAATCTGAATGCGCACGATTTAACCGAAACACCAAACACACAAACAGAACATGCCGACCTAGGTAAGCGACCTTGGATGTCATTGCGGTACTTGACACCGGGACAACTGATGTTGGCTGCATCGGTTTTGTTGCTGATTGGGTTTGGATTATGGAACGTCCGCCAAATTTGGAATTCGCAGGGTGAGCATCAACACACTGCTGAGTTTATAACCACGATGGACCACTATTTGCAAATACTTTCGACAGACCCAAACAGTGCCGAGCAGTTTTTGGTAAACAAGTACAATGGGCAAGCCGTCGATCCCGGTGAAGCTATACAGCTTGTTGGCTACCGACCTGCCGTGGCAGAGGGGCTTCCTGAAGGCTATTCGCTTGCTTCTACCAGCGTTTTAAAATGCCTTGTTGTACGTGTGTTAAAGCGGTTTGCAAACGTCAGGATGGTTCAACGCTGGTCTTGTTTGAGCATGACGATGAGAAAACAGATTGGTTTGGCCAGCGCAAGTTAAACATGGCAATGTGTGGAGATAAGGAATGCTGTTTGGTCGACCTGGATTCGAGAATCGCGGCGACTTGGAAACAAGGATCTCGATCACTTACAGCTGTTGGTGTACGTGACGTTGATGAAGTGAACACTCTGATCAATTGGGTAGATGGGAAGGCCTCATCGACACTGTGAGAATCAGACTGGAAAACGACCACATGGACAAAGCGACCACAATGAATCGATTCAACGAGTTTTATAAACAGCATCGAAGCAAACTGTGGATCGCGCAAGCCGTGGTGCTGCTGGTAGCCGGTTTGTTGGTCGGCATATCGATTAGCGGCAATGAGGCAATGCCACCCGGCCCTTCTTCTCAAGTAGACCATTCGGGCCACGCAAATGCGTCGGCGAGCGAAGAAGAATCACAGATATGGACCTGCGCCATGCACCCGCAAATTCGGCGTGATGGACCGGGCGACTGCCCGATCTGTGGGATGGATTTGGTGCCGGTGAAAAAGTCTGTTGGCGGCGTTCGCACAATCTCCATCAGTTCCGATGTGCAGAAGCTGATGAACGTCCAGACTGTCCCGGTCCAAAGACGTTACGTGACTGCGAATGTGCCGATGGTTGGCAAAGTGGAATACGATGAAACTCGTGTGGCACATGTGACCGCATGGGTTTCCGGTCGACTGGATCGTCTGTTCGTTGACTACACCGGCGTGCAGGTCAACGAAGGCGATCACATGGTCTCCATCTACAGTGAAGAACTCTACACAGCTCAGGAAGAGCTTGTTTCGGCGTTGCGATCCAATGCTGATCGGCCTTCTTCTCGCTTTGTTGAGCCGATAAACTTGGCCGATTCTGCCCGCGAGAAACTGCGTCTGCTGGGGATTACCGAGAAGCAGATTAAGGAAATTGAACAGCGTGGAAAACCCAGCACGCACCTGACGATTTACTCTCCCGCCAGCGGAATTGTGATTGAGAAGAATCGCCAAGAAGGCGACCGAGTTCGCACGGGAGACCGCATCTACACCGTCGCGGATTTGACGCACTTATGGGTTCAGATGGATGCCTATGAGTCCGATCTTGCTTGGCTACGTTACGGACAGCAAGTCGAGTTCACAACGGAAGCCTATCCGGGTGAAGTTTTCCATGGTCGTATTGCGTTTATTGATCCCGTGCTGAACGAAGCGACGCGAACGGTCAAAGTGCGCGTCAACATATCGAACGAAGATGGACGCCTCAAACCGGAAATGTTCGTGCGGGCTGTTGTCCGCTCAAAGGTTGCCGCTGGTGGTCGAGTGCTTGACGCTTATCTCGCTGGAAAATGGATTAGCCCGATGCACCCGGAAATCGTGAAAGACGAACCGGGCAATTGCGATGTCTGTGGGATGCCGTTGGTTCGAGCCGAAACGCTGGGCTATGTAACGGCGGAACCAAGCGACAAAGCAAAACCGCTGGTCATTCCGGTAACGGCTGCATTACTGACCGGAACGCGAGCCATCGTCTATGTGCAGATTCCTGACGCTGAAGAGCCAACGTATGAAGGCCGTGAAATTGTCCTCGGCCCGCGTGCTGGCGACTACTACCTCGTTAAGGTGGGACTTACAGAAGGCGAACTCGTTGTCACAAACGGTAACTTCAAGCTCGATAGCGCGCTACAAATTTCGGCGAAGCCTTCGATGATGACGCCGGAAGGTGGCGGGGGCGGCGGTGGTCACAATCATGGCGGCGAATCCAAGCCAGCCGCTGAAGGTAAACCGATGAAAATGGCCGAACAATCCAGTATGTCAATGCCACCGGGGCTAGAAAAGCAGTTACACGAAGCCATCGAGTCCGTGACATCAATTAGCGACGCCATTGAAGAGGCGGAACTGGATGCAATTCGCAAGGCGTATTCGCAGCTTGGCAACGCAGTGTCGTCATTGAAGACAGATCAACTAGCGGGAGACATGCGAGGACAACTCGAAGAGTTTGCCATGCTGCTAAGAAACGATGCTGTCGAAGGCAAGAGTATCAAAACTCTGCAAAACGCTGATCGAATTTTCTTGGTCACCAAACGCCACGCCGAACGACTTCAGAAAATGTTTGGATTGTCAGACGGGAAGCATCAGATGTCAGAGCAGACTCTCGATGTTCCGACAGACTTTCGGGATCAGTTGAGTCAGCTTGTTCGACCTTACCTCGCAATTTCTACCGCTTTGGCGGCTGATGACATAAAGACCGCGAGTGCTGCCGTCGAAACGCTTCACCAAACAGTCAGCGCCATCAATTCACAATCTCTTACCGGAAAAACTGCTGAACGATGGACGTCGGAATTGACCAGTCTCTCGATCATCACAGCACGATTGTCGAAAGCAACGGATCTCAAAACTCTTCGGTCAGCTTTCGCTCTCTTGTCCGATGAATTGCTAACTCTGCAACATACCTTCGGGTTGTCAAACAGTGATCAGTTGTTCGAGCTTCACTGCCCTATGGTGTTCGATGGACGTGGAGCAAGTTGGATTCAAACCGATAAGGCCGTTCGTAATCCCTACTACGGAGCTTCCATGCTGAAGTGTGCAGACAAAGTGGAACCATTGAACGGTGAGGAGGAGACCAAAGCTGAGGAACATTCAGGACACAGTCATGAGTAAGGGGCACGAGTCTTGTGAATGTCGGATACGCCACATTCTTACGAAACCGTTAACGAGAACCGACAAATTTGATGACAGACTCAGCCAGTGACAACATAGCCCCGGATATTGAAACCGCCCGTCGTTCGATTATTGGCGGCATTATTTGGTTCTGTCTGAATAACAAGTTGGTCATATTCTTGCTTGTCTTGGCCATCATTGGCTGGGGCATCATGGTCGCCCCGTTCGATTGGCAAGTCGGCAGCCTGCCACGCAGCCCGGTTCCCGTTGATGCGATTCCTGACATTGGTGAAAATCAACAAATTGTCTATACAGAATGGGCTGGGAGATCGCCACAGGATATAGAGGATCAAATTAGTTACCCTTTAACCACTGCCCTTCTAGGTATT
>CAXBFD010000194.1:0-6817 GCA_963974925.1 uncultured bacterium | reverse complement strand
TCTTCGTACGACCGCCAGTCTGCACCAGCTGCACGCTCCGGATGATGCTGTTAAGTCTGCCACGAAACAAGGTCTTGAGATTACGTCGCCCACAAAGGTCGGTGCCCAAACGACGGTCCAGGAATTATTTTCGCGTTATCCAAGAATGGCCGGCATGACGGGGACCGCAGAATCGGCGTCCAGCGAATTGAAAAAAGTGTTTGCGACTCCCGTGATTAAAATCCCTACAAACCGGCCCTCGAAACGTCAGATGCTTCCCGAACAGATCTTCTTGACGGCAGAAGAAAAATGGGCCGCCATTGTGGAAGAAACCGCAGCGATGCATCGGCTGGGGAGGCCCGTGCTGGTCGGAACGCGCTCCGTGAATTTATCGAATCAGATCTCGGCGCGACTGTTACAGGCGGGGCTGGAACATGAAGTGTTGCATGCGTTAAATCATGAACAAGAAGCCGCCATCATTCAACAGGCGGGCCAGCCCGGTCGGATTACCGTCGCCACGAACATGGCGGGCCGCGGCACTGATATTCTCCTCGGCGAAGGGATTGCCGCGCTGGGAGGATTACATGTCATCTGCTCCGAGCTACACGAATCCGCCCGCATCGATCGGCAATTAACGGGCCGATCCGCACGCCAGGGAGATCCGGGCAGCGCGCGAATTTTCCTTTCCCTCGAAGATGAACTCCTGAGTGCTGGTCTGGGAGAGCAGCAGGTGCAGGAATTAAATTCGTCTTATCAGGAAACCAACCAGGATCTGAAGTCCTTGGTGCGTTATTTCTATCAGGCTCAACAGCGGATTGAATCACGTCACGAACAGCAACGCATTGATCTGGTCAACCGCATCAATCAGCGCCGTCAGATGCTGCAACAGATGGGGCAGCATGCCAACCTGGATGCATTTTAACCAGACCAGTATCGGCTTATTTTGCTGACAATGCTGACCGTGTAACACTCAGTTTCTCATAAATTCCGTCTTTCGCAAATTTCAGGTGTTTGGCGAAAGGTTGCATCAGCATTGCCGGCAGGAAGAGCAAGTCTCCAATCAATGCCGTCGTCAGCAGTGCCAGCATCATCCAGGCAAATCGCTGTGTCGGAATAAAATCACTGAAGCCAAAGACCAGTAATCCGAGGCCGCAAATAAACGTGGTATGAACCATCGCTCGTCCGCAATGTTTCAATGCTGCGCGAACCGCTTCTTCGCTGGTTCGGTTTAACGTCTTTTCTCTACGGAACCAGGCCAGGAAATGTAATGTATCATCAATGGCAATTCCCAGCGCTACACTCGCCGTCATTACGGCTCCGATATCCAGCGGGATATCCATCCATCCCATGATCCCGAACACGATTACAATCGGAAACACATTCGGCAACATACTCAATAATCCGGTCCACAGGCTGCGTTGAATGATCACAATCACCAAAGCCACCAGTAAAAACGCGGTGAGAAAACTCCAGGTAAGATCCTGCAGAATCAATTGCTGGACCGTATGAATTAAAGGCATAATCCCCGTGTAATAAGCCGTCAGATGGACTCCTTGATGACCATATTTTTCCAGTTCCGGTTGTAATGTGGTTTTCAGCTTACTTAACGCAGCACCATAATCAGTTTGTTGCAGAGCAGGCACCCGCGCACTGATGCGCCATGATTCTTTCCCGTCGCTCTCCGATAAATAAACCGAATCCAGAACTGCCTGACGGTTTTCTTTCAATTTTTTATTGGTGACGACTTTTCGCAAAATCGACTCGAATCCCTTATGTTCAACAGGATTGGGTCCAAACGTGGCAGCCGACATCGTTCCGGTAAAACCGTCTACATTTTTAATCGTTTTTTCAATTTCGTCGATGATTCGTAAACGTTGCAGAAACGTCTTTTTGCAATCAGGATCAAATTCGATGACGACTTCAACGGGAATCAGCGGCCCCATGCGATCTTCGTTAAACTTGTAATCCGTCAGAACCTGGCTTCCAGCGGGAAACAGCGACGGCACATCAACAGAAGAGCGGATAGAGAGTAAACCGTAGGCCGAAACGGCCATTACCAGCAGGGATGACATGAAAACCGCAGCGGAATTTCGTTCCAGAAAACCGGCCAGGTTCTCCATCCCGGCTGAGATTCGCATAAAATAGCGGGGGGTAGCCGCTGTATTGCCTGCCTGATTGTGCTTCAGGATCTGCTGAGGCGGCCAGAGTTGCATCGCTCCGGGCAGGATCAACAACAAAACTCCCAACGTAATCAATAAACCGACAGAAGCAAGCAGGCCAAATATCGCAATCGGGATGATCTGACTGACCATGAGCGACCCCAGTCCAATCGCGGTGGTGATCGCCGCCAGCAGGCAGGGTTGCCAGCCTTTGGAAAACCCCGTTTGAACCGCCGTTTCCGCTTCCGTTTTAGTCCTGGCATTGGTGGCAAATAATTCATCGTAGTAGTAGTTGACTAAATGGACGCCCGCTGAAATCGTCAGTACAAAAACCAGGGAAGGCGTAATAATCAGCACGGCATCCAGAGGCGTTCCGGAGTAGTAAACCATCGAAAGGACGAGCCCCTGTCCGAATAAACCCGCCAGTAAAATTGTGCCCGTCAACATCCAGGACCGAATACAAACCCAGCACAACCCCGTTGCCAGAACAGCCGACAAAGCGCCGAACAGATTCACGCTGTGAATGCTGGCCCGGTCAATGGCAACGCCATCTACGGGAGGACCGGTTATGTGAAAATCTTCGCGAGGCAATTGACAAACCGATTCGGCGACAGACAGGACATGGTCAATCGATTGCTTACGAAATTCATTACCGCGGTGTGTCAGAATAATAACCGCGCAACTGTCATTAAGGTCTTTGCCGACCATCACCCCTTTGAGACGCTCCAATGCTTCTTCGCGCGGCAATTTGAGCGGAGGAGCCGTCAATGTATTTACAATACCAGCACCAGTGATGATACGGTCGAACAATGATTCATGTGTTTCCCCGAAATCCGTCGTACGAGGCGCGTTGATTTTCGCTTCGAATTCAAGCAGTCGCGGATCATCGACAGTACAGCCAGGCCAGCTGATTAAAAGCAGGTCATTGCTTTCAAAGTGTTCTTTGAACTTTTCGTAGTTCTGCCTGGATTGCATGACAGGAGGTGCCCACTTCTCCGGGGCAATGCACATGCTTTCGATACTGTGGTGAGCGCCGTAAATCAGAAAAGGGGTCAGTAACACTAATACAATTACGGTGACGATATAACGACGGACGTAACGAGGTTTTGCGGAAGTCATTGAAAGATCTCTGTGTGAGGGGACAAATAAAGATCGCCTGGTACATTCAAGGCCATCCAGCCCATGTGTACACAGCAAGTCTAGCTCACGACTTTTCACTCGCCGGAAAAAATGACAGTCTTTTTGCAATTTTTCCCGCCTGCGCAATCGTCAGATTCAGCACAGGAAAACGAACCGTTTTAAAACCGTCGGTTACCTGTCACATTCCGCGGCCACTGAGCGAGTGGGATGTTCCAACAGGCACGGCAGCAGTTGCTGCCCGCTTCGTCAGTGCGCCGGTTCCGGGCGCAACAGGAGGGAGTTGGGAAGCGAATCGTGCGTGAAGAGGGATTGCAATCTGCAATCCGTATTGTGCCCCGGCACGGCAGCTTAAGCGGCTCGTTTGAAGGGGAGCTGGTTCGATTTCAAACAGGCAGACTGAAATTCGGGTAGAATTCTTTGAATCTCTTCCAGAATCAGATTTGATGGCTGTTCGGTAAGATCCGAGAGTCGTTGAAACGCCTCTCGAATAAATTGTTCGTTGAAACAGACTTTCTCTGCAACCATGATTTTGGGATGGCACGTCGGAATATGTTTTTCTCCGTCCACGTGCAGTTCTTCGTAAAGTTTTTCGCCGGGACGTAACCCCGTAAACTCCAGTTCAATATCTTCGCCCAGCTTCAATCCGGATAAGTGAACCAAGTCGGCGGCCAGATCAACGATCCGCACGGGTTCACCCATATCGAGTACAAAAATCTCTCCGCCACGCCCCATGGCTCCAGCCTGAATCACCAGTTGGGATGCTTCAGGAATGGTCATGAAATAACGCTGCATCCGCTCGTCGGTGACGGTAATCGGACCACCGTTTTGAATTTGTTGTGTAAAAATCGGCACAACACTGCCTGCCGAACCCAGTACATTTCCGAATCGAACGGTCACAAAATGGCATTTTGATCGTGCTGCCAGAGATTGAACATAGAGCTCTGCAATCCGCTTGTTCGCCCCCATCACATTGGTTGGGTTGACGGCCTTGTCGGAGGAAATCATCACAAAGGTGCCGACCTCGAATTCATCCGCCAGATCTGCCAGATGTTTGGTAGCCAATGCAATATTTTTAACCGCTTCTCCGGGATTACTTTCCATCAGAGGCACATGCTTATAAGCGGCCGCATGGAAGAGAATATCGGGCTGAAATTCCCGCATGACGGCCCGCATGCGTTTTGAATCATTGATATCTGCAATGACCACGTCAAATCGTCCGTGATATCCCAGTTTGTTTAACTCCCGTTCCAGAAAGAACTGGCTGTTTTCCGTGCGGTCTACCAGAATCAGCCTGCTGGGAGAGAACTGTAATAACTGACGGCAGATTTCCGAGCCGATGCTTCCCGCGCTGCCCGTCACCATTAAGACGCGGTCATCCATCCAGTTTCGAATGTTGGGCATATCCAGTTGAACGGCTTCTCGCCCGAGCAAGTCTTCGATACAAACCGGGCGCGGTTTCATCTCGACCTTGCCGGACAGTAACTGTTGATAACTGGGGAGAACCTGAACCTGGATCTGGGCTGAATTCCCGGCTTCCACAAGTTGTCGCACTGTCTTCCCGGGAATCTCGTCTGCCGGTAACAGAATATCTGACACATCATATTTTTGTGCCAGAGCACACATTTCATTCAAGGTTCCCAGTACAGGAACACCATTGATGCGCGTGCCGATCCGACCCGAATGATCATCCAGAAATCCGACAACCCTCAGGCTCGACTCCTTATTCCGCTCGATGATCCGAAGCAGAGATGCCCCGGATTGGTTCGCACCAATTATGAATGCGGGTCTGCAGTCGCCCTGCTGCCGAAAAATTCGACTGCTGTCCTGCACCATGCGGATGCCGGCACAAAAACCACAGACGGCCAAAATGGTAGAACCCCAGTCAATGAGAAATACCGAACGGGGGATCATAATCCCGGTGAATACCAGATAATCGACGATTGCCAGTGCGGCGGAACTCAGCGTGGCTGCCTTCGCAAGATTGACCAGATCCAGAACCGTGATGTAGCGGCTTCTGATTTTATAGACACCACTGCCCCAGAACGCGAGCGTCTTCAAGCCCACAGCCCAGAAGACTGTCGAACGAAACATGCGAAAGCCATTTTCGCCTAAGACCCCATCAATGTTAAGAGAACCTTCAAAGCGCAGCCAAAACGCCAGATAGTAAATCGCGCAAAAAATGGGTAAAAAAACCACCATCCAGAAGATCTGGCGCCGCGTTACTCTGAATCTCTGTAACCTGTATGATTTCGGCCTGGAGCCCAACCTACACTCCTAATGTTTCAAGTTTCCGGGTCAATTCACTCGATCGAATAGAATTCATATACAAACACACACACTGCCCCCGGGACGTCTGGAGAAGGACAGGGTTAATAACAATTTTCTCTCATTTCCGTCAACATCAAAATTCTTAAGAACAATCCAGCCAATGTCTTGTCTGTTTTTTATAAAGTAAAAATCACTTTCGAAAGTACAGGGTCCATTCATGTGGAAACTGGTTCAGAATCATGAACTTGCAGCCAGTCTCCAAGACCCGGAAAGTAAATATTTGGGCCAAGTCGCTTTTCTGTTTTTTGTTGACTATGATAATACTTCAGTCAAACTGTAATCTGACTCAACTTGATAAGCTGTAAGGTGTAACGTGATATTCGTTCTCGATAACTATGATTCTTTTACCTATAATCTGGTGCAACGGTTTGGGGAAATTGACCCGTCACTGGAGATCCAGGTTGTGCGCAACAACCAGACAACCATTGAACAGATAGAACAGTCTGCTCCAGAGAAAATTATCATTTCTCCCGGCCCCTGCACGCCGCAGGAAGCAGGACTGTCCAAAGAGGTCATTGAATATTTTGCCGGAAAAGTACCGATCCTGGGCGTTTGTCTCGGGCATCAGTGTCTCGCTGAAGTGTTTGGCGCCGAAGTCATTCGTGCAAAGCGGCTCATGCACGGGAAAGTCTCTCTGGTTCACCATGATGGAACCGGCGTTTTTCAAAACATTCCTTCCCCGTTTCAGGCGACCCGTTATCACAGCCTGATTGTTCCGGAAGAGTCGTGTCCGGATGAGTTGGAGATCTGTGCGTGGGTGGAAGAAGCAGGACATCCCAAAGAAGTTATGGGCCTTCGCCATCGAACCTGTTCTGTGCATGGCGTTCAGTTTCACCCGGAAAGTTTTCTCACACTGGAGGGAGTGAAGCTGCTCAAAAATTTCCTCGCACTTCCGGCAGAACAACTCACCGGTGCCTGAACGGTAAAGGGAAAGAAATACGATGCTGAGTGTTCAAGAGGCAATGCAACTGATTCTGCAAACGGTGAAACCCGTTACTCCCCGACAATGCCCGCTGTTTGAAGCCTATCAGTGTGTACTGGCGGAGGGAACCGTCAGTGATGTCAATATCCCTCCGTTTCATAAGGCTTTAATGGATGGGTTTGCGGTGCGCAGTGCCGATTTACCCGCTGGAATCGGGACCCTGCAAATCCTGGAAACCATCTATGCCGGCACTGTTCCCGCATTGCCTCTTGCAGCCGGTCAGACTTCA
>CAXBFD010000193.1:0-7530 GCA_963974925.1 uncultured bacterium | reverse complement strand
TCGAGTAGATTTAAAAATTGTCACACAGGAAAAAATAGATTCTTTTTATGAGTCATATAGTACATCAACCTTAGGACAGCTTTTACGTGCAACTCGTGAGCTTCATTCATTCAATGACGATCGCCCGTTCTCACTCTTCGCCAGAGACTTCGATTGACAGCCTACCCGTGTCTGTTACGATTCGGAGCGGAATTCGACGGTTTTCAGAGCCGTACATGGAATGATCACAACAAATCGAATGGAGTCAGAACACGATGCAAACCGTATTGATCACGGGGGCTTCGGCCGGGTTTGGAAAACTGGTCGCGGAAAAACTGCTGGCGAAAGGTTATACCGTCTATGCGGCTGCCCGGCGGGTTGAGATGATGCGCGACCTCGAAGCGAAAGGCGCTCACATCATGCATATGGACGTCACGGACACCGATTCCGTTTACGCCGGTGTAGCGAAAGTGATTGCAGAACAGCAGCGGATTGACGTGCTGTTCAACAACGCCGGTTATGGCTCGTATGGGACGATTGAATGCGTGCCTCTGGAAGAGATTCAGCGTCAATACGACGTGAACGTGTTCGGCATGGGACGACTGGTGCAGGCCGTGCTGCCTCACATGCGCAAACAGGGTTCCGGGCGAATTATCAATACCGCCTCGGTCGTGGGGCATGTGTCGACCGCGGTGCTGGGCTGGTATGCTTCCACCAAACACGCAGTGGAAGCGTTTTCCGATGCGCTGCGGATGGAAGTCAAGTCGCTGGGCATTGATGTCGTCGTGATTGAACCGGGGGCCGTCAAAACGGAATTCGACCAGGTCGCGTTCGCGACACTGGACAGTCTGGATCACGCGGAAGACTACAAACCGCTGGTCGCCGCCTTCCGCAAATTTACCAGTAAACTGTACTCCAAAAGCCCCGGCCCCGAAAGCACGGCGCATGCCGTTGTCAAAGCCATCGAAGCCAAAAACCCCAAAGCACGCTACACGACCACCATGGATGCGAAACTCCTGCCACGGGTCAAACGCATGCTCAGCGACAAACTGTTCGATAAAATTGTACTCAGTCAGATGAAATAACCATCGTGAAACGAAATCAAAGGCAGCGACCGCGTCAAAGCGTCTGGAATCATTCGGCATGTCGGGCAGAGTGACTCCCCCCCTGCTCTCTCATGGCGCGTGAACCATAAAACTGAATCAGTCGCATGCAGAGTCGCTGACTGCGCAGACTTCAAACAATCAATCGTCGCCGGGTTTGCCATAAACCCGTTGCCAGGCAATTGTGGTCAGGATCACTGAAACCAGGTTCACAGCCGTGATGGCTCCCACGAACCAGAGCATGAAATCCGCAAAGGCCGCTTCCCAGACGCCCCGTCGCCAAAACAGGATGCCAATCGCAGTCAGTGCGGTGACTCCGTTGCTCATACCAAATAACTGGAATGACCGCTTGGGAAATCGCAGGCTGAGTTGGGCTGCTGCGAAACCGATGCCGCCTGCTGCAATGAACATCGCCGCAAAGACCAGCCAGTCACGCGCGACAAACGGCAAGAGTGCGGGAATCGCCATCACCGTCAGCGCGCTGAGACAGAAGAGCCCGCACGTCTTCACAGCGATCGCCCCGTTGCCATCGGATCCAACGAGCGGCCTGAGTGGTGTGGCAGTCCCCTCTTCGGCGCGGATGGCTTCGATCTGTTTTCCCATTCGTCGACAATACAGGATCCAGGGAAATCCAAACACCCCCATCAACGCAGCGGGAATCAAGGCGCGCAGCAAAGGAGGTTCAACATACTGCTGCCACCAGAACGAGGAACCGAGGGCGATCAGGAAAACGACAAAACCACAAAACGCAATCAAGTAGCTGCGGTGCAATAACTGGCGTTCCTGTTTCGAACGCGTTTCATGAAATGACAACTTTAATAACCAGGCGATCACGGGGAAATTCAGCAGCGGCGCGAGAAAAAGACCGCTCAGTCCGCTTCCCGCTCCGATACCCGCAGCCGATTTCGCCACCGATGCCGTCGTGACTCCGGCTGCAGTCGCAGATTGGGCTGTTGCCCCGGAGAGGCCCAACAGAACGGCCCCTCTGAACGCCTTGGACGGTTTGGAATTCACCAGCACGGTTTCGACGACGCTGGCCAGTTGCAGCCGCAGCAGATTCCGGCCGCGCGACAGACGCTGCTTCACCGCATCTTCAGACAGGTCCAGCGCGGCGGCGACCCGCGTCACCGACTGCCCTTCGCGGTAGAACAGAATCAAAGGCTCGCGGTAACTCTCCGGCACATCCGCCAGCGCCTGCCAGACCAGCTTCTCTTCTTCCGCGCTCACCGCCCGTTCGACCGGCGAGGGAATTTGCGAAGGAAGGTCGGGCACTGCATCCAGATGTGCCGTGCGAGTGACTTCGCGTCCCTTACCTTGTGACGATCGAATCGCCAGATTACGTACGATGGTGCAAATCCATGCCTTAAACTTGCTGACGTCCTTCAGATCGACCAGTTTTTGCCAGGCGAGAAAGAATGCTTCCTGCGCCAGATCCTCACTCAACGCCAGATCCCCACAGCGATTGTAGGCAACAGAACACACCAGCGACTGATAGCGCTCCACGATCTGTCCGTAAGCGTTCTGGTCCCCCTGCCCGCAACGCTGAATCAGTTCCGCATCGGTTTCAGCACTCAAGTTAAACGAATTGGTAGAGTCCATCGGAAGCCCTCTCGGTCCAGCAGTTTTATCATACCTCAGTGGTTACATAATACCAGAGACGAAATCAGTGCGGCCGGTGACAGGAATTAATCGAAAAGACCGCATTAAGACTTTTCCCCTGCATCTGTGTTAGATGAATTGCCTGTTAAAAATACCTCTGCTGTGAGGCTCGCTGTTGACAGACCACCTCTGTCTGATACGATTTTTCCTGTCGTATTACAAATTAGTATTCTCCACATTCTCCATTGAATCCCGAACTTATCGTCAGTTCTTTTAAAGGTCTCCGATAGATGTTTTCCAGCCTTATCGAGAAAATCACAGGTAAAGATGACCTGGAACGTATTGCCTGCAAAGAAGATCCTCAAAGACTCAACAAGTATTTAAAAACGCGGCACTTATTATTTCCCAAAAAGCCCAGGCGTTTTCTTGATGCAGATAATTTCACTCAGGATGAATTGCGAGAGTTGATCGATCAGGAGTCAAAAGAGCTGGAGGGAAACCAGATCGAACTTTGGATTTTAGAAGTCGATGGTAAAAAGCGACTACCTGCATTTTCGAGTGAGAAAAAAGCACAAGCATTTGCTGCTGAGATGTCACAAGAATTGAATAAGGTGTTTTCGCTGGGATATCTCGAAGTCCTGTTATCAGAGATTACAAAACACACCGAAATCGATTTTATAGACTTGAATCTCTTCAATAAAAACAGTTGGGAGATTGGAACCCGGTAAATAACCAGGAAGTGCGGTCTTCTTTTCCGCACTTCGCGTGAATTATTTTGCATAAACATTGAGAATCACGATCATACAGATTTCTGTTCGAGGGCGTGAAACCAATCTCGAAGTAGCGTAGACTGGAAATACTCACACTGTTTTCAAGGTTATTGAAAGTGGCCCTTCAAAACGACGACGGCGTTTGTAGAATCGTCAACGTCGCCGCTTTGTGCTTGACTTCGTTTCACCAACAGAACAGCCCCGTCATGCGAGTTGTCATTCATCACGTTACAAGAGATTTTCAGTGAATCACGGTCCCGAAAATCGGCTCTGTCCTTTATGCCGGACTGCGGAAGGGAGCGATTTCCATCAGGAACGCCGCACGTATTATCGTTGCCCGACTTGTCTGCTGGTGTTTGTGCCGCCCGGGCAGTTTCTGTCTCCGGACGAGGAGAAAGCACAATACGATCACCATCAGAATTCAGCCGACGATCCCGGCTACCGCCGTTTTCTGGGACGCCTGTTTGACCCGCTGTCGCAGCGTTTAACCCCAAACAGCCGCGGGCTCGATTTCGGATCGGGACCGGGGCCCACACTGTCTGTCATGTTCGAAGAGGCCGGACATCGTATGGAGATTTATGATCCGTTTTATGCCCCCGACACCGGTCCGTTGCAACAACAGTACGACTTCATTACGACCACCGAAGTCGTAGAACATCTGCATCAGCCACGGCGGGAACTGGATCGGCTCTGGTCCTGTCTCAGCCCCGGTGGTGCGCTGGGCATCATGACCAAACGCGTCAGCAACCGGGAAGCATTTTCACACTGGCACTACAAAAACGACCCCACACACGTCTGCTTTTATTCGCTCGAAACGTTTGAATGGCTGGCAGAATATTGGAACGCCACATTAACGGTTCCGGACGATGATGTTGTGATTTTTGTGAAGGACCGGACGTAACTAAAATTCAATTGATGCGTCCGAAGCAAATGACATATTTTTCTTCTACGCAGCGCTACCAGAATTTCCACCAGCTTTTTCGGGGCGTCAGTTCGAATTCTTCCCATGTGCCATCTGCGCGGCGGACTGCTTTGTGATTACCGATTTTCATTTCTGTACCTGCACCGTGATCGACGAATTCAAGGAGTCGGGGAGAAAACCAGAATGTCTGCCCCAGTTCTGCAATCGAAACATTCAGGGCGAAATCGTCTGTCAACTCGCCGATGACTTCGACTGAAGTCACAGAAGGCGTTGTTTCTCCATAAACCTGCCCGGTCTTACCAGAAAGACCGCGTGCCTCCGTTTCTGGTGAAGACAGAATTTTCACGTTGTCGCCAAATCTGATTTCCATATCTCACACTTGCCAATCTCCGCGATCAGAAAGTTTGTTTCGCGATACCTTGTATATGTTTTACTTCACTTTTCATCGGTTTTACGATGTTTTCCCCTGCCCGGTTTCAATTCCGGTTGCTGGTGTTCGGAGTAGAGTTGTTTGATGTGGACTTCGGGATCGCCGGTGATCAGGCGGGAGCGGCGGGTTTTCCAGATGTAGTTCCAGCACCAGTCGAGCATGACTTTGAAGCGGTTGCGGAAGCCGACCAGGAACATCACGTGCAATATGTTCCAGGAAATCCAGCCCAGGATGCCGCCGTAATGGATTTTGCCGATCGCGGCGATCGCGTTGCCGCGACCGATCATCGCCATCGAACCTTTATCGTGGTAGCTGAACCGGGGACGCTCCTGTGGTGCGTTGCCGGCGATTTCCGCTTTGATGATTTCTGCGACGAAGCGACCGGACTGAATCGCGCCCTGTGCGAGGCCGGGAACCGGTTTTCCCGTTGTGGCGTCGGTCGCGTGCGCGGCGTCTCCGACGACAAAGACTTCCGGATGGTCGGGAATCGAGAGATCGGGGCCGACAACGATGCGGCTGCCCCGGTCAATCTCCGTCTTTAATGTTTTCGCCAGGTCCTGCCCCTGTACGCCGGCAGCCCAGAAGACGTTCTCTGCGGGAATGGTTTCCTCGCCGATCACAACCCCTTCTGCGGTGACATCCGTCACATGCACATTCAGATGAATCTCGACCCCCATTTTTTCGAGCACCTTTTGTGCCATCGCACTCAGGTCTTCGGGCATCGGGCCCACGAGCCGCGAACCGCCGTCCACTAAAATGACGCGTGCCATTCCACAATGAATATTACGAAATTCCCGGGGCAGGGTTTCAGACGCGACTTCTTTCACGGCGCCCGCCAGTTCCACGCCGGTCGGACCGCCGCCGACGATGACGAACGTCAATATTTTTTTCCGCGCTTCGATGTCGGCTTCCCATTCCGCTTCTTCAAAGGCCAGAAACAGACGTCTGCGGATTTCGAGCGCGTCATCAATCGACTTCAACCCGGGAGCGTGCGCCCGAAATTCGTCATGGCCGAAATACGACTGCTGTGCGCCCGTGGCGATCACCAGATAATCGTAATCCAGTTCACCACCATCAAACTGAACCAGTTTTTTGTCGAAGTCGATGGCGGTTACTTCGCCCAGCGCGACATGCACGTTTTTCTGCTTCCACAGGATTTTACGAATCGGTGAGGCGATATTGGCGGCGTCCAGTTCCCCCGTCGCGACCTGATATAACAGCGGCTGAAACAGGTGGTAATTGTGTTTATCGATCAGATCGATTTCGACAGGGACATCCTTTAAGGATTTGACGACATTGATGCCTGCAAAACCTCCTCCGATAACGACAATCCTTGGCAAATTCGAAGAACGGTTCATAGTTTGCAAATCCCTGGTTTGAGTTGTGGAACGCGGATGCAGTTGCGATGTCGGCGGGAACGGGAATCCTCTTTAGTCAAAGACGTGGCCGTGTTCGTAGCGTTCGTCTTTGCCGGCTGCTTCCGTTAATGCGGCGACATTGGATTTCGTGAAAAACCCTTCATAACCGTGACAGCGTTCCACGTATTCCGAAATCAGAATGGAGTAAGCGGAGTGTTTCGAAAAGATCTGTTTCAGATTTGGTTCATCCAGACATTCGCCGACCACGTGCGCCAAAAACGGAATGCCTTTCTGCATCAGTGTTTTCACGACATAATCCACATTTTTCTCGCCCCCCCGGTGATTGCCGTCGACAACTTCATACGCCATATGATGCAGACGACGTCCGTAGTTTCGCACAAAGTCTTCGGTCGGCATGGGCAGATTTTCGAAGGAATTCACAAAGGAAGGCGTATTGTTGGCGGTAAAAACTTTCGCGGGCGATTTTTTATCATCATCGACATAACCGTTTCGCGTTACGTTGGTCGAAGAATTCATGGATGAAATATTATAAGCGCCCCAGAAATAATGATTCGACATCGTCAGAAATTCCAGGATCGCATCTTCGCGTTCACCGGCCAGAATGCGGGTCGCCAGATGATCCAGGCCCAGCACCAGCGAATCCAGTTTCTGATCTTCGGCAAACTGCACGACCTGATTCAGTGAATCGACGACCGAGGCGTCGAGTTCGAAAGGGGTGCCTAACTGCAGCGCGTCGTAATCGTCAATTTCGACCTGCGTATATCCCACGCGATTAAAGGTAAAGTCGGAAGGGAACGTGAAGGCAAAATGGGATTCCGTGAAAAACGGATTTTTGGTTTCGTGGTGGTAATTGAAGCGGATGTTATGCGATTCCAGAGTTTTCTGAGTTTCAACAACGTCTTTCGTACTGAAGATTTCCCCGATGTAACGTGCATTGGGTTTCTGACTGGAAAGGGGATACAGCCGATTGAACATCGTGATTTCATCGGCGTAATCTTTTGCCAGCGGTTCCAGCATGATCAAACGCGGGAAGTCAGGCTGTGAAGTCAGCACGTATACATTGTGTGTCGTATTCTTAAACGCGGCAGAGAAACGGTAAGGGCTCATCAGATATAACTCGTGCAGGTAAAGCAGGGCGTCTCCCTGTTCCACCTGGATCACGACGGCCCGCATCTGTACCAGTAAATCTTCCAGGCCGCTGCTCTGGCGGCGTTCACAGATTTTCATCCGGTATTCATCAAAGAACTCCGAATTCTTTTTGTCGCCACCCGGTTGATAATCTAATGGATTGATACTCACTGGAGTCTCCCTTTTACCTAATATGCCTTGTGATTTCTGATCAGAATCG
>CAXBFD010000192.1:0-7659 GCA_963974925.1 uncultured bacterium | reverse complement strand
GGAGTTGATTCTATGCGGAAGTCATTTGAAAAACAGCGCGGGTTCACCCTCATTGAACTGCTGGTCGTAATCGCCATTATTGCCATTTTGATTGCCTTGCTCTTGCCGGCAGTACAACAGGCCCGGGAAGCAGCCCGTCGTTCGAGTTGCAAAAATAATATGAAACAACTGGGGCTGGCGTTACACAATTATCATGATGTTTATGGAAGCTTTCCCGTGGGGTCGCATCGTGCTTTCAAGGCCAACTGGCGTGCCTCCCTGCTGCCTTATCTGGAACAGGCTCCGTTGTATAACCTGCTGGATTTCAGTCTTGGACTGAATTCAGGAACCAACGGTACCAATCTGGCAAACAGAGTAGTCACTGTTTTTCAATGCCCTTCCAGTTCGCTCTCCCCGTTATCAAATACAACAGGCTCCTCAGCCCTCTATAACAATACATTGCCTCAGCAGGTCCATTGTTATGTCGGAATATCCGGTTCCTATATCTCAGGCTGGTCCGGTGCACCCGTGTTTCGTGACGTTACCTATGGAATCTGGACGAATAACGGCCTGCTGGTTCCGCAGGACACTAAAAAAATGCGTGACTGCCTCGATGGAACATCCAATATTGCGATCGTAGCTGAGCAATCAGGGCCGATCGGAAGTACAGGCTATGATTTACGCAGCGCCTATTATGGAGGCTGGGCGGGTGGCAGTTCGAACGGAAGTGATGCTGCTCCGACTCCTTTTGCCAGTATGGCAACAGGGCACTGGTATAACGGAATTTCCACCTATCGCTTTTCCATTAATTCGAAAACGGTCGCTACGGGAGCCAGCGGTCCCTATCACGCCAATACGATCTGGAATTCCTTTCATACAGGAGGGATACATCTTTTAATGACGGATGGTGCCGTACGATTTGTTTCAGAAAATGTAAACAGCAGAACGATCGCCCAACTGGCTGCCTGCAGTGATGGAGAAGTCGTTTCTGAATTCTAGCCTGTGCCAGGTTAATTGTAGCGTCTCCAGGGCCACTTGGGCCGAGTATATTAGCGCGGATGGCGCTATGGTTAAATGGGACGTTCTCTACCCTGTATCCAGATTGACCGTAGTGTCTCCAAGGCCATTGGAAACGACTCTTATGGAATGGGAGGCGCTATGGTTAAATGGAATGCGTTCGGAAACGCATTCCTGTCAAGTCAGAGCTTGCAGCAGGCTGCCAGCCCTGATCGATAATCTCTTGCTGATCAAAGGCTGCTTCAGCTAAGAGGCAGCAGCTCCACACATTTTTTCAACATTCCCCAAGGAAATCAGATGTCACGTATTTTTATTACAGGCCTCGTATCCCTCCTGTCTGGAGTCTTTTTATTACTGTTCTCCAGCATGATGTTTGCCGGATGTTCCAGTAAAGACGCGCCTTACTCGACAGCAGCAGTGCAAGGCAAAGTATTCGCTCCCAATGGAGAACTGCTAACGGAAGGAGAGGTCACCTTCACTGCTCCTGAAATGGGGGTGGGGGCAACGATGCCCATCACCGCAGAGGGGACCTTTGTGGTTCCTGCAGACATTCGCGTTGGCAAGTATATTGTAACGGTAACGCCTCCCCCGATTCCCCCTATGGATCCCGGCGCGTCGAAAAGTTCTCTCCCGGATCCCAGGCGATTCGATGCACTGATCCCCAAGGTGTATCGCAAAGAACTCACGACACCGCTCAAGGATTATGAAGTCAAGCAGGGAGACAACAATTTTGAAATCAAACTGCAATCCCCATAAGGACTATTCTGTATCCAGGATCTAGATTAGAACGAGAGATGCTACGGTTCAAGGGAGCGTATCCCGGCGAGCGTGCTCCACGACGTGGCGCAGTTGCAGAATCAGATTTAGTGAAAGCAAAAAGGGGAAGCGTAGTTGAATCTACCCTTCCCCTTTGCAATTCGCTTTTCGTAAAACTATGGTCCCAGCAAGCTGATGGGATTCTTTTTGCGTTTGCTTTTCTTCCCTTTTTTCTGCGGGCCAAGCATCTCAGCTTCAAGGCCCATGAAATCAGCGGGTGACATCATCCCCTCCATGCCTGGTCCAAAGCCATCAATGGGACCAGCGGTTCTTGCTTCAGATGCTTTTTTGACCCATTCCAGGCTGGTGCGTTCCCGCTCAAATTTCGTTTTGGCATAATCATAGGTTTTTGATGCTACAGGCGGTAAAGATTGTTTCAGGTTACCAAAACTGTCGACAATAATCGCTTCTGCATCAATGGGCAGATGACCGCGTGTTTTTGTGGGCAGATTCAGGTCAGGATGATCTTCCAGTCGAATGGACGGTGAGGGAATGGCATCGACCAGGAAGTTTTGCGTGTCAAATTCGACGGTCGCTTTATCATCGTAATCCTCTTTTGCGACATCGTAGAGTTCAGTAGTCTGCTCACCCCCGATTTCTTCCCCCACTCCTGTTTTGAGAATAGAGTGAATCGTGGTTCCTGTTTTGGGATACCACTGAAAGACTTCAAAGTTTGCTGTTGTACCGGCTATACCGCGCGGCGGCCGAACACTTTGCAGATAATAATAGACATCCTGCTCGGCTGTGACGGCCGCTGTTTCATTACTCCAGGGAGTCGATCGGGTTTCCCCTTCGGCGACCGCAGGCAGAACGACCTCTTCGATGGGCCGCTGGTAGTTCGGATTACGTACAACCAGACGAACCCGGTATTTATATGTTTCGCCAGGATTCAGATCAAAATCAAAATAGCGGAACAAGAGCAGACGCCCCGCCGCTGTGGCGTTGGCTTTCAATTTCTGAATTAACTTTTTCTTGTCCAGAGGCTCGCCGGAGGCCATGGCCGTCATTGCAGTGGCCATGTCAGTAAAGACCGATTCTGAATCCTCAGGCTGTCCGCCATACATGATTTCGCTGCGAATCTGACGCATCCCCAGCTGCAACTGCGAAAAGCCTTTTTGTTTCTCCTTGAAAACTTTTTCGTGGGCGTGTGTTTTTTTATACTGATCCAGAAATCGCTGATTGACTTCCAGTTCCTGCTCAATTTCTTCCTGAGAAAGCGTAAAGTTTTCGACACGCGGGTGCGTGGCAACCTTAAACCAGAAACCGGCAATCCGGCTGGGAAGCGGCATGGTAAAGACGCGGTCCGTGATACTGGTATTTACGACGGGCGGGTCAAAGTCGGCACTTTCTTTGAGTATTTCGATCGAAGTCTCAATATCGACTTTTTGCCATTCGCCAGCCCAGGGATCATTTCCGGGGATTGCTTTCTTGCGTTCCAGTTCAAAGTCGAGGAAATCAAGAATTTTACCGGACTGCATATTCTGGATGGAAAATGACTCACCCAGAGAGCGTTCCAGCTTATCCTGCTGAGTGGCCAGGTCAAAGACACCGCGCACGGCGATGAATCTCAAACCACGCCCCTCACGAACAGGGCCTGTCATGCCTCCACCCATCATGCCCTCTTCCATAAGACCCATACCGGCTGCATCGGGCGACATCAAGGCAGGATCATAAGCGCCCGGGCCACCGAGGCCACCTGGTCCGCCAGCCATCATTTCTGCTTCACCAGGCATACCACCAAAGGTCAAACTCATACCGGGCCCACCCGGGCCACCCATGCCGGCGCCGCCAACACCGGTTCTCCGTTTGAATCCGTCATATTCAGGTACATCAGGCTTCGCTTTACCAGTTTCCTCTGTTTTTAATTCATCGCCTTCCATTATTTCCCCGTTGAATCCGATTTGAGGAGGACGGAGCGTCATGATAAACCGACCGTAATCAGCAACCAGATCTTCGACCGGCAGCCATTCGACTTCTTTGGCGCGTTCTTTTTTGCGATAAATGGGTGCGGACATTTGAGTTGAATATGTAAAACTGGCGACTCCGACTCCCTTGTCGATCAGATCGGAGACTTTTTCCCGCAAATCATCTGCTTTCAGAAATTCATTCCGTTTCTCTTCAGGCCATTGGCTGGTCTTGACCAGCGATTGTGCGGTCTCAACTTTCTGAGTCAGCTCAACGGGGGTACGTTTCTCTGTAGTCCATTTTGACGTAAAGATGACAATCACTACAAACAATCCGACGAAACCCAGGACGATCTTTTCGCCATGATTTACAGCAAATTCTTTGTAGTTCATTCCTTTGAGGTTGGACATGAAATTCTTCACGGGACCTTCTCCGTTTAGTTAAATTTTTTACTGTCGCTGAGGAAATTCAGTTTAAAGTAATTTTGTCTTATTGGTTTACCGCATCCGCAGGCTCTGGTTCCGCCTGGGGAGGCTGTGATTCATCTGGTTTGGGATCTGCCGGTTGTTGTGGGGGAGCAGATTCCGTTGGTTCCGCAGGACTGGTTCCCGCCGGAGTCACGTTCGGTTGATCAGGGTTAGCCGGGTTTTCTCCCGGAGTGGTTACCGAATCCGGCGTTGCCGCCGGTTGAGGGATGGCAGTCGCATCAGCGGGCAGTGCAGCAGCGTCTGCCGCCGGTTGCCCCGAATTGTTTTCGGCTCCCCCTTCTGTTTGCGCAACCGCGTCTCCTTCGGGAGGTACATAAGGCTTATACAGAGTCATCAGGCCGGCAATGGTGACAACCGCCAGTTCGGGATCAGATAAAGCAGCATCAAGCAGACCTTTGTTTTCAAGGCCCTGCCCTTGACCGCTGCCGGGGATTCCTCCCACTCCCATATCCACATCGAAGCCGGAACCGCTGCCAGGCGCACCAAATCCTCCGTCGATACCGAATCCCGCGTCCGCTCCAGCAGATCCCCCCCTGCCTCTCATACCACCTCCCGTGCCACCCCCGAGAGTGGCGATCGGGCTGAGGTTATCATCGAACATATCTGCCCGTTGCACACGCACAATTTCTGCAGGCCAGGGCATGTTTGTCAATTCCGCCATCAGGTTGGGTAATTTCCCGGATTGAATGACAGCTTTGATATAAAAAGCGCGGGTTTTGTAAGGCAGCTCTTCTTCTTCGTGATAGTAGCGTTTCAGATTTTGCGCTGCACCCATGCCGCCAAAACCGCCACCCAGACCTCCTGGCATCATTCCCGCATCGGGCGATTCCATTCCGCCTGCATCTTCGCCGCCCCCTGCAGCGGCATCCAGATCGTTTCCAAAGATTTTTACCAAATCCATATCAACGCTGATATTCTGCATTCCATCTTTGCCATCCTGCATGCCACCGACACGGGCTCCCCCGCCGCCGAAGGGGCTGGCACCTGGCATGTCTCCGCCCATTCCAGGCTCCATCATACCATCACCGCCGAGCGGTGCTTCGCCAGTGTCACCGACTGTTCCGCCGCGCAGTTCGAGTACGGAAATCTGGCGGACAGCAGATTCACTGATATTAGCCGCCCCTTTGTTGACTTTGGCAATTGCCTCCATGATGGAACTGACCAGCCAGACATCTTCCTGCGCATCCCACATTTCTTCAGAAGTGGGGGGCAGCGTTTTCCATTTATCAAGCGGAACATGGGGAATGACATTTACGGCGATGTCGACGGTTCCGGTCCCGTCTCTCAGATTGAAAGGGTTGGCGAGTTTGTGAGCACGCAGAATTTCAAATTTGTAAGCACTTCGATACAGGTTTCTGGGAACGCGGGAAATTTCACCACGATAGGGTGTGTTTTTCATTAACGGGGCAATATCCGGCGGCCAGACAAACAGGCTCTGTTGTTTATCCCACAGATACTTATGGGACTGCCCGATGTAAATATCTTTTTCTTTGTTGATCTGCTGTAAAGCGGTAGACCAGGTTTCATTGGGGGGATTGGGAGGCACTTGCGCGTCTGTAAACGCTTTGTCGATGGCGGCTTTTCGCTCATCAATCTCTTTGGCAAGATTGCCTGTTGCCATGCTCCAGCCTACGACAGGCAGCAGCAGCGCAATGAACAGAATGATCCAGAATTTATGAACAATAAGAGGTTTCAATTTATCCATTGGGTTGTCCTCTGCTCTCCGAAGAGATTCGTGATCTCAGAAATAGTTGTTTATGTTGTCTGAATAAAGTTGCCTGGAATCGTTTCCGAATTTCCCTCTGTTAACCTGCCTCCGCAGTGGTTGTTTCCTCTGCTCCTTCTGATGCAGGAGCTTCCGGTTTATTTTCCAGCCGTTCGAGTACGGGGATCGGCTTCCAGACAAATTCCAGTGTAAATTCCGTCTGGTGAATCGGCATCATTTTCGGTTCTTTTTCCACACGATTGGCACCAACGCGTGGCCGTCCCAGTCCTCCCGGGCCTCCTCCAAAACCGCCGGGGATTCCTGGCGCTTCATCGGGTGACATGCTTCTCCCTCCTCCGAAGCCCCCAAATCCACCAGGGGCAAAACGTCCATCACCACCGCCGCCTCGTTGCATTCCGCGCGGACGACCCTGTGGATAAAACGGGAATGGTTTTCGTGTATCTCGCAGAATCACGGCGTGTGTGATGCCCATTTTACGGACATCGGCAGACGGAGATTCGGGATTTTTTACAGTCCAGGACTGCAGGTTTTTCAAGAGCGTTTCATGCACATACAGGGCACCGATATCCGTTGTCGGCTTCGATTCATCATGATGATAATGCAGACCCTGCAGGGTAAAGACGAAACCTTCCCCTTCCGGAGGATTGTCCTGATCTTCTTTCAGCATGATCGCTTTGGCCTGCTGGGGAATTGTGTTAAACCATTGCGCCAGATCTGTATAGTGTTTGACCGAAATGCCCGGCAATTTGATCCGTCTGCTTTTCTCGATCTGCTCATTGTCGATTTCATCGCCAATATCGCGGGGCAGGCATTCGTTAAGCGATTTGAATAACTCCAGCCAGTCGTCGCGCGTCTCCAGGTTCCAGACGAGTTTGTTGCCCTTCTCGATCTTGGATGCGAATTCGGTTTCTGCAGCCTGATAGCTGGACTGAAAACCGGAAACCTGCGTCGTTAAGGTATTCACTTTGTCTTCAACACTGCCGAAACGGTCTTTGCTGACAGAATTGGCAACATTGCTGTAGCCCACTGCGGAGATCGAAAGCCCGACCAGCAAGGCGGCGGCTGTGACAACCGCCCAGGGTTTTTTACGTCGAATTTTACGGGCAGTGGCAATTTCCGGGGGAAGCAGCGAAGTTCGGATCGTTGTCTGATGCAAGGCCTGCAGCGCGATGCCGTAAGGCACGGTGAAGGTCAGGATATTGTCCTGGAACAGAGGTTCGTTCAGAACGGCGTCGCCGACTAACGCCTGGAAATCATCGAGCCGCTCGACTTCATACTGCAGGTTCTGTTGTAGGAATTTTTGTAAGCCGGCCAGTTTGAAACCGTTACCGGTTCCGTAAACTTTCGAGATTTTTGCATCACGGTTCACGCTGGAAAAGTAACCGATGGAACGCTGGATTTCCGAGACGTATTCATTGAACACAGGTCGCAAGGCCTGGAAAACCGCACGCGGGTCTTCTGAACGGGTGGCATTACATTTGAGGTGTTCGGCTTTGGCAAACGTGAGCTTCATCTCTTTGGTTAAAGCGCGGGTAAAGTGATTCCCGCCAATCGGGACATTACGAATCCAGATTTTACTGCCGTTTGTCACCATCAGCGTGGTGCTGTCAGCCCCCATGTCGACGACAATCGAGGACTCTTCAGGATTCCCTTCGAATTCCTGATTCACACGCATGCCTAAGGAGTCATAACAAAGTGTGTTGTACAGACCCAGCGGCGCAATCTGGA
>CAXBFD010000191.1:0-7726 GCA_963974925.1 uncultured bacterium | reverse complement strand
GGGAGCCGCTGTTTTTTTAAATACGTTACGCTTCACACCAACGGCAGCTCGCGCCGATTCGCTCACTTGCTGACCTTCCGAACTGACCAAACAGCTTTTCGCTTTTGTGTACGATCAACGCAGCGATGAATTCATCTCGGTCATAGTCAATACGAGTTGTCTTGACAAACGGACCTTCTTGTAACATTATAAGTTACATGAAACAGAACAGTCGATTATCAAGGGTGCTGCACCTGCTGCTGCATATGGCCGCGCAAGAGGGGCCTTGTACTTCCCAAGCCCTGGCCAGGCTGCTGGCGACGAACCCTGTGGTGATTCGGCGGATCATGGCGGGGCTGCGTGACCGGGGATACGTGCAATCGGAAAAAGGACATGGAGGCGGCTGGACACTGGCCTGTGACATGGCGGCGGTGACTCTGCGAGACATCTATGATGCATTGGAAATCCCCTCACCTCTTGCCATCGGCAACCGGACGGAGAGTCCCGGTTGCCTCGTTGAACAGGCAGTGAATGAGGCGTTAGAGCGGGCGTTCCAGGACGCAGAAAACCTGCTGCTCACGCGGCTTGGTCAAGTCTCGTTATCCAGGCTGAGTGACAACTGCCGCGCACGTCTGACTGCTCGAAACGCGATGCACGACTGTTCGGAGAAAGCCCATGCATGATGAAAATGTGAACGCCAACTCCCCGTTTTCCGATTCACGTGCGGTCGCCCGCTACGCCGAAGGTCCGCCACGCATTGTTCCCGGTTTTGCCGACCTGCATCGAATGATAACGCTGCTGCTGATGGAACGCGTTTCGAAAACGGCGCGCATCCTCGTACTGGGAGCCGGCGGCGGGCTGGAGTTGAAGGCGTTTGCGCAGGCTTACCCGGACTGGACATTCGACGGAGTGGATCCTGCGGCGGAGATGCTGGCGTTGGCCGAGCAGACTCTGGGGCCGCTGATGTCGCGTATCCAGTTACACCCGGGTTATATCGACGTCGCACCTGAGGGGCCCTTCGATGCGGCGACCTGCCTGTTGACTTTGCATTTTGTCACAGCCGATGAACGACGGCGAACGGCCCTCGAAGTTCACCGCCGCCTCAACCCCGGCGCCCCCTTTGTCGTGGTTCACATGAGTATTCCGCAGGGAAAACGCGAGCGGGAGATCTGGCTCTCGCGCTACGCGGCTTTCGCCATCGGTCCCGATGTTGAGCGGGAGAAGACAGAAGCGGCCCGCGCGGCAGTCATGTCGCATTTGAATATTCTGACGCCTGAGCAGGACGAGAAAATTCTGCGCGACGCCGGTTTTTCCGAGGTCAGTCTTTTTTACGTCGGATTTACTTTTCGCGGCTGGGTGGCCTACGCCTGAAGTCAACGCATGGTCTTCAGCTGCCAGAGCACAACTCAATCATTACAGAAAGCGGCAAAGGCACGGGTTACATGGCGACGAGCCAACTGTTGTCATAAATATTTTCTATCACGCCTTCATATTCTGAGTGGATCGACGCCAGCCTGTTTTTATAAACCACCGCTTGCTCCTCGTCAGTTTTTGTTTGCAATCTCATCTCCCGTTGATTGCAGCTCCCTCAGTTTTTGCTTGACACATTCTCTCCATTGAAACAAAATTGTACCAGTGCTTTGTCAAGCTACTACTTGAGAGTGGGAGGTGCCATACCATTGAATCCATTATTCGCGAGGACGACTTTATTCTTTCTGGTGATCGGAGTTTGTCTTGTCGGGGCTCGTCTCACTTTTGCAGCGGAGCCGGAACTTTCTCAACTCACGATTGGATATACACAACTGCGCACGAATCTTTCCGGAGGTCGGCATGCCAATGTGAGTACATCTCGAGCGGTGATTTCCCGGGCAGATGGTTCTGGGCAGTTTTTTGTCGCCGAAGATCTGGCTGATAATCCGAATGCCTGGACGCAGTTCACGGGGTGGTCGCCCGATGGTCGACAGGCGATTCTTTACCGGGGATGGCAGGATCCGCAAAACGCGATCTGGGAGGAACAAAACAAGACGTTTCGAATGGAGAAAGGGAAGTGGGAACTTGATGCCATCCTGTACAACCTTGAAACCGGAAAGAAACAGAATGTTTCGGCCGTGGAACGGGTCAGCCACTATAACGGCGGTCTCTTTTATCTCCCCGAGAATGCGGGGTTGGGATTCTCGCCACTGATAAACGGAAAAGCGCAATCCTTTGCAATGGATCTGGATGGTCGAAATAAACGAAATGTGACAGGCGAAGGGAGTGGGTTTGCCTATGGTTACTCGGTCAGTCCACAGGGAGATCTCATCAGCTATCATGAAAACTATCAGATCTATCTCTCTCAACCGGATGGTGCGGGAAAGCAACGGATCGAAACGGGTAACCCATTCAATTTTGGTCCCCGCTGGTCTCCGGATGGAGAATGGATTCTGTTTTTGAGCGGCAAACATTACCAGTGTCATCCCTATCTTGTGCGTCGGGACGGAACCGGTCTACGAAAACTTGTTGACCTGGGTGGCTATGAAAGTCACGTCCTGTTTCTCGACGTCCCCGATTTTCATCAGGGAAGCAGTGATCAGCCTGTCTGGTCGATAGATGGAAAGCTGGTTTTTTACACTGCCAAAGTGAAAGAGAGTGTCGAGCTCTTTCAGTGTTCGCTCGACGGCAAGATCACCCCGCTGACGAACAGCCCCGGCGGAACATTGCACTACCATCCGCAACCCTCTCCCGACGGCAAATGGTTGTTGTACGGCAGCTTGCGAAAAGGTGTGCGGCAGTTGGTGGTGATGAAGATCGAGAATCAGACCGAGTATCAAGTGACAAATTTAAGTAAGGGGCAGGCTGCGATGTGGCCGCATTGGCGTCCTTAAGGAATCCCAACTGATTCCCAAATTCCGCGCACGACGCAAGGGAAACCGCGACGATCCGAAAAATTGACTCCTTTAACGCCTCCTTGCTACCTTCAATGACTCATCGATGCTGGTTTCGGTTCTGTGCAAAACCGCCTTCGATTGAATTTCAGCCCCGCTCTGTTCACAATAGATGAACTCGCTGTCTGATATTATCTTTTGCCTTTACTGAGATAGAAACTTCCTCATGAATCTGCCCGCTTCGTCCCGCCGTTCGTTTCTGAAATCTTCTCTCGCCCTGGCCGGCACGCTGCCACTCGCCACGGAATTCGTCTTCGCTGAATCAAACCAGACCCAAAAACCGTTGATGGCTTACGTCGGCACGTTCAGTTCTCCGCTGCAGGATGTCTTAGACACGCAAGTTGACCTCCCCCCCGGCAATGGGCGCGGCATTCATCTGTTTGAAATCAATCGCGAAACCGGGGCGATGACCCCCGCCGGCATTCACCGCATGGGAACCAGTCCCAGTTGCCTGGCCGTTAACGCTGCCGGCACACACCTGTATTCCACGAACGAAACCGACCGCGTGGGCACAGAAAAGCACGGCTCTGTCAGCGCGTTTAAAATCAACCGAGAAGATGGAAGTCTGCAGCCTCTCAACAAGGTCAGTTCCGGCGGTGACGGCCCCACTTATGTGAGCATTCATCCTTCGGGCCGCTATCTGTTGATCGCCAACTATTTCGGCGGCTCTGTCTCTGTGCTCCCCATTCAGGAAGATGGCAGCCTGGGAGACGCCACCGATGTGAAAAACGACGCCGGGAAAATTGGCCCGACGACCGCAACCAACGCCCCCGAAGGCAGCTTCGCCTTCAGCGGACACGATCACACACACGCACATATGATTCAAGCCGACCCCTCAGGACGCTTCGTGCTGCACGTTGATCTGGGCCTGGATAAAATCTTTATCTGGAAGTTCGATGACAAAACAGGCAAGCTGACCGCCAACGATCCCCCTTCCCTCTCGCTCCCTCCCGGCGACGGACCCCGGCACTTCCACTTTCATCCCAACGGACGCTGGTTCTATTCGATTCAGGAAGAGGGTTCGACCCTGGTTCTGTTCGACTTTGACGCGAAAGCAGGCACCCTGAAACCGCGCCAGACTGTTTCTACCTTACCACCAGAATTCAAAGGGAGCAACTTCTGTTCAGAAATCCTGGTGTCCGACGACGGCAAATTTGTGTATGCCGGCAACCGTCTGCACGACAGCATCGGCATTTTTGAAATCGGCAAGAATGGTGAACTGACTTTCCTCGGCGAAGAATGGACCCGCGGCAATTATCCCCGCAGTTTCAGTTTTGATCCGACAGGCCAATTCCTGTACTGCTGCAATCAACGCGCCGACAGCGTCGCCGTTTTCAAAGTCGACAAAAACACGGGCAAACTGAATTTCACGAACCAATACGCCGCCGTCGGCAACCCGTCACACGTGGTCTTTCTGGACCTGGCGAAATAGAGGGAAGTGACTACCACGAAAAGCACGAAAAATGAAACCGACGCAATGAATTTCGTGTCGTTCGCAATTTCCGTGGTAGAAAAAAATCAAACGTCAGCACCAAAAACAGCTCCCCCCTGAGCGGGTCGGCGCTAGCCGCCGGTTTCGCAGGATCATAAAAAACAGGACATTCCATTCACCGCTTTCGGTTCCTGGAACCTGTGTTTTCCCGGAACCATTAATCATTTGAATCAACTCGTCTCACTTTTCGTCCCGTACCATCGCTCGGCGATGCGATCGAGTTCGATCATCACGCCATCAAGCTCCAGGACCTTGGGCGTAATCGAATATGTGACCTGCGGAGGGACCGTCGGTTCGTAGTGCCTCAAGACCCATCCTTCTGCCTCCAGCAATCGAAGCCGTTCGGTCAGCGTTTTTGTCGAGATTGCTCCCAGACGCTGCCGCAGTTCGCCGAACCGTTTGGGGCCTTCCATGTGAAGTCGATGCAACAATAAGAGCGTCCACCTACTTGCGAGTATGGAGAGCAGCTTCTGCAATGGCTCGTGATCATTGCCCGCGGTTGTATTTTGCGCTGACATACCTTTACTTCCTTTTTTCAAATCTACTTTACATAAAGAACCTACTTTACAAAGAAAAGTATTGGGCGTAAAGTAACAATTATTAACTCGCACCAAAAAGGAGATCTACGCAATGCGAATTGAACTACCACCACCGATTGTAGCCTATTTTGTTGCCGATGAAGGCACGGGCACAACTGTTTCCGAATGTTTTACGCCGGACGCCGTGGTCCGGGATGAGGGCCATACCTACCAAGGTTCGTCCGAGATTCAGAACTGGAAAGCCACTGTCGCCGCGAAATACACCTACACCTGCGAACCGTTGCAGGTCGAGCAGCAGGGGGACGCTACAGTCGTCACTTGCCGGCTGGAAGGGAGTTTCCCGGGCAGTCCCACCAATCTTCGCTTTTTCTTCCACCTTGCAGAAGACAAAATCGCTTCGCTGGAGGTGATCCAATGAGCTTTGATCTGGGATTGGAAGGACGCCGGGCGCTCGTCACCGGCAGTAGTCGAGGAATCGGCCGTGCCGTTGTTGAGGCACTGCATAACGCGGGGGCCATGGTGATCGCTGTCGCTCGTTCCACACCGGAGAGTTTGCCGGACGGTGTCCGATTCTTCGCAGCCGATCTATGCCAGGCCGAAGACTGCGCTTCCCTGACACGTGAAGTGATCGAGCAGTTTGGTACGATTGATATTCTGGTGAATGTTCTGGGAGGCTCCAGCACCCCCTCCGGCGGATTCGCGGCAATTAACGATGATCAGTGGTATCGGGAACTGGATCTGAACCTGATGACTGCTGTGCGAATGGATCGCGCTTTGCTGCCGGCCATGCTTGAACAAGGTTCCGGCGTCATCATTCACGTCACTTCCATTCAGCGCGAACTGCCTCTACCTGAATCAACCACCGCGTACGCCGCCGCAAAAGCCGCACTCTCTACATACAGCAAGAGTCTTTCCAAGCAGGTTACGCCCCGGGGAGTTCGTGTCGTCCGCGTTTCTCCCGGCTGGGTGGAAACAGAAGCGGCCGTCGCCTTAGCCGAGCGCCTGGCGGAACAGGCGGGCGTCGACTACGAAGGGGGCAAACAAATTATCATGAATGCACTGGGCGGGATTCCGCTGGGCCGTCCTGCCAGGCCGGTTGAAGTGGCCGATCTGATTACGTTCCTTGCCTCGCCAAGAGCTGGTTCCATCTCGGGAACGGAATATGTAATCGATGGCGGCACTGTTCCTACGTCGTAGCGAAATTATTTTTTGACATTTTCAGACACTATTTTTTCACCAACACTCAATCAAGGAGAGCCATTCATGCCAGGTAAATTCTTAACTGTTTTATGTGCCACGATCATCCTCCTGGCTGCCTTGGCGGTCGGATGTGATCCTGCCCCTCAGCAGTCATCTTCTGCGGACGTCTCCAAAGCGACATCAAGCACACCCAATTCCAAGGTCGATCAAGCCAACCAGATATTCGAGCTGCGTATCTATACCGCGGCGCCGGGAAAAATGGAGGCACTCCACAAGCGATTTCAGGACCACACTTTGAGGCTGTTCGATAAGCACGGCATTAAAAGCATCGGATACTGGACGGCAGCGGACAACGAGGAGGCAGAGCGTTTGTATTACATGGTCGCATATCCCGATCGAGCGGCGAGAGAGAAGAGGCTCATTCAAGGCATCGCCGTCGATCCTGAGTTTCTTCAGGCTGTGGCCGAGTCCGAAAAGGACGGAAAACTGACTACCAAAACGGAGTCGATTCTCTTGACGCCAACAGACTATTCGGCGCTGAAATAACCACGAGGCAGCCATCGGCAACCCGTCGCATGTGGTGTTTCTCGATCTGGCAAAATAAGAATTTGATCAATCCGTCAGCGCGTCGGGTGCCATTGTTGGCTTGCCCAACAGTGATTATAAAAACGCTTGATCTACTATTTTTACTACCACGAAAAGCACGAAATAAATAATACGACAACAGGAAGTGGCTGCGGACGCGAGTCATCCCGTCATAACGCAACGAACGAAACATCGTAGGGATCGGTCCATGTGCCGACCCGCCTGGGGAGATTCGATGCGGGATCTCGATTGCAAAGGAACCAGTGATAACGTTCACAAACCATCACACAATCCACGTCAACACAGCGGGTAGACACATGGGTCTACCCCACATTAAATAGAACTAGAAGATCTTTCACTTGGGAGATTTCTCGCGCACCGTCGAGCCAGCCGACAGCAACATACGCAACCGTGCTTGATACTACTATTTTACTACCACGAAAAACACGAAGGCACACGAAAACGAATCCACCATGTGAGCGGCACGGCGCCAGGTAGTGTTTATTTATTGGTTTCGAATGTGATTTCCAGAACGGCAATCGAACCCAGGACGGTTTTAACCGCGGCTAACGCCGTGCGGCTCATCTTGTTTTCAGATACTTCGACAGCCGATAGACTGATTAGCCGAAGGGCGTTAGCCCCGGTTCCTCCACGTTGATAAGAACAATTCGAATTTAAAAAACTTGATCTACTATTTTTACTACCACAAAAAACACGAAACCACACGAAAACGAATCCATCATGTGAGCGGCACGGCGCCAGGTAGTGTTTATTTATTGGTTTCGAATGTGATTTCCAGAACGGCAATCGAACCCAGGACGGTTTTAACCGCGGCTAACGCCGTGCGGCTCATCTTGTTTTCAGATACTTCGACAGCCGATAGACTGATTAGCCGAAGGGCGTTAGCCCCGGTTCCTCCACGTTGATAAGAACAATTCGAATTTAAAAAACTTGATCTACTATTTTTACTACCACAAAAAACACGAAACCACACGAAAACGAATCCA
>CAXBFD010000190.1:0-8111 GCA_963974925.1 uncultured bacterium | reverse complement strand
GATCGATCATGCGCCATACCGGGCTGATTTTCCCACTAGTCATAGTGAGTTCAGTCCTGGTAATCATTGCGCCTCTGCCTCCGTTCGTGATGGACTTCCTGCTGTCCTGCAATATCACTGTGTCCGTAGTGATTTTGATGACAACCATCTACGTCAAACGTCCGCTGGAATTCAGCGTATTTCCAGCGATTCTGCTGGGTACAACATTGGCGCGACTGGTGTTGAACGTTGCCAGTACGCGGTTGATTTTAACACGCGGGGCCGCTGACGGAACGGCGGCAGCCGGGGGCGTGATTGAAGCCTTCGGTCAGTTCGTGGCCGGCGGTCAACTGGTGGTTGGTCTGATTATCTTTGTGATTCTGGTTACAATTCAGTTTATGGTGATTACCAAAGGTGCGACCCGCATCAGTGAAGTGGCTGCCCGCTTTGCACTGGACAGTATGCCCGGCAAACAGATGGCGATCGACGCTGATTTGAATGCCGGCCTGATCACTTCCGAAGAAGCCAAAGCCCGCCGCAAAGAAGTAACCGAACAGGCCGACTTCTACGGTTCGATGGATGGTGCCAGCAAGTTCGTCCGTGGTGACTCGATTGCCAGTATTATCATCACGCTGATCAACGTTGTCGGTGGTTTGTATGTCGGCATGGTCGACCATGGCATGGAACTCGGAAAAGCAGCCACGGTTTTTACCACACTGACGATCGGCGATGGTCTGGTCACACAGGTTCCCGGATTCCTGATCTCACTGGCAGCCGGTTTGATTGTGACACGGACTTCGGTTGACAGTAATCTGCCCCGTGATGTTGTTAAGCAGTTTTCGGGTCATCCCGAAGCACTGTTCCTGGCATCGACGTTCCTGTTTGCCCTCGCGTTCACCGGACTGCCTGCGGGACCGATGGTTGCTCTGGCCGTCGGGTGTGCTGTCACGGGCACGCTGCGTAAAAAAGGAATGCAAGCCACAGCCGTGCAAAAACAAAAAGAAGAAACACAACAGCAAACTCCACCCCGGGCCGAACCCAAACCTGAAGACCATCTGTTTGTCGATCCGCTCGAACTGGAGTTGGGCGTCGGTTTACTGCGAATGGCGGATCCGGCAACGGGCGGCGATTTATTGGATCGCGTCACCCGCATCCGACACAAAATTGCCCAGGAACTCGGCATCATTCTGCCCAAGGTACGCATCAGAGACAATATCCGCCTGGGACAACGCGACTACCAGATCAAAATCCGCGATGTTGCCGTAGCCTGGGGTACGATTTACCCCGATGGGCTGCTGGCCATAGATACGGGAGCCACCAGCGGCGACATTCCCGGGATTCAGACCGTAGAGCCGGCGTTTGGACGGCCCGCCAAATGGATTGAACTGGGACAGAAAGAACGCGCGGAACTGATGGGCTTTAATGTCGTGGAACCGTCGGCTGTGGTCATTACACATCTGACGGAAGTCGTTCGCGAACACAGCAGCGAATTATTGACCAGAGAACAGGTGCATGCACTCATCGAAAATCTCAAGGAAACATCTCCCAAGGTCGTCGAAGAACTGATCCCCGACGTACTGAAGATTTCCCAGGTGCAGCACGTGCTTTCGAACCTGTTACGCGAACGCGTGCCGATACGCGATCTGGAAACCATTCTGCAGTCATTAGGCGATTATGCAGACCGAACCAAAGAACCAATGATTTTAACCGAGTATGTCCGCAACGGTCTGGCCCGTTCGATCTGTCAGCAGTACCGCGATAACAAGCGGCTGTTGAGAGTGGTCACCCTTGATCCCGAACTTGAAGACGTGCTGATGTCGGGCATTGATTACAACGAGCATGGTCTGGTGATTAAACTCGCGCCACAGACCGGTGAAATGGTCACACAGGCGATTGCCGATCAGATTGAACCGCTGGTGGCAATGGGCGGACATCCGATTGTCTTATGCAATCCCCAGGTCAGGGCCGGCTTGAAACAGATTACTTCTCCCGTGTTGCCACGTCTGGTGGTGTTGAGTTTGAATGAAATTACCCGCGATACTGATGTGGAAGCGATCGGGCAGATTTCCGCCAGTCTCATGCCGTCCGGCGCCGTTGCGGGGGCAGCCTGAACAGAATATGTATGAATTCAAAGATCAGAGCGATTGCTAGCTGAACCGAAAAATAAAAAGACATTTAACGAGACAAAACGGAATATTCCAAGTAGAGGAAACGTGAAACATGGCTGATGTTCGCACTTTTAAAGCCGCTTCGATGCAGGAAGCACTGACTCTGGTTCGTCAGGAAATGGGCAGTGATGCCGTGATCCTGCAGACGAAACAGATTCCCGGCCGCAAAGGCCTGCTCCCCTGGTCGAAGCCGAAAGACGAATTCGAAATCACCGCCGGGCTCGGCATCAATGTGCGTACTCCGTCTGCGGTGCAGAAAAACGCAGCCGCTGCCGGAACCCTGCGACACCGGGCATCGAACCTGCAACCGGCACATAAGTACGCCGAAACAGCCTCCACCCCAGCGGCCGCCTATCGAAGTGCCCCGCCCCTGCGACAGCCGGTCGCGCCGGAAAGTCAGCCCGAAAAAGCTGCTCCCCCGAGGCAACGGCGCTTTGATCAGCGGACCCGTGAAACAGTGCCGCGTCCGATGAGACCGGAACACAAATCCTATGATCCCACGGAAGAATTCGCGGAAAAACTGAATGCCATTCAGGAGATGCTGGAAACACTGGATCGTCGAACCCGTTCTCCCCGCTCGACAGAAGTCCCGGCTGAGTTATTTCAAATCTATACGAATCTGATCGACGCCGAAGTGGAAGAAGGCATCGCACATCAGTTGATTACGAAACTCAAACAGAATTCGAGTTCCGAACAGCTGAAAGACATGACAGCCAGCAAAGCGCTGCTGGCGGCATTGATTGAATCTCAACTGAAGTGTGCCGCGCCGATCAAGCCTGTTCCCGGTCAACGCAAAGTCGTCGCGCTCGTCGGGCCTACGGGAGTGGGCAAGACCACCACCATCGCGAAGCTCGCCGCCAATTTCCGGTTGCGGGATAATATCAAAATGGGGCTGGTCACAGTGGACACATATCGGATTGCAGCCGTCGAACAGTTACGCACCTATGCGGAAATCATCGATTTGCCTATGAAAGTCGTCAGTAACCCGCAAGAGATGCAACAGGCTCTGGACGAACTGGTGGGGCTGGATCTGGTTCTGGTGGATACCGCCGGCCGCAGTCCGAGCGACGATCTGAAAATTCAGGAACTCGAACGTCTGTTTCGCGAAGTTCCCATCGATGAAGTCTCGCTGGTGATGAGCATGACCTCCAGCGCGAAAAGTCTGGAAGCGATTGCCAAACGATTTCAGGTTGCCAGGCCTACGTCCATGATTCTGACCAAAATGGATGAAGCGCCCGTCATGGGCAGCCTGCTCTCATTAAGTCAGAATGTGAAACTTCCCGTCCGTTATCTGACCACCGGCCAGGATGTGCCCGATGATATTGAGCCGGCGAATGCAGCCCGGATCGCACGTCTGATTCTGGGAGAAGACCGGCTGATGTGACAAGCGGTGGGTACCGTCTCTGTGATTCAATTTCTACGATGATTCATTTCGAAATTTCTTTGATACAAATTTTAGCTAGAAGGTAAGTCAGATGGCTCCAGCCGTCAACGAGTTCATGGCACAGCATGCGGCGGCATTTTCCGCAGCCGGTGCAGCCGAAAATCCGACACTGCCTCTCACATCGCGCGGAGATCAGGCGAATGTCCTGCGCGGCTTGATGGAAAAACGGCAGCCGGGAATCATCGAAAAACAGAAAACGTCGGGCTGTCGTACGATTGCATTGTGCAGCGGAAAAGGGGGGGTCGGCAAATCGGTCCTTTCCCTGAACCTGGCACTGGCGCTGGCACAATCGGGGGCCTCCGTATGTCTGATGGATATCAATCTGGCGCTGGGAAATATCGATTTACTCTGTCGTTTGAACGGCTACTGGAATCTGTCGCATGTGGTCAGCGGCGCTCGATCTCTGAAAGAAATTCAGCTGGAAGGTCCGCTCGGAATTAACGTCGTCACAGGCGCCAGCGGATTGACAGACCTGGCCGACTGTTCGGAAGCGGTTCGCAAAGATGTATTAAGTCAGATGCAGGAACTGGAGGCAACACACGATTATCTGATTCTGGATAACGGCACCGGCATTCATCGAAGTATCAGACAGTTTGTGACATCCGCTGATGAAGTCATGATTGTGACGACACCGGAGCCGACGGCCATTGCGGACGCATACGCCACAATCAAATCTCTGTCTACCATTCAATCACTGCAGATACAGGTTCTCGTCAATCAGTGCACGTCTTCTGCGCAGGCCGATAAAGTATTTCAACAACTCAAAAAAACAACAGAACTGTTTCTGCATACCGGTCTGAATCAGGCCGGGCAGATCCCTCATGACAGCCAGGTGGTTCAGTCGGTTTATGACCGGGAACCGTTTGTGTTCAGCAATCCCGATTGCCCCGCAGCAGTGGCCGTTTTCAGACTGGCCGAGCATCTGATTGAACTGAAAAACACCACAGATAATAACAGCAGACAAGAATCTTACTTTCCGCGACTTTGGCAGCGATTGCTGGGCGAAGCCGCATAACACTGAAGCCGACAGGGGCAGAAATCCCAGGAAACACTCTCTCATCTCTCTCTTTCGTTTCCTGTTCTTTCCCAGGCTTGAGTCACGTCACTTACTAAATCCTTAACAGTTATTTTTAGACTCGCTTGCAGACCCTGGTCTGTCATGACGCTATTCAACTACCGGTAAATTCCGAACTTAGGGATTTACTTCAGGATCGCGTTACGCATGCAGGATAATTGAAATGTTAGGTTTTAACGATTAATCAAATTGTAGGAGAAAGGTTAATTATTCTGGAGCAGGACGCCGATATAAACAGATAGAGGAGCGAAGGTCTCTTCGGAATGAAGTGAAAATCATTCTGAAAGTTTTTCAACCACGATCCGGGAATATTCTGTGGCCCTGCATTATGCATTTCGATTATCGCTGATCGCTTTTGCGACTGAATCAGTCCGAGGGATTTTCTCTCATGCTGATTTCATCGGCGCGACTCAATCCGCACTCGTGGCTGCCATCATATTTTTTGGTCTCGGCCTCGTGTTAGGAGAAATTGCCACTCGTCTGGTTGAAGAATCAGCGCGAGCAAGTTTTGAAACGTGGAAAAATAATCTCGATTAATTATAAAAGTTTTAGCAGTCATTCTCTTCAATTTAGCCAATTGAAGAGAATGTGTGATGATCATGGAGGAATTAATGGCCATCAAAGCCAGTGAAGAAATCGCAGAAATCTGGAAGGTATTCAAGCAGGATCAGACCAACCAGGCGCTGCGTAACAGGCTCATTGAGCAATACGTTCCCTTGGTTCGTTATAATGCAGAACGAGTGTGGGCCAAACTACCTGAAGGGGTAGATCTGAACGACTTGATTTCGGCCGGAGTGTTTGGACTGATGGATGCGATTAATGCATTCGATCTGGAACGGGGAGTCAAATTTGAGACTTACTGCGTTCCCCGTATTCGTGGTGCGATGCTGGACGAATTGCGTACGATGGACTGGGTGCCTCGCCTGGTTCGCAGCAAAGCCAGTAAGCTGGAAGCCGCCCGGAAATCGGCAGAAGCAGAATTCGGCCGCCCCCCTGCCGACGAAGAAATTGCACGCAAAATGCAGTTGTCTCATAAAGAATTCGACAAACTCAAGAACGAAGCCAATGCCGTCGGTCTGGTGAGCCTGAACAAAAAATGGTACGAAACCGACAGCTACAAAGATGTCCGTGAAGTGGACGTTCTGGAAGATGCCAAAGGGGAAGATCCTACCAAAAGCATCCAGAAACGCGATCTCATGCGTCTGGTCACCAAAGGCCTGAACCGGAACGAGCGTCTGATCATCATTCTTTATTATTATGAAGAACTGACCATGAAAGAGATTGGCAGCACGTTAGGCTTATCAGAGTCGCGCGTCAGCCAGATGCACTCCAGCATTGTCAACCGCTTGAAAGAACAACTGGGACGCCGCCGTCCTGAATTTGCCTGAGACTCCTGTCCCACAAAAAGACAACCAAAAACGGCCTCCCACTATCGGGAGGCTTTTTTTTTTGGAACAGGCACGGTCGTGTTGATTGATTCGCTTTCAGCGTGATTATGAGTTCTACAGCGTCAGGAGAGAGAAATCTCTCGTGATCGACAGTGTCGCGCTACCCTTGTTTCCAAGGCGATGACCGCAGAATAGACCAATGAGCCGCAGGGCGTTAGCGCTGGTAGGACGTACTTGGGTAGGGGCCATTCGCATTGATAAACACAACCTGAGTAAGGAATGTCTGTTCCGGATCGCGCGTCCCACATCACGACGATTCACATGAAAGCCCGAAACAGCAAAGCCGTATGGGTGAAATCAACGGGTTGAAATGCTAAACTCTGAGCGGCCGCAAGTTATAAATCCGTAGAGGTTTATCGTTCGGCTGAGTTTTTGACCGCGCGACGTCGGTCGAATATGTTGACACTTCACCCGGTTCAGTCGAGGCGAGTAAATTTGAACGTGATCGTGATCGGCGGCGGCGCTGCAGGATTCTTCGGGGCGATTGCGGCTGCCGAAAACGGACACGCGGTGACGATCCTCGAAGCGGCCTCGTCCGTATTGGCGAAGGTACGCGTCTCCGGCGGAGGCCGCTGCAACCTGACGCACAGTTGCTTTGAACCCCGCGAGCTGGTCAACAGCTACCCGCGAGGCGGGAAAGCCCTGCGTGGTCCCTTCAGCAGGTTTCAGCCGACCGACACCATCAGCTGGTTTGAGTCGCGCGGCGTTCAGACCAAAACCGAGTCGGATGGCCGCATGTTTCCCACGACCGATGATTCCGGGACCATAGTCGATTGTCTGCAAACCGCGGCGGAGGAGGCGGGAGCGGTGATTCGTCTTCGCGCCAACGTGTCGTCGATTCAGAATACAGACTCGCGCTTCATCGTCACTCTGCAATCGGGCGAAACAATGCAGGCGGACCGCATTCTCCTGGCGACCGGCGGCAGCCGCGCCGGTTTCGAATTGATGAGTGCCCTTGGGCATCAAATCGTTCCGCCGGTCCCCTCGTTGTTCACGTTCAAAGTTCAAGATCCGCGCATCGCAGACCTGCCAGGGGTGGCGGTGGAACACGTGGAGTGTCAGTTAGTCACCGACGTGAAAACGTTCAATCAGTCGGGGCCGATCCTCGTGACGCATTGGGGGCTGAGTGGTCCCGCGGTATTGAAACTCTCCGCATGGGCGGCCCGGGAACTGCACGATGCGAATTACAACGCCACACTCCGCATCAACTGGCTGGCGGGGTCCCGTGCCGAGGAAATTCGCGCGCAACTGAATTCCTTCAAAGCAGTTCATCCAAAAAAAACAGTCGATGTGGCGTCCCCCTGGCCGTTACCAAAACGATTATGGAAATCGCTCGTCGATCACGCCGTCGGCCCGCAACCCGTTCGCTGGGCGGAACTTTCCAAAAAGGCAACACAGGCGCTCGTGACCGAATTATCCGCCGGCGAATTCCAGGTGGCAGGGAAAGGCGTTTTTAAAGAAGAGTTCGTGACCTGTGGCGGCGTGGACCTGAAAGAAGTCGATTTCCGCACGATGGAAAGCCGCCTCTGCCCCGGCCTTTATTTCGCCGGAGAAATCCTTGACATCGACGGCATCACCGGCGGCTTCAACTTCCAAAACGCCTGGACCACAGCCTGGATTGCCGGCAACGCGATGTAAGGTAGATGCGAAAAAGACCGGCTGGCGATGTTATCGTGACAATGACAGCTAACGCCCATTAGCCGCAGGGTGTTAGCCCCGGTTGGACAATGATGACTAAAAAACTATCAAAATTAGAAATGCCATCAGGCGTCTGGTTAAGGCAGCGCTTAATCGCTCTCTTAAAACAAAAGCCAGTTTACGGAGCTGACTCCTATCGCGTTTCATAGAGTGATCCCTATTCGATTGAGAATTATTAGTCTGCTGCCTGTTCGGTCATTTTATACGTGATACCAATCGACGATAACCGGGGCTAACGCCCTGCGGCTAATTTTTCTGATTGTTATTGGGAGTCTCTGGCTTTTCGATCCTGTGCTTCT
>CAXBFD010000189.1:0-8218 GCA_963974925.1 uncultured bacterium | reverse complement strand
AGAGTATACTGAATTAAATCATTTGTCCCAATGGAGAAAAAGTCCACTTCCTCGGCAAATTCCTCTGCCAGCAGCGCCGCAGCAGGGACTTCAACCATCATTCCAATCGGGATATTCGGGTTAAATTCCACTCCGCGTTCTTCGAGGTCTTCCAGAACGTCGCCTACGATCATTTTGGCCTGTCGCCATTCCAGCAGCGTGGAAATGAGGGGGAACATAATGCGTACATCGCCGTGTACGGCAGCCCGGAAGATCGCCCGGAGCTGGGTTTTAAACAGCGGCAGGTCACGCAGGCTCAGGCGCACGCTCCGCAGTCCCAGTGCCGGATTCATCCCTTCTTTAGCTAAATGCCGGTAACCTCGGGGAATTTTGTCGGCTCCCAGATCGAGCGTCCGGATGACGATTGGCCGGTTTTTGGCTGCTTGAACCACCCGGCAGTAAGCATCGTAGTGCACTTCTTCCGTCGGTTCCGTGTTGGACTGGAGGTAAAGAAATTCGGTTCGATAAAGGCCAATCCCGTCAGCGCCGCGTTCTGTACAGTGTTCGACTTCATTGGGAAACTCGATATTACCCATGACATGGATTCGAGTGCCATCTTTGGTTTCCGAGCGGATTTTGCGTCGGGAAGCCAGCCGGGCTGCCATTGAACGCTGGCGTTCGCCCGTATTCTTATATTTTGCAAGTGTTTCTTCATCCGGATCGATGATGACTTCGCCGTTATTCCCATCAACGATGACCATATCACCGCCGGAGATATCCGAGAGAAATTCACCCAGTCCGACGACGGCGGGGATTTCCAGTGCTCCGGCGAGAATCGCGGTATGACTGGTGCGTCCGCCGACCTCTGTCGCAAAACCGAGCACAAATTCCTTGGCGAGGCTGGCTGTTTCGCTGGGGGTCAGATTGTTGGCGAGAACAATAATGGGTGTGGTCAGGTTGGAGAGTTCTTCCCTTTTTTCACCCAGTAACTGTTTCAAGAGTCTTTTTTCGAGGTCGATAATATCGCTGGCACGTTCCGCCAGATAGTTATCGCCCAAGTGCTGGACCAGCTTGGTGTAGCGGCGGAATACCCGGCAGGAGGCGTGTTCCGGAGAGTAGCATTTTTCGCGAATTAACGTTTCAATCTCTTCCCGCAGCCGGGGTGAACTGACCATCTGCAGGTGCGCGGCGAAAATGGCCCCGTATTGTTCTCCCAGTTTATCGGAGGCGAGCCGTTCGTTCTCGGCGATTTCTTCACAGACGGCGTCGAGAGACGTTTTAAGTCGTGCGATTTCTGTTTCGATTGCATTGACGCTGACAAATTGACGCGGAATGCGAAAGTCTTCCGTCCCCAGAATAAGTGCGGGGCCGAAATTTACTCCCGGAGAAACTGCAATTCCACGTTTAACAAGCATTCAATTAGAGCCTAGTAGGGCGCTTTCCAACAGACAGGAGACTGGCGGGAAATCACTCAGTCGGTGTGTACGGGGGTTATACTGATGGATCAGTCGACTTCTTCGAATTTTTTATATCCCGATTCAAAAAACTGAACGATTTCTTCCATGAGCTTACTGGCATTATCTCCATTCGCCTCCAGAACGAGTTCCGTTTCAGGCATGGCCCTTAATTCCAGCAGATCATAGACCTCTTTGGCACTTCCCGAATGTTCCCCATTCGAAATTTTAAAATCGCAAGGATAGAGACGGGCGATTCTGACAATCTCTGAAATCGGGCGAAGATGAAGACCCTGCTTCATTCTGACAGTGACAACCTGGCGGCAAACAGATTCTTGCATGGCACAATTGATAATTACTCAAACAACCTGAAAACCAAAGCATGTCTCATTCAGGAATGATGACGTTTTCAGTCAGATTTCGTAATTACCCCTTTCCCTTTTGTTCAACAAGCAGCGAGCCAGAGCGAAGCACATCTTCTGATTGCCAGAATGAATGTTCGGCTTTGATATCAATTGGAAGCTGAATTCGAACAGGTTCTCCCTAACAACAATGCCTCGCGACTTAGTCCAGCTGGTTACTGTCAGCTTCGTTAAGTAATTCAACAATATCTTCTACCGTTTTGGATTGCCGGAGAAACTTACAGAAGTTTTGATTTCTCAGGTGGCGGGAAATGTTTTCCAATCCGCGTAAGTGATCTCCTGGACGATCCAGAGGTGAAATCAGTAAAAATAGAATGAAAACATCTTCACCGTCCAGACTGGCGAAGTCGACTCCCTCGGGAGAAAGCGCAACTGCAGCGGTCAGGTTTTCCACTGAAGAATGCTTGGTATGAGGTACGGCAACACCGTTTCCGATTCCGGTAGAGCCGAGTTCTTCGCGTTTCAGGATCGCGGAGACAATGCCTTCCTCATCTTCTGATGATATGCTGCCTGCATTTTTCAGACCGGCAACCATCGTTCGAATCGCTTCTTCTTTTGTTGTTACATTCAATTCCGGAATAATCGCTTCCGAAACCACGAAGTCCGTTAACTTCATGTTGCTTCCTTCTAACTACATCTGCAAAAAAATTCAGTGTCTGCGGTCAATACGCAAGACGTGGTTGTGAATTGTGACAGCTCAGGAATATACAATCAGATGTGTATGTTTCCAGGCTGATCACACTATGCTTAACTCAGGGCAGTCTTTTTATTATCGTCACATCGTAAAAAATGATGAGGACGATCAGGAATGATCTGGTTCCTGGTCTGCTTGGGCTTCAGCCTGGGCTTCCGCTTCGGCAAGTTTGTTTTCTTCAATTTCATTCAGGGGAAGATCACGGCGATGGTCCTGAATTTTCTGTTTATATTTTTTGATTTGCTGTTCCATCTTACTCAATGCAGAATGAAAATTTGGTTTAACTTCATCTCCTTCTGCGTGGGCAACAAAATTGTGTTTGTGTTCTGCATCGACAAGAATTTCGACCCGATTCTGGTTTTGACCCTGATCGATCGTCACTTGAATTGCAGTTACCCGTTCAAAGTACGTCAGTAACTTCTCACACTTTTCAGCAATATAATCACGGAGGCCTTCCGAAACACTACCATGACGACAAGTAATCGCAACTTGCACTGACGATTCTCCTGTTAAAAAAATATTCGAGCGAATATATACATATGTTGTTGATTTCGAGTTCAGCAATAAATGATGCTAACAGATTCTATCTGGGCAGGTCCAGCAATACCAGCCACTAATTCTCAAGCTTCAACTTCAAATATCAGGACCTTTACCCCCTCTGGTGAATAGGATACGATTCTAATTGACCAGGATAAGTTGTCGTATGTGCATGTTGAAGGGTGGGCTGGCTCACCTTATGGCGAGTTTATAGGGCGACGACGAAGCATCTCATCGGTCTGATCAAGAGCGGGCAATCCTTTTTTTCTGAAAATATACAGGCTTTGTCAAGAAAATGAAATGATGACGCGACTGAAGGAACACCGCCGGGATCTGTGGTTTCCAGGGTTTCCGCCACTGTCACGCAAAGCGGAAAAGAGTAAATATTCCCACGATTACATAGCTTCACCTGTGTCAGGTGCGTCAATAAAATTGTAAGCTGTTGAGAGTCAAATAGAGAGGACAAGCGGATAATAGTCTTTATCTGCGATTTAAGTCCTGTCTTCGTTGAGTTGAGAGGTAAAAAGGTAGCAATGCCTACGTATGTTTATGAAGTAATTAACCCGGATGGTACTCCGGGCGAACGATTTGACATTATTCAGAAAATGAGTGATCCCGTTCTGGCCACGCACCCTGAGACGGGTGAGCCGGTCAGGAAAGTGATTACAGCCGCCCATTTTTCCGGTAAATGGTCAGACGCGCAAGCAAAACGGACGCTCAATGATGACAAGCGGCTGGGGGAACTCGGATTCACCAAATACGTGAAGTCATCTAAGGGGACTTATGAGAAACGGGCCGGTGATGGTCCGGATATGATCTCTGCGGATTAGTCTGCGTTCTCGTTGATCGTTGCGTCTCCAAAGCCATGCGGCTCGAAAACAACTGTGCGGAGCACAGGCCGGTGAAATGGGATGCGCGAGAATGTTGTTGAAATACGTTTTAGTACGACGGAACGACATTGCTGTTTGAAAAGCTGGATCGATAAATCGCCTGAGAGTTTTATCTGTTGAGGAGGTTGCTCTAATATGAAACCGCGGTTCGAATATTTTACTCTGATGTGCATACTGTTTTGCGGGTTTCCTTCAGCGGGCCTGGCAGAGACTCCCGCTGATCCGGCCCCGAAGAAAATAGCGTATACCAACGCGCAATGTGAGGGGGCTTACGCAGGTCATCTGCAGGGAATTTGCATCGACGGTCAGGGGAACCTCTTCTGGAGTTTCACAACCGAACTGGTTAAAACGAATGCTGCCGGCAAGATTCTGCTGAAAATTCCTGTTGGAAGTCATCACGGGGATCTCTGTTTTCAGGGCGGAAAAGTATTCGTAGCCGTCAATTTCGGTCAGTTTAATAACCCCGAGGGAAAATCGGATTCCTGGGTTTATGTGTATGATGCGGAAAAACTCCTGCTGATCGCCAAGCATCAGACGCCTGAAGTGACCTATGGTGCAGGCGGGATCGCCACTCATCAGGGGAAGTTCATCGTGGTCGGCGGGCTTCCTAAAGACGTGAATGAGAATTACCTCTATGAATATGACGAAAACTTCAAATTCCTTAAAAAACATGTGCTGAAAAGTGGCTACACCCTGATGGGAATTCAGACGGCGACGTTTGCGGACAACCAATGGTGGTTTGGCTGTTATGGCACAAAACTTCTGAAAGCTGACGTCGACTTAAATTTCATCGCGAAATACGATATTGATTGCAGCCTGGGCGTGGAGCGTGTGACCGACAAGCTGCTGTTAATCGGTCGTGGAGCAAAGATCGGAAATCAGCATACCGGCAGTGTATTATTGGCTGATCCCGACGAAAAACTGGGATTTGTCATCCAAAAGTAATCAACGTCCTGTCCGATGTCGGGCGGATCGCGTGAGTCTGATTCAGCAGATCAGCCTGTGTCCAGGTTTCCTGTAGCGTCTCCTGGACCATTTGGGGCGAGTATCTAAGTATCAGAGACGCTATGGTCAAGTGGGATGCGCTCTAGTTACCTCCGTTCCCTCCGCTTTGAAGGTTGGAAGCTGCCAGTCCGAACAGTGCGCCTTCAAGCAGATGCTTTTCAACAAACGCGCCAATTGCTTCTGATTTGGTATATTGCAAAATTACATAATCGCCGGGTTGGATCAAAACGCGCTGACTGGGATTACGGACTGCTTCGTACAGATCGACTTTGATCGGCACCTGAGTTCCGTTGGGAAGCTGCCGCAGGATGATCGCATTGCTGGCACTGATCGTGACGTCCTGGTTCAATGCGGACGGACCTCCGGATGACTTACTCGATCCGCCGCCGCGTGACGACTGGGCAATGGAAATGGCTCCCAGAATATCCAGGTCATAATCGCGGGGCAGCGTGTATTGTCCACCACCCAGCAAACCGCCGGTGTAGAAAATTTCCGTTTCGCGCGACTCGATAAACACCACATCGCCATCATGCAGAATAATCTCTTCGCGCGTCAGATGGACCTGTTCCCCCGGGCTCAGACGAATGGGAATCTTGATGATTCCGGATCGTTGCATGGTCGATTCATTCATGATTGTCGGAGCCATGAAACCGTCAGGGCCGGCAAACGTACTGCCATCAAGCGAATAGAGAGGCTGACCGACCTGAAAGGCAGGATCTGCGGGTGTCGGTGAGGAAAAGGGAATCGGAGTATACGAATCGGAAACCTGCTGGATGTCCTGACGGGAAGTTGAATTGTCAGAAGTGCTGGAGCCGGTCTGAACGGGCTGCGGGCAAATCGAATGATTTACCCCGTGTGCGGCGCCACGAATGATGTAGATCGAATTTTCTGCATCCAGGCCGGGAAGTCCGCCTGTTTCAGCCAGTGCATGCAGCACATCATTGCTGTAGGCAGGCAGATTGATCACGCGACCGGTGCCCCGTTTGGACCTGCCGATGTTTAACGTGCCTCCAGTACTGCCCACAACGTCATTGGAGTTTTCCTGCCGGATTACCAGAACACGGTATGATCGCGGTTTCTGAAGACTGATCAGAATTCGATCGCGTCCTTCCCGCAGGATATTCTTTTCCGTTGTATATTTGCGCCGGATTGTGTCTTCAAGTTGTGTGAGTGTGAGTCCTCTGGCAAAAATACTCCCGATAAGCGGAAGCGAGATGGTACCATCTTCACGAATGGGAATCGGATAACCGAGCGAAGGAGCGACTTCCTGAGTCTGCGGGAAATGAACCGGCGGCACGTCTTTAAACTGGCCGAGAACGCCTTCGATATAAACTCCCAGCACATCTCCGGAATCAAGCAGATAATGTTTTGGCGCCGGCTGTCGCAGCAGCGAGAGATCGATGGTTTCTTTTCCGGAGCGCATTTCCGCCTTGTATTCAGAGGGCAGATATTGCGCGGGAATTCCCTTGATGGGATGAATTGCCGCGCAGCCATTTAAAAACACGAACAACAACAGCGCGCAGAAAACCTGACACTTCATTGAGGATATTGATTTTTGTAAGTTCAGCATCCTGATCGAACCTTTAAATTCGATGACGGCGTTGATGAATTGTTGCGACATCCTGTCGTAAACTTCCTTAGACCTGGTCTCGTTTATGAAAATATTCCGTGTTCGATTCGATACGCGCCGGTTTAAAACCTGTCATCATAAGACTGCATGTAAGGCAAACGCGGGGGAGTTCTTGTGTGATCGAGCTGCCTGTGTTGGTTTTGATTCCGGGGCATTTGATTGTCGGGTAATGGTGTATAAGGATACGACTGTAATGAATACGGATTCGGCGGCGGATCATCATTGATATAAGCCGGCGGTGCAGGCTGTCGGACTTCAGGATGATGGTGATTCGCAGCCGGTGCAGGAGGCTGCGATTGTAGTGGCGGTTTCGGTGCCACGATCGGTGGCTGCTTGCGAATTTGCTGCCGGGGTAATTCCGGTGGCGCCTGTGGTTGCTTCGTTTGGGGAACCGTCGGTACCGGTTTCGGAACGCTGCGTTGTGGGACGGTAAATAACGGTTGATCCTTTTGCGTGGTCGGCGGTGGCGGTAACATTGTGTCTGGTGAGCGCGGCGCGAGTTGCGGACCACGCATGGTTGCAGGCGGCGCGTATTCGGAATTTGCTTCCGGTTGAGGCATACTCTGGAAATAGTCGGCAATGCCCGGCCCGTAATCGGACTGCGGTTGATCCCAGCCTGCTAAGGAATAAGGAGTCGCAATCTGATTAAATTCGTATCGTCCATCAGCCCACGCATGTTCGGCACCCAGCTTGTATCCCGTGAACCATTCCTGGATTTCCTGATAACCTGCCGCAGTACGATAATGGGCTGCCCAGTATTCTTCCGGCGGAACAGGGGGAACCTCGCCCGATTCCCCTAATGCAATATCAACATAGGCCTCTCGATATCCATCACGGAAGGCTTTGGAAGGTTTGTCTTTACAGTTGCAGGCCAGAGTCTTTAATGATTGGTTAGCACACTTCCGCGCCGCATGTTTGACAACCAGCTTGTCAAGGTGCGTCTGATACCCTTCCAGAGAGCGATACGGATGCGGAGAACATTTATCATGATGAAACAGAAAGGATTTTTTAACGCGGGATGAGACCGGGTAGCACGTTTCGTCGTAGCCATTATCAGAGTGGGCACAGCCCGGAAGGCCGACCAGCAGACAGCACAGAACAACGCACAACAGAAACAGAGATTCTGAGGTCAACGAAATAAAATGAGGAATGTCGTTTGGGGTTTTGGAATCCACTATTAAGTCACCGTGCGCAGTTAGATTGTTACTCGATACGGATGATTTATCGGACTCGGATCGTTCCGTCGTGTACGGTTTTTCCAGTCTTACCGATTATGAGGGGGTGCAATGTGGGCGTAATCGTTTTATGTTCAAGAATCGGGTCAGTCGCCGTAACTCGCAAATCCTGGCTGGTTTGCCTGTTTTGACGGGTGCGCGGAAGCTGGAAGAGATACACCGACAGAACGGCAGAATGTGCCGGTGCAGGGCAAGCGAGAGCGAAGAGAGCATTTCAGGCAACCATGGCATCGCGCATGTCATAAGTTTCAATTCAAATCGTTCTGAAGACGCTTGAAACAACCTGGACGCAGGCTAATCGGCGACGAAGTAGTCTTTTAAAAGCCGAAAGACCCGGTTGGCACGTTGCTGGAACAGTGCCGGCTTTTTGAT
>CAXBFD010000188.1:0-8418 GCA_963974925.1 uncultured bacterium | reverse complement strand
CATTGTTGAGACTGCTTGGGGTTTCTCTTTCTGCAACTGAGAAACAGCTGCTTGGTAAGTTATTCCCTAAAGTTGGTCTGGCTAAAAAAGGGGCAACAGTGCCGACTGGAACCCCTGGTGGCAAACCTACTGGAAAACCCACAAAAATAAACTATAAAGACCCAGACACGAAAAATGTTGTTTCCGCTTTAAGTGAAAACCGCACAGCTGACGATTTGGCGGATCTTGGATTCAAAGTTGAACAAAACCCAGCATCACCACATCTCACTACAAACCCTGATTTGAAAATCGAAGGTGAATACTTCGATATAAAGACTCCACAAGGTTCCAATGTGCGTAGCTTTATAAAAAACAACATTGAGGATAAAATTGGTCAAGCAGGAGGTAGATTTGTCGTACCTATTTCACCTGGTCTTTCAACAAAGTTTGGAGTAGATGAATTGATTAAGCAGTTAGAGCGATATCCAGTGCCAGGGCTGAAGGAAGTCATAATCCTCTTGCCCGACGGAACTGTTCGTCACTACGTGCCCTAGTTCGTCACCTCACATTTCAAATATAAGAGAGTGCTCAATGTCAACGGATTTTTCCATTTTTCTGGATTCAGATCTCACATCCCCGGAATACGTGTTTGAACCTTTATTGGGAGTTACCGGGGTCGATGCCCGAGATGGGTTACACATTCGTGGACTCGTTGCTGTTTCTTGTAAGCAACTTGACGCATCGTATCGTGAAGTCATGCGGGAGGATTACGGCGAATTTGGATTAGATGTCAATTGGAAGGTTAGTGGCACCTACGATAAGGAAACTGACATCATTGAGGTAATGAGAGTACTTTTTGAGTGTGCTGCACTATTGGTTAACGCTAATCCTGACCGATCTTTAAGTCTAATGCGAAATGGAGAGAGCTTTTATATTTTCAACTCGAAGAACCGGTTGATCCTCTCGCCTCTATACTTGGAAGCGATCCCCACCATAAAATCTCTTTTCAAGAAGCCATTTATTATTGAAGAGATGAACTATTGGGAATAATATAAAAGGGGGCAAGACTGGACAGAAAAAGGTGTCAGCGACGAATGGCACTGCCTGTTGTGTTGTCATGGTTTAGGTTCATACGAGTGCCCTCTGCGTTTTATAATGGTCCGTGGGAATCTTGAGGAGCGCCAGCTTCTTCGGTTTTCCTCTTTCCAATAAACGCTTTGATCACGACTGATATCAACGACGTGACCACTGAAGTCGGCGTTCGTCACACCTTCCGGGATAACATCCTCGATCATTCCAGTTATGGCATGCAGGTGAATGGGAACTTTGGAGGGGGCAGTGGCCTGTCGGGATCGTTCGGTATGTCCGCCGACGGTGGTTCAACCTCGATCGGCACTGAAGAGATCACGATGATTGACGTCACGATTACCGATCGCGCCATTACCGAACTGCTGACGACTTCAAATGGTTATCACTTCCAGATGTCCGCTTCAGGAGACGGCTTTAACTTCGTCGCCAGTGCCGGCAGCACTAATTTTATGGAGCAGCACAAACGTGGCAATCTGAATTACGAAGTGATCGACGGTGTCCGCACCGACCAGTCCAACTATCATAACAGTGTCGAAATCGTTGGATTGTACGAATCCAGACAGTAAAAAGGTGTCAGGAACCTTAAAATGACAATTTAGGTGATTTCCTCTAAGATATCGATTATGGGACGACCAAAACGGGTCGCTCAGGCGGGATATCTTTATCATGTGCTCAATCGGGCGAATGCCCGGATGACGATCTTTGAGACGGACGAAGACTACGCCGCGTTTGAGCGGATATTGTCGGAAGCGGTCGAGCGGTTTGAGATGCGGCTGCTCAGTTATTGTGAGATGCCGAACCATTGGCATCTGGACGTGCATCCCAGTGAAGACGGCCAGCTCTCCCGCTTCACAGGCTGGCTCAGACTGACCCACACCCAGCGCTGGCACGCCCACTATGCAACCGGCTTCGGTCATGTCTATCAGGGCCGTTTCAAATCAAACTAGGGAACTCTTAACGACCACCGTTGTCACGGACAATTTCGTGACACACGCCGAGGACTATTCTTACAACGAGATTCGCTACGGCGGAAGTAATCAGTTATCTGGCAGAGGATTATTCATTCTGCCAGCGAGCAAATGAGTGTGGCTATCAGATCATGGCTGATACCACAATCCGCCTCTCGCACATAGGCATGTATGCCTATGGATGGGAAGATTCTGGCCGAGAACCGGAACGCTTTGGTTCCTTTATATTGAACTTTAATGTGTAGGAACGTTCAACTGCTCTACACTTTCCTTGACTGCAATAATCAGCTTATCAATAACCGGCAAAGCCTTCTCAATATTCGCCAGCTTGTCTTTCAGTAATTGATTTTCTCTCAAGCTTAATCATCCGCTGTTCCAATTCAGTTTTGGTAACATCAACGAGCAAATCCTCTTCTGCTATCGTATCTCTCATCCCAAGAAATTCTGAGTAGTAATGAATCTTATCTGACTTCTTCCAGCTATAAACACCGGCCAGAAAACGTAGCGCCTGTCGGGAAGTGGTAAATTGTTATAAAAAGCATAGCGCCCAGATGATCACCTGCTGATTTATGAGTCAAACTCTTGATAGTCAAGAGTTCTGATTTCTGAAGCAGCGGGGGACAAGGGTGTATACAGACATGCAACTATGGGCCGAAATCAGGCGGCGGGTTTTGAACGGTGAGATCAGCAAGCGGGCCGCTCGTGCCGAATACGATATTCACTGGGAAACACTGCAGAAAATCCTGACGTATTCTGAACCGCCCGGTTATCGCCGCGCAAAGCCTCGGAGTTCAAAGCTGGAACCGTTCCTGCCAGTGATTCACGAAATCCTCAAGAGTGATAAAAAGGCACACCCTAAACAGCGACACTCCGCGAAGAGGATTCTGGAACGCTTGAAAACAGAACATGGTTTCCAAGGTGGAATCACGATTGCGCAGGAAGCGGTACGGGACTGGAGCCTCGCTACTTTTGATCAAGTCAGCCCCCCGATCGGGCAGAAAACGACGCATTTCGCGGAGCCGTTCTAACTGCTAGGGAACAGGATGATCGGAAGCATCGAAGGCTCAGGCAATCGTTTTTGACCTTTCTGCGATTATTACGTTGACACTTTTCGATGCGTGGTCGCATTTGGGGACGGACAATGAATACTATATTTCCATTGCAATGTCTTTATTCTCGCGACCTTGAGCTGCCGCGAGAATCATCTTGGCCCGCAGTACCAGTCGGGCTGGCGTGCTCAGCCCACGCGACCACTTAGTCAACAAAATTCGTTCTGCAGCTGTCAATGTGGTAGCGATTTCAATACGCACGTCTCAATTCTCCTTATCTGGAAAATCAGAAGATACCTCTACCAAATAAGTTCCCTCAATTTTAAATCGCTACACTAGAATTTCTCAGAGGTAGTCAGATCACGTTTCTGTTCGGAGAAATCAACAGATCGCTGGTTTTAAATCTGTCTCGGACCCAGCTGAGTTTCAGAGAAAATGTGTTTGTCTCTTTGATTGCTGATTGCATTCAGAATTCAACAAAGCCCTTCGTCTGACTCTATCGTCATATTCCGACTTAGCTTCGTTCAAGAATGACCGTTCGGGGAAAACTTCCGCTTCCGATGAATTTTAAACTATCGTAAGGGTCGGGGACCGCGTTTAAATAGTGTGGTGCGGGGGACAACCAGAGCGATTTCCACAGTCTGCAGGTAATAATAACGTGAAGAAAGTTGCTGCTATTTTCAAATTGTATATGTCGAACCTGGGGAAAATCTACCCCCATCCTTGGTTTGCGCTGTTCTTTCTAGGGCTGGCAGTCTGCGAACTGATTCTGTTGTCATTCCATCCCAACAGCTTCTGGAATAATTCCAGTCTGGTGTGGTATGAATCGTTGACGCTGGTGGGGCTCTCCGTTTTAACATGGGCTTCGGTCAGTTGGATTGTGTGGTGGCTGCTGCTGGCGTGTCGTCGATCTCAACCAGTGGGGAAAATCACAAACGTAATGCTGATTACTTTGCTGGCGGTCTGTTTGAGTGGTGGACTGCTGTTTTATTTGATCAGCTGGGGCTTTTTCTGGCGCACTGGTGCTTTTCTGGATTGGGAATCGCTGACCTTTGGCGGAAATAATCTGCTAATGATCGGCCATTATCTATGGCAGGCAGAGCAGACTTCTCTGTTGCTGGCTGGGACGGTCTGCCTTTTGGGTTTCTGTGTAGCTGTTTATGGTTTCAAGCGGTTCAATCGTCTTCCTGATTCTCTTCAACAGAACTGGTCGAGTGCGAAAATTGGCAGACGCACGGTCTTTTTGACTTTGGAGTTGGTCTGCGTTTTAATCTTCATCGCTTCGGTGACTAAAAACCATAGGATTTCTGCCATTGAATGGTGGAAATATGCAGGGCCCGGCTCTGATTATGAATTACAGACGCGGTTGACTCCTGTGTTGACATTGACTGTTAAATCCGTGATGCAGGCCTGGCAGAACGATGAGCTAGATGATGAACTGACTGCAGGGGAAGCAGGTCCCCCACGTTCAACCGTTTATCAAGTGAATCAACGGCTGGTCAATTCAGCCGACCGCTACTCGGTGATTTTCATTGCCATTGAAGCGTTACGCAACGATGTTGTGTTGCTGGAGCATCAGGGGCGGGAGGTGATGCCTCACCTGAATCAGCTGGCGCGGAAGGGCCTGCATTTCACACGCTGTTATGCGCAGAGTACGCATTCCAATTACGCCGACCCCTGTCTGTTTAGTTCGCTGTATCCCCTGCGTACGACCAGGCATCATTATTACTCCCGTACAGATCCCTGGCCGAAAGTGATGCTGTATGATGTACTCAAACAGCACGGCTATGCTACCGCCATTTATTCTTCGCAGAATGAGACTTGGGGGCATATGGATGCGATTCTGGAGAGCTCTAGTCTGGATGTCTTTTTTGACTCGCGCAGCTACAATGGCGCGACGTATGTTTCTGAAAAAGATGTTGGCTTTGCCCGCTATGCACAAGAGTCACACGTCGCAGGCAAGCTGGATGACGCGATTACCGTCAAGCAGGCCATCGACTGGATTTCCGGTCAGGAAGCAAAACAACAGCCTTTTGTGCTGTGTATGAATCTCCAAAGTTCACATTTTCCGTACGAACTTCCGCATCAACAGAGAGGGCCCTTCCAGCCATCCGCGGTGGACTTTCCTGCTTCGTTTGTTTCCTATCCCAAAGAAAAAATTCCAGTGATGCGGAATGCCTACTATAATTCGCTGGATTATATCGATCAGCAGATTGGCAAACTGGTGGGATATCTGGATGAGCATCAACTGCGTGACAAAACGATTCTGGTTCTGGCGGGAGATCAGGGGGAGGCATTCTATGAGAATGGCTTTCCTACTCACGCCGGTCCCCCATTTGAGCCGACACTGCGCACGGCGCTGGTGATCGACACTCCGAAAAAAATGTCTGCTCAAAAAGTAGATTATCTGACGCAGGCGATTGACATCGTACCCACTCTCTGTGGCTTGCTGGATGTTCCCGTGCACTCCTGTTTTCAGGGAATAGATGTGCTTTCCCCAGAACGGCTTGAAGAAGATCGGCGGCTGGCGTTCGTCCATTGCCAGTCGACCATCGGGAAGAGTGATGCCATTATCAGCGGGACTGGCTGGAAGCTGACCCATGACAGAGATAAAGAGACTACCTGCCTGTATGATCTGAATGACGATCCGGGGGAAGCGACAGATGTATTGCAGAAAGAACCGGAGATAGCGGCGCAGCTCGCTGGTCTACTGCAGCAGTGGCGGCGACAGCAGATCCTCTACTATCAAAACCCCGCCAGCTATGGCTGGTACTACCCGCCACGCACACCGAAACTCGCACCTGGATCAGTGCTGATCAAGGATAAACGCGAATGATTGAAATTAGGCTGTTTGTATTTCCTTTTTTCAACCAGAGTTAACATGATCGAATGATGTTGCAAATCTTAATCTGTGAACTCTTCTGGTTGCTTCCTACAGCAATCCGTGTGATCCATCAGGAGAATCAACAGGTTTACGGCTCACCTCGGATTCATCAGGAACTCCAGGAGCGTGGTCGCAAATGTAGTGTGAATACCGTGGCAAAATGGATGCGGGAAGCAGAAATTCGTGCTAAAACGACGAAGAAATTCTGTGTCACAACGGACTCGAATCACCATCTACGGGTGGATGCACAATGAAGGCTGGTGGATCAGAAGCACTACACCACGGTCCCGTTGGATCTGCTTAATGAGGCAGTGCTGTGGTTGGGAGACGAGAATGGTGTATTAGACGTTCCTTAAGGAACTCGAGCAGTCTGTTGGATAGAACTTTTAAAAAGTACTTTTGAAATCCTTCAAAAGGCTACCAGCTGTAGTTTCAGGGCTCAAATCATGGCGGATACATAAACTCTGCATCTCTGACCGGTTGGCAGAGTCATTTCGGACGGCGATGATGCCCTGCGTTTCGGTGCTGAACGGATTCGACTATTCTCAGACGCGAGAACTCGCGCAAAAATATCTGGAATGTCGTTACAAACAGCAGAGCGATTAGACGCGGGGCGAGCTGAAGATAGAGAGCGAGATAGGACTGGAGCGGTTCCTAACGAAACCTGGTATCCCCTGCTGACTGGAGTATGAACCTTCAGAACGAGGGCCCCGGTCGAAACATCGATTAAATCGATACCCAGGCTCTTCAGCTGAGCTTTGCTGTTGAACATTTTCAACGGATTCCAGACGACTGTTTTCATTCAGATTTGCCAGGGCGTGCGATAGGGGCGTTGCAGCATCTGATTGGCTTCGTCATCACCGATGAACTGTTCTTTCTCCGGGTCCCACTTTAGTTTTCGTTTCAGCCGCATGGCAATGTTACCCAGGTGACAAATACTGGCGGTAGAATGTCCGGCCTCAACGGGTTCGATGGGATCTTTCCGCGACTTGACAGAGTCAATGAAGTTCTGGTAATGATTCTCGCTGACGGGTAGGTGAATCTCATCAGCTGTGATCACCGAATTTATGATGACATCCGAGGATGCTTCCACCTCGCGCATATTGTTAACACTGAATTGAACCCAGCCTTCGGTGCCCTCGATGCGGGCTCCAAACCCGGGTTCCTGTGTACGACAAATAAACTCGATACCGTTGGCGTAGCGTGCACGGAAGTCGGTTTTCATCGCGGTGGTGTATAGATGCCCTTTGGGCGGCCAAACGACCCCTGGTTGGTTCTCGAATTCCACCGGGCCAGTGCCGTCCATGTCCAGCGCCCACTGGATGATATCGGTTGAATGAGCACCAGTGTTGGTTACCTGTCCCCCTGAATAATCGAGATGGAAACGGAAACGGTAGAAGCAGCGATCGCTGTGATAGGGGGCCATCGGTGCGGGGCCTAACCACATATTATAATCAAATCCAGCGGGTACCGGCATTTCCTTCCAACCTGGGGCCGGTCCTGCACCGCTGCTATTAATAATAGAAACCACGCGTTTGACCTCGCCGATTCGACCATTGCGTACCAGTTCACACATGCGGCGCACTACTTTATTCGAGCGATACTGAGAGCCGGTCTGTAAAATACGATTGTGCTTGCGAACTGCTTTGATCATCTGCTGACCATCGTGAACGGTGAGTGACATGGGTTTCTGGCAATAGACGTCTTTGCCGGCTTCACAGGATTTTACAGTCGCCAAAGCGTGCCAATGATCGGGCAAAGTGATCATGACGGCATCGATGTCTTCGCGTGCCAGAACATCGCGAAAGTCACTGTAGGCATCACATCCCTGGTACTTTCCCGAACGCGTTTTTTGGGCATAGTGCTCATTCACTTTTTTCTGAGCGGGGTCGCGTCCCAGAAAATGTTCTTTACGAGCATATCCACCACTGGCTTTGTTGACGTCGCAGACGGCAACCACCTGAGCATCAGCGAGCCGCAACATACCGGGCAAGTCGGCACGACTCTGATTTCCACAACCAATCTGGGCAATGTTGATGCGGTTACTGGGGGCATTCGCACCAAAGACGGAACTGGGAACGATGGTCGGCACCATAAAAGCAGTACTGGCAGCTGCAATGAAGTTACGTCGCGTCAGCTTGCTGCTCTTATTCTCAGGGGGGAGATTTTTATTTTGCATATCGGAGTACTCTCTTAGAGATTGAGTTTGGAACTGTTCAAAGTATGGACTTGAAGTTCCCCAGAAATAGTGGGCGCTCCATAAAGAGTGTAAACTATTCTGAGCAGGATCAACATGAACAAACAACTATAATGATAAAGCAACAAACCATCCAGGACACTAACATGAATCATTACTTTAGGAGAAAGCATATGAGTAAGACCTCAACAGCAGGTGGCTAGTGCCCCGTCATTTTTAATAAATGGGGTTGCAGAGCTCGAGTAAATATCA
>CAXBFD010000187.1:0-8501 GCA_963974925.1 uncultured bacterium | reverse complement strand
GGTTCTGCTGGTGGAATCGGCGGCGAAAAACTCGGCACTTCCGTGCAGCGTTTCGATCATTTTCACACGACCTGCGCCGTTTTCCGCATTGCGGCCCACGATCACCACGTGCGCACCGGCCTGCGCCAGTGCATCGGCAATCGCGCCGCCCAGAACTCCGGTTCCGCCAATCACAACTGCTGTCTTACCAGACAGGCCGAACAGGGCCTGTAAATATCCGGATGAGTTGCTTTCACTCATCGCATACCACCTTCTCTATCTCGATGAATCAGTCACAGAGCTGAAATGGAAAATTAACCAATGAATTCCAGTTTGACCGGATTGGGAATGATGCCCGCTTCGTAACCTTTTTTCAGCAACAGTGCGACGGCTTCGCGTCCCCGGTCGCCGAAATCCAGAGTCCAGTCATTGACATACATGCCGACAAATTTGTCCGCACTGCCCCGGTTCAGATCGCGGCCGTACTTCAACGCGTGGTCAAGGGCTTCGTCGCGGTGTTCCAGCCCGTATTCAATGCTGCGTTTCAGAATCGCAGTGACTTCTTCCATCATTTCCTGGCCCATGTCTTTACGGATCGCATTCGCACCCAGTGGCAAAGGGAGGCCGGTTTCTTCGTACCACCACTGGCCCATGTCAACAACCAGTTTCAATCCCTGATTCGCATAGGTCAACTGGCCTTCGTGAATGATCAGACCCGCATCGAACTTGCCTTGTTCCACGAGATTCAGAATTTCATCGAACGGATGCTCTTCGTATTCGAAATCGTCGCCCAGCAGTAATCTCAATGTCAGAAAAGCGGTCGTCAGTTTGCCGGGAATCGCAATTTTTTTGCCCCGCAGATCGTCAATCGACATTGCTTCGCGGGCCACAACCATGGGCCCGTATTGATCACCCATCGAGGCACCACACGAACAGATGGCGTAGGTATCCGTCAGATAAGCATAACCATGCAGGCTGACCGCCGTTAATTCCAGCTCTGCCTTGAAGGCACGCTGATTAAGGGTTTCAATATCCTGTAACTCATGTGTAAATCGATACTTACCAGTTTCGATCTTATCATTCGCCAGGGCATGGAACATAAAGGCATCGTCCGGATCGGGACTATGGCCCACCTGAATTAATACTTTCTCATCTGTCATCATGGATCACACACATTATTTAAGTAGAAGGGTGAGAACAAGCGCACGCAGACCGGCTAAAACACCAGCCACAAACGCAAGAATAGCGACGAAATACTTTGCAGGACACTATAGAGAATTCCCCACCACTTAGCCACCTTGCAGAGAAAACAACTTCCCGGCCAGACCAGCCAGATCCACGAACACGGTCTCTGATTCATAATGCTTGAAAAGACAAAGTCAGGCATATATATTTATGTACATATTTCATTTTTTTTATTTACTACCACGAAAGACACGAACAAGCACGAAAATAGATTGAATTGAGTGCGTGATATTGAGTGTGTACTTCTGATTTATTTTAAAAAATCTAATTCAATCATCTTGTATATCTAACTCTTCTACAGCCCGGACAGTCAAAAAGTTGCTGTTTTAAATTTCGTGTATTTTCGTGTGTTTCGTGGTAGCAAAAAAAGGAACTCCCATGCCCGAGATCATGTTCAAAGAGGAATGTTACGCCATTCAGGGAGCGGTGTTTGAGGTGTATCGCGAAATGGGCAATGGTTATCTGGAAGCCGTTTATCAGGAATGCCTGGAACGGGAACTGCGATGCTGTAATATCCCCTTTGTCGCGCGACCGGAATTGTACCTCTCCTATAAAGGAGTACCACTTCAGCAAACCTATCAACCTGATCTCATCTGTTATGAATCGATCATTGTGGAACTCAAAGCGGTGAAAGAAATCGCCGCCGATCATCAGGCTCAGATTCTCAACTATCTGAAAGCAACGAGAAAACAACTCGGTTTGCTGATCAACTTTGGCTCGCATCCCAAAGTCACAGTGAAGCGGTTTGTTTTATGATTTTTTTACTACCACGAAAATCACGAAATTTAAACTCTGAAACCCCTCATCTACTCAATTCCCGAAGCCTGATGTGCAAAATGCCTCAAATACAAATTTTTAAAAGAAGACAACTGTTTGGCTTACGTCTTCAATACTGCTTGCTTTTCGTGTAATTTCGTGTTTTTCGTGGTAGCAAAAAAAATCACTCACGTTCAAATTCCAGAATTTTCTTCAGCAGATCATCCGGTTGGTCTTCCGGGTGCACGTCGATTTCGCGGCACTCCTTGATATTACGAAAGAACGTATGCTGTCGTTTGGCGAAGCGGCGTGTCTGCTGTTTGAGCAGTTCGACGGCTCGTTCGTAGGAAGTCACGCCTTCCATGAAATCGATCAGTTCCTTGTATCCCAGTGCCTGCCGGGCCGTGCGGCTCATGGGGGGGGCGGCTGTCAGTAGCTGCTTGACTTCGTCCATCAACCCTTCAGCGAGCATCTGATCCACGCGCAGATTAATGCGTTCGTAGAGCCACCCGCGATCCGGTAATAACCAGTAAACATGTGCCGGACATGCTTCCGGTGACAGCATCCCTTCCGCGTGCTGTGCAGAAAGGGGGACGCCGGAAACATGAAACACTTCCAGTGCGCGGGCCACGCGACGGACGTCATTCGGATGCAACTTCTCCGCCCAGACAGGATCAACGGCTGCCAGCCGGTTGTGCAGCGCTTCGTTGCCTTCGGTCTCGGCAATCGTTTCCAGTTCGCGACGATATTCCCAGTCCGCAGAGGGACCGTTAAACACGCCTCTTAAGATCGTCCGCAAATACAGGCCTGTACCGCCGACAAACAATGGCGTTCGCCCCCGATCAATAATCTGGCGACAACATTCTTCCGCCGCGGTGAAATAGTCGGCCACGCTGAACTTCTCATGCGGATCAATCAGGTCAATCAGATGATGGGGCACGCGCGCACGCTCTGCGGGTGAGGCTTTCGCGGTGCCGATATCCATGCCGCGATAAAGCGACATCGAATCCATCGCCAGGATCTCGGCGTTGAGATGTTCCGCCAGCAACAGACTGAGTTCGGTTTTCCCGCACGCGGTAGGCCCCGCCAGAAACCAGCATTGTTGTAAGACTTCGGTGGAAAACTGCATAATTCTTTCATCTCATGAGGACATCAGACCACACGGCAAAAAGCGCGAGACTCTGGATCGCCGGGACTCGTCATTCCTGATTCATTCCGCTAGGATACACACGGTGCATTCTGACATCGCCGGTGTCCACGTTGATTGCAGCGTCTCCCAGGCCATTGGGACCGAGTATCATAACACGGGGGACGCTCTGGTGAAATGGGACGCGCGCGAGCCCGGAATTCCGTTCTGTATGGTAGTATATTAATCAGCGACACAAGTCGAAAGCGAGAGACGATGGCGACCTTCGAAACCAGCGTTCAGTTATCCACCACGCCTCAGGAGATTTTTGATTTCCTGATCGACACCGATAATATTCTGAAAATCAGCCCCCCCGATACCGGTCTGTCGTTTACCAGCAAACCGGATAAACTCTACAAAGGGGCGATTTTAGAGTTCAAAATCCAGGGATTCGGACAGGTGCAGAACGGGACGCACGAAATCATTGTGTTCGAAGAACCGAACGTCTTCACCGAACTGCAGATTTCAGGGCCGCTCAAATCTTACACGCACGAACACCGTATCGTTGCCAGCGGCGACAATCAGGTGACCGTCACTGATCTCCTGGAATTCGAACCGCCGGGCGGCCTGCTCGGCTTCTTGATTACGGAATCGAAACTGCTGGATCTGTTCGACGAAGGATTTTACCACCGTCATAACGCCTTGAAAGCAATCTTTGGCTGAGCAGCGGCCTTTGAACGATCGGCGTCTGAAAAACCTTTACCGCAGCTCACTTCAAGATCGCACGGTTGCCTTGCTGAAGCCGTTCCACGGGCTGCGCGATGCGGTCCGCGGGAACACCCAGATCGGCCTGAACCGGCTCATGAGGTTCCGTCAGATAAACGGTCTTTAAAGCATCCAGACGCTGCTTGATTATTGACAGCTCTTCCAGTTCTTCGGCGATTGAAACATTGGACGTTTCTAATGTGCCTGTCCGAACCAGGCCCGCCCCTTTCGCACCCGGCGTGAGAACGCGGGGCGCTCCCGAACGGGGCGTCGCTTCGAACAGACACGATTCGCGGGGAAAGAGTTCACTCGGATCAGCGAAACTGGCAATCAAAAGAGTTCCCAGCGTCTGTTCCTCGTCGGCGTCCGCGACCACCGCCGTCACCACGCCGGCTTCGGAGATCTGAATCGAATGCGATTTCGCAGGCAGTTCAATTTCCGGGACAACCGGGTAATTGTTCTGTGAACCGCGGATACAGAGACGGCGATCGTGATCAAACAGCAGGCGGCCCGTTCGCGTATAAACGGTTTTCTCGCCCAGCCTGACCTGCAGAAAACCCTGCCCTTCAATGGCCAGATCCAGCGTACGGCCGGTTTTAATGACTTCACCACTGGTCTGCGCGACCCGGGTCTGCAGCACCTGACTGCCCATGCCGACGGCGATCGGCGGTTCTGTTTCCGATTCCTGACTGGCGGGCGTCTGAACGTATTCATAAGGCAAAGATTCAAATTCCACATACGACCGCTTGAAACCAATGGTGCCTGCGTTCGCAATATTATTCACAATCACATCGCGGGATAACCGCAGCGCATCCACGGTCGGCTTGAGTCGCTCGATCAGTTCATCCCGGTCCGCTTTGGAAGAGAATCCGATAAAGCCGCTCTGATCAGGCAACGGGCCGTTTGATGGTAATGCCGACTGTTGCGGTGCGGCGACGTTGATACCGGGCAGCGCCTGCACCAGCTTTCTTTCGGGCGACAGCATCAGACTTTTAGGCTGCAGCAGTTTACGAATGGAAAGCAGATCGGAGGCCGCCTTGTGGGGCACTCCCTGCAGTTCTTCAAACCAGATATCCAGTTCTTCATTCGACGCATGCGGCAGATGCTCGCGAATAATCGAACGCGTCATCCGATCTTCACGGGACTCCGCTTTCCGGGACGATTCCTGTAACGGTTCTGCATTCAACGGCGGCATTAATGGGCCGGGCGTCTGCTGAAATTCCTGACCCGGATTTAACAGAAACGGAATCGCCGGTTTTTCCGCTTTCAGACGAGGCGACGATTTCACCTCATTAATACTGGGATTGATGCCGGGAAACTTTAATTCCGGACCTGAGCTGCGCTGATCTTCGGCCGCGAATTCATCGGACGCTTCTTCGAGCGCAATCGACTCTGCCAGCGCCAGTTCCAGGGGAACCAGATTCACTTCAGATGAATTCACTTCGGGAAAAAACGGCGAGGCGAGTGCGTCCTCGTCAGCGATTGCCGCATCCGTAGCCGTAGCCGGAAAATCACGCGGGCTGCGATCGAGGGCAACCGTCACCGGCGCCGATTCACTCGCAAAACCCAGATCCTTCAGATGCAGAATCCCCTGGATAAATAACACGCCACCCAGAACGCAAACCGAAACCGCAAAAACCATCCGCTCAAAATTTTTTCTCATACCTGCTTCCCTGCAGTAACAGGCCTCAACATTCCGTTTTGACCTGCTGATTCGTCTTATAAAATTAGAGTCGTTAAGGTATCGAAATTACGACTTTAGAACAAGACTTTTCTGCCCCCGGCAGCAGATCACAGCCTGGCACCGGATTCCTGAATTTCCGTTATCTCAAGAATCTTACCCGCGAATACGTCCGTATGTAGCGAAAACAGTCACTTATGACATACAATAACAGACTCTTCACAATTCACACGGATCGAGATCCTGAGTGTCGAGTGGGAATGACTCTCTGATAATTAAAGCACTCCAATGAACATTGCTCTGCCCAAAGCCTACCGAATTCGCCAGAACTTCCAGTCTACCCGGATTGAAAACATTTCGGAAACGATCCTGGCTGAACTCTCAAAAATCAATTTAGGCAAAGTGGTTAAACCAGGAGAAACTATCGCGGTTACTGTCGGCAGCCGCGGTATTGCCAATATCAGCCTGATCATCAAAACCACCATCGATTATCTGAAATCCCTGGGGGGAGTCCCCTTTATTGTTCCCGCGATGGGCAGTCATGGCGGCGGGACCGCGGAGGGGCAGAACCAAGTCCTCGCGGCTTACGGAATCACAGCGGAAAAGATGGGGGTCGAAATCCGCTCGTCGATGGAAACGGTGATCGTCGACACCACAACGCATGGCATCCCCGTCCATTTTGACAAACACGCTTATGAAGCAGACCACGTTCTGATCTGCGGCCGCGTCAAACCGCACACCCGCTTTGTCGGCGATATTGAATCCGGCCTGCATAAGATGATGCTCATCGGTCTGGGCAAACATGCGGGAGCGAAAATTTATCACCGCGCCATCGAAGATCTCAGTTTTGAAGAAATCATCAACACCGTCGCGTCATCGATTCTGCAGAAATGTTCTGTCATCGGCGGCCTGGCGATTGTGGAAAACTCCTGCGACGAAACTGCGCTCATCGAAGCCGTGCTGCCGGATCAGTTTTATGAACGGGAAAAAGCGCTGCTGAAGATCGCCCGCGAATGGCTGCCGCGACTTCCGTTTCCGAAAACGGATCTGCTGATCGTGGACCGCATCGGTAAAAATATCAGTGGCTCAGGAATGGATGCCTGCGTCATTGGTCGTAAGTTCAATGATCACGCCGCCACCGAACGCGATGTCGTCTCTGTGAAACGCATCATGGTCCGCGGCCTCACTGCTGAAACGCACGGCAATGCCTGCGGCATCGGTCTGGCCGAGTTTACCAATGAGCGCACCGTTGAGAGTATTGACTGGAAAATCACGCGCATAAACGCTAATACTGGTAGTCATCCTACCGCAGCAATGGTGCCTCTGGCCTACGCGACAGACCGGGAAGCCATTGAGGCGGCATTACAGACCATCGGACTGGTTCCGCCGGAAACAAGCCGCATTGTACAGATTTCTGACACGCTCGAACTGAGTGAAGTTATCGTCAGCGAACCGTATCTGGAAGAAATCAACAGCCGGGAAGATCTGGAAATCATTTCCGGACCTTTCGAACTGACATTCGACGCGCAAGGCAATTTGACCCCCGTTTTTGATAAACCGCAACACTAATCATTCACTCCAACAGAAAGAAATTCATGTCCACCGAAGGCCTCTCCACCGCTGCCCTGGAAGAACTCTCCCAGTATGACACTCCCACTGTCTGCAACGTGATCGAGCTCTGGAACATCCGCCCCCGCAATACCGGATATATGAACGATTCGATCAAAGCCTGTTTCCCGAAAATGCCGCCGATGGTCGGTTACGCTCTGACTTCCACGTTTCGCAGTATGGCGCCCCCGCGCAGCGGCGACGTTTATTCCGGCCTGGATGCGCAGGTTGCAGCGTTCGAATCACTGCCCGGCGCGCCGGTTGTCGTGTATCAGGACATCGACGAGCCGACGGCGTCTGCCACGTTCGGCGAAGTCATGTGCTCCACGTATAAAGCGTACGGCGCGAAAGGCATTATCACTTCAGGAGCCGGCCGCGATCTGGATCAGGTCGAAGCCCTCAACTTTCCCGCCTTCACCAGCGGCACCAATTGTGCCCACGGCTACTGTCATACACTGCAGGTGAATGTGCCTGTGACAGTCGGCGGCATTGCCATTTATCCCGGCGATCTGCTGCACGGCGATCTGAACGGCGTCACCACGATTCCGGCGGAGATCGCTTCAGAAATTGCCGGCGCCTGCAAAGACCTGATGAAAGCCGAAGACATCGTGCTCAATTATCTCAAGCGCGGCAACCTGACGCCCCAGGGACTCGGCGAAGCCCGCAAAGAACTCGGAGCCGAAATCGCCAAACTGGGCAAACGCCTGCGTGGTGAATAATCACGTCGCACAAAATTTGAATGAACAACACAAAAAGCTGGTTCTCACAAGGAGCCAGCTTTTTGATTTCACCACCTTCACAACTGCCATTAATCCCACCAACCATGAGCGGAACGGCGCTAGGTAGTGTTTATCAATTCGAATAGCCCATATCTAAGTACGTCCAACCGGGGCTAACGCCCTGCGGCTCATTTCGCGAATCAACAAACGTTACCTGGAGAAGTACCGCACTAATGAAACGTCGACTCACTTACGACCACAGCGAACGGAAATATTTTGCGTCGACGGCGGTCTGTGCCAGGCATTCCTGTGTGGAAAGTTCCTTCCAGCTGTGACGGCCCTTGTATTCGCTGTGCAGGGAAAATGTTCCTGCGTATCCCAGCTTTCGCAGTGCCGCCACGTATTGCGGGATCGGTGAAATGCCGTCGGCGACCGGCACGGTTTTGACTTCCCATTTCTGATGCCCCTGTTTGTCGCGTCCTTCGCCGCGTTCCCAGGAAAAATTCTTGACGGCACACAGCGCGATCCAGGGCGCCAGCAGGTCGAGCCCCTGTCGCCAGCCGTCGCCGCTCCCTTCTTTGACCATGTGCAGCATGTCGACATACGCGCCGACTTCCTGCGG
>CAXBFD010000186.1:0-8637 GCA_963974925.1 uncultured bacterium | reverse complement strand
ACTCAGTAAGCAGCTCAATATAGCAATCAGGCACTTGCTTGCAAGTGTGAACGACAAGCTGATTAGAAAAAATGTTATCTTTTCTTAATGCTGTATGCCTATATGACCTATGATTTTCCATTCCAAAGCCACAGGTTTTTCAGAGCGCGCACGAGCCCCATTTCAACGACTGCAGAAAATGCAAATCACACAAACCTCTAAGTTCAATGAAAGAAACAACAAATTAAAGTTCGCCCCAAAACCGGACCAGAGCAAGAAATCTTCCGATATCAAAAAAGCAGGCATGATTGATACAACCATGCCTGCTCAAGGGGAGAACTCACTACAACAAACCCGGAAAAAACCGGATTTGATGAGCCTGCTTCAAATTCCTGGGATTTCGACCCGTTCAATCTGGGTAATCCGGCGCAATTTCTTCAGAGCACGAGACTCCAACTGCCTGATTCGTTCCTTGGTCACGCCAAAACGATCCCCGACCTGCTCCAGTGTCTGGGGCTCATTGCGGGCATTCAGACCATATCGATAAATCAGGATGTCTTTCTCCCGTCCATCCAGCTGATCCAGAATGCTCATGATCACGGCATGCTGCTTCTGATTGATCAGCTCTTCTCCATACTGACTTTCGCGCTCATCCGTTGACTGGAAGAAAAGTTCTTCATTACCCGTCCGGAACCGTTCAAGCACTTTGTACTCGGCAGGAATCGAACGTGCATAATTTTTCATAATTGCCCAGCTTGCGTAAGTCGAAAACTTGTTCCCTTTCGTGTAATCAAACTTCTCAATCGCGCGAATCAGAGACATATTCCCATCGCTGACCATCTCAAAGAAGTTTCCTCCCGGCCTGATGTGACGTTTGGCAATCGAAACCACCAGACGCAGGTTGCTGCGAATCAGAAAGTTTTTCACATCCGTACTCTCATCCAGCAGCTTTTCGATCTGATCCATATCGCGTGCTTTAGGACGATTCGGATCCAGGTTTTCCTGAATCTGAGCGGCTCGGTACTTCAGGAAATTCAGTTTTCTGAAGTAGTACGCTTCTTCTTCTCTGGTTAACAGCGGAATCGAATACAGGCTTGCCAGGTAAGGCGGCAATCCGGGTGGCGTCCGAACTTTTTCGTTACTTTTATCGATTTCCGGAGGAGGACCCAGAATCAGTTTCTGGGCACCCGGCAACTCAAATTCATCGCTGTGCATGAAATCGATCGTCTGAGCATGCAGCCGTACCGCCCGGGCCTCGGAAATAATCCGGTAAATACTGGCCTTCGTTCTGCAGTAGCGGCGCGCCAGTTTTTCAACGGCAATTCCCCGCCGAAAATTGTTATAGATATCACGTTTCTGCTGATCCGTGATTTTTTCTGGTGCGTTCGGAAATATAGCCAATTCAGGATTCTCCCGATCAAAGTTTTTCAACGTGTAGCGAATGGTTTCAGGCGAACGATTCAGATGCCGCGCGATGCGACGACTGATTTCCGCTGGACAGCCTCCATAACGGGCCAGACGGCGTGCGCGGCGGAGAATTTCTTCCCGATCCTCATCACTCAGCTGGCTGAAGTTCATACTTCGCATGATATGACCCCGGTTTTTCTGTAGAAAACGGTCTACTGATGACTTCAGAAAGCCAACTCGTTTTCGACCGTTAAACCGAAAACGACGACTGACCAAACCTTTATCCCTCCAGCGATCCACGGTTTTCGTGGAAATATTGAACTTTTCACTGAGGTCCCGTACCGTCAACACCTCTTCCTGTGCATCCTCTACATCAATCTCGGCACTGTCGGAAAGGTCTTCGATAAAGCAGCGCAGATCATGAAACACATCCTTCCCCGGAATCACCAGATCCGGATAGATCTCCGAGCGATAGGTGGTAATCTGCTTGCAAATTTCCGGGTAGGCGTAATCCTGATCCTCTTCAATACTGGCCAGGAACTCTTCGGAACGGCGAATCTGCTGCAGCTTCACATCGCGTGGGGCGTACTTCACCTGCTGCTCTGCCAACTGCTTCAATGCCGGGTTGTTATATTTTGAACTGATCATGATTCCCCCTCCTCTGATTTGACTCTCCCCAAAAACCACGTGTCCTTCACGAGCGGCGTTCCCAGGTTCTGCCCTTATTACGTATTATTAGACGAATTTGAGAGGAAAAAGTTCACACGTAAATAATTTTTGCCAAATACTCATTCTGGACAGTTATTAATCAATTCTGACACAAAAACCACACACAACACATCTCCGTAAACCATTTAACAATAACTCATTACATCAATCACGCAAAAATAGTTTCCAAAGGAAACTTATTCTTCGAATCCCCCTCAATCACCCGAGAATGCAGTCTAAACCCTCCACTCTGGAGAATAATATTTGTGAAATAGCTCACAAAACAAATCCGACTCTCACATTTCAATACTATATACAAATGATCTCTTTTCGCTCAGTAAAACAGGCAACGAGTCGGTCGCCGCTATGCTGGAATGAAAATGTCTCTCTGCTCCCGCAGGCACGGGCATTACCAAAGCCCCCGGCATTTGGAAGCACCCTGATCGGAATTGACTGATCGCTATTTACGTTTCGCACGGGGCGGATATCATAAAAAGACAGGGGCTGCATGCTCTGCTCTCAGCCGAATGTTCAACTCAGCGCCCTCATCCTGACAAATCGACGAAGTTGTTTTCTCGTTCCCATCTGAACCGACTTCAGAGATCCGGGTTTCTCTTTCGGAAGCGGGTTAAATTATGTTGCAGCGTGGTCGAACTCAACGTGCCGGTTCCAGTACATGGATCATTTTCACCACACTGATTTGTCTATTTCTTCTGGCGGCCCCCCTGGACGCCGCCCCGAAAAGAAACGTGAAGAAAAAAACCGCCCCTCCCCCGCTGAATCTTCCCCCCCTGAAAACCCAGGAACAGAAGATGCAACTCCTGGGTTATATCAGGCAGACCATGCCCACACACAGAATCGGCAGCCGAATCAGCTTCAGTTCTGCCGACCTGGATAAAGCATTTGAGCAGGAACTGGGAGAGGGTGCCCGGGTCCTGGCTGATTCGATCGACGATGAAACGTTTCTTCGTCGCGTTTCTCTGGATTTGACAGGCAATCTGCCTGCACCGGAAAAAATCAAAGCGTTTATTTCTGATCAGGATAAAAACAAACGGTCCGCGCTCATCGATGAACTGCTGGAGACCGAAGCTTACGCACGCAAATGGGCCCGCTACTGGACCTCGGTCATTTTTTACGATAGCGAAGCCGGCAAGAATCGCAGCAACCCCCGGGCACTCGAAGACTGGCTGGCGGAACAATTCCACAAAAGCGCTCCCTGGGATTACATTACCGTCATGCTGATTTCAGCAACCCCCGAGCGCAATAAGGCAAAACGTAACGACTACGGTCAGGATTTCGGTCCGAATAACTTTGTGCTGGCCTGCGAAAATAAATCCACAGAACTGGCCTCACAGACGGCCCGCATCTTCATGGGCATCAGCATCAAATGCGCGGAATGCCATGACCACCCGTTTGATAACTGGAAACGCGAACAATTCCACGAACTCGCCGCCTTTTTCCACCCCTCCACATACAACATGCCTGACAAAGATGATCCGACCGTCAAAACGGTGGTTCAGCCCCGGTTTCTGCTGGGAGAAAAGCCGCACGAAAAAATGAAAGCCGATGCGCGGCGGGTCTCTATTGCAGCCTACCTCGCATACAATCCGCAAAACTACTGGTTTGCCCGCGCTTATGTGAACCGGATCTGGAGTGAACTGCTCGGCGATGGTTTTTACGATGTCGACAGCCTCGGCCCCGACAGTGAGGTCATTCACAAACCGGTCGTCAACCGCATTGCAGCCAACTTCAGATACAAAGACTTCGATCCGAAGTGGCTCTTTCGACTGATTCTGAATTCCAGAATCTATCAGCGCGAAATGCGCACCATACATTCTGCCTCTGAACTGTTTACCGCCGTCAGACCTTCACGCTTGCGCCCCGACGTGGTTGCCGCCTCCGTCGAAAAGCTGATCGGCGAAGATCAAAAACTCCATCGGGAGATCATGCAGGCATTCGACATGAATCCCTCTCTGCCACAAGGGGCACTGGAAGGTTCCATTCAACAGGCGTTACTGATGATGAATCACGGAGCCCTGCAGTCGAAGTTGTCGCAAAGCGAATTGAAACAAAAACTTGTAAAAATAGACTCCAACGAAAAACTGGTGCAGGAACTCTATTTGAACGTCCTGGCCAGACATGCCACCGAACAGGAAGTTCTGAGAAACATTGATTATATCAAAGATTCTCCGACGCGCGAGGAAGCCGTCGACGATCTGGTCTGGGTCCTCGTCAATTCCACAGAGTTTCGCACGAAACGCTAGGTAGTGTTTATTGATTGATTTTGATTGTGATTCCCGGAACCGCAACCTGACCCAGGTCGGTTTTAACCGCGGCTAACGCCGTGCGGCTGATATCGTTTTCAGGTACTTTGACAGCAGAAATGACTGATTAGCCGAAGGGTGTTAGCCCCGGTTGCTCCATATTGATAAGGACTATTTGAACTAAGAAACACTATCTGGCTTGTGTCCAGGTTTACTGTAGCGTCTCCAGGGCCATAAGGTCCGAGTATAATTACAACGAGAGACGCGATGGTTAAATGGGATACGTTCCAGCTATTTTCAAACACCGGAATCGTAACATGCAAAACGATGCGCTCCTTCATCTGAATCTGAATCAACGTGGCGGGATATCCAGAAGAAGTTTCTTGCAGGCGGCTTCGCTGGGAGTCGCCGGTTCGTCTCTGCTGACTCAGTTTCAGCTCAACGCAGCCGAGTTGAAAAAAACAGGTCGCTCCTGCATTCTGGTCTGGCTGGCGGGTGCGCCGAGCCAGCTGGAAACCTGGGATCCCAAGCCGGGCACTCCGAATGGGGGTGAAACCCGGAAAATCAGTACGCAGACTCCCGGCATTGAAATCGCCGGTTATTGGCCGAAGATCGCTGCCGTGATGAATGACATTGCCGTCATCCGCGCCATGACGGGAAAAGAGGCGGCACACGAACGAGGCACCTACCATCTGCATACAGGTCACCGCATGCTGGGCATTGAGAAGTTCCCTCATTTCGGTTCCGTCGTGGCAAAAGAGCTGGGTGATCCTCAATCCGATATCCCCAATTTTGTCAGCATCGGCCAGACGCTGAGTTCCGGTTTTCTGGGGGTCCAGGTCGCGCCGTTTATTATCGATCGCCCCGGTCAATTGCCGGACAATGTATCCAACGCGGCATCCGAATTACGGCAGCGGCGCAGACTGGCGCTGCTGAGTCAGCAGGAACATGATTTCAACGCAGCCGGAGCCGAAGCACTCGTCAAAGAACACGCGCGGCTTTACGAAAAAGCCACCTTGATGATGAAATCGCCGCGTCTGAAAGCGTTCGAGTTTGATGGTGAACCCGCCACAATGCAGGCCGCCTATGGCAAATCACAATTAGGGCAAGGTCTGCTGGTAGCGCGCAGACTCGTCGAAGCGGGCGTGCCCTTTGTTGAAGTGCGCACGGGAGGCTGGGATATGCATAACAACGTCTTCAAAGGCATGGAACGACGGGCCCCCGATGTCGACCAGGGTGTATCGCAACTGCTGATCGATTTAAAACAGCGCGGGCTGCTGGAGAAAACGCTGGTCCTGTGCATGGGCGAGTTCGGACGTACTCCCAAAATCAATGCACGTCCCCCGGTTCCCGGTCGCGACCACTGGGTCAGAAACTTCAACCTGCTGATGGCGGGCGCCGGCATTCAAGGGGGACAGGCCATCGGAAAAACGGATGACAACGGGCAGGAGATCGTAGACACCCCGGTTCAGGTCGACGATCTTTTCCGCTCGATGTGCCACGCCATGCAGATCAACGCCGACATGGAACTGCACACGCCCGTCGGCCGCCCTGTCAAACTGGTCGAAAGCGGCGCCGTCATCAAAGGACTCTTCGGTTAAACCGCCGAGAGCTCAAAGGTAACTGACAGACACGATCAGGGTTTGATATCAATCGCCAACTGGTTATCGCTGCCTTCCACTGTGATGTCGTAATCGCTGGAGGTTTCGCTCATATATTTGGCCGGCATACCGCTCAGTGGCTGACCGTTACCCGTGATAAAAAAGATCCTGTACTCCCCGGGTGCAACCGGATCGGGGAGTGCGAATTTCCCCTGACTGTCGAGTGGCGACTGTCCGGCCATGCCGAACTGCAGCGAATAAAAAGCTACGTTTCCCCCGCTCAAAGGTTTCCCATTCAAGGTAACCGTACCGGAGATCGTGGCGGAATCTGCAGGTTTCTCAGGTATGTCTAACGTCTTTTCACAGCCAGTCAGCAGCAGACATGCGACAAGTGCCGCAAACATGATTGATTTAAAAACCATTGCTACAGAACTTTGACAGACTTGTTGAATGTCTCGCATACCACTACGTCCTTCAGACTGATTCGAACTTTAAATGAAAGACGACCCGGGAAAAGGGATGACTCACTATATCAGAGTCAAACTCTCTTCCCTCAGGTCGTCGCAGAGTGTGATTTCAGCAGCATCTGCATCATTGATCAGGGAAAGGAAACCACATTTCCATCCGCCTTGTTACTGAGATTCTGATAGAGCTCAAAATCCATATTCTCGGAGAGGAAATGCACGGAACCGTCGGCGAAGACAAAGTGCGCACCCCCGACATGATCACTGCCAAAGTTAGCCGTGTTATCATCAAAAATCCTTACCGGTGATGCAGTAACAACCGTTTCATTGATTCTTACCTGCTGGGTATTGCGGGTGGCGTGCCAGCCCCAACGATATTGGCAACTTATCAGCGCTGTTGATTCTTTGGTTGTTTTTTCGCCAGCCATAAAAGTATTGGTTGTTCCATCTGTCACATCACGCAGCCGCGTATTGGAATTTTGATTAAACATCCCTTTCCAGTTACTGTGAGTGGCGGAATTCGAGTGCCCCGTGCCGGAACTGACAGCATAGTCACCGTAAGCAGTGGAACTGCTATTCAGGCTGGAACGTGGTTTGGAAGGGCAGAAATACGCAATCACCGGTGTACTGCTGGCTGATGCATTGGCAGCATCGTTTTGGGGCAGACTGAAGTTCCACTTATCGTACAGTGCCGACTGTTCCATATAGGGCAAAATGAGGGCAAAAGCACCAATCGCGCTGGAGCTGACACTGGCAGGAGGAAAAATGGTATGCGTTTCGTTGTAGTTGTGGAACGCCAGACCCAACTGTTTCAGATTGTTTTTGCAACTGCTGCGGCGGGCCGCTTCACGCGCCTGCTGCACAGCCGGCAGTAACAAGGCGATTAAAATCGCGATGATGGCAATCACCACCAGCAGCTCAATCAGTGTAAATCCTTTTCGAAGTCCGGAAATTGGTTTTTGAGTTTCGAGCATGCTTTTCTCCTCAAATATAAATAGCAATATTTAATCCAAAACAAATCACTTCTTCTTATTCTACTGGCCATGAAACCTGCCGGACTCCGTAAACCCGTATTTTTCATCCGGTTTTACAGCGGGCAGCAACGTAAAAAAGATTAAGACAACCTTTACCTCGTACGAAAACCCGGGCTTCAGCATTTGCAATTCTGAAAAAATAGTGGAGATCTGGCCTGTTGTTCTCTGCAAAAACCCAAACGCCCACCAGTGGCATTTTGTCTCAGAGAGCGAGTGGAAATACATGTGTTTTTCAGGAGTCGCCTGCCTGCGATGAACTTTGCTGGAGCGCATCGGACGCCAAACGGGGATTCACAATCGGCAGCAGGAAACCGGGCTTAATCAAAAACAAGCCTCAAAAAGACTTGGCAGCACTCCTCGACTCAACGTATGATGAAGGTACGCTCTGCAGGGGCCGACGGTGCGAAATCACTGCTTTAATCCTTGCCACTATTCACTTTACGAAATAACGTTTTCACAGGCAGATTCATGACAGGCATTGCTGTTCCTTGTCCCCAATGTAAAAAAAAGCTCAAACTCCGCGATCAGAGTCTGCTCGGGAAAAAAGCACGTTGCCCCAACTGCAAACACGCGTTTGTGCTGGAACTTCCGGTCAAGGCTCCCCAGATCAAAGAACCCGCGCCAGCACAAAACAAATCGGCACACGCGCCAACAGCAGACAACGCTCCTTCCGCTCCACCATCGGCTCCGGCATCGGCTCCGGAAATTACAGCAGCCCCACCGCAACCGCCGGAAGTAAAAATCGAGTTGGCGCAACCAGCAACACCTGTGGTGGGAACATCTGCCAAATGGATTCCCGATGAACACGTCGATACACCCCCACCGGCAGCATTCGTCCCCCCGGCGGAACAACCGGGCTCATTCCCGCAGATGGATCCCGCGTCAGACCCTGCGGTCAAAGTGGACACAACCGCTCCAGTCATCAATACCGATTCATCGGGCCCTGTAATTCCCGACATTCAACTGGAGTCAACAGAGCACGCCGGTGTCGCGCGACTGCGCGAGCTACGCCGAAAAAACGCCAAGCGAAGAAACGTGACGATTCTGAGCGGTCTGGCGCTGATCATTCTGATCGGTGTCGGCACTTATTTTGCCTGGCCTCAGGTCGAGCAGACTCTCGCCGTCAAACCGCCCACTCCCGCGCCCGCAAACTCTGCTCCACAAAATGCAGCTCCGATCA
>CAXBFD010000185.1:0-8957 GCA_963974925.1 uncultured bacterium | reverse complement strand
TGATCCCTCGAATTCCTCAAAAAACAGTACGAAGGTTAATCGCGGCAGAAGGTTATCTGGAACTGGGGATGCCCGGGCAGGCGCTCAGGGAACTGGATAAAGTCAGAGATCCCGGTTCATTAACCGCATCTTATTCTTTCTTACGGGGAGAATCTTTGAAAAGAATCGGTCGCTATTCGGAGGCGATCAAACCGCTGCAGTATGCGGCTGATTTGTTACCCATTCCCCATAGTCAGCTTCCCTGGAAATCATTAGGGGCTTGTTACCGGGAAAGCGGCCAGAATGATCTGGCGGAGACGGCAGAACGGACTGCCGATGAAATTGCTTCTGAAGCAAATATCCATTTGCGCTTTGAACCGCTGGGAGCGCAGTTTAATCCTGTCGTCCATCATGAAGTTCACCTTACGATTACCTTTGAACCGGCAGAAGAAGTCGAAGAATCAGACTCTGACGAAACATTTCTGCTGGAGCATGAAGAAGAATCGGAAGAATTTGGCTTTGAGTCGCCCGAAGAATTCGGAATCGATCCGGAAGAAGATTGAGCCTTTATTTCTAATGATTGTTAACGATTACAGATGCAGGCCGTTTCCAGATTCGTAGAAACGGATTTGCTGCCTCAAGTTGAGATGTCTGACCTGTTTTAGTACCGTAGAGGGTGCTGTTTCAAACTGGTCTTTCCTTTTTTACTTGGGGTAGCGTGCAAAATGCTTGTTCTTTTGCGTTCATCGCACAGGCTTCTTTTACTCTTATTCGTTGTTCTGTTTCATCAATCCGGTTTTGCAGAAAATCAGGCAACGACCCCCAAGCCTAACATCATTCTGATTTTTGCAGATGATGTTTCCTGGAATGATCTGGGCTGTTACGGGCATCCTTCGATTCGAACCCCTCATCTGGATCGTCTTGCCAGAGAAGGCCTGCGGTTTGATAACGCGTATCTTACAACCAGCAGTTGCAGCCCCAGTCGCTGCAGTGTGATTACAGGACGCTACCCGCATAATACAGGGGCTCCGGAATTACACACACCACTTCCCAAAGGTCAGGTTTTGTTTCCGCAATTGTTGCAGACTGCCGGTTATTACACGGTCATTTCCGGCAAACAGCATATGGGGAATTATGCGTTAACCGCCTTTGATCATGTCTCGAAAGGCAAGGGGCCAGGCAAAGAAGCGGACTGGGTTCCGATTCTCAAAAAGCGTCCCAGGGACAAGCCGTTTTTTTGCTGGTTTGCGTCGGTTGACGCACACCGCGCCTGGCAGGCGTCCCAAGAATATCAGCCTCATCAGCCTGATGAAGTGGTAGTGCCCCCTTATTTGATTGATTCACCTGAGACCCGCCGGGATCTCGCGCACTATTATGATGAAATCAGCCGCATCGATTTCTTTACAGGCAAAATTCTCGACGAGTTGGAAGACCAGGGAATCGCGGACAACACACTGGTCCTTTTTTTTGCGGATAACGGTCGTCCCTTTCCCCGTTGCAAAACCAGGCTCTATGACAGTGGAATTAAAACGCCGATGATGGTTCGCTGGCCTGCTGTCGTGAAACCGGGAACGGTAACGAAGAGCCTTGTCAGTTCGATTGATATCGGACCGACGATGCTGGCTGTGGCGGGAGTGGCTCCTGATGCTCGTATTCAGGGAGTCAGCTTTCAGAACATTCTTACTCAGCCTGAAGCCAAAGTGCGCGACTATGCTTTTGCCGAGCATAACTGGCATGTCTTTAAAGCCCACGAACGGATGGTCCGTTCAGGAGACTGGCTTTACATCCGAAATGCATGGCCGGAACAACGGAACCTCTGTGTGGAATCGATCGAATTTCCGTCAGGTGAAGTGCTCTGGCAGCGATTCAAAGAGGGCAAACTGAATGAGTTTCAGCAGGATGTCTTTTTGAAGCCACGTCCGGCAGAAGAACTGTATCTGGTTACGGAAGATCCGTATCAGTTTCATAATCTGGCGGCGAAACGGGAAAACGCCGGTGAATTATCGCGGCTTCGGAAAGTGTTAGATCAATGGACTGAAGAGACTGGCGACACGGTTCCCCAAGATCCGACTTTGGATCGAAATCAGCGACCTGGTGAATCAGAGCCGCCTGAGTTTGAGCACCGTGAAATGCCGGGAGATGCAAAACAGGCGAGAACGATCAATAAATCGGGACCGATTCTGGCCCGCTGAAAAGTTTGGCTCCGTTTCAGCTGCTCGATTTGTGGTTTCCGCATTGTTAGGATATTGGATCTGTATTAGAGGAAATGACAACGAATATTTATCAACACTGAGACTTTTTGAGGGAGAGAAAACATGAGACGAAATCGAGCAGGGGGATTCAGTCTGGCCTTTTTGGCGGCTGTGTGTCTGGCGGGCAGCGTACAAGCTGGAGCCGACTCCGGGTGGGTAAAACTGTTTGACGGCAAGACGCTCAAAGGTTGGGAAGTGAAAAACGGAACAGCCACCTATAAAGTGGTCGATGGCACGGTTGAAGGGACGACTGCGGAAGGGAGCCGTAACACCTTTTTGTGTACCATGAAAAAATACGGAAATTTCGAGCTGGAGTTTGAAGTTAAGGTACACGACAAGTTGAATTCGGGTGTGCAGATTCGCAGCCGGAAAAATGCAGACGATTCAGCCGTGAATGGTCCCCAGGTAGAAATTGAAGCCAGTGGTGATGGTGGTGCCGAAGCCGGTTATATTTATGGCGAATCGATCAGGTATGATGGAAAAGCCATCGGCTGGATGACGCCAGACGACCAGCGTAAACCTCATAAATATTTAAAAGATGGAGAGTGGAACAAGTTTCGCGTTGTCGCCGATGGGCCGCGGATCCAGACCTGGGTTAACGGTCATCAAGTCTCAGACCTGACCGATGAGCGAGTTTATAAGTCGCACCCATCAGGTTTCATTGGCCTGCAGGTTCACAGCATTCCCAAGGGCGCTGGCCCTTATTCTGTTTCCTGGAAAGATATTCGGATCAAAGAACTCAAATAATTGAATTTTGATCACGAACTGATGAATACAAAAAGCCGGCAGGGAATAGTCCTCTGCCGGCTCTATTTATTGTGGACGTGTTATTCAGGAAGCCTGTCTTACTCGGGAACGTTGGCTGCCTGATATTCTTCCTGTCTTTTTGCTTTCAATGCTTCCAGGACCGGAGTAATACCCGCATTCAAGGCGATCATTTCTGCATTTTCTGCCGTCCGCCATTTGGTTTCAATTTCACCGTTTTTGAGCCCTTTGCCACCGATGACAACACGATAGGGAATTCCAATCAGATCCGCGTCGTTGAATTTGACCCCCGCGCGGGCATTACGATCATCAAACAGAACGTCCACGCCAGCTGCTTTAAGCTCGCTGTAATAGCGTTCTGCAGTCTGCATGACTTCCTCATCATTCGTATTGAGTGGAATCACAAGCACTTCATAAGGGGCGATTGAGAGTGGCCAGATCAGGCCTTTTTCATCATGCCTTGTTTCTGCCAGGCCGGCGACAATCCGGTTTACGCCGATTCCATAACAGCCCATGATAATCGGATGTCGTTTTTCTTTTTCATCCAGAAAGTCGGCATCAAGGGCTTCGGTATATTTTGTACCCAGTTTAAAGACGTGGCCCACTTCAATACCATGCACGATGCTGAGTGGCTCACCACTTTTGGGACAGGGATCGCCTGCTTCGGCGTTACGCAGGTCATACGTTGTATCCAGTTGATAGTCGCGGCCGACATTCACATTTAAAAAATGCATGTCGGATTCGTTGGCACCGGTAATGGCATTTTCGATCAACGGAATGTCGTGATCGGCGATGATGTTACACTTGATCCCCACGGGGCCCGCGAATCCGGTGGGGGCACTGGTGACTTGTAAAATGGTTTTTTCGTCTGCCAGTTCTACGGAGCCTGCCTCCAGAGCGCGGCGGATCTTGCCTTCGTTGGCTTCGTGATCCCCACGAATCAGAACCGCGACAGGTTCTCCGTCGGCGACATAGATTAGCGTTTTAATCATTTGTGAAGGTTCACACCCCAGGAATTTACTGACCTGTTCGATACTGGTCGCCTCGGGAGTGGCTTTTTTCTCAAGTGTCGCTGCTTTGGAGGGGGTCTTAATTTCTGGCGCTTTGCGACCAGTATCGGCGCGTTCCATATTCGCTGCGTAGCCGGAAGCTTCACAGTACACGATCGAATCTTCCCCGTTGTCTGCCGGAATCATGAATTCGTGGGAGGCGTCGCCACCAATCGGGCCGCTTTCTGCTTCGACGGGAAGGTATTTTAACCCGCAACGGGCGAAGATCCGGCAGTAAGCCCGATACATGCGGTCATAAATTTCATCCAGTTGCTCAACGGAGGAACTGAAGCTGTAGGCGTCTTTCATCAGAAATTCGCTGGTGCGCAACACGCCGAAGCGGGGGCGTTCTTCGTTGCGGAACTTGGTCTGTATTTGATAAACGGTCAAAGGCAGTTGTTTATAACTGCTGATGCAATGACTGATCAGGTCGGTCACCACCTCTTCATGAGTGGGGCCTAGTGCCATCGGGATCAGCCGGTTGCCGCGTGGTACATTAAATTGAATCAATACGGAGCCAAAGGCGTCTTTTCGTTGCGTTCGTTCAAACAGACCCAGCGGTTGCAGGGCTGGCATGTGAAGTTCCGCAGCGCCCGCGGCATCCATTTCTTCACGGACGATCTGGGCCGCTTTTTGAATTGCCCTCCAGCCCAGCGGAAGATACGTATAGGCTCCTGCCATTAACTGGCGAATCAGTCCCGCTCGTAACATGAGTTGGTGGCTGGGAATTTCTGCATCAGCGGGAACTTCTTTTATGGTGGGGATCAGAGTGTTCGTCCAGCGCACGTTATTTCCTTAAGTATCTCGTTAGAAGATGGTTACGTTAATAATGCTTCTCAGTGGGAGTTGTTTGGAATGACCATCCCGTTGATGGCCGCATATTCGAGAACGCGTCACATTTTACCAGAGCGTCTCTCGAGAGATTATTCTCGGTCCAAATGGTCTTGGAGACGCGACAGTAAAACTGGGCACAGTCTAGCAGAACAGATTCGTATTCAAAAGGTTCGGAATCGGACGGTCACAAAATATTTAAATCGACGCAGGTACATGCTTATGGGGTTTTTGGATTGCTTTCCTCGAATTGCCTGAATTTGCGACTCGGATTTGAGGAGCAGACGACCAAAGCAAATGGGACAGACTTTCAGAACGGACTGGTGTCGGACTTGTTGAGCAGAATCCAACGGCTTAAGATCGTTCTATTGTGTTTCTTAGCGAAACTTTAGATCGACAACTGCGTTTTGAAAGTGATACTGAAAGCCCATTCGAGATGTCTCGACAATATATAAATCAGTTAAAGGATGGCGATCCGGTCAATGAAGTTTACTTGTTGGTTGACAAGCAGTTACGTGCCAATCGTAATGCGAGTCTTTTTTTGTCAGCCGACTTGAGAGATTGCACCGGGGTTGTCAATGCGCGGATGTGGAACGTGCTCGAAGAACGGATGCAGCATTTCCAGCCGGGCAATTATGTGCAGGCGAAAGGGAAGGTGCATCTTTTCCAGGGAACACTGCAAGTCATCCTGACCTATATCGAACCGGTCTCTGCCGAAAATCTTGATCCTGCCGAATTTCAGCCTCAGGCGTCACAGGATGTGCAGCAGCTGTTGGGAAAACTGCGCGAGATGCTGCTGGGCATCGAAAACAATGAGATTCGCACATTAATGGAGTGTTTTCTGGTTGATGAAGCGCTGATGGAATCGTTCTGCAAAGCACCCGCGGGCGTCAAAACACATCATGCTTATCACGGAGGCCTGATTGAGCATGTGGTCAATCTGATGGAGACGGCTCAACGCGTGGCCGACCTGTATCCCAAAGCAGATATGAATCTGCTGCTGGCAGGGGTCTTTTTGCATGATATTGGAAAAGTACGGGAACTCGGTTACGAGAACGAATTCGTTTATACGGATGAAGGTCAGCTGTTAGGACACCTGATTATTGGTGTCGAGATGCTGACCGAAAAAATCAACGCTTATCAGGAAATGACCGGGGAATCGTTTCCCAAAGAGGCTGAACTGCGGTTAAAGCATATGATTGTCAGCCATCACGGCACATATGAATTTGGCAGTGCGCGATTGCCGATGACCCCCGAAGCGGTCGCTTTGCATCATCTTGATAATCTAGATGCCAAAGTAAATGAATTCACTCGATTCATCGAAGACGATCTGAATTCCACATCAAACTGGACCCCTTATTCGCCTCGCTTGCAGCGTAAACTATTCAAGGGAACCACCGAGGACTGAGGCGATGCCCGATTTTGAGCAGAAAATTCTCGAGTATGTAACCAGGCCCGGTTACACGCCAGTACGTGAGAAATCGCTACTGAAAAAAGTGGGAGGCTCGAAGTCATCGTCGGCGGAATTTGAGCAGGCGATGCAGAATTTGCGTCTCAGCAAGGATATTCTGGTTTCAGATTCCGGATTAATTCGTCCCGTCAAAAAAGAGGACTGGATTGCAGGGATGATTAAGAAAACCAGCTCTGGTGCAGGTTATCTGATTCCCCATCACAAACCCGATGATATTGCCCACGACCAGCGTCACGCGGGAGATCTGTATATTTCAGAACGCGATCTGGGAGACGCCCAGACGGGTGACGAAGTATATGGAACTGTGATCAACCGCCGCCGCAGTGGGGGGCAGCTTTGCGGTCGTGTCGTGGAGATTATCGAAAGGGCTTCGACAACCTTTGTCGGGACTTATTTTGAAGCGCAGGGTGAAGGTTATGTCCACGTAGATGGGAAAATCTTCAACTCGCCCATCCATGTCGGCGACCCGGGAGCAAAGGGAGTCAGCTCGGAAGATAAAGTGGTCATCGATATTCTGCAGTTTCCGTCCAAAAATTATCTCGGTCGAGGTGTGATCTCCAAGGTACTTGGTCCCCACGGCAAACCGGGCGTTGATCTGCTCTCAATTATCTATGAGTTTGGTATCCCGCTGGAATTTCCGGAGGAGGTCCTCGCAGAAGCACGCGAGCAGGCCAGTCTCTTTGATGAAAAAAAACTGGGTAACCGACGCGATCTGACTAAAGAAACTATCGTGACGATCGATCCTGCGGACGCACGCGATTTTGATGATGCGATCTCTTTAAGCCGAAATGAAAGAGGTCACTGGGTGCTGGGAGTCCATATTGCAGATGTGGCGCACTTTGTGAAAGAAGGTTCCGTACTGGATCGGGAAGCCAAAAGTCGGGGGACCAGCGTCTATCTGCCCGGCCGGGTGATTCCGATGTTACCGGAAATTATCTCAAACGGATTGGCCAGCCTTCAGGAAGGTCAGGTTCGTTTTACCAAATCTGCTTTTATTGAATTCACCCCTGATGGAGTTCCTGTACACACGGAATTTGCCAATTCCGCGATTAATGTGACTCAACGATTTGCTTACGAGCAGGTGATGCCCCTGGTTGAGGAGCGTGATACAGAAGGCAAAAATGTTTCTGCCGCTATTCGTGAATTACTGAAAAATATGCATCATCTGGCAATGACTCTGCGCAAGCGTCGATTTGCAGCCGGCTCTCTGGAATTACACATTTCCGAAGTTCGGCTGACTTTTGATGAGCAACATCGCGTGACAGGTGCTGTCGAACGTGAGCACGATGAAAGCCATCAGATCATTGAAGAATTTATGCTGGCGGTAAACATTTCGGTTGCGGAAGCCTTTAATGACCGAAAACTGCGTTTTTTGAGACGCGTGCATCCCTCTCCGGAATTGCCGCGGCAGGTGGCATTTGCAGAATTTGCCAACGCGTTGGGTTTCACGCTCAATAAAGTGCAAAGCCGAAAGGATCTGCAGAGAATTGTCGAAGAGGTTCATGGGACTCCCGTTGAGCAGGCCATCAATTTTGCATTGCTGCGCAGCTTGAAGCAGGCGGAGTATACCGATGAAGAGTTGGGACATTATGCTCTGGCTGTCGACCATTATTGCCACTTTACCAGCCCGATCCGCCGTTATCCCGATTTAACCATTCATCGGATGATCGATGACATTCTGGAACGACCAGATCAGGGAAAAGGGCAAAGCCCGCAGGGATTGAGGCAGTTGGGGCATGAGCTGTCGCTGCGCGAGCGACGGGCAGAATCAGCGGAACGCGAGTTAACCAAAGTCAAACTGCTCTCATGGATGATCGAAAAGAAAATCAAAACGCTTAAGACCATGATCACGGGGGTGGAAACGTTTGGGTTGTTCTGCAGAGGGACGGATGTACCAGTGGAAGGCCTGTTGCACATCAGCCGTCTGGGAAAACATGATTACTTCCACCAGGATGTCGCCAAATTCAGTATTGTCGGTGAACGAACCGGACAGGAATTTCGTGTTGGAGATTACCTGACTGTTGAGGTCGAGAAGATCGATCTGGATCGACGCGAGCTGGATTTTCGTCTGCCTCATTCGAAAAAGGCAGCAAAGCCTGCCAATGAGGAATCTCCGTACCAAGGCAAGAAGTCAGCAAAGTCACCGTCGAAAGTGCAACCGAATACGAAACAGAAGAGTCGAAAGCCTAAATCGCAGCGAGGAAAGAAGAAAAAGAGAAAATAATCGTAAAGAGCAAACAGAAGCGGAGATCATTGACCAACGATCCGATGTAAAGAGCAGGCGATCCGATGTAAAGAGCAGGGATCTGGGCGGCACGAATTGTTCTACCCGGGGGACTGCGATGGTTTCCGGAGCTTTCCCTTGAAAACGGACTGCATCATTCTAAAACAGAGTGGAATGCTTGAAATTTGTAAAAGGGTTCAACTTTATAATTGAGTGAAGATTGATGTTCAAAGGCAGAGAAATATAATAACTTAGGCTGCGTTAAGAATTCGACAACCTGCCTTTCGTGTATGAAATGAATTACAGGATGAGGGGCTGAGAAAAGCCTCTCGAGGGAAGTTAATATCACATACTGTTCACGGGATCGCCTCAGGGTAACCGGGTGA
>CAXBFD010000184.1:0-8995 GCA_963974925.1 uncultured bacterium | reverse complement strand
CCTTATAATGAAACGAGCTTCCATTTCAACTGGCGTTACTGGTGGGATTTCGGGAACGGCCAGCTCGGCGACTTCGGCTGTCATTATATGGATCTCCCCTTCTGGGCATTGAAGTTGAAGTACCCCAAAACCGTAGTCGCCGTGGGCGAAAAAGGGCATGCGGGCGAGAATGAGTGCCCGAGCATGATGCGCGTCGATTATGAATACGAAGCGCGTGAAGATCTGCCCCCCGTGCATATGACCTGGTATCACGGCGGCTGGAAACCCAAAGGCGCAGAAGTCTACGAGAAAAACAGTGCCGTGCTGTTTGAAGGGGAAGACGGACGATTGCTCGCCGATTACGGCAGTAATAAGGTCTTCATGGAAGCCGGCAAGGAAGCCAAACCGGTTGAGCCTTATCTGACCCGTCCCCAGTCTCACCACATTGAATGGCTGGATGCGATCCGCACTGGCTCACCCACGGGCAGCAACTTCGATTATGCCGGCCCTTTGACCGAAACCGTACTGCTGGGTAATGTCTCGTATCGCGCCGGTCAGAAGAAACTCGAATGGGATGCGGAAAACCTCAAAGTGACCAACGTCCCCGAAGCCGCCCGGTACATCCAGCGCGAATATCGCAAAGGCTGGACGCTGTAACAAACATGAACGAAACGGAGTATTTCCGTTCGTTACAGATTAAAAAAACAGCCTGCTGACTCTGAATCAGCAGGCTGTTTTCGTTTTGTCTGCGGTGAGACTATTTGTATTTCACAACGGTTTTATAGTTGGGTGCAAACAGCCGTGGGCCACGACTCTTATAAACGACTCTGCCGGGATAGGTCGCGACAGGTGGTGCGTAGTAGGTTGTCACTGGCTGCACGACAACAGGCGCGGGTTGATAATAAACGGGGGCCATCACAGGTGCCGGCACCAGAGCCGGATTGTAATAGGCGGTCATCGCGGGGACATAGTATGCCGTATTCACAGGGGCGGGCATCGCATACACGGGTGCGGGGCCGACATAAGGGAATGGCGAACTGTAATAGGTCACCCGACCGCCGGCTTCGGTTACATTAACCATCAAAGACAGACTGGCAACCGCAGCCAGTCCCATCAACATTGTTCGGATTCGCATGAAACTAACTCCTGAAGAGAGGGAAATCGAGCTTGAAAAACAGGGGGCAGACGACTCGGACCGGCTCAACAAACTCCCGAAAGGTGATGCATCCTGCTTCCGGATCAAGCAAATCGCCGATCCCCACTCTGACTTCCCTGTAGTCCTCAGTTTGTCTCTTCACCTGGGCAAGTTGTACTGCTTGTATCGATTATACAGCGAACCGACCCTGTGACTACCACTCAGTCCTCATTTTTTGGACCTTAGACAAATCAACGAACGGTGATGTGTGTCTGTCGCAACTTCCTAATATTGTTAATCTTACGTGTTCCGTTCCTGACGCGCTGCTTCAATCAGCCCCTGCATGTAGCCAAACGCATGTAAACGGCCCAGCATCGTGTAACCGGGCTCCCCTGCTTCTTCTCCTGCCAACTGGGGCACATGGTCGGGGCGAATGGGGCCGTCAAAACCGATCTGCTGATAGGCTTTCATCGCGGCGTACATGTCGGTTGCCCCGTTATCGTGAAAGGTTTCGACAAAATGTTCGCGCGTTCCTTTGATGTCTCGAAAATGCACGTATTGGATATGGCGACCGAGCCTCTGAATGGTGGCTGGAATATCCACGCCCATTTCCGCAAACGTTCCCTGGCAAAAACAGACCGCATTCGCCGGACTGGGAACTAACTGCATCAGCTTTTCGAAATTCTCCACCGAGTTCATGATGCGTGCTTTGCCCATGAAGGTATCGAGGGGCGGATCATCGGGGTGCATCGCCAGAGTCACGCCGCACGCTTCCGCATCAGGAATCAGCGCTGTGAGGAACCGTTCCAGATTGATCCAGAGTTCCGCGGCTGAAATCGTTGTCTCATTTTTCTCTCGCGTTGTTTCAGACAGAGAAACCGCCTGCTCTGCCTGATCAATATCAAAGCGGGTCACCAGAGCGCCGCCCCGTTCGCGTTCATCGAGTTTCGTACGTACCCAGTCCGTCCCCGCCATAAAGTTATAACAGAGAAACGGAATGCCGACCGCGCGCATATTCTGCAACAGTTCTTTCATCTCCGCGATCTCGGCTTCGAAGAGATCATTTCCCAGTTTGATATTTTCGATGGGCAGATACCCTTCGATGGCAGCAATCTGCAGGCCAGACGTATCGACTTGTTGTTTGATCGCCTCCAGAAGCTCCCGTCCTCGTCCCGGATAACGGATCGTGACGTGCGTCACGCCAATCTGGGCAAGTAATCGCAGGTTATCATCTGTGAACGGAGTCACAACAGAAGTCAGTTGCATGGCTGTTTTCTTTTAATTGTTTTGTGCTTTTGTGAAACTTTCGTGATCATACTGCGCCCTCAGTAAAATATATCACATCGACTTACCGGGAAAAATCACTGAATGGTCATCGCGTTTGCGCGAGACGATTACGCGAGTTCCGTGATGCGATACTGGTTTTCCCCCGGCACAAACAGTTCCGGTAACCAGGCGACCCCCAGTCCGGGTGTTTTCGGAGCCAGAATCCGCCCGTTGTCCACTTCGACGGATTTGTTAATCAATTGCGGATACAGGATTCGTAAGTGAGCCCGCAGACTTTCCTGCCAGGCGACGTTATTCGAGCTGGCGGCGACATGCACGCCCGACAGCAGAGTCAGAGGACCCGTGCAGTCATGCATTACGACTGGCACATTATAAAACTGCGCCAGCCGTGTGATGTTTCGGGTCTGCGAGATACCGCCGACCCACGTCGGATCAATCATCACAAAGTCGGCCGCCCGTTTTTCGAGCGCCAGACGATAATCGTCAGGGCCGTTGAACATTTCACTCACCGCCACCGGGATTTCGGCTTTGTCACGAAAATCGCTCAAAGTATCCACGCAATCCACCCTCAGCAGATCCTCGGCCCAGAGAATGTCGTATTCCCGCAGCCGTTTGGCGATGCGCAATGCCGGGGCGAGTTGGAAAAAACCGTGACCATCGATGATGAGTTCAATTTTGTTGCCGAGCGTTTCGCGGATTTTTCGAAACGGCTCCAGTGCCTGTGTGATATCTGCATGCGTGATATGCAGCGGTCCGTTGGTTTTGTGAGCGGCGAAATCGAGCGTCCAGACTTTTAACGCCTGATAACCTTCGGCCAGCAGCGATTCCGCCAGCGCCACCGGCTCATTAACGGCGGACCAGTAATCATTCAACGGTCCCTGATTTCCCACCGAACCATGACCGGGCCAGGTGTGAACCACGTCTTTCGAATCACTCGTGCCGCCATATGAAGGACCGCCGCAACTGTTATAGGTGCGAATCGATTCCTGCACGCAGCCGCCGAGTAACTGCCAGACCGGCTGCGAAGTCGCCTGCCCGAAGATGTCCCACAGCGCCAGATCAATGGCGGAAATCGCCCGCAGTTCTGTACCACGCGAACCAAAGTTGGTGGAACGTTCATACAGAAACCGCCAGTGCGCTTCGATATCAAGTGGATTCTTACCCATCAGATAATGCGACATCCAGTCGTGAATCATCGCAGCGACCGCATGTGGCGCGTAATACGTTTCACCACAACCGACAATTCCCTCACTGGTATGAATGCGTACCAGCAGCAGGCCGGGCATGATCGTTTCGGCAATCGAGGTTTCTATTTTTGTGATCTGCATGGCAAATCCTTAATGATGTGAGGGATCGTTTTACAAGTCTTGATTATTGGATGGGTTCGAATGGAAATAAAGGCCGCCTGCGATACTGATACTCAAACTGTTCCATGTCGGCGGATGTGACGCCCGGCGTATTCACGCGAATCAGATTCGGACAGACAGGGCTGTAAGCGGCCAGCGGCGCCTGTACTCCTTTCGCAACCAGAATTTGAAAATCGGCGGGATTTATGTCGCAGGAAGTTAACTGTCCCAGGCTGAACGGGGGCGTGCGATGACTGTTGAGCATGAGCGTTAATCCGAAATCGGTTTGCACCACCGCCGTCGGCCCCATCTGATATTCGGTTTTCCCGCCATGACGGACCTGTGACTCGGTAAAATAACCATCGTGCACGCTCAGCACAGTCACATCGGCGACCAGCGGCGTTCCATGCTGGTCATCGGTTTTGCCCCCCATTGCCAGAGCGGACAACGTGGCACCGGGACCTGCTGTAATCGCCTGCTGTGCTGCTGCGGGATCATACAGGCAGGCAAAACTTTTTGGCCCCCGGCGTTGTTGAATCGCGTGCAAAATCGTCGTGCCATCCGCGGGAGAACCGCCGCCGATGTTGTCTCCCATATCCAGAAAACAGATCGGACCTTCCAGTTGTTCCGCCTGATCGAGCGCGTTTTCAATACTAGTCAGATGTGCCACAAATTCGTCGCGGCGGTTGATCAATGTTTCGCCCAGTTGATCGGCCAGTTGTTGCGCACGACTCGCATCGTTGTCGGTGACCACGATAAACCCGGAACCCATCTCTTCGACATCCGCATACGGAAAACCCAGAATCACGCTGTTTGACAGCACGCCAGGTTCCTGCAGAATTTGGTCAGCCTGCTTATATAATGACGCGCATGGCTCCGAAGATGTGTGTTGCCGTTCAATATTAATCGCCACCGGCACAAAACAGGCGGCTTGCGTCGGTTTTACTTCGCCGTTCAGAATCCGCTGCATGAGTCGGGCCGCTTCCCTGCCCCGGTCCTTCTGATCAATGTGCGGGTTCGTCCGATACACAATCGTCGCGTCACAGGCATCAATCATCGCTTGAGAAACATTGGCGTGCGCATCCAGCGTACAGACAATAGGCAGTTCCGCTCCCACCTGCTGACGCACCAGCTGCAACCAGTACCCATCCAGATCACGCTCGTTTTCACTGACCCCTGCCCCATGCGGGGCCACCAGTAAACCATCCATTGGTCCCGCCTGCTGCAGGGCGTGCCGCATTTTCTGAATCAGCGTCTCTACCGTTTCGGCAGTGATCGTTCCTCCTGGTAAAGCGCGGGCGACGAATAGGGGCACCGCTTCAATTCCGGTTTCTGCCAGCCCGGTGAAGAATCCTCCAATTTCATGCGCGGCGGTTTTAAAGATCGGGTAGATCTCATCGCCGGTTGACAGTACGTCGTATTCGAAATCCGCCAGCGTTGTCGCCGACTGAATAAACGTATTGGATTCGTGTTGCAGGGAAATAATTCCGACACGCATCACAGACTCCCTGTAAAATAGTCAGACGGGCTGTCTTTCCGATTCTGGTTGAAAAACAGGTTGTTGTATCTTATAATGGAACGATCTATTCACTATAATGGAATGAATTAAAGATTGCAAGCGTTTGCAAATCAGGTTGAGTCGGCCCTCTCTTGTGGATTCTGTTCTGAATGTCTTCAACACTGGAAGCAACATCTTTAGGCAAAGCCTTTCACGTACTCGAGGTGCTGGCCGCTTCGAAAGGCGCGCTGCCGTTGCTGGAGATCGTTCAGGAACTGGGTTTTCATAAACCGACCGTGCACCGCATCCTCGGAGAGCTGCTTGAGCTGGGGTATGTGAGTCGCGTGGAGAAAGGCGTCTACCAGATAACGCCCAAGTTGCGGCGTCTGGCACTGGGGGAACTCGGTGATCGATTGACGGAAATCGCCGATCCCTGTTTGCGTCTCCTGCACGACGAAACCGGGGAAACCGTGAATCTCGGCGTATTGCGGGGAACCAACGTCCGTTATCTGAGTGTGCTGGAAAGTACGCACCCGCTGAGACGGATTGTGGAACCGAACAGCACCGATCCGTTTTACTCGACCTCACTGGGACGCGCCATCACCGCGCAACTGAGTGACAAGGAATGGGACGCGCTCCTCGCACGTACCCGAGTCGTCGCACGCACGACGGAAACCGTGATTGATCAGAAACAGCTCCGCAAAATCCATCAGCGGGCGCAAGCGGACGGTTACGCGGTCGAACAGGATCAGAACGATGTGGGCGTGACCTGCATTGGTGCCCCCATTTATGAAGGTGAAGAAATTATCGCCGCCATCAGCCTGAGTGTACCGACGGCCCGCGCGGACGCCAGAGCATTACCACGATTTATCAAAGCCGTGATCCGCACGGCCCGACAGATTTCAAAACTAATTCAGCAACAGAATACGAGCAAAACATGAACAAGCCCCTTCCGGAATCCATTACCCTGGACATGATGCGAGAGTCTCTGCATTCCGCTATTATCTGCGATGCCCTCGATTCCATCGGCCTGACGAATCAGTCGCCGCGCAAAGAACTGCTGCCGATGACCGTGGAAGCGGTGGTGGTCGGACGCTGCAAAACCAGTCTCTGGGCTGATATGTATCACGTTGATCCCCGTCCTTATGAACTGGAACTGCAAGCCGTCGATTCGATCGAAGCCGACGAAGTAATTATCGCCGCCGCCAGCGGTTCGATGCGTTCGGGCATCTGGGGCGAACTGCTTTCGACCGTCGTGAAACACCGGGGTTGCGTGGGGGCGATTATCGACGGTGCGGTCCGCGATGTCCGGCAGATGCGCTCCATGCAGTTTCCGGTCTGGGCCGTCGGAACTTCACCCTATGACAGTAAAGACCGCCAGAGGATTATCGACGTGGATGTGCCGGTGGAAATCGGCGGCGTTGTTTTTTCGCCCGGCGATCTGGTTTTTGCAGACGTGGATGGCATCGCCGTTGTTCCTCAAGCCGTGGAAACGGAAGTGATTCAACTGGCCTGGGTCAAAGTGCACGAAGAAAATATCTTTCGCGACAGCATCAAAAACGGCATGTCGGCCACTGAAGCCTTTGCGAAGTACGGCATTCTTTAAAGAGGGAACACTTCAGTCAGATGTCTGGGGATTCCACCACGCATCGAGCAATCCTCGGAGTTCCGCCAGCGATTCGGCAGCTTCGGCTTCGTGAATGATATTTTTCGTTTCGCCGGGATCGTTTTCCAGGTCGAATAAAACATCGCCGCGCGTATAATCGTTCCACGTTTTGCCCTGCGCATTCTTATTGTGCGCGGTAATCAGTTTGAGATTGCCTTTGCGAATCCAGCGATGGGCGACTTCCCGTTCCGGCTGGTTGAGCGCTCTTGCATCTCCCGGAAATATCTCGCCATACACGGCGCGGTTTTTGGGTAACGCCGCTGTCCCTGTGGCGGAAGGGAGCAGGTTCACGCCCGGCAGCTTCTGCGCCGCGGCCCCCTGCCCGGCTGCCTGCAGCAGTGTGGGCACGATATCGATACTGCTGACAAGTTCGGTATGAGTTGCCGGTTCCGTTACGCCGTCCCAGCGGATCAGAATCGGGGATCGCAGACCGTCTTCAAACGGCGAACGCTTGCTGGCTTTCGTGTGATGAAAATTCTCCCGCGGTTTCATTGGTTTTGTGCCCGGCGTCCAGCCATTGTCGATCACAAATAAAAACAGTGTGTTTTTCGTGTCAGACTCCCGTTCGACAAACTGAATCAGATCGCCGATCGTATCATCGAACTGAGAACAGCTCGCGTAATAGGCGATTTCCTGTTCGGAGACGCGCGGGTTTTTACGATACCGATCAAAATACTTCTGCGGCGAATCATGTGGCTGATGCGGCAGGTACGGCGCGTACCAGACCAGCCACGGCGTTGACTTCTGTTCGCAGTCGCGCACGAAATCATAAATCGGCTGCATGGTTTCGCGACCGATTTTCAAGCCCCAGTCCCCGTTCCCATGTGCGGCGAGTTCCCCGTTGGCCAGCCGGCGGTTGCCGCCGAAAGACTGGCCGGGCACCGGTTCGAAAATCGTCATCCCTTCCGTAAAACCGGCGTTGCGATAATGGCCTTCCCAGAATTTACCCGTCTGCAGACACCGATAACCGTGTGCCGCCAGAAGGCGTGGCAGCGTATCCACGTTCTGAATCAGGTGAAAGGCTTTGCTGCGGATGGTTTCATATTCTTTGCGAGACGCCATCTTGTTCAAGGCAGTATTGCCTGGCGGCGGATGATTATAGTGAATGCCGCTCTGGTGCGGATACAGGCCTGTCAGCAGTGTGGCCAGCGACGGGCTGCAGACACTGGTTGGCAGGTAACCATTCACATAGCGAGCCGACTTTTGGGCCAGCCGATCAATGTGCGGCGTTTGAATCTCACGGTTGCCCATGAAGCCGAAATCCCGATAGGTCTGATCGTCGGAAATAATCATCACGATGTTCGGCGTTCGCGTCGGTTCTGCCCGGGCACGCGAAGTCTGAAAACCAGCGCCGCTGGAGAACAGGCAGGAGATCACTGTGAATGCAGGCAGCCAGTACAAATTCCGCAAGTCTGAAACGGATCTCATTGGTCGTCAAATCCCCTCTACACATCAAGGCCTTGAATTGATACAGTAATCCCAGCATAACCGGCAAGAGACAGTAAGTCATTCAGAAATTGCGTCATCCTGATCTGCTTTTCCACAGGGAAGTCTGTTTTGCGAAAATATCGTCATTGAAAATGCGCTACGAAAATGGAAAAGAAAGCGGAACCAACATTACAAAAAATCTTCGATGCAGTAACATAACGCATATGTTGGCGGTCGGGCGGCGTTCCAGATCCGTCCGCATTTCCTTTCACACGATTCTGATCAGAAATCACAAGGCATATTAGGTAAAAGGGAGACTCCAGTCATTGTCATTTCCCAAAGTCTGACACAGATAGATATGCCTTTCCTTCTTGTGATGAATGACGCCGAACTCGACGCAGAAGATCGGGAAACGTGCCGAGATTTCCAAGCACGAAATACAAGTGACTTGCATCGAGAAGCAAGAGTGGACTTCGTGAGAACGAAGCCTCGCTGACAGCCACCGAAGAATAGCCAGATATTGACACGAGAATGCCCATTGTGTTGTCAGCTTTGTCATTTACTTTCTTCAAATGGGAATCGATAGCGGTGGCATCGGATTGAGAAGCAGTAAACTTCAGTTCGACAAGATATGTCGTACCGTCAACTGTAATAGA
>CAXBFD010000183.1:0-9152 GCA_963974925.1 uncultured bacterium | reverse complement strand
GTGATATATTAGCCTGTCGAGCCGGCAGAAGTTCTTCCATGTCCGACACACATTTGGGGCCTGCCAGCAATTCCTGCAGGATGGACAGTCTTGTGGGATGTGAAAAGGCTTTCAGCATTTCTGCTGCCGGTTGTGTATCGAGCATGGTTTTACCGCTTCACGTAGCTTTGTTCGAATATGCGATTGTCCGAATATAATAGGCGAAACAATCTTACTCTTCAACTGAAGAAGACATCCATTTACACGAGAGTGTCAGCAACGTCGCTCCCCATCAGGAAAACCGAGCGATAACACTGACTGGAATGGGCCCGAATTACAGAGATAATCATGACACGGGCAGAACGCCTGCAAATGAGATCTCTATATTTCACAATCTGGATGAGATATACTTGGCAGCATGAAATCGATTATCTGGTACCTGCTGGCTGCTTTCGCTGAAATCGGAGGATGCTTTGCATTCTGGGTCTGGATTCGGCAATCAAAAAGTCAATTCTGGATAATACCTGGAATGTTATCGCTGGCGTTTTTGCATACGCTCTCACCAGAATTGATTCGTCTCACGCAGGCAGAGCTTATGCCGCCTACGGAGGCATCTATATCGTGTCGTCGCTGCTCTGGCTCTGGGTTGTTGAGAAGACTCAGCCGGATCGCTGGGATGCATTAGGAGCCACTATTTGCATCTTCGGAACATTAATCATCCTCTTCGGACCACGCTCTTAGCGTGGATTTTCAGTGTCAATTGATCCTCTATAACATTTACGTTCTTACCCAGCAGATCATTAACAGAAAAGAAATGATTCAATAACTCTGCAGTTATTCGGAAATTTCTTTTGATAAGATCGACGATATGAGTTCGGTCAACTGTGCTTCGCTTTGTTTGCCGAGTCGACGCTTGAAGACCATTCCCTGGTGAAACAGAAGGAATGCGGGAGGCGCATCAATTTCATATTTAGCAGCAGTGGCCGGGTTATCGTCGATGCGAATTCTGAGGATCTTAACGCGCCCCGCAAATTGCTCTGAGACCTGTTCCAGGATGGGGACCATCTCAACGCAGGGGCGGCACCAGGGAGCCCAGAACTCCACCAGCACTGGCTGGTCAGCCTTAAGGACCCTCTGCTGAAAATCCGAATCAGTAACCTCCAGCAAACTGGATAGTGAAAGATCTGAAGCTGCATTCTGACAGCCTGGGCTCAAAGCGCACAATAGCAGTGCAACAGCACAAAACGGAACAGGTAACCCACCTGTGATGTAGTGGGTTACCCGACTGCACCGCTGAAGCGCTTTCGCGTTCGTCTGCGGGCGGATCTCATTTCTCCGTACGAGCAGGCGGCTTTTTTCCGAACTTAACTTCATATTGGGCAATGAATTTTTCTTCCAGTTCTGGATGATGGATGAAACACTGCGAATCGGGACGTTTATGCTCTTCACACCAATCCCCCTTCTTCTGGAAATCAGCGGCGAGTTTGGTATTACACTGGGCGCAGATTTCTTCGGGAATGCCGTGCTCAGCACACCAGAAACCGTGCAGGTTATGCCCCTCTTCTCTGTATTCGTGTTCATGATCGTGCCCTTCTTCGTCATGCTCATGATGTTCTTCTTCGGCCTTGGCCACGGGAGCGGCTTCCTCTCCACTTTTCGCACACCCCGTGATCACCAGAAGTCCACACACAATCGCTGGGATTGCCAGACACCGAGTCCATAATACGTCAGTCATTTTTTCTCCTTTGATGGTACATTGACCAGTAAAATTAAACCGAAGCCGTTTCCGGCACTTGCCTGGAATCCGGATTGTTCGGTTGCGTTGGTTCTGTAGTATTGTCATCGTCTCCCTCATCCTCGTTGCGACTGCCGGGCAGATTGAAGACCACGTACAGCACACGTAAAACGAGCAGACTCATAATCGTGGCACTGCAGACGCCACCAATCACGACCGTGGCCAGGGGCCGTTGCACTTCTGCTCCCATACCGGTATTGAAGGCCATGGGGAAGAAGCCGAGGCTGGCCACCAGCGTAGTCATCAGGATCGGGCGCAGACGGGTCATGGCTGCCTCCTCGACAGCTTCATTGAGCGAACTGCCTCTGCGACGCAGTCGACGGATGGTTGAGACCAGAAGCATGTCATCCAGTACCGCGACACCGGAGAGGGCGATGAAACCCACGGCCGCGGAAATCGAAAACGGCATGTCTCTTATCCAGAGAGCGAAGATCCCCCCGATCCAGGCGAACGGTACGCCGGTAAAGACGCGAATCGAATCGATAAAGTTATTGTAAGTCATGTACAGCAGACCGAAGATCAACAACATCGCGACCGGGACGACAATCATCAGCCGGGCCTGGGCACGCTGCAGATTCTCGAACTGGCCTCCCCATTCGACATGGTAACGCCCGGCAGGCAGGGTTACCTGTTCGTCGACTTTACGCTGCGCTTCAGCAACAAAGCTCCCCATATCGCGACCGCGGACATTTGCCTCGATCGTAATCCGCCTTTGATACCATTCCCGCTTGATGGTATTCGGGCCTTCTACGATCTCAATGTCAGCGAGTCGCGACAGGGGAATCTGCTCTCCCTGAGGAGTGGCTACCAGGATCGATCCGATAGCGTCAGGGTCGGTCCGTGCCTGCTCAGGAAGCCGGATGATCAGCGGGAATCGCAGTTGTCCTTCATAGACTTCTCCTACATGCTTGCTGCCCAGTGATTCCACCAGGTCGAGTACGGTCCGTGCCGGAATGCCATAACGGGCGATTTCATCCTGGTCGATGTTAATTTCCAGCACTGGCTGACCAGTGACCTGTTCCACTTTTACGTCGGCAGCCCCCTCGATTGATTTGAGCACCTTCTCAATTTCAGAGGCTTTGGAGACCATCAGGTCAAGGTCGTCCCCGTAGAGAATCGCAGCCACGTCTGAACGGACCCCGGAGATCATTTCATTCATCCGCATTTCGATGGGCTGGGTCATCGCCAGACGCGGGCCAGGCAGATCGCGGAGTTCTTCCTGAATCTCAACCGTCAGTTCTTCCTGCGTGTCGGCGCGCGTCCACTCACTTCGGGGACGCAGTGTGACGAACAGGTCGGTCAGTTCCGTCCCCATGGGGTCCGTGGCAACTTCCGCCATCCCGACGCGACTCCAGACGTGCACGATCTCGTCTGGAAACTTCTCCAGCAGAACTTTCTCCATCCGGGTGTTATAGCGGATCGTTTCTTCCAGGTCGGTTCCCGCCAGACGAACTACATTGATCACCACTGCCCCTTCCGACAGGCGCGGGACAAATTCAGTCCCCAGATTCGGGGCGATCAAGCCAAAAGCCACAAACAGGATCGTGAGCGCAAAACCGATCACCGCTGCTTTGTGGTGCATGGTGAACCGCAGCACTGGTGCATACAGCCATTTCAGCACCCGGATCAGCAGTGGTTCTTTTTCCTTGAGATTTTTCGGGAGGAATAGGCTGGCGAGCACAGGCATCAACGTCAGTGAGAGCACCATTGACCCCGCCAGGGCCATTATGACTGTCAGTGCCATGGGACGGAACAGTTTCCCCTCGACTCCTTCCAGCGTCAGAATTGGCAGGTAGACGATCATGATGATCAGCTCGCCGAACATGGTAGGCTTGCGGACTTCGATGGCAGCATCCCGGATAATCTCCAGTCGACTGCGACCATCGGCGCCGTGTGCCAGACAGCGGACACAGTTTTCAATCATCACCACGGAACTGTCTACAACCAGACCGAAGTCAATTGCACCCAGGCTGAGCAGGCTCGCTGCGATGCCGAACTTCAACATGCCCGAAAAGGCAAACAGCATCGAAAGAGGAATTGCCAGGGCCACAATCAGACCGGCTCGCAGGTTCCCCAGAAATATAAACAGCACCGCAACTACGAGCAGACCTCCTTCGAACAGGTTCTTCTGCACGGTGTCTATCACGTGGTCCACCAGTTCGGTACGGTCGTAGACAGTCTGAATTTCCACGCCCGCGGGCAGTGTCTCCCGGATTTCTTCCAGTCTGGTTTTCAGAGCGTGAGTTACCTCATGGCTGTTTTCCCCCATCAACATGAAACCGAGTCCCAATACTGCTTCTCCCCGGCCATTGGCGGTCACCGTTCCACGACGAATTTCATGCCCTATCTGCACATCCGCCACATCTTTGACCCGAATTGGAACTCCGTCACGAGACGTGATGACCACATTTTCAATCTGTTCCAGATTGACGGTCCGTCCCACCCCATGGACCAGCAGCATCTGGCTGCGATCGGTAATCGTCCCTCCGCCGACATTCTGGTTGTTTTCGCGGAGGGCCTGGGCCACCTGGTCAAAGGTCAGTTCGTGTTTGATGATCTGATCCGGATCGAGGCGTACCTGGTACTGCTTCTCATAGCCCCCCCAACTGTTGACCTCGGCAACTCCCGGCACGGAACGCAACTGAGGTTTTACGACCCAGTCATGTAGCGTTCGCAGTTCGGTCAGACGTTTGACCCGTTCTTCGTTCGGTAGACGGGAAAAATCGACTCCTTCGTAGGTCAGAACATAGTGGAAGACTTCTCCCAGACCGGTCGAAACCGGTCCCATCTGCGGTCGCTGGATTCCCTCTGGAAGCTGAACTGTACTCAGCCGCTCACTGATAAGTTGCCGCGCAAAATAGATGTCCACTCCGTCTTCAAAGATCACGACCAATTGTGATAAGCCAAATTTCGAAATGGAACGCAAATCCTGTAGACCAGGCAGACCGCTGATTGCCTGTTCGACCGGGAAAGTAATCTGCCGTTCGACCTCATCGGGTGAAAGCGCCGGTGCCACCGTATTGATCTGAATCAGCACCGGCGTCGTGTCGGGAAACGCATCGATGTCGAGGTGTCTCAGTGAGATCACTCCGACGCCAGCAAAAACCACGGTACACAAAATGACCAGAGCACGGTGGCGCAGTGAAAAATCAATCAGCCAGTTGAGCATATGATTTCGATTCCCTTCTATTCAGCGCAACAGCCTGCTCCGAGGCTGTTCTTGAGAAGTTGTGCCCGCAAAACGTCGCTCCCCTGGGTCACGACGACTTCATCAGGAAGTAAGCCGGCGATGATTTCCACGCGATTGCCGTTAACGAATCCAGTACGAACGTTTCGCAGCTGAAAGACTTTGGGGCTCTCCGGGCTGTCGAAGTAATGCTTATTTCGAACAAAGACCACCTGACAACATCCCTCCCAGTGCACTGCACTCCGGGGAATCACGACCGCCTGTTTTTCCTGTCTCAGAATGATCCGGCCCGCGCCAAAAGTCTCATCGCGAAGCTGCCCTTCCGCATTATCGATTTCCGCCCTGACCTTTACCATCCGCGTCTGTTTATCAGCGGCAGTACTGATCCAGCTCAAGTTCCCGGTAACTTCCTTACGGCTTCCATTGGGTTGAAATCGGACCTGCTGTCCGACCTGGATCAAAGATGCCTCTTCCAGAGGAACATTGAGTATCAGCCACATCCAACTGGGATCAGCCACTTCAAACAGGGTCCGCTCCGGAGTGACGACCTCACTGGAAACGACGTTCCGCTCCGTAATCACACCGTTCATTGAGCTGCGAACCGGGATCAGGTTGGCTGAGGCGGTCTGTGATCGAAACTGCTCTGCCAGTTCGTTGGGAAAACCCAGGAAACGCAGGCGGTCGATCATGGCCTGCTTGCTGAGATTTGCAATCGAAGAAACGTCCACCGACAACCCCAAATTAGCCAGAGCCTGTTCGACGCTCAGAACTTCGGCCTCTTCCTTTGCTAGAATAGACTCTGCTTCCAGGATGTCTTTGCCTGCGATGGCCCCTTTTAGTCCATTCAATCGTTCAAAGTTTTTGCGTGCCAGTTTTTCAGCGACTATCGCTTTTACCAGATCCGCTTTGAGAAGTCCTACTTCCGCCGCGTCAACCACCGCCAGGATTTCTCCTTCCTGAACCTGGTCTCCCACATTTTTTAGTACCCGCCACGCAGTACCCGGCACGCGTGAAGAAAGATTGGCCAGACGTGTCGGGTCATAGCGGATTTCTCCTGTTCCCGATACCCACTCTGTTACAGATTCCTGGTCGACCAGTTCTACATCAACGCCAGCCTGTTGAACCGCCTCGTTGGAAGCAAACTGGATTCGCTTCTGATACACCTTGCAGGCGGCATTATTGTCTGGTCGCTCCCGCAGTGCGAGAGCACGATCAGCTTGTTGCATTGTTGCCTTAGTAATCACCGGTGTCTTTTTCAGTTCAGCGACATCGGGATTGTGCAACGGGCAGTTGTTGACACCATGCTCGGTACACCAGCCATAATCGGGGCTGGCAGGCATCAGGTCAGGGTTACAGATCACACACTTGGATTCGGGAACCCCGTGCTCTTCACACCAGTCCTTGAATACCAGCTTCGCCTGTCCCGTTAATTCTGCAAACGTCGGGATTTTCCAATGGTGGGTATGTCCGTAGTAACCGATGGCGACTAATACAGACATGACAATGATGGTGGGTAACCCATCCAGAAACCAGCGTCCGAGCTTCCAGACCAGTCCGTGGGGACGTTGATCAGTTGGAGCTGGAGTGTCGGGAGAAGACGTATCTGGATTAACAGAGGGTCGGCCTATAACAGATTGACTCATGAGATGTCCTTTCTTGCTCAATATGTTGAGAAGCAGGAGCCTGATAAAACGGTTTTTAAGCGATTGGAAACAGACACGGAAGTCAAGAAATCACCGCAAATTCAGCCGGAATCACGGACGATCAAAATCGACGGACTCCGGATAATCTACGATGCTCGTGTCGGACGCTTTAGAGCAGATAGGCGGCAGAAAGATGACAGATTTCCCGCCCAGAAGAGAGCGGCGGGAAGTGACAGCCTCGATTAGCAGTGTGCCTCAGACAGACGAGCCTGAATGACATGTGGGCAACGTCATTGAGGTCGACGACGAGAAATTCAGAGAAAGAGCCAGCATCGATCAGGCTGGGACAGTCAACCACAGTAGCGATCACGGCGCCCCCGCAAAAACAATTCGGCTGATTACCGTCCTGAGGGCACTTCGGTTGGACTGGTCTTTGTTCCTGGTTCTCAGAATGCTGATCCTGTTCTTCAGAATCTCTGTGATGGCAACAGGTTGCACTTGCAGTTTCCTGAACGGATACCGATTCAGACAGCGCAGCAACACAAGACCCCAGACATATGTCCCTACAAGGAAGATAGGGACATATAATCGCCAGGAAGGTCATTAAAATATTGATGGTGTGCTGCATGTACATACAAAACCCTGTTTGCCTAACTAATTTTAAGTATAGTCGGACTGATATTGGAGATCAATACTGTAACCTTAGAAATACAATGTGACGATCTCCTCATAGTATTGAGATCAGAGCCTGAAACGAGCGCCTTCTCCAGGTTTCCTGTCCTGAAAAAGACCTGCTTCAGATCAAAGCCTTGTTGTTCAAAAGTTGCTTCATACTTAATTGAGATGATGGACCTCTATAGTGCCGCAGGAGCAAAGTTACTCAAATTAGCGTTGCTTTGTTTCTGTAACTGCTGCTGAACTGCACGCAATCTTCCTCCGCCCCCCGCATCCTGAATTGCCGTTCCGATCGTCGCCGGGTTCAGGCCTCCAGTCATCTGCAGCCCTGATATTTCGACAGCCAGTCGATGTGCCCGGTTCAATGCATCAATGTACTCCAGGTTTGACTGGAAGTTGCTCTGTTGTACATTGAGTACGGCTAGAAAACTGAATTGTCCTTTCTCATAGCCTTTGATCATCAGTTCCAGCGCTTCCCTGAGTTCGGGCAGCACTTCTTTTCGCATCTGTTCTGCCTGGTTCCGCGCCAACATGTAATCTCGATATGAGGAGATCAACTGATCGCGCAATACCAGACGCACCCGTTCCAGTTCGCGCTCGGATCGGTTTACTTCGGAAACGGCATTATAGATGCCCCCTTGATTACGATTGAAGAGAGGAAGTGGAAGTGCTACCAGCGTATTAAATGTCGCGTAGTCTCCGATCGAATTGTAATCAGTAACAAATTGTAAAGTCACATCTGGAACTGGGACAGCTTCAGCACTGGCAAGCTGTCCGCGGGCGACACCGATTTGGCTTTCCGCCGTGAGCAACTGAGGACTTTCGGACAATAGACGCTGCCATTCCGACTCCAGATCAAATTCCGGTAAATCTTCCTCCGGTTGCATGAGCTGACTGACCGGTAATTCCGGACAGCCCACGATTACAGCGAGCTTCTGCCAGGCAGATTCGAAATCAGTATGCGCATTCGTCAGCGATGCACGAACTGTGGCGTTTTGCGCTTTCGCCTGCAACATATCCGTCCTCGGAACTTGCCCAGCCTTATAGAGTCTCTCAGCGGCATCCAGTGTCTGTTGTGAGAGTTGGGCGATTTCTTTCACCAGTTTTAATTGTTCCTGTGCTCCCAGCACATCATAGTAGCGCAACCTGACATCATTGATGACGCGCATCTGCTGAGCATCGAGCTGCAGTTGTGACGTTTGGATACCATAAGTTTCTGTTGCCTGGGCTTTATCCAATTTCCCTGCTGTAATAAATGTCTGCTGCACAAGAATACCATTTGATTGCGTATCACCATTACTGCTCGCTGTGGAGTTGACATACCCTACGGTTGGGTTTGGATAGAGGCCTGCCTGGGTCCAGTTCCCCCGTTCTTTCTCGATCTCCGCTCGTTGCAGAGCCATGGTGGGATTGTTCGATAGTGCTATCTGTTCAAGTTCCTCCAACGTCATCGTCTGGCTGGTTGGTGTTAATGGATTTTCCGAAGAATCTGTTTCTGGTACGTTCGGGCCTCCTGCCGGTGGTACAGGTGGTGGGATTTTACCTTCAAAAACTTCATGGTATGATGTTAAAGTCAATTTTTCTCTCGATTCGGCATGTGTCGTTTCTGCAAAATTATTGACTTCGACTTCAGAAGTAGATTCAGCTATCTGTGCAGCCTGTGACTGGCTGTCCTTGATGCCAACCATCTGCCTGTCTTCCTTTATTGAGCCAGCCTGATGGGCAGTCATCTGTCCACGATCTGAGGCACAGGAAGTTAAAAGTAGAGTGGGAATCAGGATCAGTCGAAATGATCTAACTGAATGTGATCCAAAGCTACTGAGTTTAATTAACTTTTCCGGCATTCCATGCATCACAGTTCTCCTGAACCTGA
>CAXBFD010000182.1:0-9174 GCA_963974925.1 uncultured bacterium | reverse complement strand
GATTCGTGTCAGATTACGGGAGACGGGACATTTTTTTGAAATGGTCTTGCAGTAAAATAATAGAACTGATAAACCTCGGCTTCTCTCATTCTCACTATGAATTTCAATTTTAAATCCTCAGTCATTTCGACAGTGCATGACCTTCTGGCGGCATTCCGTGCGTCCAATCCGGGTACTCCGATTGGATGGAAAATTCGGTTGCTGTTAATCGGCTGGAGTCTGTTTCTGATGGCAGGTTTTGGAGTTGCCGTTCAAACAAAACCGGATCCACGTGGATTTGGTACCCATCAACGACTCGGGTTTTCACCTTGTGTCATTCGAAATCAATTTTCCATTCCCTGTCCCAGTTGTGGGATGACAACTTCCTTTTCCCATTTTGTTCGAGGTCAGATCCGTCTGTCTGCCCAGGCCAATACTGCCGGTCTGGTATTGGCAATGGTCTGTCTTGTGATGATTCCCTGGTCCTGGATCAGCGTTTATCGCAGGCGACTCTGGCTGATCTCTCATCCTGAAAACAGTTTACTCTGGTTAATGTGTGGTCTGGTCACGATCACCTTAATGGAGTGGGTTTTCCGGTTGACCTTTTAAGTTAGTCCTTTCCGGTTTTCGGAAAGAAACGTCCCTTCCTCGATAAAAAAATCATATCTCGACACGTGAGTTCGGTTTATGCCAAGGATGGCAAAAATATGCGAAATTCCATACAACGACAAAACTCAAATCCGTCCCGCCGCCAGACTCTTGCCGTCGCGTTGCTGATGCTGGTTTGTCTGGCAGTCAGCGGGTGTTCTCTGGGTGTAATGGCGGGAAAAATGCTGTTTGGCGATCCGCTGATTACCTGTGAATTTACCAGCCGTACCAAGATTGATCTTTCGAAGGATAAGAAAAAGGTGCTCGTCGTCTGCTCGACGCCGGAATCGATTCGCTCGGATTATCCCTCTTTGAATTACGATCTGCTGGAACAGATTACCTACGGCCTGCACCGCCATGAAATTGAAGTCATGGACACAGGCGAAGTCGCCACCTGGCTGGACGATAATGGCGGCGTCTGGAACGACGTTGATGAACTGGCGGAAAATTTTGACGCCGACTTCATCATTCATGTTGATATCGATGAATTTGATTATCGCGAACCAAACAGTCCGAACCTGCTCCGCGGGAAAGCATTCGGAACCGTGTCCGCGTATGAAGTCAAAGAGATGGACGGAGGGAAACGGGCTTTGGAAGTCTTTACCAGTGAATATACTTCCGAGTATCCGAGTCACATGCCGGTCTCGATTGAGTCAGAATCACCTACTGTATTCAGGAAAAAATATCTGGATCGCATTGCCGATCAGATTGGTCGTTTCTTCTATAACTATCGTGCGGGAGCAGATATCTGATCTGTTTCGTTACTCGTTCAGAAGTGACGCCAAAATCAAATTCGGAGTTGTGAAGGATCACACGATGACAAATTTTTCGTTCGGACTACGTGTTCACAGGCAGTTTTTCAGTACCGTCATTAAACTGGCATTGGTTCTGGTATTAAGCACGACCATGTCAGGCTGTAACTATTTTATTCTGCTGGGTTACCTGATTGGCGGCCCCCCTTCCATTGAGCCGGACTTCGATGCACAGACCAAGAAATCGATGACAGACAAAGAGGTCACGGTGGCCATCGTCTGTTATGCGCCGTTAGAGCTGCAGTATAACTTTGATGGCATTCACAATGATCTGGCCAAATACACCACATTTCGTCTGCACGATCATGGCGTGAAAGTGATCAACCCGGACCGGATTCGTGCCTGGCTGGATGAAAATCCCGACTGGGACAAACCGGAAGAAATTGGCGAAGCGTTCGACGTGACTTATGTCATTCATATTGAATTGCATGAGTACAGTCTGTACGAAGAAAACAGTTCCGATCTGTATCGCGGACGTGCCGAAGGCATGGTGACCGTTTATGAAATGGACGAGCATGGCGAAGGGGAAAAACTTTACAGCAAGGAAATCACTTCGTTTTATCCGTTGCGTGCTCCGCGAGCGACGTCGGAAGTGACCTTTTCCAAGTTCAAGAAAGAGTATCTCTCTCGTCTGAGTGATGAAATTGGCCGCCTGTTTTACGAGTATTATCGCGGCGACGATTTCACACACGCCATTTAACCTGACCTGAAGTGAGCCCGACACGATTGCAATTCCGTCTGAACTCTTGCATGTGCCGCACTGCGCAGTTAATTTCAAGGCGGATGCGACGAATCCGTTCATGACGCATCGTTATCAAAGCCATTGAAATTCAGGATGCCGATACGAGATGTCTCTTAGCAAACAGGAAGCCGTTGATCGCAGCCAGATTATTTTATCCCATGCGTGGATGGTGCGGACTTTCATCAAACACAGCGATGAAGCCGAAGATTTTCCGGAGTTGATGCACATTGCACGTGCGGTGTTCGATGCCTCGCGGGCGCTGGAAACGCGCGTTGCTGATCCCGACGCTTATCTGAAGATGCTGCGAAAAAAAATCAGCAAACTGAGAAAAGCCACCGACCAGTTTGCACTGGACGCTCCCGAAGCATCATCGCATACGAATTTTGAACAGGCCGTCATTTCAATGAAAGCCTGCACGAAAGCCCTGGAAGAAGTGCTGGAACACGTGGAATAAAACAGGGCAGCGAGGTAACTTCGCTGCCGCTTGAATTCGAGAAATTCGTTCGAGCCTCGGTTATTCGTCCTTGGTGGCATCCAGCACGGCCAGGAATGCCTTTTGGGGAATTTCGACCTGTCCGAACTGTTTGAGTCGTTTTTTACCCTCTTTTTGTTTCTCCCACAGTTTTCGTTTGCGGGTGATATCGCCACCATAACATTTGGCGGTCACATTTTTGCGGAGCGCCTGAATGGTTTCGCGGGCGATGATCTTGCCGCCGATGGCTGCCTGAATCGGAATTTCAAACTGGTGTTTTGAGATTTCCTCTTTCAGACGTTTTACGAGTCCGCGACCGCGCCGTTCGGACTGCGAGCGGTGGACGATGGTGGACAGTGCGTCGACCCTTTCGCCTTTGACGAGAATATCCATTTTCACCAGATCGGCGGCTCGGAAACCGAGAATATCATAATCCATCGTTCCATACCCGCGGGTGGCACTTTTCAGCCGATCGTACATATCGTACACGATTTCCGCTAACGGCAGTTCATAAATCAATTGCGCACGATTCGTGCCCAGGTATTCGGTGTTTTTGTAGATGCCGCGCCGGTCGGAACACAACTGCATCATGATGCCGATACTCTCAGCCGGCAGGATGAATGTCACCCGGGCAATCGGCTCGCGGAATTCTTCGATGCGGCCGGCGTCGGGAACGTCCTGCGGATTGTCGATCAGTACGATCTCACCACTCCGTTCCAGAATTTCATAGGTGACGTTGGGCGCTGTCTGCAGCAGGTCGATATTGAATTCCTGCTCCAGTCGCTGCTGAATAATTTCCATATGCAGCATCCCCAGAAACCCGCAGCGGAAACCAAAGCCAAGGGCGTCACTGGTTTCGGGGACAAAGCTGAAACTCGCATCGTTCAGGCTGAGCTTTGAAAGTTCGTCCCGCAGCTTTTCAAAGTCGGTTGCTTCGATCGGATACATGCCGCAGAAAACCATCTGTTGCGGTTTCAGATAACCGGGCAGCGGCGCTGGCGGCAGATTTCGGGGATTGGCAATCGTATCGCCGACATGCACGTGCTCCAGATCTTTGGCGCCACTGACGAGGTAACCGACCTGTCCGGGGCCCAGCGCTTTGACGGGGCTCATGTGCGGAGTGAACTGGCCGATATCGATGATGTCCATTTTTGTCCCGCCACGCATCAGGACGACCGTTTGGCCTTTTTCGATGGTTCCCTGTACGACACGGACATAAGTGACCACGCCGCGATAGTGGTCGTATTTGCTGTCGAACACAAGTGCCTGGAGTGGCGCGTCGGGTTCGCCCTGGGGAGGGGCAATGCGTTCGATGATCGCGTCCAGAACTCCTTCGATGCCAATTCCGCTTTTGGCGCTGACCATCAAAGCATCAGTCGGGTCCAGGCCGATCACGGTTTCGACTTCTTCCAGCACTTCGTCAATGCGCGTGACCGGGAGGTCGATCTTGTTGACCACAGGAATAATCGTCAGGTTCGCATTAATGCAGGCGTAAGCGTTGGCGACCGTCTGCGCCTGCACGCCTTGAAAAGCGTCAACCAGCAACAGGGCTCCTTCACAGGCAGCCAGGCTGCGGGAGACTTCATAGTGGAAGTCAACGTGTCCGGGAGTATCAATCAGATTCAGTTCGTAGATTTCTCCCTTGTACTTATGATGGATGGCCACGGTGCGGGCTTTGACGGTAATGCCGCGTTCCTGCTCGATTTGCAGGTCGTCCAGAATCTGGGCCTTGAATTCCCGGGCTGTGATGGCGCCGGTCTTCAGAAGTAATTGATCGGCGAGTGTACTCTTGCCATGGTCGATGTGTGCGACGATAGAAAAGTTTCGAATTAAACGGGTCTCAATTGCCATTTAGATGGATCTCGTCATTCTTATTTAAGAAAACCCGGGTAAAGATATCGAGTGTAGATATTTAACCGGTGTAGATATTTAATTTGTCTCGGCTTTGAGGCAGGCGAGTCGGGCACAACCGGCGACTCCAATGTAACCCGCGTCCGATCCGAGGCTGGCGAAGTCGATGATCGTATTTTCGTAAGGCACCTGAAATGCGCGATGTTTGACTTCTTCACGAATTCGATTCATAAAACGCTGGCCCAACTCAGAGTCTTTGCCGCCGAACGTGACCGCGCCGCCAAACAGAACCATGTCCGGGTCTATCGTATGCATGAGGGTGGTGGTTCCCACTCCCAGGCACATCGCCGTATCCATGATCAATTCGTTCGACAAGTCATCTCCCTGTTCTGCCGCGCGGGCAATTAAGAGCGGGGTCAGTTTTGGTTCCGTTTTCAATGCTTCGTGTAATAAAGAGTTGCGTCCCGCGTCCAGTTCTTCCTGGCAGCGTCGTACAATCGATTTGCCCCCGGCGTATGCTTCCAGTGTTCCATATTGTCCCGAATCACATAAACGGCCATTCGACATTTGGATAATGATATGACCAGACTCGCCTCCATGGGAATGCTGACCTTCAATAATCATGTCATGGATAATGATACCACAGCCGATGCCTGTGCCCAGAGTCCAGAAAACCAGGCTACGCACGTGCTGCGCTCCCCCGATCCAATATTCTCCATAAGCGGCGGCATTGGCGTCATTCTGGAAGATCGTCTTTTTTCCCGAATAATGATCACTGACGCGCTGCCGGATCGGAAATTCTTTCCAGGTCGGCAGGTTGTGGGGGTCGATCAGTCTTCCGCCGGGGATATCCATTGTTCCAGGAGTGGCAATGCCAATGGCTTTGATGTCGTCCATCGTAAACTGGCAGTCTGACAAAACATCGTCGATGGCCTGATAGATCTTTTTTAAACCGAATTCGACGCCTTTGCTGACTTCGGTTTTTGTTTTACAGAATGCCAGCGTTTTTCCGTTGTCATCGACGATGCCAACTTTGACATTTGTACCGCCAATATCAATGCCGACAAAATGAGGCCCATTATCTTTTGTCGGTTTCATATTGCGAATTGTTCCCCGGTAAAATTTTGAAAACCATGAGTGGCCTGCCCCGCGATGGAACGAGAGCGATTCCTTGAGCGTTGCGCGAAGACGTAACGTGATCCCGATCCTGTTAGCGTTAATCGACGTCAGTTCAGAAGAAAGCCGGCGGCACTCGTAGAAGTATAGCCAAGCCGGCGGGAGGGATGCAATCAACATCAAGGCAAAACAGCCCCCCATCGGAAGCATTTCGCGCTGATTTTAGACTCGGGGACCGTTCAGATGCAGAGGACGGGCGGTCAGTGATTCAGGGCCGCGTTTCGGCTGCGGAAGAACTTATCGGAAAATCGACAAGGCAGGCGGGTATTGCTTGGCGCCCCGTTCGATTTGGGGGAGGATGAAAAGGGCTTACAGTGCAGGTTCTATTTCACCAATGTTGTTCCGAAGAGAGGCATGGTATGGTTTTTCACATTCGAATGCTGGTTTTCGTCTTGTTCTGCTGTTGTGGTTTGAGCTGCTTCTCATCTGTGTTAAACGCTGCGCAGGCTCAGTCCGGCCGTCCGAACATTATTCTCTGTATGACCGATGATCAGGGCTGGGGAGAAACCGGCTTCAATGGTCACCCGATTCTCAAAACGCCTCACCTGGATGATATGGCCGCCAGCGGACTGCGGTTTGATCGCTTTTATGCGGCCGCGCCCGTCTGTTCGCCGACGCGGGGCAGTTTTCTCACCGGCCGTCACCCGAATCGATTTGGCTGTTTCAGCTGGGGACACACCTTAAGACCGCAGGAAGTGACCGTGGCGGAAGCCGTGAAGTCAGCCGGATATACGACCGGGCACTTCGGAAAATGGCATCTGGGATCGGTGCAGGCAAACAGCCCGGTTTCTCCCGGCAACAGCGGCTTTGATGAATGGGTTTCAAGCCCGAATTTTTATGAGAACGATCCCTGGATGAGCCACAACGGAGTGGTCACGCAGCTCAAGGGTGAGAGCTCGCAGGTGACCGTGGATGCCGCTTTGCAGTTTATCAAACAGGCAGATACAAAAAAGCAGCCTTTCCTGGCAGTGATCTGGTTCGGAAATCCACACACGCCGCACGAAGCGCTGCCCGAACTGAAAGCGCAATATCAGAATCAGTCCCAAGCGTTTCAAAACTATTTCGGTGAAATTACCGGCGTGGATCGTGCGATGGGGCATCTGCGCCGTCAGTTGAGAGATCTGGGACTGGCAGAAAACACGCTGCTCTGGTTTACCAGTGATAACGGGCCACGGCCGCCGCAATTGAAAGAAGAAGCAGCGCGTTCTCAGGCCACCGGCGGGTTGGCCGGCTGGAAAGGTAATCTCTGGGAAGGGGGCATTCGCGTCCCTTCCATGATCGAGTGGCCCGCGCGCATCAAAAAACCGGAGATCACAAACGTGCCTTGCGGGACAATCGATATTTATCCAACCGTGCTGGCGCTCACCGGAGCAAACGTCTCGCATCAACCCGATCTGGATGGAGTCAGCCTGGTGCCTTTGATCGACGGGCAGATGACAACGCGGCCTCATCCGATGGGGTTCTGGACTTATCCGGAAAAAGGGCACCCCAAACGCAGCACCGAAATATTGCTCGACCTCAAACGCCGACAGACTCCGGAACAGCCGAGTCCGAAAGGGCCCGTCCCCGATGCGGAAGCAGCCAGCCTGGCAACACAATATTCAAAGGAGGATCTGCCGGGGGCAGCCGCCTGGATTGACGGCGATTTTAAATTGATGAAATCGATTTCAAAAAAAGAACAGCCGGAATACGCGCTCTACAATCTGGCACAGGATCGTTCGGAACAGCACGATCTGGCCGGAGACGATCCGGAGCGGGTCCGGAAAATGAAAACAGAACTCCTTGACTGGCAGAAATCCGTCGTTGATAGTCTGAATGGAAAGGACTATGCAGACTGATTGATCAAGGCTGGCCCGCTTCAGGCCATGAACTGTCGAATACCCGAAATTTCAGACTCGCACGGATTGTTTGATTGCAATTCGTACGTCGAGTCTGCAATAATCGAATTTATAAACATTCATAAGGAAGCCGAAAGTCTTCTCTCCGCAGCGGGGGGTTCGCTTTTCCTGCCAGTTTCCTGTTTGCTCACCTGTCACACTTGATTGAGGATCATTATGAACTCGGGACCATACAAACGGCTATTTTGTCAGGCTGCTTTTACATGCTTCATCCTGACGGTTGCACTCAGCAGCTCTCTGCTGGCCTGGGAGTCCAAGAAAGAACTGAAGGCCGGCATTATCGGCCTGGATACATCGCATGCGATTGCCTTCACCAAAATGCTCAATACGGGCACCCCTGAAGGCGAACTGGCTGGCATTCGTATCGTCGCCGCTTATCCCCAGGGAAGTAAAGACATTCCCTCCAGTGTAGACCGTGTCCCGGATTATACAAAACAGGTCAAAGAGATGGGGGTCGAGATTGTTGATTCCATCGATGAACTGATGAAAAAAGTCGACGTGGTTTTTCTGGAAAGCAATGACGGGCGTCCGCATCTGGAGCAGGCCATTCCTGTGTTTCAGGCCGGCAAGCCGGTTTTCATTGACAAGCCGATCGCCGGTTCACTGACTGATGCCGTCGCTCTGTTCGAACTGTCGCGCAAATATAATACGCCGATGTTTTCCTCGTCCTCGCTCCGGTTTTCCAGAGGCGCTCAGAATCTCAGGAATGGCGGAGAAGGGAAAATTACCAAATGCAGCACGCATAGTCCCTGTTCTCTGGAAGCGACGCACCCCGATCTGTTCTGGTACGGAATTCATGGCGTAGAAACTCTGTTCACAGTGATGGGCCCCGGCTGCCAGACTGCGAAACGAACCGTCAGCAACGCCGACCGGGATGAAGTGGTCGGGCAATGGTCGGGCGGACGGGAAGGTCACTTCACTGGTGTTCGCAAAGGGAAACCCAGTGGATATGGCGGAACCGCGGTCGGGGAAAACGGAGAAGTTGCCGTCGGCGGTTATGATGGATACAAGCCGCTGCTGGTGGAAATTGTGAAATTCTTTCGCTCCGGCAAACCTCCGGTCAGCGAAGAGGAAACACTGGAAATCTACAGCTTCATGGAAGCTGCCGACGAAAGCAAACGACAGGGCGGAGCCGAAGTGAGTCTGGCCAGCGTGCTGGAGAAAGCGAAAAAAGCGGCGCACGCGAAGCTGGCGAAACTTGATCTGGCAGATGCGGGTGCGACTGCAGCCGACAACAAACTGACGGCTGCTGAAAAAGAGGCCGGCTGGAAGCTGTTATTTAATGGAGAGGATTTTGCCGGCTGGAAATGCAATAACGGCAAGCCGATCGCTGCTCCGATTGAAGACGGAACATTGGTTCCCTTTAAATCCGGCGGTTATTTGGTCGTTTACGACAAACCGTTCGGCGATTTCAAATTCAAGTGTGATGTCAAAATGCCGGAAGAATGTAACTCGGGCATTTTCTTTCGCGTGGGAGATCTCAAAGATCCGGTTCAGACCGGCTACGAAGCGCAGGTGCTGAGTGGCAAGGGGACCGGGCTGCACGATTTCGGGGCGATCTATGATCTGGTTGCTCCCGCCGTCAACCAGGCCAGC
>CAXBFD010000181.1:0-9196 GCA_963974925.1 uncultured bacterium | reverse complement strand
CAGGCCACCATAACGCGAACCTGCGAAAAGCGGTTTTCCCTCTTTCCAGAGCGACATATGCAAGTGCAGGCCGGAGCCGTTATCGTTCCAGAGTGGCTTGGGCATGAAGGTCGCTGATTTACCATGTTTGGCGGCAACGTTTTTGACGATATACTTGTAGCGCAACAGGTTGTCAGCCGTCTTTAACAGAGGCGCATATTTCATATCGATTTCACACTGGCCGCCGGTCGCCACTTCATGATGCTGGGCTTCGACATCAACGCCGCAATCCAACAACGCCAGCATCATCTCTGTGCGTGCTTCCTGTAAAGTATCTGCGGGTGGAACAGGGAAATAACCTTCCTTGTATCGAATTTTATACCCCGCATTGGCACCACTGCCGGCTTTTCCACGGTTCCATTGCCCCTCGATACTGTCCACATGGTAATAACATTCATGCTCGTTCTGGTCGAAGCGGACATCGTCGAAGATAAAGAACTCCGCTTCAGGACCAAAATTGGCGACATCCGCGATTTTTGTGGATCGCATGTAGCTTTCTGCTTTTCGGGCAACGTTGCGCGGATCTTTGGCATAGTCTTCACGGGTAATGGGGTCCTGAATATTACAGGTCATCACGAGTGTATTGGACATAAAGGGGTCAACAAACGCTGTTTCCGGTTGGGGAACAACCAGCATATCGCTTTCGTTAATCGACTTCCAACCGCGCATCGAAGAACCATCGAAGCCGAATCCGTCTTCGAAACTCTTCTCTACTAATATCTTAGCAGGAATAGTGAAATGTTTTTGAGTTCCGGGGAAATCCATAAATCGCAGGTCGATAGCCTGGATTTCCCGTTCACGACAGAGGGCGAGCACTTCCCGAGGAGTCATCTTAATTTCCTGATTGGAGTTTTTCATTCAGCAAGGATTCTATGTGAAAACAGAATATCTTAATAATGCAAACCATATACCATTCCAGAAATTTGCTTAATAAACAGGCAATATTATTCATACATTCAGGTAAACACAATAGCCGACTGACTTATTTCGGATTTGAACAAATGTATCAATGACATTGATCTGAGCCCGAAAACAGCTTCGGCAGGAAGCCCAAATAAAGAAAAAACGGAATCTCACGAGATGATTCAACGGAATCCGCGATGCCTCCCGCTGATAAAATTCCCTTAGAACCGGAACCCTGCGGATCTCAACGCGAGGACAGAGCATGTCTTCCATTTTCAAATTGATTTAAGCGGGTTTTCAAACCCCGTATTCATTTCCAGTTTCAAAACTTAATGCAGGCTTCACACCCCCACTCTTTACAAACCCCGGCTGATTCCGGGTATAATAGAATCAGACCTTCCCGGCTCCTGCCTTTTACTTTCTGGTTACTAATAGACTCAGAGGATCAAATGAAACACGCTGTTTCTTCCAGCCTGTTAGCGCTGATATTACTGGCCAATGTCGCACCTGCTGCAGCCGAAATTCCAGGCAACGATTTGATCAGGAAGATACAGACAGCCGCGATTCAAAACAAAAAGAGCCCTGTCGCGCATTGGGGTTTTGATCCTGAAAACTATACGCAATGGTCCAGTCATTCGTTACGTCTGATTCCCGTTTACACATTTGGTACCAAAGGAAATCCGCAAGGGATCGACCTGAATACCTATACGGGTAAAAACAGCCCTTATCGCAGCGAGAAGGCGCTTGAGACAATTTACGGTTTCCTGCCGGAGAACACCGTGAATCCGCAGGCAGACTATCTGGATCAAACCAATGTGTATGACATGCAGCAGGCGGCACTCAAAGCGGGTAAGAAGAACATTATTCTGGTTGTGTTCGACGGCATGGACTGGCAAACGACAAGAGCAGCCGCCCTCTATTATTCGGGGGGAGACAAATACCAAAGCGGACGCGGCACCGGCCTGCATTTTCAGGATTACTCTGCAGCAGACACTTCGCAGTTCGGTTTTATGGTGACCGCGCCCCACAATGATAAAACGAATGTCGACGTCAATCAGCAGACGGTATTGAACCCGGGCGGTCAAATTCGGGGAGGATACAATGTTACCAAAGGGGGACCTGACCCCTGGACCGCCGGAAACGATAAAAAATATCTGGTTGGAACTGCAGACAACAATTACGGCGAACACCCTTATCCCGATTCTGCAAACACCGCCACATCGATGACCGCGGGAATCAAATCTTATAATAACGCCATAAATGTTGATCCCACGGGAGCTCCGGTCATCACCATTGCACATCAGGCGCAACAGAAAGGTTACTCGGTCGGCGTTGTCACCAGCGTTCCGATTACCCACGCGACTCCCGCAGCTGCCTATGCACACAATGTCAGCCGAAATGATTACCAGGATCTGGCCCGCGATCTGCTCGGACAGACTTCCATTTCCCATCCAAAAAGTCCGCTCCCCGGTATGGATGTGGTACTCGGCGGCGGTTTTGGCAGCATTGAAAAACCGACCGGAGCCAAGTCGCATGGAAAAAATTTCGTGCCGGGCTGGAAATACATTTCGGAAGAAACCGTCAGTAAAGCCGATGTCAAAAACGGCGGCAAATATACTGTTGCCGTTCGTACTCCGTTGAAAAAAGGTCGTGAAGGGTTGAAGCAGGCGGCAAAGGCTGCCATTCAGAACAAAACGCGACTGTTAGGCGTGTATGGCGTGGAAAACTATGCCGCGCATCTCCCCTTTCAGACGGCCGACGGCGACTATCAGCCCGCTCCCGGACTAAAAAACAGTGCCGAAGTCTATTCCCCCTCGGATCGGCTGGAAAATCCCACGCTGGCAGAAATGACTGACACTGCACTTCAGGTGCTCAGCCAGAACAAACAGGGGTTCTGGCTGCTGGTGGAAGCCGGTGATGTGGACTGGGCCAACCACGATAACAATCTCGATAACTCCATCGGAGCCGTCAAAAGTGGTGACGAGGCATTCAAGGTCATTACTGACTGGGTTGAGAAAAACAGCAACTGGGACGAAACCGTCATCATTCTCACCGCGGACCACGGTCACTATCTGAATATCGATCAGCCTCAGGCATTGATCCCTCCCCAACAGGATCAGAAGTAAAGCGGGGCAGAATCAGTTCGCCTGCAGCTTCACAACATTTGAAGTCAGCAGGCCGGTATCGAGTAAGGACTGCACCAGTTTTTTGGCAATCGGACCAGCGACCTGGCTGCCTGAACCTCCGTGTTCGATGACAACCGCAAACGCGTACTTCGGTCGTTCTGCCGGCACAAATCCGGCAAACCAGGCGTGATCATTTTTTCCCCCGCCGGTTTCTGCCGTCCCCGTTTTACCGGCAATAGTCATTTCTTTCATACGTACGGTTTTATATCCGGTTCCCCGCGGGTGGGCGACCACTTCAATTAAACCTTCGCGCACACGCTCCAGCGTACCGGGATGAATGCCACTCACATAACGGCGGGGATGTGAAATCATCTGCCGCGTGGTCGTCGAAGATTCGGAAGAAGGCACGATGCTGTGTGCCAGATGTGGAACGACCAGATCTCCGTCATTGGCGACAACCGCCATCAGGCGGGCAATCTGTAAGGGAGTGACCGTCAGGCGAGACTGGCCGATCGCGACGCCTAACGTATCGCCGGGATACCAGGGCGATTTGTCTTTTTTATTTGCGGGTGACGGATTCGGTAAATGTCCGCCACGTTCGCCGGGAATATCGATGCCCGTCGGTTTTCCGAATCCCATTTGATCAGCCCAGTGATAGAGCATTTCCGGCCCCATACTGCGGGCCGCCTGAAAAAAGTAAACGTTACAGGACTGACTCAAGGCGTGTGTCAGACTGATGTCGTTATGCCCTACTCCGAAGTGACGATAGATATAATCACGGTGCTGATCAGGTCGATCGAGATAACCACGACAGCTGTAAAGTTCATCCGGATCAATCTTGCCACTTTCCAGGATTGCGATCGAAGTCAGTGTTTTAAACGTCGAGCCGGGAGGCAGCATCATCTGTGTCGCCCGCGGAAACAGAGGACGTTTCGGATTATTGAGCACGGCCTGCCACTCGTCTGGTGAGGGATTCAATAACAGATTCAGATCGTAACGCGGTGCCGAAGCTGTCGCGACAATCGCACCGCTGCGAACATCCAGCACAACGACACACCCGCCTGAAGAAATCTCCGGTGAATTCTTCGCTTTCTCATCCGGGCTCTCCTCCGGGTTTGGTTGTAAACCGTCCAGACTCTGATCGAGCAGATTCTGTAACTCATCCTGCAACCGGGTATTCAAAGTCAAAACGACATCATCGCCCGATTTCGGTTCACGCATGATTTCGGTGCGAATGATTTCTCCCTGTCGATTTTTTACAACCCGTTTCAAGCCACGTAAGCCGCGCAGATAACGATCATAAGACCGTTCAACACCCATCTTGCCAATCCGGTCACCGTCCTGATAATCAAGCGGATCTCCTTCAGGAAACCGTTGTTTGCGGTCGGCCAATGTTTGCTCATCAATGCGGTGACGAATTCCGATTTCATGCGGGGCGATGGTCTTCTGAGGATACTCTCTGAGTGTCGCGATTTGAATATTGACACCTGGAAAATGCTCCGGGTGCGCCGAGATGGCCAGCGCAATTTCCCGCGGAATCCCGGTGTTGATCGTGTGATAATCGAGTTCCTCGCGTACGACAATCCGATCTCTTTGCGGACGTCGCGGGGGCCTGGTTAATGTCTCTTTCAGCAGGTTCCAGAACGCCACCAGGTATTCCTGGCCGGTTTCCGCTTTCGATTCGGACGCCGTTTCGACAGGCTGAGCTGCCGACTGCAACTGCTCGGCTCTTTCATTAACGCTGGCAATGATCGTTTCCACGCGTTGTTGAATTTTGTGACATGAATCCTGCAATTCGTCCGGTGTCACACGTATCACCAGCGCCAATTCATCCCGCAACTGCTGACGGCGGGCCACAATTTTTGCCTTGGCCGCTTCCACCGCTTCCGCATTCCGCCGTTCTTTGGGGGTCAGCAGCATCAATGCCTGCTGCTTGAGCCAGCGTGGGTTTGACGGTTCTTCGAGCCAGCGGTAATGCATCTGCAGGTCAAACCGTTCGACGTCCATCGCCAGCACGCGACCATCGATGGAGACAATCCGCCCATCGCGACTGGGAATCGATTCGAATGATTCCGTGGTGTGACCAAACTGAGAATAAAAATACTCTGCATTCATAAACTGAATAAAAAGCAGACGTCCGCTCACCGCCAGCAAGGGGAGCATCAGAATCAACCCCAGCAGCACCACGCGCACGCCAGGCATACGATCCACCTGAAACGATTGCCCTGAAGCATCGCTGTCTGAAGCCAGGTGATCATTGCCGGGACGATTTCGCATCGCGTTGAATATTCATTCTGTTGAAAGGAAATGGTTTGAATCGCTAGCAGGGATTCAGTGGGAAAACCGGGAAGGGTAAGTCGTTCTGTTTTGCAGATTTTGCCCGAAGTCAACGGGTATGAGCCTCTGGATGAACTTACACGCCAGTAACAGTCCCAGACCTGCTACCGCTGTATACACGGCGTTACCGCCCGCATGTCGGGTCAGGGAAACCAGATCTGGTAGCGTTTTCGCATTCAGACCATTCAGTATTTGAAATACGCTGTCGAAGGCAAATGCCATTACCGTCATCAATACAAAGCGACTGAAGAGCGAACGAATCTGAAAATGAGTTTGAACCCGGAATGCCATCCAGACCAGGCAGGTCAACAGCAGAATGCCTGTTCCCGGAATCGCTGCATCAAACGTCTCGCAAATCAGCCCGGCAAGAATCGCCCAGAGAAAGACCTGCGCATTCCGAAACCAGAACAGCGCGAAACACAGCACAAGCAGAATCAGATTCGGCCGACTGCCTGCAATAATCGCGTCCGGCACGAAACTGATCTGCACGATCAGCATCAAATAACAGAACAATAATAAACTGATCCATTTCACAATTCAGTTCCTCACTCAGTTTGCGAGCATGCGCCGCGGATTGACGATTTTCCGGAGTACACTCACCTGTTTGACTTCCGCAAGTTTTACGGCTGGTTGGACGATGATCTTCCAATAAGGGGCTCCGCGGGGAAGCTCGGCTTCAATCACGCGGCCATAATACATCGGTTGTCCCAAAGTTGATTGCATATTCAGCGGAAGTTCACGATCGACTTCTCCCGTATAAACGTCCTGTCCCACCTGGATTGATTCGGTGGGAGGGACCTGCAACAACTGACATTTCCCTTCACCCATGCCGACTAAAATCCCGTCGGTGCCTAATTGCAGCCCCTGCTCTGTCTTGCGGGCAATCCGCGCCGATCCGCGATAGTCAACCGACGTGATGGGAATCAGGCTGCTGGTCCAACGCCCTACTTCGCTGATTTTCCCAACCACGGTCTGCCCGGCGTAAAGCGAAAAACCGGCCTGAACTCCCTGCCGCGTCCCCTGATCGATGAGTGGTAACTCGGACTGCAACACAAATGAAGATTCAAAAACACCTCGTTCGCGCCCCTGATTGAGCAGTTGCCCCTCTTTCAACAATGCAATCGATGACTGGCCCAGTAATTCCGCCTCAATCAAATCGGGCACCAGCAGGCGTTCGCCCGTCTGCGTTTGATACGAAGGCACGCCCGTTTGTTTGAGGTACTGTAAGTCTTCAGTCAATTGCAGCGACTGCAGCTCAAGCCGCCGGTTTTCCTGTTGTAATTCGGATAAACGGGTTTCCAGCTGTTCCACGCGCGACAACTCTGGAGAGACCTCTGCTGTTTGAGTCTGCCAGTCTTTAAATTGCTGAACCAGAATCAAACCAGGTTTGGATACATCACGAATCAGATTAGACACGCGATCGGAGCAGGCGGACGGAACCGCATACAGACAGATGCCTGTCAGAATCGCCAGCAGTGCCAACTTGATTTCCGATGACCGCGTCTCACGTTTCATAAACTGAGGCCCGTCCCTTAAAAAATCGCCATCACCATTATCGAAGGCATGCCGCCACTGGCTCAGATGTTCCAGACAGATCGCGGTTCCCCGCGCCACCGTACGAAGTGGATCTTCGTCCACCCGAACCGGAATGCCCAGTTGTTCGCTCATATAAAATGCGATCCCCCGCAGTAAGGCACCGCCGCCCGTGAGCACCATCCCGTTGTCAGCCAGATCCGCCACGAGTTCCGGCTTGCACTGTTCGATGGTCTGCTTACAGCAATTCAGGATCGATTCCAGCGGTCCATGCAGCGCATCGCGGAGTTCTTCGCTGGTCACGATGGCTTTGCGCGGGATACTGCTGATGATATCCAGGCCTTTGACTTCCCCCGTCAATTCCTGCTCCAGGGGATAAGCGCTGCCCAGTTCCAGTTTCAGGTCTTCCGCCGTCTGCACGCCGATACGCATGGAAAAATGCTGCTTCATATATTCTACGATGGCTTCATCACATTTGTCGCCACCAATGCGAACCGAATTGCTGACCACTGTATCACCCATACTCATTATGGCCACTTCACTCGTACCGCCACCAATATCACACACCATACTCGCCATCGGTTCTGAAATCGGTAACCCCGCGCCAATTCCGGCAGCCTTGGATTCGTCGATCAGATACACGCGGCCTGCTCCGGCACGTTCGGCACTGTTAAACACAGCACGCTTTTCAACCGGGGTAATACTGCCAGGCACGGCAATCACAACCCGTGGTCTCAGTCCGCGCGAATGATGGCGGGCCTTATGAATAAAGTAACGCAGCATCGCTTCGCAGAGTTCAAAGTCGGTGATCACTCCCTCTTTCAGAGGACGGACAGCAATAATACTATCGGGGGTGCGGCCCAGCATCTGTTTCGCTAATTTGCCGACCGCAGTTCCATTCCCCAGAATCTTGCGGCTCCCTTTGTGCAGCGCCACGACCGAAGGTTCATCCAGTGCAATCCCCTCGCCCTGGATGGACACGATGGTGTTAGCCGTTCCCAGATCAATCGCTAAGTCGGGACAGATCCATTGACGTAAACGGTGCAGCATCCTTGCACTACCGCTTCTTTAGAAAAAGAGTAAACTGCTGTAGAAATAAACACACGACAATCTCAATCATCCGTCGCTGAGAAGCCTGCGATTCACAATGTATCCTGTTAAGATTGGGAAAATGTATTCGAGATGGCGAGTTTCTGCAAGATGCAGTTCGCAAACCGCCGCTCTGTGATAAAACAGGAAGACCTGGCAGTTTTGGTTACGTCATCTTGATTTGGTTTCAACAAATTCAGTGCTATAATCTCAGTGTATTCAACAATAGAGAGTGAACAGACTACCCATGCTTGACTCGGATGACGAAGAAGAATTTGAAGATACCAACGCGCAAGAACAACAATTCTTCATCCTGGGCGGCTCTCTGTTTTCGATCGGATTTATCGTGATCGCTTTTGGAATGGGCTGGGTATTGGGTGTCAGTCCGCTGCAAAATCTGAACTGGAGCTGGCCCGACCTCTTCATCGGAGCCGCAGCCGTCCTCCCCATGTTCCTGTTTTTTCTGTTTGCCGCCCGCACGCGCATCAGCGCATTTCGAAAGATCACACGATTCCTGCTGGATGAACTCGGCCCTCGAATTGTCAACGGTTCGGTTATGGAGCTGTTCATCCTTTCGATTTTCATCGGCCTGGGTGAAGAGCTGCTGTTTCGCGGGGTTTTGCAGTCATGGTCGTCTCAATATGGTGTCGTCATCGCAATCATCTTCACCAATTTGCTGTTTGGAATTCTGCATTCGATCACGCGTGTGTATGTGATCATCGCCACGCTGATGGGCGTTTACCTGAGTCTGCTGCTGGTATTGTTTCCGCCACAGAATCTGTTGATTCCGATCACCACGCACGCACTTTACGACTTCTCATGTTTCTTATATATCATCCGCGTTTATCGTCAGCAGCAGACTGCCGAACAGACTGATTTTTAGCCGATCACGAATTTGCGCAACTGAAGCCGTAATTCACTCATCACAGGGCACAAAAAAACAGGACGAGCCTTGCGAGCCCGTCCTGTTTTCAATTTGGCGTCCGTTCCGGTTTTATTTTTTCTTGGGAATCCGGGGATCTTTTTTCAGAGGCAGTGAAACCTGTTTGCCGGTCCAGGAAGACTGATAAATCGCCAGAATGATTTCGACACTCTTACGACCATCGTATCCGTCAACCAGCGGTTTTTTGCCGGTATTGATTGATTTGATAAAGTCTTTCAACTGTTCC
>CAXBFD010000180.1:0-9335 GCA_963974925.1 uncultured bacterium | reverse complement strand
CTAATCCTGATGCCGGCAATTTGCGGCAGGCGATTCATGGCGGCTCTGAATCCATCGCCGACTGCTTCGATCTGCCTCAGGGTTTCCTCAGCGTCCTCTTTTCCCTGCCGATAACTGACGGCAACGCGCGCCCCTTCCTGCGCCAGGCGCAAACAGCAGGCCCGCCCGATTCCACGCGACCCTCCGGTGACTAAGGCAACGCGATCCTGAAATCTCCGGGGATAATTCTCTGATTCTGGCATGATCGTTCTCTGATTCGTTTTTTCTCAAAAGGAATTCGTGCCGACCGGACGCGCGATCGGATTGTTCGATGATAGCCTCGGAAAGTATTTCGATCCACCAACAGCGAACGATTTCAGCCTGTCGACAACGGTGATGAATCAGAACGGTGTTTGTCCTGCTAAGACCAGCAGGGAAACGTCGCCTTCGTCGGTTATTTCGAAGAAGCAGTGCGCAAGGTCGATCGGCTGCTGAAACCGAACACGTAGTTGTCAGAATCACTTTCGGGTCTTTTTAAAAATCTTCGCCTCCAGAAACACCAGAACCCTAAACCCTGTGATACCATTGCCTTTGGTCTGTTTCTGATGGATCTCTCGCTGAAAAACGCGTTTCGGCCTGAAAATTTGGTCTTAATCGTTACTTGCTGTACAGTAAAATCCCGATTATACTAAAATAATAAAGTTTCGAAATTCGCAATGTGCGTTTCGAGGCTCCTGCCTACAGGTTTAATGAACCCCTGCCGCATTTGATTTGATCGAAGGTATTTTCATGAGTCCTGATCATTCCCGTTCTGTCTTTTGTCCTGGTCCGCTGTCGCGGCGCAGTTTTCTGGAAGCGGGTTATCTGGCGTTAGGGGGGCTTGGCCTGTCTGATCTGCTTCGCAGTCGTGCGATGGCTGCGGAAGCGCCGAAAACTCAGACAAACAGCAGTGACGATACGGCTGTGATTTTCATCTGGCTGCTGGGCGGTCCCAGTCATATGGAAACGTATGACATGAAACCCGATGCCCCGAGCGATTATCGCGGTCAGCTCAGCCCGATCGCGACCAGCGTGCCGGGCATGGATATCTGCGAACTCCTGCCCAAACATGCGAAGGTGGCAGACCGGTTCTCGATCATTCGCTCGATTTCACACGAAGACTCACAGCACGCACGCGGCTCGGTCCGTTTTCTGAGCGGTCGTAAAACACAAAGTGTCAGTCCCATTTCGGAATTTCCCACCGTCGGTCCGGTTGTTGCCAGGATGCGTGAGCATCGGAAAGTCGGCGTTCCGAATTACGTTGCCAGTTCGCCTCGCGCCTATGGTGGCGGCAGTGCCTATCTGGGCGAATCGGCGATGCCGTTTGTCGTTCGCGGCAATCCTGGTGCGCCCGGTTATTCGGTGCCGAATCTGTCGTTGTCCAACGGCCTGAAAGAGCGGCTCGGTGATCGCATGCAATTACTGAATGCCTTCGATACGCTGCGCAGAGACATTGATCTGAAAGGCTCCATGGAATCGATGGACGAGATCAATCAACAGGCACTGGGTCTGTTGACCAGCGATAAAGCGCGAGAAGCGTTTGACCTCACACGCGAAAGCGATGCCACCCGCGACCGCTACGGCCGCCACAAATGGGGCCAACGAGCTTTACTGGCCCGGCGTCTGGTGGAAGCCGGCAGCAGTTTCGTCACCATGTATATGAGCAATCCCGATGTGCCAGGCACGCAGAAGAACCGGATCCACGGCAACTGGGACATCCATGCCATCAATGGCGACCTGTATTACGATCTGGGAGTTCGTATGCCGCATTTTGACAGTGCCGTCGCGGCTTTGATTGAAGACCTCTACGAGCGGGGACTCGACAAAAAGGTAATGCTGGTTGTCTCCGGCGAATTCGGACGTACCCCCCGCATCACCGTCCAGCCGGGCACCCGCAGCAAAGTGATGCAGCCGGGGCGGGATCATTGGCCCGGCGCGATGTCAGTGCTGGTCTCAGGCGGGGGCGCTCCCATGGGACAGGTGATTGGTTCGACCACGGCCAAAGGAGAATACGCGAAGGACAACAAACTCGATCCCAACGATCTGCTGGCGACCGTGTATCGTTTCCTGGGAATCGACCCGCATCACGAATTCCTTGATCTCAGTGGTCGTCCGATGCCGATACTTCCCCACGGCACTCCGATCTCCCAACTGCTCGGCTGATCTTCCCGGTTTCAAAGCGCCAGAAGATTTTGTGCCCCTGCTCCCCGGTTTCGATCTTTTCAAAACGGGGTGAAGTGAGCTGCCGCGAAGTGTCGAACTTTGAAAACACGTTTCATCCAACCGTCATGGTCGTGTTTCAAAAGAGCTTTCCCCAACAGACGCTCCAGACGCGGTAATAAGCCTGAATCGGATGAATCTGTTTCAGACGACCGTAGTCAAACTCGACGTTCACGCCTATAACAAGACGTCTCGACAATACTGATCGTGTTTCGACCGATTTGTTGTACTCTTTGAAATAGTATAAACTACCGCCTGGATGGAACACGCTGGTAAGCAAACTCACGGACCACACAAATCCGCAAGTGCCTTGAATAACAGCCCCGCCACTGAGATACCGGCCCCCAAAGAATCGGTGGAAGGAATGGAGAAGTAAAGATGCAGGAACCGCCCGAAACGACAGAAGAGATCAAGGCTGAGCAGCCCGACGCCTGGGAACAGCTCGATCAGATTGTGGCCGCCGGAGATACCGAAGCAGCCCACAACTATCTGAGGGATCTGCCGCCGGGTGAGGATGCGCGCGTGATCGCGCAGCTCTCGCATTCCGAACAGCAGGAGTTCCTCGCGCTGCTGGATGATGAAAACGCGGCCCGGCTGATGGAATCACTGCCGGAGATGCAGGCGGGGCAACTGCTCTCCGCATTGCCGCCGGAACAGGCCGCACACATCTTTGATGAAATGTACAGCCACGATCAGGTCGACCTGCTGAATCAGCTGACTGATAAACAGTCCGAAGCCATCCTCGAAGAGATGAACCCGGTCGAGGCAAAAAATGTTCGTTTTCTGTCTCAGTACGACCACCTCACTGCCGGCGGACTGATGATTACCGAGTTGCTGGCGTTTAAAGAGTCGCAGACCGTTGATGATGTCGTGTCCGACCTGCGTGCGCATGCGGAACAGTACGCCGAATACAACGTGCAGTACATCTATGTCGTCAGTGCCGAACACAAGTTGATAGGCGTTCTAAGGCTGCGGGACCTGTTGCTCGCGCCCCACAAGCGTCAGATTTCGAAAATGATGATCAAGAACCCGACCAGCCTGCCGGACACAACCACTCTGCAGGAACTGCAGCACTTTTTTGATTCGCATCCGCTGTTCGGTCTGCCCGTGGTCGACGCGGATCATAAACTCGTGGGTGTGGTCCGCCGTGAAGACGTGGAAAAAGCGAGCGAAGAACAGGCCGGACGCACGTTTCTGCGTTTTGCCGGGATTATGGGTGGTGAAGAACTGCGCAGCCTGCCGCTCAAAATCCGCAGCGCGCGTCGGCTCTCGTGGCTCAGTATTAACATCGTGTTGAATATTGTCGCCGCGAGTGTGATCGCCATGTATGAGGAAACTCTGGAGAGCGTGATTGCGCTGGCCGTCTTTTTGCCGATCGTTTCCGACATGAGCGGGTGCAGCGGCAACCAGGCCATCGCCGTCAGCACGCGGGAACTTGTGCTGGGCGTGATTCGACCGGGCGACTGGTTTCACGTCTTCAAAAAGGAATTTGGTCTGGGCATCGTCAACGGAATCTCGCTGGGAATTCTACTGGGAGGGGTCGCCTATCTCTGGAAGGGCAATGGTTTTCTGGGACTGGTCGTCGGCGGCGCACTGGCGGTCAACACGCTGATGGCGGTCTGCCTGGGAGCCGTCATTCCCCTGATCCTGAAAGGCTTCAAACTCGACCCGGCCCTGGCTTCCGGCCCGATCCTGACCACACTCACCGACATGTGCGGCTTTTTCCTGGTCCTCTCCTTTGCCCAGGCAGTATTGCCCCGACTGATCTGACAGGGATCGATCCCATTCCTTTCTGAAACTCAACGGCTTTCAGAGTGGAATCGATCAGTCCAGGCCCGTACATGTTGAGGTCGAATACGGGAACCAGGGTGGTTCCACGCCCATCGTGGGCTCCGTGATGGTTCATTTGGGATCTCTCAACCGCTTTACAACCTGCAAAACCGTATTTTTCGACGGGGAGAGTCGTGGAATCGACCAGAATTCCGGGAAATGCTTCGCCAGCCCCTCTGGTTTCCGATTATGATCATTCTGCCGGAAAAGATCTGGGAATCGCTGTTTTCCGGATTGTTTCTGCCCCGGTTTTCAAATCACGGATACTGAATTTGGCTGTTTCATGAATGTCGTTTTACCACCTGAGAAGCATCATTCTCGCAACTTGTTGATTGCGATATTAATCCTGTTCGCAGTTCTCACAGGAGCGCGCTTAAATCAGATCTACTTCTTTGCGCCCGATAGTGCCGACTATGTTTTGATGGCCCGGGGACTCGTCAACGATTTTGAATATCGCCAGATCGATGCTCCCGGGGAACCATATTTCACAATCCGGCCTCCCGGCATGTCGGTGCTGCTGATCCCGGCTGCGCTGATTGCTCCCTACAATGCGATCCTTGCGAAAGTCACTGTCATTCTGACCGGCATGGTGATGCTGGTTCTGCTTTATCTCTGGATGTGTCGGCTGGAGAATTCTGCAACCGAGGTGTTTCCCGACACCAGGCCTGCGCTCCACTGGCCGGCACTGTTCGCCACTCTCCTGTTAGCCACCAATCCTTTTATTTTCATGTTCTCCACGATCATCATGAGTGAAATTCCTTTCATGGCGTTCACTCTGGCAATTCTTTATCTGGTCTCGAATGACGAAGAACAAATCAGCAGACGAAAGCTGATTCTGATCACCTGCTTATTAACGTTCCTCCCCTTGATCCGCACGATTGGTGTGGCATTGGCGCTGGCCCTTGGTCTCTGGGCGGTGACGAAACGCAAACGCTGGCCGTATCTGGTCGGCGTTGCCGGCTGTTTCGCAACCACAGTCATCTGGACAATGCGAAATAATGCATTCAAAACAGACGTTTACACCTCGGCAACAATGGATGAAATCAAATCGGGGGGAGTGATCGGCACTTTGCTGACCATGCTGAATCGATCCCTGAATCATATCGAAGGTTTTTGCCAGAAACTGTTTCCCGATATGCCGGGCGCGGTGCCGCGTTATGAACGATTTATGCTGGATGGCAACCATGTGCTGCCGGGACCGCAATTTCTCTACTCGATGGCGAGCATCCTGGTGATCTCGATTGCCCTGTATGGCATGTTGAAATGCTGGAAAAAAGCGGGGGCAGTGAGTTTGCTTTATTTCGGCATTACCTTCGGCATTCTTTCCTTATGGCCATGGATGCAGGCGCGTTACACGCTTCCCCTGTTACCAGTCATCCTGGCCTTTTTCCCTGTGGGACTGGTATTCCTGGGAAAACGTCTGGCAGGTATCAACGCGACTTCGAAAAAAGTCTTCGCGGGACTGGTCACCATCGCCGGCATCGCGCTGCTGTTCTCTCAGATGAAAACGGACTTCAGCATGATAAAAGCAAATCAGAAACTCATCTCCCAGGGAGATCAGTTTTATGAAACCGAATTCCCTTCCATTCACTACAGTGATTTTGTCGCAGCCGGCACCTGGCTAAACCAGCACGCTCCCGCTGAGGCATGCGTCCTCACCCGCCGCAATGATCTGGCAACGACCTCACGTCGTTTTCAGAAACTGATCTATTTTGAGCAGGCAAATCAGGAGAAACTGCATGCGACTATTCAAAAATACTCCGTCGGTTATCTGGCGAGTTTCGATCGAAATACCGCCAGTGCGTTCCCGTGGCATTTACTGGATCATGATCTGGTTTACCGCCTGAATCCGGTTTACCAGAAAAAAGGGGTCACGATCTTCGAGGTTCAGCCTAACTATGAGGGAACGATCCGGCATCAATACTGGCGGGAAGAGGAATCAATGGAAATCGCCAGGAAAGAACTCGATCAGTTTCCCAATCGGCTTTCGGCGCAGGTGGGTTACCTGGATCAGTTACTGGCGGCGGAAAAATTCGATGAAGCCATTGCGTTTGGGAGATCACTTTTGAAAAAAGAGGGGAGTGATGCCCGGATCGCGAATTCTCTGGGCTGGGCGTATATGGGGAAACTTCAATACGCACAGGCGCTGCAGCAATTTCAAAATGCATTGCGGTTACCAGGTCAGAAATCGATCAGCCAAACCATTCATCGTGGCGGCAGACTCGCAGAGAAACAGTTGGCTCTGCAGAACGACAAGGGTGCATCAGACCCGTCAGCCACGCCAGAGTCGCAGTTGCGCAGGGCCCAGGCCTACTGGAAACTGGCAGACTTCAACAAGGCACTCGCATCGGCACAAAAGGTTTTAGATTCCAAACAGGCCAGCACGGCTGAACGCGCACAGGCGCATGTATTTCTGGCCCGACTCCATCTCATCAATGGACGTACCGCACAAGCCGTCGAAGAACTGAAACGGGTCCAGGACACCGAAAACCAGGACGCACAGAGATTACGCGACATGATCCAGTTGGAAAGCTCGCTGGAGACACTGCTCGCAGACAGGAACAAAACGGACGAGAAAACAAGGCAGCCACTGGAACCGCAGCAACAAGCCTCGATCCTGAAATTGGTCTCACTTTACAAAGCGGAAGGGGTCCCCGGCAAAGCGCTGAAACTATTAATGCAGGCGCATGCATCCGCACCGGAGAACGAGCCGCTCTTAAAGTCCCTCGCAGAATCCCAGCTCTTTTACAACCAGGTTCCGAAAGCAGAAGCAAACTATCTGCGACTCCAGAAAACAAAACCAAACGACCCGGACATCACGGCAGCGCTGGAAAAAATCGAAGCACTTAAAAAGACGCCTCGATTTTGAGGATCGCCGGAAGCGGGAGGCACGCCAGACTTCTGACAGTCGCATTACGAATGGAGCAAGACGCACCAACCGAAAGCCAACCAGACACCAACCGCTAAGAATACAGGCGTTTGGTGTCTTTTCTTTTTGCCTGGCTGACTGTTAATGAGTGTTTGATTGGCGTTTGGATGCGGGTGTTGGTGACGTTTTCGGTGACGGCATTATAATTCATGCCCCTCTTTAATATACTAAGGACAATGGGGGTTCCGACAGCCCTGTATTACCACTGCTTGCAGGAACCATGGCCCGATTTTTTCCAGCGTCGAGCTAATGGAAGTGCATCAGGAGCGGAGGGCCGAATTCGAAGCGTAGCGGCGCCCGTTCAACGCCACGTCGACCGTTCACCGATGTCTAGGGTTTTGCCACTGTTAAACCGGCGAAGCATAACCCTCCTTCCAGAAACCTGCGGCCATGCTGGAATACATCGTTTTAACCAGCACACGCGAGGGGGACAGGGTGCTGGATACGTTCGGCGGTTCCATGGTGCTGGCCCAGGCCTGCAGGGATTATGGGCGGCGGTTTGTTGGAATTGAGATTGAAAAACAGTGGTGTGAAGTGGCCGTGAACCGGTTGGCTCAGGTGCGTCATTAGTTAAGGACAATATGAATTCACTTCGAGCATTACGTCTTCATTCACCGCGCTGCGTGGAATCATCCACCACTCTGTTTAAATTGACACCCACTCCAAAAAAATTTGGCTGGAGAATGATATACCGATTGATTGCCCGAATGATCCCAGCGATCCCCCCAGGCTGTGTACTCGGCTCGGTCTCAAGTAGTTTGATTAGCCATTTATCCCGCTGCTGAATAAAGAGAGGGTCAGTTGCTTCAAATGCCTTCAATGCGAGTTTTGCGTTTTCGATATCCTTCTCTCCCTGCGACGCCATAGCCAAAATCGTTCTCGCCATGGCATAGTCGTGCCGTTCATCCATCGAAATAGATGCTGTGTCTATATCTTCCAGCAACAGCCTCCCCGAATCTAATTCGTCAGAACTAACTAACGCTTCAGCCTTGTAAATCCTTGCAAGTACCAGATCGCAAATTGAGAGACTTTCATCGTATTTCTCGATCGCCCCATCATTGTCCCCCAAGGATGCCTTACACCTTCCAACTTGCATTAAATACTGGCCTTTTCCAAACGGTGTAAGCCTTGCAAATCTTTCTGGTTCTAGAAACTTGGCAAAGCACTTCTCAGACTCAGCAACCAACTCATCATTGCCTTGAATCGATCCAAGCAAAAACAGAGTCCTTGCGAACAAATTGTCCCCGTAAAATGACCGTTCTTCTTTTTGTATTAACCGATATCGGTCCGCCGCACTGGTAATTTGCGCAACTCCCTTTTCTTCTTCACAAACCAATAGATACCAGATCCCGATAAGACCGCTAAATTGTAATTTGATTTCCTCCTTGTCAGTCATCTCACAAACTCGCTCACTGAGCTTCAGACGCTCGTCAAACTGTAATTGATCTGCCCGCAGAGTTACATATTTTGCAAGTACCTCTGCATCTCTACAGCCACCAATATCTACTCCCGCAATAATTTCGGCTGCTCGGATTGGATCACTCTTCTGCAATTCCCACCACGATGCCCGCAGCAGCGTCAATTTATCAGCCCAGCGTTGATCGTCAACTACCCCATCCATCGCATCTAGCACATTTGGAAACTCGTCCCCTCGGCCCATCTCACTATAGCATCGCTCAAGACGATTTAGGATATCGTTCAACGCCTCAATGTCTATATCAAGTATCTCCTTAGCAATTGGCACTCCCGTCTTTTGTAGCGGAATGGTATGAGCGCGATGACAAAGGATATACCAGCTGAGATATGCACGGCACCGCAGGAGGCTTGCCTCCGGCTGATTTTCGTTCAGAAAACGACCGCTAACAGTCATGGCATTGGGGCCATCGTGTAGCCTACTCGCACAGCAAATACCGAATTTCAATCGTGACCCGCAGATACAGTCGTCCTCTTCACTTGGCCGAAGTATATTAATTTTGTCCACACCAGCCATACTTCGTAACGCCTCAGGAAGATCAACCTCGTCACTCGATTTAGTCCGCCCCGTTCGTCCAATAGCTACTTTGCGACCCAGCTCTTGTTTTCGCTTCTCCTTTAGCTTTCTTTTAGCCTTGTTTTTTTTCTTTTCATTCTTCTTTTGCGCTCGTTTTTTAGAACGTTTCTTCATTATTGGGCCTCAGAAATCAGGAGCATTCCTTCGATAAACAATCATGTACCACCTAGAAACCGGGCAATAGATTCGCACAATCCTTAACTCCCGTATGCGCACTACGCCCGCGTAAGGGAATGTTGTAGTTACGCAGGTCGATATAGGCAATTGTCGTAAAAGGGTAGTACGACC
>CAXBFD010000179.1:0-9411 GCA_963974925.1 uncultured bacterium | reverse complement strand
CTCTTTGTCAGATTACGAAATCGCGCAGGATATTCGCTCTGAGGACATTCTGAGGTGGATGAAATTAGTAGTTGGAGATGGAGCAGGTATAAAGATTAGGAAGAGAGACGATAATGATGCGGAGATCGAGTATTTTGTCTCAAAGGATCGTCTCAATGAAAAAGGCCTACTTGAAGCTATTACTCCTACTAATGATGTCAAGAATATTAACTTTGTTGCCCCTGAATTTCTAGATGGTACTGTTGATAGACGAGTAAATTCGAATACAGAGTCACCTCAAACGCCCCCTACTGGATGGCCTTATTTTTGGGACTTAGCAAAATATGCTTTACCAAGAAAAACCAGAGAGCGGGTTTATGAACCAGCTCACCACGAGTTATTAGAAGACTTAGAAGAATCAAAGAAATATAAAAGCAAAGTCGCAAGGATTGGCCTTGCTCTTTGTTTCTCCTTCCGGACAACACTTTTATTTTTGGACTGCTGGCGTGCATTACTCACAGACAAAAGCTTCCACCTACTTATTGAAGTCATGCCAACGGCGATAACAGAATGGTGGACCCGTCCGAGATTCTGATCAACTTTTAGATTAGGCAGACCTACTTAGCCGCATCGCGGTGTTCTTGCCCCCCCAAAAAAAATAAATCTCTCCCCGTCTACGTGTATACTGTCTACACTCGCCTAAAACCAACTAGTTTTTTGATCGAGTGTAGACACGGTTGATGAAATTGCTCCGAAGTTCGGAATTCGCTGACGTGGATCGTGACTGGAGTTCCTGCGAGCCACCATCCCTACCACAAAAGCCAATCAAAACTTTTTTCAAAATAGATTTTTGCTCTAAACCGTTGTCATTAATCGACTTGCATTAATGAACAGTATAAAATGGCACAAAATCCCATATTTAGTGTGGACTATTGAGCAAAGGTCATTATATTGGGGGCTTCTGTAGGGGAAGTACGCTCATTCCTATCTCTGAAAGGAGTCTGCTGCATGAAAAACCGTGGCGAGATTGAGCAGGGCAAAGTTTACACCATTGAATAATTCATGGAAGTAACCGGGATCAAACGATTCGCCCTGGACACAGCCCGGCGAAATGGCCTTACTGTTCGCAAAGTAGGCCGACGCTGTTTCATCTACGGTCAGGATTTCATTGACCATCTTCTCTCACCAAAGACCGTACAGAGTTAACGTCCGGCTATTTGGTGTTTCATTGCATTTCGCCAAGTTGGCGGCCGCATGTGACCCGCTGTACGTGATTGCGACAGATATTTTCTGCACTGCTTAGTTGAGTCATCAATGATTTTGATTTGTGCCTGGTGACACAATTGGGTGACAGTGCCCAAAATGAAGAGAGTCCCGAAAAACAGAAGACAATAAAGTCATTTTTCCAAAGGACTTAAAAGAGAGCCACCGGTGAGAGTCGAACTCACGACCTACGCATTACGAATGCGTCGCTCTGCCAACTGAGCTACGGCGGCTTGGTTCCAGCTTGTGGAATCTTGATTCCACAGTCGAGGCTCTGGTTCGCCTGACGGGAATCGGTTTGCGGGTTCCGGAGATGAAATCTTGCGTGCCCCACTATGGCGGTAGCATACCCCCTTTTCCCTGCTTTCGAAAGGATTCCGTACCCATTTCGTGCCTGAAAATTTGATTTCTCAGCCGTATCTGGCTGCCGAAACAGGGTCGAAATCTCTCTCTGCCGGCTGTTTTTGTGCAGACGTACTGCGACCGGCTCTGCGGAATCGAGGCCGAGTCTTCAGAACGGTCGTTGTTTATGCTTGCCGATTGGGCGGTGGTTGGCCACAATCGAAGGTGCGTATTTCCCACCCTGATAGACCAGCCGGAGACTAACCGATGCAAAAACTGGCCCAAGCCTGCCTGATGATTGTTTCGCTGCTTGTTGGCAGCCCTGCCCTGTTCGCCGAAGAACCGCCGCTTGAGTTTAAAGGGGTGACCGAAAAACATGTGATGATCCCGATGCGGGATGGGGTCAAACTTTCTTCCTACCTGTATCTGCCCGACGGCAAAGGCCCCTGGCCTGTTCTGATGGAGCTGCGGTATGCCAGCCTGCGGGCGAAGGGTTCGCGAATCGCTTTTGCGGAAATGGCCGCCCATGGTTATGCCGTCTGTGCCATCAACTACCGGGGTTCACAGCTCTCTGAGGGAACGTGGGTCGCTTATCGGGATCTGCAGTGGGGTGAAAAACGGGATGGTTACGACTCTGTCGAATGGCTGGCGGAACAACCCTGGTCGACCGGAAAGATCGGCACCTTTGGCAGTTCGCAAGGCGGTTATGCCCAGAACTACCTGGCCGTCACCCAGCCGCCACACCTGGTATGTCAGTTCATGATTGATACCGGCTTGAGTCTCTATCACGAAGGTTATTTCATCGGCGGAGCCGCCAAGCCGGAACGCTTTAAAGGGATGGATGCCGTCTGTCGCGTGCCGGCACATAATCGTGCGGTCATGAAAGAATGGTTTTCGCATCCCGACTACGATGATTACTGGAAAGACGAAGACTGCACGCTGCATTTCGACAAAATGAACGTCCCCTGTTTCACCGTCGGGAGCTGGTACGACTTCATGTGTGTCGGCTCGATTCAGAGTTATATCGGACGCCAGCACAAAGGGGGCCCGAATTCCCGCGGCCATCAGAAACTCTACATCGGCCCCTGGTTGCATGGTCGCACCAACAAGGGGAACAAAGTCGCCGAGATGGTTTATCCCGAGAATGCAAAGTTCGACGTGACCGCCGAGATGATCCGCTGGTTCGACCATTACCTGAAAGGGGTGGAGAACGGCATCGAGAAAGACCCGAACGTGCGGTACTACGTGATGGGCGCCGTAGGCGAGCCCGGCGCTCCCGGAAATGTCTGGCGGTCTGCAAATGACTGGCCCATCCCGGTGACGGAAACCCCCTATTACCTGCAGGCCGGCGGGAAGTTATCGACTACGCAGCCGTCTGAGAAAAAATCGTTCACCCAGATTATCGCCGACCCGCTGAACCCGGACAAAATTGAAGGACGCGGTTTCCCGGGAGCCCGTGATGCCCGTGTCGTCGAAGCGCAGGAAAACGTGCTGACTTTTACGACGGATACGCTCAGCGAAGCGGTTGAATGGACCGGCGATGTGAAAGCGGAACTGCTGGTTTCCTCGTCCGCGAAAGATACCGATTTTATTGTGCGGGTGAGCGATGTGTACCCCGATGGGCGTTCGATTTTGATCATCGATATGATCCGGCGCGCCCGTTACCGGGACGGCTTTGAGCAACAGGTCTTCATGGAACCCGGCAACGTTTATAAGGTCGCTTTTAATATCGGCTGGCTGAGTCAGGTGTTCAACAAAGGGCATAAAATCCGCGTGACAGTGGCTTCCACCGGCGCGCCGTTTTATGAACCGAATCCGAATACGGGCGAGCCGATCACGATTGAATTTCCGGAGAAAGTGGTCGTCGCGAAAAATAAAATTCATCACAGCCCGAACCACGCGTCACGCATTCTGGCACCGGTGAATCCATAAACGCGTCATCACAGCAGATGATCGCCAAATTATTTCAAGATCAAATTGAAACGAGAAACATCATGAATCATAAAACAGACCGTCGACAGTTTTTGGCAGGCACGGTGGGCGCCGCCGTGGTTCTGGGGCTCGGGCAGACCGCACGGTCAGCAGAGCCGAAGCAGAATCAGGAATATTATGAACTGCGCACCTATCGCATCACTGATGCAGACAACCAGAAACTTGTGAGTGATTATCTGGAGCACGCGCTGCTGCCGGCGTTGAAACGCCAGGGCATCAACCGTGTCGGCGTCTTTAAGGAAGTGGACGGCAAAGACGATTTTTCGCTGTATGTGCTGATTCCCTTCAAGTCCCTGGATCAGTTTTCGGCATTGAACGATCTGCTGGAAAAAGACGTCGCCTATCATAAATCGGCCGAAACGTTTTTTGCTTTACCCGTGAAATCGCCCGCCTACAGTCGGATTGAAAGCCGGCTGATGAAAGCCTTCAGCGGCATGCCTGTTCTGGAAGTTCCGGAGGGGGACGCCCCCCACCTGTTTGAATTGCGGACCTATGAAAGCAGCAATCAAAAACTGGCCCGTCTTAAAGTGGACATGTTCAACTCCGGCGAGATTGACATTATGAGCGATGTCAAACTGGGCCCGGTTTTCTTCGGTGAAACGCTGATTGGTGATGACGTTCCGAATCTGACGTATATGCTGTCCGCGCCGAATCGTGAAGATCACGAAAAGCACTGGGACGGCTTTCGCGCTCATCCCGAGTGGGATCGCATGAAAAAGCTGGACAAATACAAAGGAACCGTTTCCAGGATCACCAACTGGTATCTGGAGCCTGTGCCGTTTTCCGGAATTCAGTAAACCGCTTCCCGGGCACCGAGTGAATTTACGTCCTCTTAGAAACTAACTGAGGGGAACTGATTTTGTGACGGTTATTTTGAACTTAACGCAAAATCCTGAGAGACAGGGAACCGAAGCAGCTAAGATAGGAAGTTTACCGTAACGTGTTATGTTTTAACATGATATGAATTTTGACAGAGCAGCGGATTAAAAGGTGCCTGTTAAAGGATAGCGGGAGCGGGACTTCGAATCTGTGTGGAAACCGGAATAATGTTGAAAGGACGTTAGATTCTGGTCCGGATTCCGTCTATTCTAGTGCATGTGAGTTAATCGAGTGTTGTTAAGCAGGCGACCCCCAGCAGAGCCATTAACACTCTCCAATAACTTAGATTATCCCTCATTCTAACGTATTGGAATTTGCATGCCCGAGAAGCAGGCCCATGAGTGGTCCGCAGAAATTGAGGCGGTATATTTACGTGAAGGTCGAGAGATTTGGGCACTACTTTATGCTCAATGCTCTGATTCGGATCGTGCTTATGACGCACTCCAAGAGGCATTCGTACGTTTACAATCTCAAGAAGTCAAGTCAATACGAAATATCCGGGCCTGGGTTTTGACTGTTGCTCAAAATTGGTTGCGCGATTTTGCACGTAGGCAAAATCATGCTGCCAGGCCTGCAGATTTTTTAGATAATATTGTAGGTCAGAATTCAGATCCGTTAGAGGATCTGGAGAAAAATGAGAGAAACAGCCGAGTCCGGCAATCACTTCGTCAACTTCGAGCCGAGGACCGTGAGGTTCTCGTCCTTCGTTATGCACTAGGATGGTCATCAAAACGAATGTCAATCGCGCTCAATACGTCGACGTCCGCGATTGACATGAGGCTTTCTCGTGCGAGAAAGCGTCTTTGTGAAGAGTTGGAAAAAGTGGGGATAGATCATGAAACCGTTTGACACTTCAGGAATGCTCGAGAATGATGAGGAGCTGGAGAGTGTTTTGCGCGAATATTTTCAGCAGGAAATGCCTCCCGAATTACTCGAACTGTCCGATATCTCAGATGAAGAGTATGAAAAACGATTCCAGGAGTTGCCTGCGTTGACAAACGGCGTTCCTGACACATTCGACAGGAAACCGAGTCGGCAATACAAAACAGGTCTGCTCCTGCTGGGGCTTTGTGCCTGTCTGATCGTGGGGATTTCCTTCATACAGTTTCAGCCCGCCGATCAGATACCTGTCGCTAAACAGCCCATCACTCAGCCAGAGTCATTACCGCCAACGGTGAAAAACGAAATCTCCCGCCATTCGCATATTCTGGAATCGGAATCACTGGCTGTGGTTGATCAGGGAGATACATCGATCGAGATGACTCCTCAAATAGATAAAAGCGTACATGAGTCGATTGACATCACGCTCTATAACACGGAGCTGGGACCGATCGAACAGAGAACAGAACTTTCCTGGACGAACATTAGCGTTCAGAATCCCAAAACGGGAACCAATGTGGAGATGTCCATGCCGGAATTAACCATTGATTTCGTTCCCGTCAACAGTGGCAGACTTTCCTTAATCAATGATGAAAACGGGGAATGATAATTAGCGTTTATCTGCTCTGAACCAGAGCATGATACGATTAGCGGATAAGCAGGAATTTCTTATACGGGCCACAAAAAAGAGGTTTGCAGTTCCCTGAATCAGTCATGATTCAGCGGACGGGGCGTCTTTTTTGAATCATTTCCAAGGCAGTACCATGAAGATGCAGTTTCGAATATTCTTTGTAAGCGGAGTTATTTTTTCTCTGTGTGCCGTTCCACCGTCATTTGCCGATGAGCTTCCTCTGCAAGCAAGGAAACCGGGACAAGCTGAACCAGACCACAAAGCCGCCTCACAGGAAATATCTTCAACGGAAAAACCTTCACAGGCAAAGATGTCCCCTGCCCCGGATGCGAAGCCCGGCAACGGCCAGGCGAAATTTCGGGTGACCAGCCGTCCGACCGGGGAAACCGACCTGCGAAATTTTGTGGGCATTGTCACCGAACCTGTGCCTGCTGCCTTAGCGGCGCAATTAAACGAGATGATGAAAGCAGGCCAGGGAGTCGGAGTGAAGCTGGTGCTTCCCGACACCCCAGCACAGCAGGCCGGACTCAAAATGTTTGACGTCCTCACCACATTCAACGGCAAAGCCATTACTTCTTCGGATGTGCTGCGGAAGTATGTGATGGATGCTGATAAAGAAAGTAAAGTCCAGTTTGGTGTGATCCGGGCTTCAAAACATCAGATCATTGAAGTCACTTTAATTCAGAAACTGTATCGACATTATCAGTTCTCAGTCAGTCCGGTAGGTCAAAACCAGGAACCCGGTACAGATACAGTTCCTCCCCCCAAAGCGCCACCGGCAGTGGATGCCCCGATTGCTTCCCGATCCACCGACTCTGATCCGCTGGACCGCAGTCTGCCCCTGGGACTCAGCCAGATTCCCGTTACAACGACTCACAATCTCTGTCTGCTGTTTGTGGGAAGTGTCAAAGACGCTTATTCTGTCGAAGTCAGTTATCAGGACTCCAGCGATACATTGCAGACGCATCTGTTTAAAGGCAATCCGAACGAGATCAAAGAACAGATTGTGGATATGCCTGATCACGTGCAGATGATGATCAACGAGCGATTGAAAGAGTTAAAACTCGCCCTGCAGGGCAAAGCCAGTTTTCGGTTACAGATTAAGCCGCATATGCAGGGGAACGATCGTTTTATTCGCGTTTTCCTGAGCCGCTCCACGAAAGAAAAGTCCGTGCGAATGGTGGAGCTGGATCACCATCTTGGTAATCGTCCGTCCTTGAACGTGAATCAGATTCTGGGAAATCAGGTCTTCACACAGGAACTGAAGCAACTGAATCCCATGATTCAGGAGCAGATCCGAGCGACACTGCAGCGCATTCGCATTCCCACGGCTCAGGTAAGAGTCGATAACCCGATTTAATATCGCAGGTTCATCCACTGAGTACGAATTAAAAAAGCAGCTGTTTCTGAGTCAGAAACAGCTGCTTTTATGTTGTTTACCAGAACGCATCCCATTTAACCATAGCGTCTCTCGTTCTATGATACTTGGTCCAAAAGCGCTGAAGACGCTAAGTAAACCGGGACACACGCTAGTGGCAGATCTTACAGGAAGCCACGGCGTCTCTGGCTGCTATATCTTTGCAGCGAATCTTCAATAATGGGGAACGCTGCTTCAGCAGACTGAAATTCTTCGACTTCAACCGTTTTGCCTTCCAGCATTTTATAATCCTGAAAGAACCGTCTCAGCATCGCCAGCCGATGAGGAGGGAGTTCTGATGCTTCCATAAATGGATTGTATTCCGGATCATTCACGGCAACTGCCAGAATTTTATGATCCGGCTTACCGCTGTCGATCATAGTCATCACGCCGATGGCACGGGCATCGAGAATGGTCAACGGATCAACGGGTTCCTGACAGAGTACAAGTACGTCGAGCGGGTCATCATCTTCAGCCAGAGTCTGGGGAATGAACCCATAGTTGGCAGGGTAGTGAACTGCCGAATAAAGCATACGGTCCAGCCTGAGCAGGCCCGTTGTTTTATCCAACTCATATTTCACTTTGGAAAAAGTCGGAATTTCAATCACGGCTGTGAAGTTTCGAGGCAGGTCCTGCCCCGGCGTCACATCATGCCAACAGTGGGTCACTGATACTCTCCTGAATTCTTAGCGAGATAGAATCGAAAAATCGGCTGATATCGAGCAGCCCGGCTAATTTATTTTAAACAGTTCCACTTTGAAATGCAGAGTGGCATTTCCCGGGATGACCGGGGGAGCACCATTCGCGCCGTATCCCAGATCTGGTGGGATAATCAGTTCGATTTCCCCGCCTTCTCCAACCAGCTGCAAACCCTCGGTCCAGCCTTTGATGACACCTCCCAGAGGAAACGAAATCGTTTCTCCCCGCTTGTATGAGCTGTCAAATTCGGTTCCGTCTTCAAGTGTACCCCGATAATGCACGGTCACACTATCTTGAGGTCCCGGTTTATTGTCGCTGCCTTCACGGACAACACGATATTTCAAACCAGAGGAAGTCGTTGAGTAGCCAGGCGCACTTTCGTCAGTCACTTGAGTATCCATTTCTTTCTGAGTGGTCTTTGCGGGGCGTGTTTCAGATTCTGCTGCGGCGGGTTCTGCCTGTGATCCCTGCCGTAAGTTGTTCCCACAGCCGGAAAAAGTCAGGCAGATCAGACTGCAATACACTAAAAACTGAAATTTTTTCATTGGAATATTACCCTATTGACAGGCAAACAATTATACTTGCGGCCCTATTCACAGGAAGGGTCCTGACGGATAACATAACTGATAGACCTTCAGGTTGCACCTTCAGGGTGTCCTACTTTTCATGACTTCAGAAAAAGAGTGTACGATCTGGCAGAAAAACCAGACCAACAGATAACTGCCAACACGGAAACTTCAGAATATCACGCTCTCGTTTTTGGCCTTGCCAGAGCAGATCAGACGTATTTCCATCCAAAGACCCGAAACTTAAGCGAAGATCCAGAGCGATGATAGATCATATTCACATACGTACCACAAAACAGGATGATATCAACAAACTCACTGAGTTTATTCTCCCCTTCGTGGAACAGGAAAAAATCCTGCCTCGGACACCGGATGAGCTGGATGTACTGGTGCAAACGGGTTTTGTGGCGGTCGAAAATAATGACGAAATCGTCGGTTTCGCCTCGCTGGAGATTTACTCACGCAAGCTGGCAGAAATCCGCAGCCTGGTGGTAGCCGAACATCGGCAGGGAATTGGTGTGGGCAAAAAACTGGTCACGGCCTGCGTCGAAAGAGCTCGTGAACGAAATATCCTGGAAGTGATGGTTGTAACTTCCTCAGATGTCTTTTTCCAAAGCTGCGGTTTTGACTTTACACTGCCCGGAGAAAAAAAGGCGTTATTCCTTCAGCCTCACCTTACGGAATAACCTGCGTACAGGTTTCCGGCTGCTATTCAGTTCTGCACAATTCAGTTCTGCACAATTCAGTTCTGCACAATTCAGTTC
>CAXBFD010000178.1:0-9437 GCA_963974925.1 uncultured bacterium | reverse complement strand
CTGATATTTACTCGAGCTCTGCAACCCCATTTATTAAAAATTACGGGGCACTAGGGTATTGTCTGATAAGATCGAAATCCCTGCCAAATTCATCCGAAAGCAGCCCGCGGAGACCCGATCGCACCAAGCGCCACATTCTACTATCGGCGCTTTAACACGTAAAATTCCGCACAAAGCCATTTGCCGGACCCCCACTCGCTAGTCGTGACCTTGTCCTGTGGCCGATTTCCGACCAGTACGGTCGTTGACCGATCATTTGTAAATTCTATGAGAGGTACTTCTGAGGTGGGAATGGTTTGCGTTTCTGCAGTGTCTGGTGAACTCTTGAGTTTTTTCGGAGCTGGTATGGAGTTTGCTAACTTCCCAGCGTGTTCGCGAATTACTACTTGCTCCAGAAATAAGAGGAGAGATTTCAAATGAGAGGCCTTAGATTGAACCTATTGACCATTGCGACGGCGCTGGAAATCGGTGTTCTGCTACTGCCAGCTCAATTACAGTCAGGCACTTTCGATGCGCAACTGAATTCAAGAGCGAATGCAGCTGACAAACATCAGTCTGGAGCCGGGAACCCAACACCAGTCGGTGCGGATGCCAAATCGAAGGCGAACGGCTACGCCCAGACGCCTGAGAAAGACATAGTGCTGCAATCATCTGGAGAGTCGGTGGATCGGGCGAACGCCAGAATTCGGGAAAATATGAGCGTCAATCAGTTTCAGCAGGATCAAACGAATCTTCCGAACAGAACAGATGCAGACATGCCCCAACGGCATCAGACGATGCGGCCCGATATGAATGCTCCTGGATCTACCCAAGGACAAGCCAATATGCAGCTCGATCCGATCGCCCGCGAGGGAACTGCACATTTAAATATAGATGACGCGACCCGGGCACGGTACCGTTTCCACAACAGCCACTGGTGGTATCAAACCGAAGAGGGGCAGTGGCTGATCGATAATAACGGAATTTGGGAATCCTTTGATCCATCTACCTACAATAACCCGCGAGTGCAATCGAGTCCGCGTTCATGGCAAAGTCCCATTGGCGGTAATTCACAGGGGAGCTCGGGGAGTATCTATTATGGTGACGAACCATAATACGCCAATATTGGTTACCATAACGGACAAGGCTACGGAAATCCTCTTAGTCCCTATTACGATCAGTTTATTCCCGGTTATGCGCGATGGGGTGGCGGATACTCCAGTAGTGGTTGCTATGCTAACAGCTACAACGGTAACCGATTCTATAATCCCGCCTGGAAAAAACATGGTTACTAAGAAGAGATATGAAGTGTCAAGAAAGACTCGGCCTGTCGCTGTTGTCCGTCCCATGCAAAGACTGTGTTTCAGGATCCAATCGTGTTGTGAATCGTCTTTCACGACATTGGAACCTTCCATTAATTTTATTTTCACTAAAGGAAACAATGTAATGTCTCGAAATCATTTCACTCTCGGTATGCTGGCAGCAGCATTTACATTGCTCTTGATTGCCTCAGAAGCTGACGCCAGAGGCTGTCGGAATCACCGAAGGCACAATAACTGTTGTCAAAGCAATTACAATTACGGTCACCATTACCATCGTCGTTACCATCAGGGTAACTGCTGTAACCAGCAGGTAAACTATGCTCCCACAACTGCCTGCTGCACAACTCATCCGACCGGCTGTGACATCCAATCGGCGTACAACACAAGAGATGTAGAACAGAACGGCGAGACTTCTCGAACAACCATGCGACCGGCACCACAACTGGCTCCGGCTCCGGCTCCAGAACCGGAAATAGATCCGCTAAAGGAATAATTTGACTAGACATTCAATTCTTACCTTTCTGGTACTGCCTGCGGACGGTACCAGAAAGGTAGATTTAATGCGAACCATTTTATTTTTAACGATCGCTGCTGTTGCGCGGTGGAACAAAAAACGTTCGCCATACCGTCTACTGGGCATTCAAAACACCAGGATCATGAAACCCGTGCGTCTCCCGTGGTTTACTCATTGTTCATTCAGTGACAAATTCACGCATTGCCAGTGTGGGTTGTCGAAATATGTCTTTGATGAGATCGAATGAGACAGGCTTCGTTCGGTAAAGGTCAATGCCAGGAGCAGTCGTATCCTGTTGCATATCGTCGTCACCATAACCAGCCAGCGCCACCAGAAATGTGTCTCGACAAGCTTCGATCTTACGAATCTCTCGAGCAAGTTCCATCCCCGTCATGTCAGGTAAACTGAGATCCAGTAAGATGATGTCCGGCGTGAAATTTTTAATGACGTCCAACGCGGATGCACCATCACAGGCAGAGCGTGTTTCATGTTCTCCGAGCTTCTTAACCAGTGCCTTGATGATGAATTCATTTTCACGTCGATCATCGACTACTAATACGCGGAAGGAGCGGCTGGATTGCATGTCCCCATCGAGTGATTTGTCCAAGGTGAAATCAGTCGGCTCGCAGGCTGGTAACAACACACTGAACTTGCTGCCGGTGTCGAGACCATCACTGAAGGCTTCGATCCATCCGTCATGCATCTCGACAAGTCTTTTAACCACTCCGAGTTCAATGTCCAATCCCCCTTCGCGATACTTTAACGAGTCAGGTGTTGTACAATGATCAAAGAAGTCGAAGATTTCGGAAAATGAGTCAGGTTCGATTCCAATTTCGTTATCGATGACTTGAATCTCAATCAAATCGAAAAGGCGAGTCACGCAAAGACAAATCTGCGAATCTTTGGGGCTGCATTTTGACGCATTGGACAGTAGATTGATTAGCACCTGCGAGAGACGATGCCGATCGCCGTTCAGCCAGCATGGTTGGTCATCAATCTTGAGCTCCAGCGACTGACGATTCGCTGTAAACATAGATGACATGCGCTGAAGTACCGAATCAATAATCTCTTTTAAATCCACGGGTTGGCGATACAGTTGAGCTTTGCCATAGGTGTTTCGTGGCATGATCAGCAGATCGTTGATCAGATAAATCATTCGCTCCACCTGCGTTCTCAAGCTGTGCTGTAATTGCAACTCAGTTTCTGTTTCTGGATTCATTAAATCGGTATACGCTTGGATCACACTGAGCGAATTTCGTAATTTGTGGGCCAGCACTGCACAGACTCGCAGCATGTCTCGATCAATAACACTGGCGTCGCTGCTTTCCGAGTCACTCGTTATTACCCTTCGATTTTTGATCGAACCAATAATTGATTCGCCCTGCTGTTTATCATTCATATCGTTTTTCACAGCCTGTAGCAGGTTGGTGGCGCCTCATGCGAAAGATGTTTTGAGCTTCAAGCGCCCTTCTCTTCTGAAACTTCATGCCAAAATAATACGATTTATGAGTCCATTCTGTTTTGAAAGTGTCGCAATGCCTTCGTTAAGGCTCAAACCGCAAAACCCGAATTTACTGATGGGAAAAACCCCGGTATCCACTTGTTTACTTCTTGCTGGCGGCACGATCTTAGGGACTATTCGGCATTCCGTTTGCTTCATTATCAGGATACTTACTGATGATAGTACTTCTGTGTATACTGCTGTTTTTTTATTCGTTCAGGGAGTCACCGTGGCAAAGAAACAATCGAATCCAGAACGTTCGACACCGCAAGGTTTTCCCATTGTCGGCGTGGGGGCATCAGCAGGTGGGTTTGATGCGTTGCGGCGGTTGCTGGAAGCGATGCCGGAAAAACCGGGAGTAGCACTGGTCGTGATTCAACACCTGGCGCGGGACAGACCCAGCCTGGCAGCGGAACTTTTGGACAAGTATACCGTCATGAAAGTTCGGCAGGTCACGATGAACCGCTCGTGCTGCCGAATCATGTCTACCTCATCCCCCCCGGGAAGTATCTGGGCATCGTCGGTGGTCGCCTGAAATTGTCTCACATGGAAGGTCCCCGCACTGCCCCCATCACGATTGATTTCTTTCTGCGCGCGCTCGCCAAAGACCAGCAACAGCGGGCAGTAGGGGTAATTTTGTCTGGAACGGGGAGTGACGGAACTCTGGGCGTAAAGGCGATCAAACTTGCAGGCGGTCTGGTACTGGCACAGGACAGTGAGAGCGCTGAACATACCGGTATGCCTGACAGCGCAATCTCCTCGGGAGTCGTCGATCAGGTACTTTCTCCCGAGGAGATTCCTGAAGCGTTGATTCGTTTTGCCCAACACGCTTATATTCGCGAAGAGATGCTGTCTTCTCACGAGAAGACGGCGTCCTCGTCTCCCGAGAGCGATCACACCGATGACAAAGAAGAGAGCCTCGACGACACCGAAAAGCAAACAGCGGGATTGTCCGACATCATTGGTCTGTTAAGTAAACAGGCAAACTGCGATTTTCAGAAATACAAAGAAGCCACTCTGCTACGCCGGACGCAGCGCAGAATGTGTTTACACCATGTAGATACCATTGACGATTACCTGAACATGCTGAAGGCGGACGCTGATGAGGTCACTGCGCTGGCGAAAGATCTGTTGATTAGTGTGACTGATTTCTTTCGCGACCGGGAAGTGTGGGACAACCTGGCAAAAAAGGTAATTCCCGAGATTGTTCGTTCTAAATCGAACGATGAATCAATTCGCTGTTGGGTCGCTGGCTGTGCGACCGGAGAAGAAGCCTATACAGTCGCGATTCTGATTCTGGATGAACTTAGTAGACAGCGCAGGTCCAATCCCCTTCAAATTTTTGCATCCGATATTGATAAAGCTGCCTTGGAGCAGGCCCGCAGCGGTCGCTATCCGATCAGTATTGCAGCTGATGTCTCTCCCCAGCAACTCAAACGTTATTTTTCATTAGAAGACGGAGATCTGCATTATCAAGTCAACAAGTCGCTGCGTGAAGCGGTAGTCTTCGCTGACCAAAACCTGATTTCTGACCCTCCGTTTTCGCAGCTTCAACTGGTCTGTTGCCGCAATGTGATGATTTATTTGAAACCGGATGTGCAACAAAAACTGATGGGACTTTTTCACTTTGCTTTGATTGAAGGGGGATATCTTCTGCTGGGAACGGCAGAGACAGTTGGTCGGCAAGACGATATATTTGAAACCATCAGCAAGCGGCATCGGATTTATCAGGCGATCGGTCCAACGCGACATGATCGACTCGATCTGCTGATTTCACCGGGAGTGTCGCGAGGAGAGATTGAGACACTGCCTGTGCAGCGCCGTGATCTGCAGCTATCGTCCCTGGCTCAACAGAAACTGATTGATCGGATGGCACCACGCGCGATTCTCATTGATCGCCAGTATCGGATTCTGTTTATCAGCGGCGATGTCAATCCCTATATCAAGCATAAACCTGGCGTACCCAATGATGACTTATTGAGCAAACTTCGCGATGGGATGCGGAGCAGCCTACGGGGGGCGGTTCGCAAAGTATTTGAGGAAAACTCTGTGGTGCGTGTCACCTGTGGGGTGGAGCGAGAAGGGTTAAAGCGGGAGGTTTTGATCGAAGCCAGCCTGATTCAACAGGAAGGACGAAAAGAAGAATTGATATTGATCGTATTCGAGGAGTCGCCGGAACTGTCCTCAAATCAAGCCACGCCGCGCCGCGAATTGCAACCGGCTCCGAAACCCCAAAAAATCATTGACACAGACATTGATGAAAATGCAATCATTCGACAGCTCGAAGACGAACTTTCAGCGACCAGGGAGGATCTGCAAACCACGATTGAACAATTTGCGGCATCAAATGAAGAATTCAAGGCCTCGAACGAAGAGGTGATGAGTATCAATGAAGAATTGCAAAGCACGAACGAGGAGTTGGAAACCAGCAAGGAGGAATTACAGTCGCTGAATGAAGAACTCTCTACGGTGAATTTGCAACTCGCTTCGAAGGTGGATGAACTGGAGGTGAAACATGCGGATCTGGAGAACTTGATCGCTGCCACGGAAGTCGCGACGATTTGTCTGGATTCCGATATGAAAATCCGCTGGTTCACGCCGGCGGCTCAGCAAGTAATTCGCATCAAACCGTCTGATCAAGGGCGACCGCTGGACGATTTGCAGGACGATTTTACAGAAAAGGATCTGATTGAAAAATGCGAAAAAGTTTTGAAGCACATGATCGCGGTCGATAACGAGGTAGAATGTCAGGACGGGCGGGCATACATCCGTCGTATATTACCCTATCGAACCGATGATCATCGAATCGGTGGCGTGGTGATCACGTGTGTCGAAATCACCGCGCGTCGAAAACGAGAACAAGAGTTGCTGACGAGTCAGGCAGGCCTGCAGGAGTTGACAGAAACGCTGGAATCGCAAGTCAAACAGCGAATGGAATTGCTGGAAATCTTACAGTATATTACCCGTGTCGCTAATGAAGGGCAGAATATCGAGAGTGCGTTTCGATCTGCACTGAAACGAATCTCAGATTATAATGGCTGGAGAGTGGGACATGTCTGGCAACTGGATCATGAGTCTGCTCATCAGAAACAAGCAGTATTGAGCTCAGGAATCTGGTATTGCGATGACAGCAAACAACAAATGATCGCGCATTTCGATGAGTTCAGGAACCTGTCTCAGAACATGCACTTCATGTCTGGTGAAGGGATGATCGGGAAAATCATGGAGACGGGCGAGCCGGTGTGGATCACAGATATCTCACAGCATCCCGACAGCTGGGAGAGACACATTCCCAATCTGGGCCTGCACGCTGTCATCGCGTTTCCGATTACTGTTGCTGGGAAAGTGGTTGCTGTGTTGGAATTTTTTTCAGAACAGACGATCAAACCGCAGCCACGCTTTCTGGAGATTATGCCAGACATCGGGATTCAACTGGGGCACATGATCGAAAGGAAGCGTCTGGAACAGATCGCTGCAACGATTGCCCTGGAAGAGCAACGTCGGATCGGACGCGAGCTGCACGAAGGTATTGCTCAGCAATTAACCGGCGGAGCGTTGATTGTGGAATCATTGAGAGCAGATATCCCGCAGGAACTGACCACGGGTTTAGAGAATTTAAAGCATTTGACAGAGATATTGCATCAGACGCACGACGATGTGCGACGACTCCTGAGCGGGTTGATGTCAGAAACGGTGGACGCAGTCGACTTGATTCCCACACTTCGGGGCCTGGCTGCTGAGGTAACCGAACGATACGAAGTGCAGTGCAAAGTCTTTGACGACGAATATGACGAAGATTTTTTGACGAATGATCTGGTTGCCTTGACAATCTACCAGGTTGCCAAGGAGGCGATTCATAATGCCGTCAAACATGCGGATTCACCAAAAATCACTGTGAATCTTTCGACAAAAAAGAATCTGTTGATGATGATTGAAGATGATGGCTCGGGATTTGATCTCAGTCAGGACGGGCTGGATCAGAATGGACTGCGGATTATGCGGTATCGCGCTGAATCGGTCGGGGGTGAACTGGAGGTGGAATCCGTTTTCGGCGATGGCAGTATCGTGAAGCTCACCATTCCGGCAAAATATTGCCGGGGGTAAGTTTCCAGTACAAAGTCGTTATCGATTTTATGTTACAGATCTGAAGTAAATACAAAATTCATCTTAACATTTCTGCTTCATGAAATGAGTTTATGGATTTGTGAGAAAAAACATCGCGGACAAAAGTAGTAGCGGACAGAGAAGTATTGGAAATACACTATTATAAAAAAGGTGGCCAGAAATGAACAATACAACTTCTACCATTGCTCGAATCGTGGTGATTGATGATCATGGCATTGTGCGGTATGGATATTCACAACTCATCAATCAGGAACCAGGTCTGGAATTCTGCGGAATGGCGGGAACTGAAAAAGAGGGTATCGAGATGCTGAACCGGTTAATACCCGATGTCGCCATCGTCGATTTGTCTCTCAAGGAAGGGGATGGGATGGACTTGATCAAGGAGGCTCTCAGCAAGTACCCCCACATGAAAATCCTGGTCATTTCCGCCCACGATGAAAAGTTGTTTGCACACCGCGTTTTGGCTGCGGGCGCATTTGGATTTATTAACAAACAGGAAGCACCTCAGAAACTGATCGAAGGCATTCAAGCAGTTTTCAACGGCGAATTCTATTTCAGTAAATTTGTGACTAAGGATTTGATCCGCGACCGACTGGGCAATCGCAAACCAATGCGAGTTGAAGGGATTGAATCTCTTACCAATCGCGAATTGCAAGTCTTTGAACAGATTGGCAACGGACAAAGTACCAAACAAATTTCTGACCAGTTGTACTTAAGCGTTAAAACAATCGAACGCTATAAAGAAAATATTAAACGAAAACTCAATATCACCCACGTCACCCAGTTGGTGTAACACGCCACCCAGTGGGTGCTGAAACGTGGATATTAATTGGATGTCATACAGTAATTGATGTTCGGACAGGTGTCATGAGCTTCCTGCCACTTAGTGGAAAGCGATTCAGGAATATTTGCCAGGTAAGGCGAGCGATCAAGGACGCACTGCAGTGGATAACTGACTGTCAGTCAACACTGTTCTGTTTGTTTTGAAGACCGGAATCCCGTGGGAATATCTTCCCGAGCAGTATGGCAAATCGAATAACGTCTGAAAACGTTTCGTTCGCTGGTGTGCTTGGGAAGTTCGTCCACTTCCTGCTCACTGCCGGGCAACGAGGTGATGCTTCACAAGGCGATCGACTTCTTTTGAAATTTAAGCAGGGATAGGATGGCGTCATCGTGGCAGATAGCCCATATGACTCCGATTCGATTCACCAGCAGGGCAGGCGGTTCAAAGCGAAAGTTTGCATCACCCCGAATCCGAGTAGAAAGATCAATAAGCGAAATGATCGAAAGATTTATAAACATCGCAAGCAGATCAAACGGTTCTTTGGCATAATTAAATGCTGTCGCCGAGTGCCCACACGCTATGATAAAAAGCCATCAACTTCGCCGACTTCATCTGGCTGGCAGCGCTCGTTACTGATCTCAATTGAATGTTCGTATTACCTAACTCTTTTTTTGAGCCAGTCGCGAACAGAATAATTACTGGTTTTCGGATCGTTCGGTAATAATAACGTGTTTCTCCCACGTATTGAATTAAGAAAGTTTATAGTGTCAGCCTATTTTATTCCGTTTCCAGTTTTTTTTCCGGCGGCCCATACAGTCGTTCTCCACTTGCAGAAAAACGTCCTCCATGGACGGGGCAATCCCAAGTCTGTTCTGCCTGATTCCATTGAACCACTCCCCCCATGTGTGTGCAGATCGGACTATGGGAATGCACACAACCGCTGCGGTCACGACAGATCGCTAAAAACTTTCCATCAACTTTACCCACGGCTCCCTCTCCAGCCTGTAACACATCCGCATTGATTTTCTGAGCCGGTAAAACGCGTTCTGCCAGATTGCCTGCCGTTGTTGTGCCTTCCGAGATCACCTTACCAGCTGAAGTGATATTTAGCCGACCAGGGGACAGTTCTTCTGTCAAGCTATTTGACTTTCCGGTAATAAGATCAGCCAGCATCGATCCCGCAGCAGTTCCCAAGGTCAAACCGGTTCCACT
>CAXBFD010000177.1:0-9643 GCA_963974925.1 uncultured bacterium | reverse complement strand
TCATATTTCCTTGAGCCAGGTGATTGTTGAGTTCAGCGTCGGGAAATAGTTGAGCAAATTTAAGCTGAGCCTGCGCTTCACCACTCGTCATGCGAAACAGAGCCAATGCCTGGTCGTACTGACCTGCGCGACCATAGAACCAGCCGAGATGATCGAGTGAGCGCGCATGCCCGGGTTGAAATTTAAGAGCCTCATGTAAATACTTTTCACCATAATCATCGCGTCCCTGCAACATGTAAGAATAGCCGATATCACTGAGAAGGTCCGCATTAGTGGAATCGATTTTTAATGCTCTCAGATAATAGGCCTCTGCCGCAGGAAAGTTCTGCTTTTTATCTTCAATAATGGCCAGACGATGTAATGCTTCATAGTTAGCGGGATCGAGAGCAAGAACACGTTGATAATACCCTTGCGCCTTCTCAATATTTCCAGTCCGGTCGGCATCGTAAGCCAGATTCAATTCCTGTTGAACCGTCGAATCATCCGGTTGCCTGGATGCTTGCTGTGGCGAACTCAGGGGTAAGTTTTTGGATTCGGCTGCTGCCGGAAGACGATTTTGCCTTTGATCTTTTCCAGAACGTTCTGCCAGGCTGGCTGCCGAAGCAGCTTGATCATTCCGCCGCTTCGTGCCTGAACGTACTTTTGCCCGTTCTTCAGCCATTGCTTCTCTGAGATTTTTCTGTATGGCAGATTCGTTTTCCGTGTCAGCCCCCTGCTGCGCCAGCGTGCCCGATGATTGAGAACGGCTCGCAAAAGGTCCGGACTGACATCCACTACACACAATGCAGAGTATCGGCAGAAAAACAATCTGTTGAAACATTCGAGTTTTCATCGGGTATCAACCTTGGCTCAGCGAATGCAGATCGCTTTGTTTGGTTCTTTTCAATGATTTTTCAAAGCATTCAATCTCAATGATGCGCACTACAAATGTGACCGGAAATGTGTGGCTCAAACGACTGTTTTGCCGATATCGATCGCAAATTGGAGAAGCTTCTTCGACTGGATTGACAGCAAAGAAAAGTGAAATTGTAAATTGGGAAAGGAGAAATGAGAGAGAAAGAGGTGTATCTGAGATTAAGGCAGGGATTCTATGCCGATTCTCTAATCGTGTCGATACGAATTTTGAAACAATTTCCTCAGCCGGAAGTCGCGAACCGACACATCGGCCACAGAGTGCGTTTCACTCCCCGGAAAAATTCGTCCGTATTCCCTAAGCCGCTATTTAGCAGTAATTTACAATGCCTCAAAGGAATTTCCCCGCGGCGTTTGCAAGCTCAGTTTGTTTTACCTGGAATCAGACTTCACGGATGATGATTCCGTTCAGATTAAAAACCGAACCCACCGCCGCCGCCGCCGCCACCACCACCGCCGAATCCACCACCGCCACCGCCGCCGCCGCCGAATCCTCCATTGAGTCCTCCACGTGTGGAAATGAACCGGTAATAATCGGCTTCCGCCTCGCGTGAGTTCAAAGAGCGGCCATATGGAGTGGAAACAATGGTCCGCTGATCTGCATCCTGGTTTCCAAGATCCGTTAAGATTCGGGCAATCAGTTGTCGACGATAGGCGTCTAATTCAGGCGCATAATTATTGTCGCTGCGTTCGACAATCACCGGATAGGGAGCACTTCTCATGCGTGCCCCAATTTCGAGAATATGATCTTTCCCGTTTGTGGTCAGCTCTGCCGTGTTCTCGACGAACTCATTTCGATTGATGATAAAATCGACCGCTTCCGCATTGGATTCCATTGTGTGATAATGCGCACGATTCACGCTGCCCAACGGGTAAACTTCGGGAATCGCTAACGAGCGTTTATGTAACCCCCAGTTTCCGCCACCGCCCCAGCGACAACAGCCGGCAACCAGCAGCATGCAGGAAGCAGAAAGGAAGATTTTTTGAAATATTGATAGTCGGGCCATCATGTCCCTCAATTGTTTTTGTAACGACGTTTTATCTTAAATTGATTGCGAATATACGGCGTTATCTTAAAATTACGCTAATTCGTATCTCGTTTAAAAATCGATCAATGACATTCTGTCTTCAATTGTCACGCATGGAATTATTTTCCCTGACCCATCCAGGGAAATCTTGATTTCGGTTTTTGCGGTTCGGCTGATTCCATTCTCATTCTGGGATCCACGTACCCGGCCGGTTCGACCCTGCGATCGTAATTGTTGTCAGGAGTCGTGTTCTGGAACCGGTCTTTGATCATCTGAGTAAAGCGACGCTGATCTGGCTGTGGCTGATTCGTACCATAGCGGGCCTGAGGTCCACTCACCCCGGGAGCCGGAGGTGGAGGCAGATGCTGATACTGGTTAGATGGTGCAGGATTCTGCGGCCGGACAGGTCGGGGCTGCGCTGGAAAAGTGCCACTTTGCGGGATTGGTTGAGTCGCGGGACCGTTTTGAAAAGTTCCCGTATTCATCGGCGGATAATAAGGAGAAGCAGGAGCCGGATTAAACGGCTGATATCCGACTTCGATCCCCTGGCCCGCCCCGCGCCCATAAGGCTGCAACTGGTACACGGCTTTGTCTGGAGCTCCTTCTGTCATCGCATATTTATATAATTCTTTATCCTGAGGCACAGTGACTTCAAATCCCGGATAGGGTGGCACTTCATCTTCTTCCATCGGCCGCACCAGCTGAGGCGTCACTGTAATCAATAATTCCGACTCTCCCTGACTCGATTGTTTGGAACTGAAAAGATAACTGCCAATGAGCGGAAGTTCTCCCAGCCAGGGAATACGCGTGACACCGGTTGACGCATCATGACCGAATAAACCAGCCAGGACGATTGTCTGACCCTCACGCAATTCCACGGTCGTCTGGGCTCTTCTGGAATTCAAACCAGGAATACCGCCGACTGAGTTATTATCATTAATCTGACTGTATTCAGGAACGATTCTCATGCGAATCAGATCCTTGTCGAGAACAATCGGCGTGACCACAATCGAAGTACCAAAGCCGCGAAAAGTGGTTGATGTTCCCTGAGCTCCACCGACGCCAACAATCGTAGGCACTGCAAATTCACCACCGGCTAGAAAACTCGCCGAGTGACCACTTAACACGGTCAACGTCGGTCGAGCCATAATCTTGGTAGTTCCATTCTGCGCCAAAGCATTGATCAGCACATTCACTTCACCGGCTTCAAAAATACCCGTCAATGTGGAAGGAATTCCCCCCATCGTGGAACCGATAAATTGCCGCCCGCCATCAAACAGAACACTTAAATCAACCCCCAGCTGTCGCATCATCGTGCGGTTCATCTGAGCAATCGTCACATGGATCATTACCTGAAATTCACCAGGAATCTCCAGCATATTCACAATCAATGAAGAGGCGAAATTGTTGCCGAATCCGTTAATTCCATCGCCAACGCCTCCTCCATACCCGCCGCCATAAGCGCCAGCGCCATAAGGTTGAGGACCACCAAGGTTCCCGTCAAAGTTAATCACTTCACCTCGAATCACGGAAAGGATATTGGCAGCTTCTGTAGCATCAGAAGCTTCTCCTTTAACAATAATTTTCCGTGAAAGGGGAACCAGATAAACTTTACTGTTCGGAAATAATACCGCGATTTTGCGTTCCAGTTTGCCGTAATCAATGCGTCGCTGGTTTTCCAGACTCGGATCCTGAATTGTGTGAACAAGATACGTAATCGGATGCTCATCGCCTTCGAACCAGAGTGTTAACGTGGTTGTCCCCAGCTCTAATCCAACAATCGCCACTTCCGTAGGCGAGTAGGTGACAAACTCGATAATGGAAGGATCTGCAATCGCGTATCGTCGAATCCTGGAATTCGTAATCACCAGCTGACTGCGGCGAAGAATAATCTCCATCTCATCAAAGATCCCCGGCGTTGATCGAATCTGAGTCGGCAGTGGTTTTCTGGTAATTCGTCCCGTATCCTGAACCATACGGATACGCGGTCCTGCTGATTGATGTTGTGTATTTTGAATCGGAATCATTCCCTGTGGATACTGCTGATCCTGGGATTGCTGTTGATATTGGCCGGAATCTTCTGACTGAAATTGATTAGGCGCAGGTCCATACCCGCCTCCCCGTTGTACCGGCGACGGCAACTGGAGCATGGAAGGTCCCTGGCTATATACCGATTGAGCGCTACATAACGAACCGATCAATAGAATCGCCATCAATGAAAACGTAATTTGACATTGATTCTTATCAAAAATCCGAAATGCCGATCCGTGGCAATTCTTCTTGAACATCCGCAGTTGCTCCCCTAATTACCTGCAAAGAGGAAAAAGGTAATTTGCGTAATACTAAATTCGTGTTCAGGCCTGAAAAAACCTGTGAGTTCTTCACAACAAGGCGAAGAACAATAAATCGTGTTTATTTCGTGCCAGCAAATTTTCCCTAACTTACTGATTGATCATCTTTTCAGGGCATGAACCATCGCGTCAATTTTGATTGAGATTCAGAACGAATCCTTCAAACCTCAGAAAGAAAGAACGCAACCTGGGTAGATACATACCACATTGTATTGTTTGTATCGGCTGATCACGAAAAGAGGATTAGAATGGTTCGACTTAATTTTCCTCTTCTAACTAACCCGGCACGGGGAATCCCCTACATTTTAGCACAAATAAAAAAACCCGGGCGGAGAGCCCGGGTTTTTTACAGGGAACGGATGACACATAAAAATTGTGTTATCCATTTTTCCTTCTGAACAATTTTACCATCGATAATTGGTATCACGATTGTAAGTCGGAGCGCCCGGATTATACCAGGGCCGTCTGTAACTGTAGGATGGAAAACGATAATGGCCGTATTCGTTCGAACGATAAAAGCCGGGACCAAAATGTTTTGTATAGGGATCGCTGGATAAAGCCTGATTTTGCATTCCAACGTTGGCTTCATTTTCACCGCCAAACCAGGTCTGTCCCGCTTTCATACCTACGCTCGGTCCTGTCATTCCATAAGTTCCACCTGGCCCCTGCGTTGCACTGTAGTAATAAGGTGAACCGACTTGTGGTACCACATTGTTTGGCAGCCAGTATTGATTCCCCCCCTGCACGTAAGGTCCCCCCTGATAGCCGGGCACAGGGCGGGTTAACGCATCCGGATTCTGGGGAGCTGGCTGAGGTTGAGGCTGGGGTTGATACTGTTGGGGCTGCTGTTGCTGTTGCTGTTGATATTGGGGCCGTGCGTTCGCCGCTGGATCTGGCTGCGGAACTGGAGAACTGGGAGGCGGCAACGTGGCTGATTTTCCCAGATTGGCACCCGGTATTACAACATCATCAGCATAGAGGGCCGTTGATCCCATTAACAGCACCGCTACCGCTTTTATGATTTTATATTGTTGCATGATTGGTCCCTGACACTTCATGTAAGTATTTCAAAACTTCGGTGTTTATGATTAAAAGCTGGCACAACTTACCATTTTGCGAGGCACGAAAAGTAAATCCATACCGAATCTGTCAATGAACGCGAACCACCCTGCCGCCCTTGATTGAAAGGGAGGTCACTTCTTCGAGTCCTCTTACGCCCGATCAACTCAAGTCACTCGCGGAGCATTTTTCACGTCGACAATGAAGCCTACACCATGAATATCCTTCAGGGCTGGAAACCACGAAAAAGATTCTGTTTCGACCCGGGTTTCGGCAGATATTGCCGGTTTATTTTTGCTGGATGATCTAACCAGATTTGAAAATATTCTGGTTGTAGCGCGCTTATGTGATTTACATATTGCGATTTTTGTGATGAACCTGAAGGAAAGGCACTTTGATTGACCGATAAATAAGAGTGCCGGAGCACATCTCTCCCGTAACAGAATCAATGCTTGAACCAATTCGCAAAACAGAACATCGTCTCTGTTTTGTGAGACAGAGGAATTTCGGATATGTGTACTGCTTTTTTCGCTATTGTCGTTGCTGCTGCCGTCGGCGGAGATCCTGTCGACTATAGTGCCGCCGAAGTTCAATATGATTCAAACTACCCCATGACGTCTGCCGGAGTCACGGGGGGAATCTATGGAGATCCACTTTACCCCTTCGATTCACAATACCCCTGGCAACATGGTTATTTTCAGGAAATCTCGCCTTACAGCGGTTATCATTATTTCAAACCCTATAACTACCGTCATGTTCTTTCACAAACTCAGACGGCTGCGGGATGGGGAATCACTCCTCAACTTGCCTATTCACAACATTTCTGGAATCGATACCAGGAACAGGCTACCTGGAAAAACTACGCGCTGCCCCCACGCGAAGAAGATATCGAAGAAATTCAGCAGCGAAAACGCAAATATCAGGAAGAGCGGGAACAGCAGTCTTCCTCTTATCAGCAGCGACCAACGATGATGCCCGTTCAATATCAGGCGCCTTACCAGCAACCAAACCCCTATCAACAGCAGCAGTTTCAACAACAGCAGTATCCGCAACAGCAATATCCGTCTGTAAACCCCGGATATAACAACCAGACGCCCCGATATTAACCGCGGTAAACTCCGTTGAGTCCGCTTTAAGCGGGGTCGGTAGAAAGCACGCGTAAGACTTCCTCTTTCGTAACAGGCTGAATCAAACCCCGCTCGGTGATGATGCCCGTAATGTATTTTGCAGGCGTCACGTCAAATGCGGGATTGTAAACATCGACACCGTCAGGCGCCGTCTGTTTGCCAAATCCATGCGTGATCTCTTCAGCATGACGTTCTTCAATCGGAATCTCCGCGCCACTCTCCAGACTCAAATCAAACGTACTGGAGGGAGCCGCGATATAAAACGGAATCTGATGGACACTGGCTAATAAAGCCACCGAGTAGGTTCCGATTTTATTTGCCGAGTCTCCATTGGCGGCGATCCGATCCGCGCCGGTCACAACCGCCTGAATTTTCTGTTCTTTCATCACCCAGCCCGCCATTGAATCGCTGATCAGTGTGACGGGAATTCCGCGCTGCATCAGTTCCCAGGTCGTTAAACGCGCCCCTTGCAGTAACGGTCTCGTTTCATCCGCATAAACGTGAATCCCTTTTCCCTGCCGCGCCGCTTCAAAGAAAACCGCCAGCGCCGTTCCGCCGCCTGATGTCGCCAGCCCCCCCGCGTTGCAGTGCGTCAGCACGCCATCTCCCTGTGCAAGCAGCGCAGCTCCGACTTCGCCGATCTGCTGACACATCACCAGATCTTCCTGCTCAATCCGCCGCGCCTCTTCTAACAACCGCCGATGCATCGCACTGTTTGAAAGCTCCGGTGAATGTGCAGCCAGCTTCTGCAATCGATCCAGTGCCCAGAACAGATTGACGGCCGTCGGTCTGCTGCCCGCTAAATATTCGGACGCTTCTGTTAATCTCTGATCGAAGTCCGGCCGCTCCGTGCCAGTGCCCGTCTGCAATGCCAATACAACTCCGTAAGCGGCTGCAATTCCGATCGCCGGTGCACCGCGTACGCGCAGCTTTTTAATCGCATCCCACACGGTTTCCACATCGTGACATTCGATCTCCCGAAACTCCACAGGCAGCAAAGTCTGATCAATCATCTTCAGATATCCATCTGTTCCGCCAACCCAGAAGAGTGTGGGAACATCAGCGCCGGTTTCATTTTCTAAATTCATATCCGTTCCACTTCCGTTTCAATGCCCTATGCAAAATCGTTTTTTAAGTCGCAGTGCCATTTTAATCAAAATTGCCTCAAACAAAAAACCCTGCGCTTTCACGCGGTTTTCCATTGATTCTGGTAAACTTACTTTGGTATGCTCAATTCTGCACGCCTTCTTAAAGATCCTTAAATATCACAGGATTTTCCTTCCTGAGTTACTTTCAATTGTGAAATATCAAGGAACAATACTATGCTTCAAAACACTCCCCGGAATTTTGCTGCCGTCTGTCTGTTGGCTTTCGCCAGCTTCTCTGTCGTACCTCTGAGCGCCGAAGAACATTGTGACAGCGATTTTGTCAGCATTTTCAACGGTAAAAATCTCGACGGCTGGAAAGGTGCCACCAACGGCTATTTTGCAGAAGACGGCATGCTCATCAGCAAAAAAGACAGCGGCGGTAATCTGTTTACCGACAAAGAATACAAAAACTTTGTCCTGCGGTTTGATTTCAAACTGGAACCCGGTGCTAACAACGGCATCGGTTTTCACGTTCCCATGGATCTCAATAAAAACAGCCCCGCTTATGCAGGTAAGGAAATCCAGATCCTCGATGACTCGGCAGAAAAATACGCCAAGCTTCAGAAATACCAGTATCACGGTTCGCTCTACGGAACCGCTGCCGCCGAACGCGGTCACCTCAAACCAGTTGGTGAATGGAACACACAGGAACTTCTGGTCGACGGCAACAAAGTCAAAGTCACGCTGAATGGCGTCACCATTCTCGACTTTGATATGACCGACGCCAAGAAAAACGGCACCATGGACGGCAAAGACCATCCCGGCCTGAAGCGTGAATCCGGTCATCTCTGCCTGTGTGGTCACGGCGCTAAAATTGAGTTCAAAAACATGCGGATCAAAGAACTCAACTAATCTGCTGAAATCACCTCATAAATCATTCCTTAATTTCAAACAGGATCTCCACGCATGAGCTCTGAAAACAAAGCGGCTTCGTCTGAAGTCACGCGCAGAAGTTTCCTCCAGACGGGCAGCACCATCGCTGCCGGCCTGGCCTGGACCGCACAAAGCTACGGAAATATTCTCGGCGCCAACGACCGGATTCGGATCGGTTTCATCGGCGCAGGCGGCATGGCAAACGCGCACATGAATACGTTCAATGCCATCCGCGAAAAGAATAACCTGGAAGCGATTGCCGTCGCCGACTGCTGGAAAACACGCGCCGATGAAGGCCAGGCAAAAACGGGTGCCAAACACGCGTTTGCCGACTACCGCAAAGTTCTGGAAATCAAAGACATTGATTATGTCACCATTGCCACTCCGGAACACTGGCACGCACAGATGACCATCGACGCGATGGATGCAGGCAAAGCCGTCTATTGTGAAAAACCAATGACGCACAGCATCCCTGAAGCCCAGGCAGTGATCAAAAAACAGAAAGAAACGAAGCGGCCGATTCAGGTTGGCGTGCAAGGCATGTCCGACGATTCCTACAGCTCGGCTGCCACAGCGATTGAACAAGGCGTCATCGGCCAGGTGGTCCAGGCCCAGATCGAATATGTCCGCCGCTACGGTGACCAAGGCCCCTGGCGTCGTCCCGGTCTGAAAGACGATGAACCCAAACCGGCCGACCTCGACTGGAACGCGTGGCTCGGGCATGCTCCGAAAGTCGACTGGAATCCGCACCATTACTATGAATGGCGCAACTATTCCCAATACTCGGGCGGCATCTGCACCGACCTGTTCATTCACCGGATTACCAGAATCATGAAAGCCTGCAACCTGCTTTATCCGCGGCGCGTGGTTGGCATGGGTGGCATCTGGCAGTGGCCCGACGGACGCAATCTGCCGGACAACTTTGAAATGATCTGCGAATACCCGCGCGGCATGACCGTTTATGTGCTGGGAACCATGAGCAACCGGGTGGGCATCGATCACCTGATTCGCGGTTATCGCGGCACCCTTTACTTCACTTCTTCCGGCTGGGTTGCCAAGGATAAAGACGGCAAAGTTCTCGCCGAACATAAAAAAACCGGCGCTGAAGATACCAAGCTGCATCATACCAACCTGCAGAACCATCT
>CAXBFD010000176.1:0-9725 GCA_963974925.1 uncultured bacterium | reverse complement strand
TCAATCAGACAAGAGAACTGGGAGAGGCCCCACTGTTTTTCACTGTTGGCAAGCCCAACAGTGATGAGAGTTGACGTGAAATGCAATAAAGCAGTTACTGTTTTTTTGTGCTGAATCGTATCGGACAGACTGGCGATGCAGGTGGAATTTGTGTCATCATGACAGATCGAATCAAAACAAAACATTGGGTGATATATTAATGACCTCAATCAGACAAGAGAACTGGGAGAGGCCCCACTGTTTTTCACTGTTGGCAAGCCAACAGTGCCACCCGGACGCGGGAGAACTTTTAGAACAGAGAGCCGAAGCGGGCCCGCATTTGATGCTCGACATCGATTGTGTCTCCCCTGCTCCCCAGCCTGGCGCTGCCACACCTCTCAGCGAGATCCAACTGCAAACCCTGTTCGGCACCACGCAGCCCACAAAAGCCATGATCCAGTCCGCCGAACAGGATGGCAGGTTGAATGACCTCTGCAAACGCTGGCAGGCGGTTTATTTGACGGTGTACGAGGAGGGACAGCCGGTGGAGTATGTGTTTATTGGAGTGAGTGGGGACTGAGAGATGGTTTGTTCTAAAAATAATTACATTTAATTGATCTATTAACTGTAACTTCCGTTTTCTAGATTTAGGGTTCGAGTTTTTTTCAATAAATATAGATCGGCAATAAAAATTAATTTCATTTGGAGGGATTTAATGAGCCAATTGTATGAAGAAGTTATGGCAGAGAGATTTGAGAAACAAGAATCATTACTTGAAGTACCTAGAAAAGTTGAATCAATACAGGGGATAATACAATTGTTAGAAGATCAGATTGATGAATTACAATCTGCTCAAGAAGAATCTCAGAAATTGAAATCAAGGTTTCGCGAGTATGTTCTGGGCGGGATTGTTGGCGCAGTAATTAGCCTTTTTTTTACGATGCTGTTTGCCTGAGTCAAGGAACTTTATTTTGATTTTGGGTGTACCACGGGATGCGGCGGGGTAATGTTGGCTGGCGCAGTAGTATCACACGGTCGGGGAAATCGAATACTTTGTTCAAAAGGAACTGTTAGAAAAGCGGTATGATATTTGATAAGCTTTTATTTTTTATACATACGGATATATAATTAAGTGCTCGTCTGGGGATGTCGTGTGGTTTTGTTATTTTACCTTCAAATCTAATCTTACGTTTCTGTTTACAGTCAAATTTGCTTTTGAGAGATTCGAAAAAATAATGAGCGTCAACTGGACAGAATTATTGACGGTTGACTGTAGTATGTTCAGTGGTCAATTTAATAAGCAAGCGGACCAGAAGACCGGCAAAATAAATATTCGAGGCTTCACAATTCCATTTGTTGGAAACCAACAAAAATTTAATCGATTGATGAACTATCTTGACAAGCAATTGCGAGCATATGTTTTTCCAGAAAGCGAAATTAATGAACAGACATGGAGAAAGGCAAGAGATAAATTTGGTAACAATAATCCAGAATACGATGGAAAACTTGGAGAAATGCTACTCTACATTTTTGTAGAAGCAATTTTAGGCACACCTTTAATGGCTTATAAGCTGAAAGATTTGGGGAATCCAAATGATCAAGTTAAAGGTGCTGACGGGATTTTCGTTGGAACTTATGAAGGAAAAAGAGCGCTTCTAATAGGTGAATCAAAAATTCATTGCGATTTTAAAGGAGCAATTAAAAGTGCCATCGAGTCGATTCAACGTTTTCATGATGGTTACGGCCCATATTCAAATGAACTTAGTATCGCAAAAAAGTTCCCTCGAGAAAGAGAGCTCAACCAGGAGCTTCTCGAAGAAACCATGCGTTTATTAAATGAAGACTATGAGATACTGGTTCATCCGGTTTTTATTTCTTATTCGTTAGATGCAATTTCGAATATATCACAAAAATCAAGTGACAAACATGAAGCCGAAAATGCATTAAGAGCCCATTTTGAAACTGAAATTAATAGCTTAAATCAAAAAATATTGAGCCATAAAAATACATACCCTAAACCATACGAGGTATGTTTAGATTTCTTTTTTTTACCTGTTGAAGATTGCTTGAAATTGCGCAGTAATTTTTATGAGCTTCTTCATGGTTGTCCATATGAAGTCCCCAAGAAATAGCAAGAAGAAATATGGACGGATATGAGTGGGCTTTTCAGAATGAGGTAATAAATGAATGTCTTTCTTTTCTTGAAGAAGCGACGTTATCAAAAATAAAAATTGATGCGAAGCAAGCCTACCCAAAAATGTCTCAAGCTGGTTGGCTTGCAACGTTGTTAGCTGATAGTAAATCTCACGAACATAGGCAAAAAGCACTACTGTTCGCTGCATTAATTAAGCTGAATTATCCAGAGAGTCAGTCCGTTGAAACATTGTGTTATTCTATTTTTTCCCGTACAGGTACTTTACCAGCAGCAATGCATTTAAGGAAAATTGTTGGCCCAAAACTGGAATATAAAGGCCCTGAACTTGGCTTGTTGACGGATGAGTTTTTTGGAGCGTATACAAATAATTTTACCGACCTTGCGGGAGGAATTGTATTAACTGACTTCCAAAAAAAAACTGTTGATTCTCTATCTTTGCAAATCCCTTGCGTGATCTCTGCACCGACTTCTGCTGGTAAATCATTCATCATCCATGAATATGTTAAAAATCGCCTTTCTATACAAACTAAATTTGTAGCTTTGTTTATAGTTCCAACTAAGGCATTGATTTCGCAAATATGTGCTATTTATCGAAAGTTTAGCTCAGAGTCAGAATTTGATATTGGAGTCTATTCTACAGTCCCCGATGACTTAGAAAATACACAGAGTAAGATGGTGTTTGCATTGACACAGGAGAGGTGTATTAGATTACTTACTTCGCCCGTAATAAAAGAATTAGATATTATCTTCATAGATGAGATACAAGCTCTTGAAGATGGAGAACGGGGAGCATTGCTTGAGTATGTGATTCAAGATTTGAAAACTTCAATAAATAATAGTGCTAGTATTTTTGCAGCAGGTCCTTTCATATCTAACGGAAGCGAATTAGGCAGGAAGCTATTTTCTGAAGAGTCTTCTAATATTGAAACGGAAGATACTCCAGTTTCACAAATTTTAACAAAACTAAAGCCTGTCAAAGGAGAAAAGAAACTGGAAGTGGTGATTGTAGACCCCTCTTCAAAAATGCAAGACTATTCATTCAAAATTGAAACAAAAAGGTCTCTCTATTCAAGGTGGAATGGAAGTAATACCAAAGCTATTTGTGATGCTTTAGATATGTTTTCTACTGAGAGCCCTTCGATCGTGTATGCACCAGGGCCAGGGACAGCTCAAAACTGGGCAAAGCAGTTTATAATAGATCGTGAACAACGTGTTGAGTTGTCAGATGAAATTAGTGGTTTAATTACTTATATAAAAGATTCTATTCATCCTCGTTGTTCGTTAGTTGGATGTCTCGAAAGTCGCGTGGCTTATCATCATGGGAAATTGCCTGATTTTGTTCGGGAAGAAATTGAAGAACTTATTTCTCAGCGTGAATTAGAAGTTCTGTTTTGTACAACGACATTGTTAGAGGGGGTGAATTTACCAGTTGACAAAATATTTATTCTTTCAGCTGAAAAAGGTGACGAGAAACTGTCTGATTTTGAATTCAAAAATTTAATTGGTCGAGCAGGAAGATTAGACCAACATCTATGTGGGATGATCTACTGTGTTCAACTAACTAAAGAGGGGGAGTCAGATTGGGTAGACAGCTATCGACATGAAACAAAAAAAGAAGTGAACCCTACAACAAACAAAAAAATGGTAGAACATTTTACTATTATAAATCAGTTGCTTAAAAATGGTGGTTCTATATTGCCAGAGGATGATATAAACAAACTAAATAGTTCTGTTACTGTCTTACGTTCTAGATATTTGAAAGATCCTGATTCAGCAATGAAGTATCTTGAATCAAAAGACATTACAGAAGATCAACAAAATCAATTGATCGACTCAGTTCGAGAATCTGTAAAGGCGTTATCAATACCAAGTGATTTAGTACTTAGAAACCCATCGATAGACCCTTTTCTTCAGAACACACTTTATGAAGATATTTTAAAAGATTCGCAGAAGTGGAAGATTAGACGTGAATGGGGGTTTACATCTGATTTAAAAAGAGTCTTTAAAGAGCTGGATAATATTTTCCACATTATCTCTGAAATTAATCCAAGAGGTAGGCACGATTATTATCGAAACGATTTATTAGCTTTTGCGAAACTGTGGCTTCTAGGTAAGCCTTTTAAAAGAATTGTAAATAGAGCTTTACCTAGTTTGCTTCGAGAACAAAATGGTGTTGAAAACAAAGAAGTGAAAAATAAAGATGTAGACAACGCTATTACAAAATCAATGCATTTTATATCACGAGATATTTCTTACGTGACTGCAAAGTACTTTTCTGTTTTAGCAGATATTCTTGAGCAAATCCTCCCGGAAGAATCGCTGGATGATTTTGCCATGACATTAAATCTACCTGTGATGTTAGAGCTTGGAAGTAATGAACCAAAATCATTGGCTCTAATTACAGCTTGTGTTCCTCGTGGTGCTGCTATTAAAATTGCTCCAATGATTCCAGATTCAGTTGATGATCCTGTCAGTTGGCTTACATCGAACCAAGAATATGGTCCACTCCAAGAGCTTCCATTAATTTATCATAAAATTTTAAAAAAATGTGGGATTTGGAGTTAAGCAAAGAGTGATCGGATATTAGTTGAACCCTTCAATCAGCCACGCTCGTCATCGGCCCTACGGCCGCTGTTGTGCTATATCCGAGCGGGTATTTTTTCAGCAGCTTCTGAATGCCTTCCAGGGTGACGCTGTTGAGGAGTTTCAGGTCGTCGGCGACGGACACGTATTCCTGGCGGTAGACCCAGTTGCCGCCCAGGGATGAGAGGCGGCCCATCGGGCGTTCGCTTCTGAGGACCAGGCGGGAGGCGAGTTTGTTTTTGGCGCGGACGAGTTCTTCCAGGGTCACGCCGTTCTGGTTCACGTCATCGTAGATTTCCTGAATCCGTTGCCGGTTGCTCTCGGTCAACTCGGGGTCGGAACAGAGGTAGGTCAGCCAGGTGCCGCTGCCGTCGTATTCGTTGTAGCCGAGTTCGGCCGATTCGGCTAAGCCGGTGTCGACCAGTTTCCAGTACAGGCGGCTGTTGGAATCGTCGCCGATGATGATCGCCAGAATCTCGGCCGGCAGACGCAGCAAGTCCTGCGCGGACGGTGCGGGGGCCAGTTGCATGATGTGCTGCTGCTGAATCCCTTTTTCGATGATGATCTGTGCGTGGTCGGCGGGGGTGGCTTCGTCCATCGGGCGCTCCGTTTTCCCGGCGGGCCAGTGGTCGCAGAACTGGTGCGCCAGTTCCAGCACCTGCTTCCAGTCGGCGTTGCCTGTGATGACGAGCGTCAGGTTGCCCGCCATGTACTGCTGCGCGTGGTATGCGGACATCTGTTCGGACGTGAGATCGGTGATCGACTGCACGCTGCCGAGAATGCTGCGCCCCAGCGGGTGCCCCTGGAAATGAGTCTGCATCACTTTTTCATAGGCGGTGAAACTGTGCAGATCGTCGTACATGCCGATCTCTTCCAGGATCACTTTTTTCTCCATGTCAAAATCTTCCTGCCTCAAGGTGGGGTAGATCAGAGTGGAGAGGAGTTCCAGCGCGGTTTTGAGGTATTCGGGCAGAAAGGAGCCGTAAAACAGGGTGACTTCTTCGCTGGTGGAAGCGTTGTAGTTGGCACCGATCTCGTCGAAGATGCGGTTCACATCGTCGGCGGAATATTTTTCGTTCCCTTTAAACGCCATGTGTTCCAGGAAGTGACTGACGCCGGAGACCGCGTCAGTTTCATCGCGGGAACCAGTGCGGACGAAATAACCGACCGCCACGCTGTGTGCGTTGGGATTCAGTTCGGCGATGATCTGCAGGCCGTTGTTTAATTTCTCTTTATAAAATATCACTGGGAACCTCTAAAGGTTGGGGGCCGATCGTCAGGACGGTGAAATTGGCAGCAGGGTGCGCGTGGATATAACCGAGCACGCGGTCGGTCGTCAGTTGCTGGATTTCCTCGTTGATCTGATCGAGTGTGGTAATGCGTTTGAGATAGTACCAGTCGCGGGCAATCGAAGAGGCCCTCGACGACGTGGATTCCTGCGACATGATCAGCGAACTTTTGGCGCGGGCTTTACAGCGTTCAAGTTCCGATTCCTCTACGCCCTCTCCCAGACGGGTCAGCTCATTGAGCGTGACGTCCAGCGTTTCCTGGGCCCGTTCGGAAGTGGTCCCGGCGTAACACAGGACGCGTCCCAGCCCGGGCATGCCGGTCAGCGAAGCGGAGACGGTATAACACAGGCCGCGTTTTTCACGGACTTCGGTAAAGAGCCGGGAACTCATGCCGCCACTCAAAATGCCGACGGCGGCCCAGGCGGCGTAATAGTCGGGATGCCCATACGGCACCGCGTCGTAGGCGATGCCGAGATGGGTTTGCGTGCTCTCCTGCTCGGTGAAAAAGACCTTCTCCTGATCATACACCAGACCGGGTTCTTCCCGGACCGCCGCGAATTCCCAGGAACCGAAGATGTCATCCACCAGTTGCCGGACCTGTTCGAAGTCAACATCGCCGGCGATGCCGATGATCGTTCCATTGGGCTGAAAGCAGGACTGATAGTGCTGCTGGATGTCTTTGATGGTGATATGGGGCAGGTCGGCCAGATCGCCGTCCGTGGGGAGTCCCCAAGGGGCCGGAAAGGAACGGCGTTTTAATTCGATGAGTGCTTTCTGCCGCGGATCGTCTTCGACCGAGAGCAGAGCCTGCTCGGCTCCGGCGCGGGAGGCGGCGAACTGGTTTTCCGGCAGGTGCGGTGCTTTGAGGATCTCGCCGTAGATTTTTAAGGTTTCAGCCAGATTGCCGGCCAGCGTAGCGCCGCTGAAGGTGATGTGCGCACTGTTGGCTCCTTCATGGCTCTGGACGCCGAGGTCATCCAGGGCACAGGATAACTGTCGGCTGTCGTAAGGCCCTGCACCGCGGGTGATCAGATCGGCGAGAATGCTGGCGGTGCCGTGCCGTTTGGTCTGGTCGTAAATACTGCCGGCGGGGACCATAATGGAAAACGCCGCCGATTGAACATCGTCCATCGTTTCCGTAATCAGCGTCAGGCCGTTCGGATACTGATGCGTTTGAATCAGTTGTTTACCCATGCGGGGTGCAACCTTCCTTCGTGTATGTTGATTTCAGAGTGGTGGGGGGAGCCGTCAGAAACAGAGAAATGTCAGCACCGCTCCCCTGGGTTACGGGAAAACAAAGCGGTTTCTGCGAACTCGTGCCCCATTTATCCCTGCGATCTTAGCGATTGGAGAAACGAAATGAAAGTTCGATTCAAAAAGAGGGAGCTTCAACGTAATGGCTGGGCTTGTATAGAGTTCGGGTGAGCCGAAAGCCGATCGACCGGTAGAGATTGATGGCCGGTTCGTTATCCGCGGTCACTTCGAGATAGGCACGCCGCATGCCTGCTTCCCGGAAGCCGATCATGCATTTCGTCACCAGCGCCCGGCCTAAACCCATGCCGCGATGTTTGGGGGTGATGCCGACATTCTGGACCGCGCCCATAATGCGGCTGGGGATAATGGCCTGGATGGTTCCACAATCGACGGCGTCGTCATTGCCGGTGCCGTCCCAGGTAATCAGCCAGGTGCCCGAAGGGAGGAAGTTGCGCTGGCTGGAAATATCCTGCATCAGTTTGCGACAGCCGTCAATGTCACCCAGACAGGGAAAAACACGTGCATCCATCTCGGAGCGGAAGCTGTGGTATTTCGCGACGGCGTGTCGATCGACGGTGGAGAGTTCCCAGGGACACCAGCGATAGCCGCTGGGGAGTGGTGTCTCTTCCAGCCTGGCTCTGTCTAATTCGATTTCCATTCGAAATCGACGAAAATAGGTATCGGTGAAATCCATGAGAGACTCGCAGAAAACGAGGAGTCGAACTGAAATGCCGGTTTACCAGCAGAATGCCTAATTTTACCATACTCTATACTACTGTCAATCTGGAGAGGCTGATTGCATGGGAATCGGCCTATATTCTTTCTGAGGCGGGCGCGTCGTGTCTGCTGTAGCTGATTCGAGCAGTACACTCAATTTACCTAAAATACGGATTAAGGCCTGTTACCGCGATCAATTCGGGATTTGCTTTGATTTCCCCCCTGCTTTGGCTCAAGCCGGGCCTGATGAATAGTGCGTGCGCGGATTACCGTCTTCTCTGATTGTGGTTGACTGACTTAGTTGAAAAACAATCCAAAAGCCCTAAAATGAGATTTGAATACATGATCTCCGGCGAACATGCGATTTTCCCTGCCACTATTCCTTCCCTGTTTGGAGTGAGTCTCACAGTGACCGACAACAGCAACCTTGACGAATTGGTAAAACAGAATCAGGAAGCACTTGATGCACATACCCGCGAGTCTGTTCAGTGGCACTTCAATCCGGAAACCGGTTCCCCCTACTGGCTGGAAAAAGCCAAGTCGCTGGATTTTAATCCTCTGACCGATGTGAACTGTTTCGAAGACTTGAACAAGTTCCCGTTGTTTGAAGACGATGAACTGCGGGGCGGACCGGTCAGCCGCTGGATTCCCAAAGCGCTGCTCGGCAAGCCGACCTACGTTTTTGAAACCGGGGGCACAACAGGCATTCCCAAATCGCGCGTGGTGATCGACGATTTCCGCATCGACTATGAAAACTTCAGCGAGACCCTGCCCGACGAATCGTTCCCCAAAGGTTCAAACTGGCTGATGCTGGGCCCTTCCGGTCCGCGTCGTCTGCGTCTGGCTGTGGAGCATATGGCACAATATCGGGGCGGGATTTCGTTCTGCGTCGACCTGGACCCGCGATGGGTGGTCAAGCTGATTAAAAAAGGCAAGATCGACGAAGTCAAAGAATACAGTGCGCACGTGATTGATCAGGCGATGGCAATTTTAGGGGCCGGCCACGAGATCAAGTGCATGTTTACGACACCGAAGCTGCTCGAAGCGCTGGCCATGCGGTTGATGGATGAAGGTTCCAGCATTGAAGAAGCCGGCATCACCGGCATCTTCTGCGGCGGCACCGAATTCACGCAGCAATGGTATCGTTTTGCCCGCGAAGAACTGCTGGGTGATAACGTTTACATCACGCCGACCTACGGCAATACGCTGATGGGGCTGGCCTGCGGTCGCCCCTTTGATCCGGCCGACGATTATAAAATTACGTATTACGCCCCGCAGCCCCGTGCTGTGATTCGTGTTGTCGAGTTTGACGATCACACGAAAGTCGTCGGTTACGGCGAAACGGGACGCGTGAAACTATTCACAATGACCAAAGAGTTGTTTATTCCCGGCTTCCTCGAAAGAGACGAAGGCGAACGCGAAGTGCCACACGTGAAATATCCGTGGGATGGTGTGAGTGGCGTGCGTCCGTTCCATGAGATTGCCGCTTCGACCACCGTGGGCGTTTATTAATCAACTCGTTTTCAGGCTCGCTCGCGGGGTTGAATTTGTCGTCGGCTGATCTGACGGCGAATGATAATGCCCCGCGCGTTTTTTAGAACTGATCCAATTTGCCTTGATGCGGGATCGTAAACAGACCCGCACTCGCTACATAAAGGAACGCTGCCGTGTTGGAAATACCTGTGATTCGCTGGGGAAAACCTTACGAAAGTTTTGATCAACAGGAAGTCGTTCATTTTGAAACGGGC
>CAXBFD010000175.1:0-9816 GCA_963974925.1 uncultured bacterium | reverse complement strand
AACCTTACGAAAGTTTTGATCAACAGGAAGTCGTTCATTTTGAAACGGGCGAGCCTTTAGCCAAGGTGCATCAGGCCAACGCCGGTCTCGTGAAAATGGACATGCGAAAGGCACAGCGGGCCCGCGATCTGCTGCGGGAAATTCCGATTTCGAAACTGCTGGAGATCTGCAAAAAAGCAGCCGACCTGTACATGACGGCGGAACTGCCGCTGGGCAACGGGACGCAGACTCCCGAGGAGTTCTGCCGGATTCAATCGGCCAGCACCGGGATGCCGGAATGGATGTGTGCCGGCAATATGAAAAAAGTGGCGTTCGTGCTGGAACACATGGAGTCGATTCTCGATTCGTTAACCCGCGGACTGCCTCTGGAGATTCTCACCAGAGGTTATGGCAAAGAAGAACGCGGCGTGATGATGAGTTATCAGGCGAATTCCCCCGTGCTGGGTCTGGTGCTGCCTTCAAACTCTCCCGGCGTGCATACACTGTGGATGCCGATTCTGCCGATGCAGATTGGTCTCGTCTTAAAGCCGGGTTCCTCGGAGCCGTGGACTCCTTATCGTATGACCGAAGCCTTCTGCCAGGCGGGTATTCCCCGCGAATGTATTTCGGTTTATCCCGGTCCGCACGATGTCGGTTCGACAGTGACGGAACTCTGCGGGCGGGTGATGTTGTTCGGCGGTCAGCAGACGATCGACAAGTACAAAGGCAATCCGAACGTGCAGGCACACGGGCCCGGTTTCAGTAAAATTCTGCTTGGCGACGACGTCGTTGATCAATGGGAAGATCATCTGGATCTGATCGTCGACAGTATTTTTCAGAATGGCGGACGCAGCTGTATTAACGCCTCGGGCGTCTGGGCGTCACGTCATACCGAAGCGATCGCCGATGCGATTGCGAAACGTCTGGGACCTGTCGGGCCGACGTCAATGACCGACCCGGAAGCACCATTGGCCGCATTCACGATGACGGGAGCCGCCAAGGCAATGAACGGTCAGATTGAAGCGGGTTTGAGTGAACCCGGTGTGACCGAGGTCACCGCGAAATATCGGGACGGCGAGCGGCTGATTGAACTCGAACGTTGCGATTATCTGCGACCGACCATCGTGCATTGTGCGAACACCGATGCCACGCTGGCGAATACCGAATACATGTTTCCGATGGCGTCGGTCGTGCAGTGTGATCAGAAAGAGATGCTGAAGAAAATTGGCCCGACCCTGGTTTGTACGGCGATCACGAACGACGAAGCGTGGTCGCAGCAGTTACTGGATGCCACTCAGATCGACCGGCTCAACATCGGCCCGATCAAGACCAACGCATTGAACTGGCTGCAGCCGCACGAAGGGAATATCGTTGAGTTCCTGTTCCGTGCGCGTGCGTTCCAGAATGAAACACCGGCCGCCCATTAAGACGGCTCGTATTTTTTCGCTCGTACAATCAGGCTGATTGTGCGAGCGGTTCGCGGGTGTTATCGTTGTCCCGAATATGACTGGCCAGCGCTTCCGGGGATTCCGAGAGCATCCAGTCGATAATCCGCCAGTCCGACCAGCGGGCATCCGGGTCGGCAGATGGCGCGCCAATGAAACCCAGGTGACCGCCGTGTCTGGTGAGATGCAGAGTCACCTTGCTGTGATCCGATAAATTGTCCCGAATTTCAGAGTAGGTGGCGACCGGAACCAGAGGGTCATCCTGCGAGGTGACCATCAACGTGGGAACAGTAATGTGCGTGACGACTTCCGCGGGACTGCATTGCGTGTAATAATCTTCGGCCGATTCATATCCGACGAGCGGCGCTGTAAACTGATCATCAAAATCGCGCATGTTCTTGGGGTAATTCTCGCCGGACACTTTATGCGTATGTTCGTTGAGATGGTGTGAGGTGCGGATATGTTTTGTCAGATTGCTGATGAAGTGACGCTGGTAATGCCCGAACAGCGGCTTGCCGAACATCTGCACGCTTTCGGATAACCGGATGGGCGGATTCAGTACAAAGGCCCGATCCACCATGTCGGAGACTTCGCGATGCCGCCCCAGGTAGTTTAAGGTAATCGTACCCCCCAGCGAAAAGCCGGCGATGCCGATGGGGGAACCGGGGCACAAAAACTCAACGCGTTCGAGGGCGACTTGTAAATCAAGAAAACTGCCTGCATGGTAAGGGGTTTTTGCCAGTCCGGTCCCTGCCCCGCAGCCTCGCAGATCCATGCGAAACACGCGAACGCCTTTCTGGTTCAGCTTGTGTGCCAGGCGAATCATATAGGAACTGCGATGGCAGCCCGAGAGTCCGTGCAGCAGGATCACGACGCGATCTTGCGGTTTCCAGCTCTCGGGGCAGTCTTCGTGCAGAATCAAGAGGTCGTTATCGAGCAGCCGGCAACTATGCTGCTCGGCCTGATAGGCGACTTTGATGCGAGAGTGAAACTGTCCCACAATTGTTTGGAGATGCGCATTCCGATAAAACCGATGCGGAATAAACGGCGGAAAAACAAGTTCACTCTTCATTAAGTTTTGTCCTGTGGGACGTTCGCTATCGATGCTGATTAAACAAACGCGGCTGTTGTGGGCTTAATTGTCAAATCAGACACATGAGCACGAGGTGGTAGCTGACAAATCATCAAAACGGCGGAGGCAACATCTTCGGGCTGCAGAATTTTGGCGCGATGTTCTTTGCTGACGGGCACCGGTCGATCATCCAAAATGGGCGTTTCCACTTCACCCGGATAAACTGTCGAGACACGAATGCCCCGGTCTTTTTCTTCCTGAGCGACCGTTGTTCCCAGCGCGGTTAACGCAAACTTTGAGGCATTATAGGCAACTCCGCCTAACAGAGCAGCCCGAATTCCTGAAATCGAGCAGATATTCACGATCAGTCCGTCCCGCCGCTCTCGCATCTGAGGCAAGACAGCCTGCATACAGTTGAACGCGCCGGTGGTATTCACGTTGATCAGGCGGTCCCAGTCTTCGGGGGAGACCGCTTCCATTGAACGATTGCGGCAATTGATGCCGGCACAGTGGATGAGAATATCGATGTGCCCTGCTTTGTCGGTCGCCCAGTTGAAAAACGTCGAAACACTCTCACGGTCTGCGACATCTAACGCGTGATAGTTGATTTTACCTTCCGCCTGTGTGGCGAGTTTTTCCAGAGGTTCGAGCCGTCTGCCACCAATCATCACATTGGCGCCTGCTTTGACCAGGCTCAAAGCGCAGGCCGCTCCAATACCTGTGCCTCCCCCGGTAACAACGACGTTTGTATTCTCTAATCCCGACATGATGGTTTTTCTCTATCTGATTTCAGTAATGTGGGTTACGCATTTTCTGCATGCGAGTATAGGACTTACCCCGATTTTACGAAATAGAGAAAAGAAAGGAAATGATGTTCTCGCGAAAATGGGGCTGAAATTCAGACCTCTTTTTCCGTGTTTTGTTCAGGTTTTCGTCGAGGAGGGGCGAGAAAAAAAGTGATCAGCACCACGAGGCCGAACAGGGAGTAGCAGAGCGTAAATACCCAGGGCTCCGCCGTCATGAAGAGCGTATCGTGAACCCAGGTGGCGATAAAATCTCCCTGATAACTGATCTCCCCCGCCTTGGTACGCAGCCATTTTTCCAGTGTGGTTAAGGGACAGATGACTCCCACCAGCGATTCCAGTACAACGAACAGAATCGAGGCCAGGTGAATCACACGGAACTTGATATTGCGAACCCAGTTCCAGCCTGCCAGTGCACCAATGGTGATCAGGACCTGACCGAATATTACAAACAGCACAAAGGCGAAATGAATGACAACGGTCACGTCTGCACCCAGGCGGTAAAGAAATTGTGTGTCGTGAAAATTCATTTCATGATCCTGAGACGTGGATCGAGAGGAGCGTGCCTGATTTATATTCACCGAAAGACTGCCCTCGGCCAACACACTTTTAGAGACCTCAAAAGGACAGATTATTCCCGAAAAATAAGAGTTCCTTGAAAAAAAATCAGACGAGAGAGATCCTCGAAGTAACTGTCGAAAGCGGGAATTCCGGTCAGGCAGGCCCTTTGCGAGGAGATTCCTGAAAATGAAGTTCGTCCGATTCGCCGCTTTGTTGATACACCGACTGTTGATGATTCGATATACTGAGTGAGTTGAAACGAAAGGGATGTTTTGTTTATCTACGATCAGATCAGTCACAAAAACCGAATGCCACTACGGTGTGTTAAGGCACTGAATGCTCTGCCGCCACGCACCAAGTCGACTTAACCCGCAAGGATATTTTGATGTCATCTACCGGACATCAGCAAATTGATGATCAGCCTCAGGATGAAATTCCTGCTGCAGGAACGCTAGCGCAACCGGCCAATCATCGGACCGCGTCACAACTGATGCGCAAAGTGCGCCGAGGCCGTTTACGGCTGCCGATCACGTTGAGCGTTGTTCTGATGGTTATGAACGTCGCGTTGATGGTCTTCTGGATCATTCTGGCGGCGCAAATTTACTGGTGGACCGCGCTGGCAATTGGTACGGCCGTGTTTGTATTGATTCTGGTCGGGCTCTCTTTGTATCTGGTGCTGACCATCAAGGAAGTCCGCCTGAGTCAGCGGCAGTCCGATTTTATCGACAGCGTGACGCATGAATTAAAGACGCCGCTGGCCTCGCTCAGGCTGTATCTGGAAACATTGCAGATGCGTACGCTCTCTGAGGAAAAACGAGGTGAATTTTATGCAACGATGAAAACCGAACTGGAACGGCTGGATCATTTGATTTCCCAGTTGCTGGAAGTCAAACGCCTGGACGCGCTGGGGATGGAAACCGACCCGGAAGATATCCTGCTGGAGCCTTTAATCAGGCATTGTGCGCGTGTGGAATGCAATCGACGGCAGCTGGAAGTCGATCAGATTTTCGAGTTTGATTTCGAGTCGGCAGTGATTCACACGCGGCGGATATTGCTGGAAATGATCTTTCGGAATGTGATCGACAACGCCATCAAATATGGCGGCAGCGAACCTCGGATTCTGATTCAGATCCGGGTGAGTAATGGGGGCCGCGTGATCACGCGTGTGATGGATAATGGCGAAGGCGTTGATCCCGAGATCCGCAAAGATATCTTCAAGATATTTTTCCGGGGTGAAAGCGAACTCGAACGACGCAAAACGGGCACCGGTCTGGGACTGTATATTGTGAAGACTCTGGTGCATCTGCTGAGAGGCAAAGTGACCGTGCATGATCGACTGGACCAGCCTGGCAGCGTGTTTGCCATTGATTTACCGGGGAGAGCCGAAACATGAAGTTGCTGGTCGTCGAAGATGAAAAATCACTCGCGCAAGGCCTGAAGTTTAATTTCGAACAGGAAGGTTATTCGGTACAGACCGCCGAAGATGGTCCGACGGCGCTCCAGTATTTTCGGGAGTGTTATGAAACAGACCGGGAGAATATTGATCTTGTGGTTCTGGATCTGATGCTGCCCGGAATGAGTGGTTATGAAATTGCCAAGGAGATTCGCAGAATCGATGAAGTCGTGCCGATTCTGGTGCTCAGTGCCCGGGAACTGAGTGAAGACAAGGCATACGCATTTGACTGTGGCACCGATCAGTATATGACGAAACCGTTTGCGCTGCCTGAACTGCTCAGTCGCGTTAAGAATCTGCTGAAACGGAAAAGTGTGGTGCGGCCTGCGCCTGCCGCAGTCAGAACATTGCCGGCGCTCTATCATTTTGGCAATGTGACCGTCGATTTTGAATCGTTTGAAGTCGAAGTGGACAGCGAACGGAAAAGCCTGACAAATCTCGAATTACGCTTGTTGAAGTATTTTATCGAACACGAAGGCATGGTGCTGACGCGGACCCAGATCCTGGATGATGTCTGGGGCGAGCAGTCGGCGTTTGTGACGACACGTACCATCGACAATTTTGTCCTGCGATTACGCAAGCTGGTTGAGAGCAATCCCGCCGAGCCTGTACATATCGTTTCCGTACGCGGTGCCGGCTACCGCTTCATGCCGGAAGAAGCGTCAGAGTAATTTGGTGTGAACAGTTGTGGTATTTCTTAACCAGTTTTTGTGAGAAATGCCTGAAAGTGCCAGATTTTTTTCACTTTGACACAACTTTGACAATTCTATGACCTTTACTAGACACCCGATTCCGATCTTATGGATAGAATTCCGCTGGAGTGTGGGGGTCAATCAGCGACTGATTCCTGCTAGTGAATTACTCAGGGCACCTAATTATACGATGAGGGACTTCATGGCGAGTGTTATTCTTGAGCAACCATCAGAGAAACAATCGGCTTTGTCTTCTCCCAAAAAATCAAAAAAACGCGAAGAACGCGAGCAGATTATCGCCAAATTTCATAAAGAGCATTTGAACTGGGGTAATGTGGACTGGGTCGTTCTGGTCTGGATGGCCGGAATTCATATCGGTGCCGTGGCTGCTTTGTTCTTCATCTCCTGGCAGGCCATTGTGGCCTGTCTGGTATTGCACTGGGCAACCGCCAGTATCGGCATCTGTCTGGGATATCACCGCTACCTGTCGCATAAATCATTCAAACTCAGAAGACCTGCCGAATTTTTTGTCTTGTTGTGTGGAGTGCTTTCCGGAGAAGGTTCTCCTTTAACCTGGGCTGCCACACATCGTTTACATCACCAGAAATCAGACAAAGTCGGCGATCCTCACTCCCCTTTTGAAGGAACCTGGTGGTCTCACCTGCTGTGGTTGTTCGTTTATCGTGACAGCGAACTCAACAGCAAATTTGCTGATCACTACATTCCTGACTTTAAAGACCGTCCGCTGATTCAGTTCTTCGAAAAGACCTATCCGCTGTGGTTGGTTGGTTCCGGTTTTGCCATGTATGGAATCGGCTATGCCATGGGGGGCAACTATATGGGCTGGTCCATGCTGCTCTGGGGTCTGTGTGCCCGGATGGCCTTTGTTTACAACTCCACCTGGTTCGTGAACTCCGCGACGCATTTGTGGGGTTACCGGAATTACGAAACAACAGATCAGTCCAAAAACCTCTGGTGGGTGGCCATCGTCGCTTACGGAGAAGGCTGGCATAACAATCACCACGCGCATCCTTCCGTTGCCCCCGCCGGTCACCGGAAATGGGAAATTGATATTACCTGGTGGTCGATCCGCTTTTTGCGAGCCATCGGCCAGGCTTATGATGTTAACGATCGGATTCCTGCAAAAAATGCAGAACCGGAAGTCGATCCGGAACCCGGGAAAAACGGGATTCTTGTTTCCAAGTAATCTGACCCGTTGAATGAATTCTTCAAGCCATGACCGGTGAAAGCCAGTCATGGCTTTTTTTGTTTGCAGGATAGTACCGCGAACCGATGTATTCAGTGAAAATCAAGTTGCTCTGAAAATCGATTCGGGTATAAAAGGAGATAAAAGACTTAAGACAGTTCCCGGCAGGCAGAGAGGTGATAGTGAAAATCAATTTCAGACGATTGATGTTCGGCCTGCCGATGGGTGTGTTACTGGCAGGGGGATTATATATCCTGGTGGTAAGTGTCCTGCATCTCCGGGCGGAGAGTCAGATACGTCTGCCTTCAAAAGAAGATCAACGCTATGCGGAGCAGTTTCAAAAAAGGAACTGGGGTCTGTTTTCGGAGGAACGCTACCAGAGTGTCGATAAAAAAGCAAAGTTGATAGGCGTCATTGAGACTCGTTTGCCGCCTACCTTAAGAATTGAATCTCGTTTGTATCTGGTGAATTCGGGAAAAACGCAGCAAATCTCAAATTTTTCCGGATGGAACAGGCAGTCACACAGAAAGAGTATCGACAATCTCTTGAGTCGTGGAATTGAATTGCCACTGGTCCTCTATGACTATGATGTCACCCTGGAAGAGGGCCACTCGTCGAAATGCATTTCTGCTGTCAGAGCATATGGAACTCGACAAAATGGTGGCGGAGGTGGTTGGGAGTACAAGCCTTTCAAACGTGAAATGGAACGTACCTATCTGGGCAAGCTGGATCTGGATCAGGAGTATCTGGTTTATGTTCGAGGAGATTCTGAGTTTCGGGCGGATCGAGAAATGACGATGACCGAATTTTCAAAAACCAATCCGGGAAATTATCTGGTTGTCACTGTCAAACTTGTGTCGCGATAAATTCAGGGCATGCTGCAGGGAATACTTTTACTGAAACACCCTGCTCTCTGCTGGGGGATTGATTCGAGAATCGTCTGTCTCCAACGGCACTGTTGGCAAGCCAACTGTGCTCCATGACACGTGTTTTATAGTGTTAAATGAGCGGTACGGCGCGAGCCGCTCACTTTGATGGTGATTACTAAAAAAATGCGCGCCTTTTCTTTACGAAATCTGTTCCAGATAACCGGGCCGCAGGACGTCTTCGCACCATTGCGAGGCGAGGAGCAGATCGTCGAATTTGTCGGGGTGGCCTGTGATTTGAATCGCCAGCGGCAGGCCGGTTTCTGTAACGGCGACCGGGATGGAAACGGTCGGAAAGCCAGTCAGGCTCCAGGGAGAGTTCATATCAGGGCAACCGGTCGTGGTCGGGTTGGGGGCGGGTCCGACAGTGGCGGGGGAAATCAGGATTTCCGCACGGGCGAAGCACCGCCGCGTGACTTGTGATATCAGACTTTGATAGTCCAGACAGGCTTCGAAGCGTTCCTGCGAGAGTTCGCTGCCCGCGTCGAGAACCTGGCTGATGGCGGGGCCGTAAAATTCCCGGTTCTGAGCGTAGTCTTCGCTCATATTCTGTACCATTTCAAATTGCATCAGATCCCTGTGATATTCCAGGATTGATTCGAATTCCGTCGGCAGTGCACAATCTCTGATCGGGGCGCCGGCGGTTTCCAGTTTCGTGCGGACTGTTTTGAGTGCCTGTTGCATTGAGGCATCTGCCCTGCTCTCGAAGAAACCGGTCAGCCAGCCAATTCGGGGCGCGTCGGTGACCGGTTCAATCAACAGCGGCAGATAGGTGGCCTGGTCGGTCATGCCGTCCAGCAGAATGACCAGATCCACGAGGGAATGGGCGAGAGGGCCAATATGATCCAGGTGATCAGACAGTAGAATCACCCCTTTGCGATCTACCATACCGAACGTTGGTTTCAGACCGGCGATGCCGCAAAACGAAGCGGGGCGGATGATGGAACCGCCGGTTTGCGTTCCGACGGCCGCCAGGCACATTCCGGCGGCGACGGCGGCCGCGGACCCGCTGGAGGAACCGCCGGGCGTATGTTCCTGGTTCCAGGGGTTAAGTGTGGGTGGAGGATCGAAACAGGCTAATTGTGTGGTTTCGGTTTTGCCGGGGAAGATGGCTCCTTCCAGACGCAGATTTTCCACGAGGGGCGCATCTTGGGACGCGGGCCTCTGATCGCGGCTCTCTAAACCACCCCGGGTGGGCATGCCTTTGACATCGATGATGTCTTTAATGCCGACGGGGATGCCGTGCAGCGGGCCTCTCCACCGTCCCCGTTGCAATTCCTGATCGAGGGTGTCGGCCTGTCGGAAGGCGGCTTCACGGTCGAGGTGTGCCCAGGCGTGCAGAAGGGATTCTTTTTTTTCAATATTTTCAAAGCAGCTTTCCAGGAGCGCGTGACAGGAGAGTTCACGGGCTTTGATTGCCTGCTGGACGTGGGCGATGGTCTGGGGGGGCGTGTGGAACAGATTCATAATCGATTTCTGATGATTGAGTTGGGATTATTACAGTATTTTGTGATTTTCGACGATTCGCGACCGGAAATCAAATGGCAGTGGGTTGACGCTTGGAAAATTAGCTTCATAATGCATTGTTCAAGCGTTGAATCGCTATCTATCAGGGGGCGAGAAGCTGTCTCCGAGTATGGTGGGGTAGTCGTTGACCGGGTCAGATCTTAATCGAAGC
>CAXBFD010000174.1:0-9870 GCA_963974925.1 uncultured bacterium | reverse complement strand
CATCCCGTTGGTCATCCACAATCAGCACACGGCACTGAAGCTGATACTCACGCAATGTGGTTACAGTTTTCATCGGTACCGCTTCCAGATTCGGATTGATCATTTTGACATTTTCCCTGACCGGCAAATTTATCGTGCAGCTGAATGTACTCCCCTCTCCCGGCTTACTTGAGACCGAGATATTGCCATTCAGCAGATTCGCCAGTCGTTGACTGATTGCCAGCCCCAGCCCGGTGCCGCCATAATTCCGGGTGACAGAAGCATCGCCCTGCGAGAATGACTGGAATAATCGGGACTGTTGTTTTGGCGTAATACCAACCCCGGTATCAATCACATCAAATTTTAAGACAGCTTCCGTTTTCTCCCTGAGATAATTAATCACCACGCTGACGCTGCCCGTCTCTGTAAATTTGATCGCATTACTGATCAGGTTCAGCAGAATTTGTCGTAATCGTTTAGGATCAGTTTCAATCCGTTCCGGAAGATCACTGGTAAACTCCACTTCAAATTCCAGGTTCTTTTCCTCGGCTCTGACACGCATCATACTATGTAAGTCCGCCAGCAGTTCATTTAGTGAAAAGGATTCCTGGTTGATCTCCAGCTTTCCCGCTTCAATTTTAGATAAATCCAGAATGTCATTAATAATCTCCAGCAGAAAGTTTCCATTGCGTTTGATATTCTGGAGATACTCAGCCTTTTCCTGCTCCTGTTCCATCCCAATTAACAGATCGGTATACCCCAGAACGGCTGTCATCGGCGTACGGATTTCATGACTCATGTTCGCTAAAAACGCACTCTTGGCAATATTGGCCTGTTTCGCCTGTTTCTCACTTCTACGAAGCGCTTCTTCTCCTTCCTTTTCCTGGGTGAAATCCCAGTTTAGTCCGAAAATCTGGGCCACATTGCCGTGCAGATCACGTACGATTTCACCCACACCGGCTAACCAGCGGATTTCTCCATCGGGGCGCACAATCCGAAAAACCTGATCGTATTCTATCTCCCCCCGAATCGTCTCTTCCCACGCTTTGGTTAAACCGGGAAGATCTTCCTTATGAACACAGGAAAAGAATGTCTCTTGTGAAGCGATAGCGGTATTCGGGATCCCCAACAAATCATACAGTTCATTTGACCAGATGCTGGCATGTGGCTGCCATTCCCAGGCTGCCATTCCCCCGGCTTTCAATGCCATGAACAGTCGTTTTTCATTTGCTTCGACTTCCTGCTGAAGCTGTTTCTGTCGGGAGATATCCAGGTTCATGCCCACCCAACGCAACACAACTCCTTCCGAATTGAGTTGGGGCACCGCCCGCACCGACGTCCAGCACCATTTGCCTTCTCGATTTCGCAAGCGGTACTCACAATTAAGCGGGGTTACTGATTCGAATGCTTTCTGCCAGTATCGCAGTGTGTGCTCACGATCATCGGGATGGATTGCAACCATCCAGCCCTTGTCTTTCCATTCCGCATATGACTGTCCGGTAAATTCACGCCAGGTGGGAGAATCCTCTACTGTTCGGGCATCAGGAGTCATCGTCCAGACCATATGCGCAGATGCTTCCACCAGTGCCTTGGCACGACCTTCACTGTCTCGCAGCGCCGCTTCCTGCTGTTTCCGTAAGCTGATGTCTCTCAAGCAGAGAGTAAAAAATGGACGGCCGTCTTCCAGATGAGTAACACTGATGGCCAGTTCTACTGGAAAGTGGTGTCCATCCTGATGCATCACAGGTAATTCGATGTGCCGCCCGATCAAATCGGATTCACCAGTTTTCAGAAACTGTTCCAGAGCAGTATGGTAATGCACATGAAACTCCTCCAGGAGAATCAGATCACTCAGCGACTTCCCGATGACAGCCTGCTCGGTGTATCCAAATGTCTGTTGCGCTGCCGGATTAAAATCGACAATGTTCCCCGCGGCATCGGTGGTAATGATACTATCGATGGCCGAAGATAAAATAGCATTTTTCCGGGCGACTTCCTCATACAACTGATCCTGCATTCGACAGCGACTGAGGAACGAACCAATCTCATGTCCGATCGAAGAAAACATATTCGCCAGCAGGGGATCGCGTTTCAATTGTTCCCTGGTATAAAATTCCATAATCCCCTGACATTGCCTGTCATAAATAATGGGGATTGCAATGCCACTGACCAGCCCACTCTTGTTGGCTGCTTCCGAGCGGTTATACCAGACAAGGGTTTGAACATCCTCGCACCACTCCGTCCGCATGCTCTGCCAGGCAGTCCCCGGTAGGCCTTCGCCATGGGCAAACTGGATGGATGTATTACTCTTCAGGAATTCACGATTCCTGGTAACGTTTGTTGCCACACTGGTTTCCAGAACAAGCCGCTCATGTGTTTTGTCAGGAAGCCAGAGCAGTCCCACACTCGCCTGCAGACATTTGCGAATCGTCTGCAAAATTGTCTGATCGATTTCTTTTAATGATTCTGCTTCGGCCAGTACCTGAGTAATAGCATGTTCGGTCTCCAGGCGAATCTCCGCAAGCTTGAATTCCGTTACATCCACAAAGATCAGGATCATGCCATCGAATTCTCCATCATTATTTTCATAAGGCAGTACACGCCGTAAAAGCCATGTTCCGCTTTTCAACTGCATCTCATCTTCGAACTGACCGTTTTGCTTCCTGGTGTTTTCGAGCGAAGGCATCCTCGGCATTCGCTTTACGTTATGAGTGATATCCGAAAGCGGGCGGCCGATATCAGTCGCATTCAGATTGTAGATTGCTTTTGCAGAAGAAGTGAAGCTTTTGATCTGCAGCTGCCGATCCAGATAGATTGTCGCAATTCTCGTCCCGTTCAGCAGATTTTCCAGATCAGACTGAGCGCGAGCCAGCGCATCGATACTGGTCTGAATTTCCTCTTTGGATGTTTCCAGTTCTTCATTGGCGGACTGCAGTTCCTCATTGATGGATAACAGTTCTTCATTCGAGGATTTCAATTCCTCATTGGACCCCTCCAGTTCCTGAACGCTGTTTTCCAGTTCTGTCCGAGACCGTTCCAGTTCTGATTCCAGTTGCTCAATTACAGAGTCGCTCTCTGCAGCATTGGCATTCGTCCTTTCTGATAACGAGGAGTGGTGCACTATTGGTCCCTGGTTTTCATAAATTACCAAGAATAATTCCGTATCCTGGCTGATTTCCGGCAGCGGGTGAACCGCCAGTCGCGCGCGTCGCAGATCATCACCTGTTTTGTAGGAGAGATCATTGATTTCCACCTTCTTTCTCGTTTTACTGGCTTCCGATAATGCAGTCCGTAAGCCGTTTCGCAGACCGGTGCGTGTCATTTTAATGAGATTATTATGAAAGCTCCCCTCCGGAAATTCCAGAAACTGCTCGATCCCCGCTGATGTGGTCAGGATATGCGCTTCCTCACTGACTACTGCATATCGGGGAACATACTCTGCCAGGAGAATCCGTTGGGCAATCCCGGGAATATCTGTCGTCTGCACTTCCAGACTCTCATTACCCGTCTGATAATTGCGGGATCGATTCGTGGGATAACGCAATGCGGAGGTTTGAATGGGCACCGATTTACGCTGTGAAATACAATGTTTCTTATCCAGGGGGCGAAACATTTCCGTATGCATCATCATATTTTCAGAAGGCCCCAGTAGTAGAAAGCCATTCTGCTTCAAGGCAAAGTGAAATACGGGCACGATACGCTGTTGCAATGGAGCATCCAGATAAATCAGCAGGTTGCGGCAGGAAATCAAATCCTGTTGAGAAAATGGAGGATCACTGATGAGATTATGAGTCGAGAAAACACACAACTCACGGATCTCTTTAATCACATGGTATTGCTTTCCTTTTTTGATGAAAAAACGTCGCAGACGTTCCTGTGAAACATGCTCTTCAATGGAAAGCGGATAAACGGCTTCACGTCCAATAACCAGCGCCCGTTCATCGATGTCGGTCGCAAAAACATGCATTTCTATATCAATCTCAGCCTGTTCTCGAGCTTCATACAACAGCATGGCCAGTGAATAAGCTTCTTCTCCACTGGCACAACCAGGAACCCAGATGCGAATCGGTTGATCCCGCTCTCGATTTTCAAACAGACTGGGAATATATTGCTCTGCCAGAATCGCGAAGGTTTCCGGATCGCGAAAAAAAGTTGTCACGCTGATCAACAACTCGCGAAACAATGCCTGAGTTTCATCACGATTCGCTGACAGATGTGACAGATATTTATTCGCATCACTGTAACGTAAAACCTGCATTCGACGGATAATCCGACGAATTAAAGTCCCTGTTTTGTAATGCCGGAAATCATGACTGGTCTCTTCCAGTAATTTATCGCAGATACGTGGCAATTGACTTTCAACTTCGCTCAATAAGTCCTGCTCTATATTTTTCCGCAGATTTGACTGCTTCAAATACAACAGGTAGGCATCCAGTTCCGCAGGCATCTGCTCTGGTTGCAGTATATAGTCGATGCTCTCGGTATGAAGTGCGCTGGCAGGCATGTCATCATACTCTGAAGATTCCGGATCCTGAACCATTGTCATTCCGCCGGCTTCCCGGATCGCGTTCAAACCATACGTACCATCACTGCCCATACCCGACAGAACAATACCCACAGCACGGATGCCGGCAATTTCTGCCAGAGAACGAAATGAGGGATTGATCACAGGAGTTCCCTGTCCCTCTTGCGTCACCGCACTTGCGGAAAAATAAGGCTCGTTGTCAAACTGGACGCTGCAGTGCGGGGGGACAATATAGACGTGATTCTTTTTGACTTGTGTATTCTGTTCAATACCTGAAATAGGCAGTGGACAGATAAGTTTCATCGTTTCCAGTAATGCCTCTGCACCTTCCGGAAGCATATGCTGGATGACAACGATCGCGTAGCCGGGCTTGGATTTAATGGTCGAAAAGAAACTCTTAACCGCATTCAGTCCACCAGCAGAAGCGCCGATTGCGACAACGATTAATGTTGAAGAGTTCTGAATGTGTTTATTTTTCGCAGATTTTGGCATACATGGCCCGCCTCATTAAGCAGTCACTTCACACATAATTCACCTATCCATAAACGTCAGTTTTTGTCTGGGATCAGGTAATTTGAAAATCCTGCAGATATTTTTGAATAAATCACTGAGGAAGACCGCCAGAGTAAAGCCGGATATGCTCTTGAGAACTTCATCTAACCCTACTTTATACATCTGTATCATGAAATATTCAAGGAATTCCCTGCTCAACGTAGGGGATTTCAGAGCCGATTTTCACTTCTTAATTACGATACTCCCGCAAACAAATCAGCAGGTGCCATCTGTGTCTGTCTGAAGTATGGAATCAATTACATTTAGTTCATATACGACAACAACACAAAGCCACACAGATATAAAGCCAGCATCAATACGCTTTCTGACCGGTGTTTACATCCTTCACACGATAAGTCAACCAGGCCGTAATCTTGACGTGCCCCACAAATGACACCAGTCAGAAGACATTGTGTTCTGTTGTTTCAATAGCTGTTCTGTTGACATGCTGATCCTCTAAAACAAAAAGGTAATGTTTAGCGAGTTGTATAAAAATCCCTGCGTGGCAAAATCAATCAAGTTATGCTGATCATTGATTGAACAATATGAACGCTCAGCAACCAGACTGGTTATTGAGCTTGACTCACTCATTCGAAAGGATAGAGCTACCGCAAAGCATGGAAAAATGATCATTCAAATTAAGCGGTCTCCAGGTAAAAGTATTGCAATCCTGAAGTACCGTAGGCTTAGCAGCGACTGAAATTTTGGCGATTCGAACACGTTATCAAAGTAAACGGAATGCGATTTGCAAAGCAATCTCATGTTTCATAATAATAGGTGCTGCCAATCGAAGATCAGGTGCGTCAGAAATGATGTGGTTGCCCCAACCCGATGAAAGAAGGCTTTCCGCACCTTCGTCTTCTGGAGGGACTGTCTGGTTTAATACCAGATGGGTGACATGTCATGTCAGGCAGCATCTATTATTTTAACCAGTGACTCTCCGTTATTTCTGGTCAAACTAAGTGATGACACAGTGTTAAGACTGAAAGTGACTGACTTTGTATCGCTTCAAGCCAGCTCGAAACCAGTCTGTGTTATGACGATTTCCCGCCAGATACAGTTATTGTATTCAATAGAACGATCTGGTTGCTGTTATTTTTCATATCAACTTTATATTTAAAAGTGCTTATCTGCTGATTCAAGCGCGAGAGCTTTTTATGAATGATACAAGTATCAAGCATGCGGATTCCACTCATTTACCCCTGGGCGCAATGGGACAGAAATATCTGCCCTCCGGCGTGACCGTCGCAATGCCACTCTGGGAGGAAGAACCATCTCAGCCTGATCCTCGACCTATGAGCCGTGATTCTGAAGTGGTTGGTTTCGTGATCAAAGGCAGTGTCGAGCTGGAACTGGAAGACCTGAAGATCATCTTAAATGCTGGTGACAGCTGGGGTGTCCCTGAAGAAGCGGTTCATCGTTACCGTGTTCTGGAATCACTCGTTGCTGTCGAAGCAACAGCATCACCAGCCCATATTCATGAAAGAGATAAAAAGTAGTGATCTGTATTGTCTCTTGTAAAAAATGATAATAATGCCTTAATTTCTACCAACCCGTATATGGAAACGAATAAGGAGTAACCATGGACCCATTTATGCGATCCGACTTGAAGCAATTGATCGATACGACGAATGAACCATTATTGTCAATCTATCTGCCGACCTTCCGTAGTGGTCGTGAGGTGCAGCAAAATGTTATCCGGTTCAAAAATTTATTGAAACAAGCAAAGCAAAAGCTCATGGCTTGTGGGCTTAGTGAATCACAAATAAATGAAATGCTGACTGAAGCTTCAAAACTTGAAACAAATGAAGATTGGTGGCAACATCAAAGTGATGGATTGGCAATGTTTATTTCTGACGGTCGTTTTGATTGCTACCGGGTACCAATCAATTTCAAGGAGCTGGTATTTGTTGGGTCGCAGTTTTATATACGCCCAGTCCTAGAATTACTCCAGGGAGATGGTCGTTTCTATGTGCTGGCTGTCAGTCAAAATCGAGTGAGGCTTATGTCTGGTACTCGCTACAGCATGGAAGAGATAGTACCAGATCAGCTGCCATCTGATCTGCGGTCGGCTTTGAATGTCGACGAGTATACAAGTACGCTGCAGCAGCATTCGACGGGGGGGCCGAGAGCTGCTGAAAATATCGTATTTCATGGCCATGGTGCTGGTAGCATGGACCAGCAGAAAAAAGATGAGATCCTGCAATATTTCCATCACATCAGCACGGCGATTCAGTCATTTTTTGGCGATGAACAATCACCATTAGTCTTCGCAGGTGTTGACTACCTGTTCCCTCTATTTAAAAGTTCATGTCATTACAAGTGGCTTCTTGAAGAACCTGTAACTGGAAATCCAGACGAGTCGACCGCTGAGCAGTTGCATCAGCAGGCCTGGCCTGTCGTTGAGCCTATCTTTATTCGTGATCCTCAGGCTGCACTGGAGCAATACAACGAATCAGCAGACAGTGACACAGCGACAAACAATCTTGGTAAGACGATTCGAGCGGCAAATCAAGGTGCGGTAAATACATTGCTGCTGGCAGAAGACAGTCTGCAATGGGGAGACTTTGATGAGCAGGATAGTTCGATTAGAGGCAATGATAGGAATGCTAAAACAGATGAGTTGCTAAATTACGCTGCGGTCCAAACCCTGATAACTGGAGGTGATGTATTCACCTTGCCTGGCCACAAGATTCCCAATGGAACTTCGGCGGCGATATTGCGTTTTCCTGTTTCATGAGAATCATCTCATAACTAGGCAGAATGGACTACGAGTGAACCGACCGATGGTAGCGAAGACAGGCTGATACACAAATTCTAGTGTTACTTGCTGGAGAATTTATTCCATTGAAGACGGGAAATAGATTCCTCGTTCTGAAAATCAAATCCATGAAATCCGTTGTGATAAGATGACCACATCCTGTCAAACCATAACCTGATGTGATCGTAAACCTGACTGTCGGTGCATTATGTCGCATGGTAAAAATGAAAATAGTGGGCTCAGTCTTCCGGCTATGTCTGTTGCATCAGGACACTGGCTGCCCAGAAACCAGCGTGGTTTGTGAACCGACAATTTCTGCAAAGTGACACTCCTGTTTTGTGTCGAAAGAGCAGGCTGGTTTTGAAGACATCAAAATAAAATCCGAGACAGAAATCCAACTGATCTAGGAAGCCCGCCTCTTGCCAGGAAAAGAAAAATGCTTGAGTGCTCGCTGCTCATCAAGCCTGGGTTTAATATGAAAACAGACTTGATTCGTATTTTTCTGCACAAGAATTATTGTTTTAAAATTCGTTACTGAATCTTATGACTGCATCGAATGTAACTTCCTTCGTTTATTTCATTTTATTACTGACCAGTATCAGTCGGAAATTATTCTTGCGACAATTGGTTGAATTCTGTCTCGTGGCATAATAATTGCGGAGATCAACACCATTCATGCAGTGGCTTTGTGGCACTGTCTTTCGTTTCTCCAAACGGACTTATTATTAATCAGGAGCATCAAAATGGGCTTATTCACCAGTAAAGAGTTTTCCAACTTAGAGGATTTATTCGTTGAGCAGATTCAGGACTTATACGATGCTGAAAACCGGCTCGTCGATGCGTTGCCTAAGATGGCTGACGCAGCATCTTGCCAAGAACTGAAATCGGCATTTCAAACGCATCTAGGGGAAACGAAAGAGCATGTGAAACGCTTGGAATCTGTATTCAAAGGAATGGGGGTCGAACCGAAACGGGAATCCTGCGAAGCCATGAAGGGATTGATTCGCGAAGGAGAAGAGATGGTTCAGGCAAAAGGGGATTCCAATGTCAAGGATGCTGCCTTGATCGCCGCAGCTCAACGTGTTGAGCATTATGAAATGGCTGGCTATGGATCAGCTCGCAATTTTGCCCAGCGCCTGGGGAAACCAAATCTGGCTGCGATTCTACAGGAAACATTAGATGAAGAAGGGAACGCTGATAAGATTCTAACACAGATCGCAGAAGAATCGGCGAATAAAGCAGCAGCGCGAGCCTGATAATTATTGAGCAGCCTCCTTGCTGCGAAAGCATTAAAAAAGGAGCCTGGCCATATGCCTTCTTGTTAAGACCGGAAGGTTCGCTTCACCATTTGGCCGGGCTCTTTACTTTTAAATTGTGACAATGCAGCTTCTGGATTCTGCTACAGTTGGTGTATCTGCCTCAACTAATTGCCAAGGATGATGCGAAGCTTCACCGCATTAGCTACAGGGCTCTGTAACAGGTCACCCAGATGACAAAAACATAATTCATGATAAGAACAGTCTCAGAATAATTTCGAAATGTTCGCATGGATTTTACATCCGAGGCGAGGGGCAGATACAGAGCAGAGTTGCATTTTGCCAGTTGCAGCCCGGGATAGGCTACTATGCGATCTTCATTATGATCAACAATCGCACGTGTACTAGATTCTACTGGGATCAAATAGTTTCTACTAGGGGTGATCATAATTCAAGGGGAGGTTATCTTTATGGGCACGGAATCAACAACCAGGTCATTCTATGTAGACCAGTGTTAGTCAATTGAGCTGACTTGAAACCGTCGTCTTGCACAAGTTTCAAAGGCATTATAGCGTTACGCGAGCGTCTGCCTGATCTATCTGAATCTGTTCGTCGACCGAATTAATTTTTACGGTCTTCCCGAATTCGAAGGAAAAGAAAACAGAAGTAGCCAATTAATACTTGAATTGGTACAGGAAGTGCTTGCGTTCCTGACAATTTCTTCATATCGGATAAGATTTTTAAAAGGAATTATTTCATGCCTCGTCAACAACCCACGCCAGACTTTCCTCCACAGG
>CAXBFD010000173.1:0-10007 GCA_963974925.1 uncultured bacterium | reverse complement strand
CGCTCCCTTCTTTGACCATGTGCAGCATGTCGACATACGCGCCGACTTCCTGCGGGGAAAAATCCTGAATCAGTTGATACAACTGCGTTCCATGCGAGGGAAGAAAATCGTTCGAGTGCACATGCACGCAAGGCAGCACGTTATATTTGTTTGCCAGCTTTGAGACCTTGCCGATTTTTTTGGTCGTCTCTTTCAACTGTTGTGCCAGTGTGCCGAACGGTTTGTAGCGATAGTAGCCGATCTTGACGCGGTCGATGCCCTGCTCCTGTGCGGTCGCCAGAATGCGTTCCGCGTTCTGATCCGGCTCGTCGATCATTGTGGTCAGGAACAGAACTTTCACGCCCGCCTCTTTCGCCGCCGCACACGCCTGCGGCAGTTCTTTTTCCACATTTTCGGGCAGGATGTGTCCTTTGGGGCGAACCGTCAGATCGAGGCCGTCCAGTCCGATCGATTTGAAGGCCCGGCAGACATCGGGAATGGGCATGTCCTGAAAACTCTTGGTGAACGCGCCCAACTGGTAACCACTGCCCGGTTTCGCGTTTTTTTCCACGCCGGCCTGCAACGTCTGCTGCGACTGCAATCCGCCGGCAGCTGCTGTACCCGCTAATACACCCAGTGACGCCTGTTTCAGAAAATCACGGCGAGGGAGCCGATTATGAGGGGGGAGAGCATTCCGCATGGTGAAAACCTTCTCTATGATCAGTTGTCTGGTAGAATTCGATGGATGTCCTTCTATAGTAGTATGATCGTCCCCGTACCCTTTTTCTACCGGATTTGTCTGTTTTACTGAAATCTTGCGAGATACCTGTTTACCATGTCTGAGCCACTTACACTCGTTGCCACATCCGCCTTTGGTCTGGAAGCCGTCGTTTCGCGCGAATTGAAACAACTGGGCTACGAAGAACAGACGATCGAAAATGGCCGCGTCACATTTCAAGGCGATCTGGCAGCAATCTGCCGCTGCAATCTCTGGCTCCGCAGCGCGGATCGGGTGATGATCAGTCTCGGCGATTTTACGGCTCTTGATTTTGATGATCTGTTCGATGAGACCCGCGATCTCGAATGGGAACGCTGGCTCCCCCCCTCTGCGAAGTTTCCGGTCCGCGCGTCCGCCGTCCGTTCGAAAATCAACAGTGCCAAGAACTCGCAGAAAATGGTCAAGAAAGCCATCGCCGAACGGTTGAAAGATCATTACATCAAAGACTGGTTTCCGGAAGACGGCCCGCTGTATTCGGTCAGCGCATCGATTTTGAAAGACCGCGTTTCGATTTGCGTTGATACCACAGGCCCCAGTCTTCACAAACGCGGTTATCGCAAGCTGGTTGCCGGCGCGCAATTAAAAGAGACACTGGCCGCCGGTTTGATTCAGCTCAGTTACTGGAACCGCGAACGCCCTTTTGTTGATCCCTGCTGCGGTTCCGGCACGATTGCCATCGAAGCGGCTCTCATCGGCACAAACACCGCGCCGGGCATTAATCGCGAGTTTGCCTGCGAAGGCTGGCTGCAGTTCCCCGCGGAAATGTGGAAAGAGGCCCGCGACGAAGCCCGTGATCTGGGACGTAATGACATCGATTATCGTCTGCTGGGTTACGACATTGATCCGGCGATGATTCGTATGGCCCGTTATCACGCACAACAGGCGGGCATGGAAGACTTCATTCATTTTCAGGATCAGCCCCTCTCCGAATTCAGCACGCCCCGCAAGTATGGCTGCATCATCACCAACCCTCCCTACGGCGAACGCCTGGGTGAGAAAGAGGACGCGGAAGTTGTTTATCGGGAAATGAAACGCGTGTTCGAGCCGCTGGAAATGTGGTCGATTTATGTGCTCACTTCACATCCGGGTTTTGAACGTATCTATGAGCAAAAGGCCCGCCGCCGCAAATTGTATAACGGAGGCATTGAATGCGTTTATTATCAGTTTCCCGGCCCCCCTCCGCCACGCAAAAAATCCCCCTGGGACAAAGCCAAAGCGGCCGACGGAGAAACGTCAGACGAAACAACGGCTGACCCGGATACAGCAATCGCGCCGGAAACAGCCGCTGATCAACGTGCCGACGATGCAGAATAAAAGACGCAGGTCCGCGATCAGGCGCTCCACATGTTGCGGATGTTTTTGCGGATGTCTTCTGCCGTCGTTTCAATTTCAGCTTCCTGCGGCGTATCCAGGCTGTCGGCGTTAAAGGCCGGGCGGCGCTGGAACAGAGGCATCGTTTTCGACGAAACAAACCGCGTCAGCTGGGCATAACTGTGGGCCTGATTCCAGCGGCGGTTCTGAAAATACTGCCGATGCGGAAAACAGACGTAGAGCCAGTTTTTCGCACGTGTGAGCGCCACATAAAACAGCCGCCGCTCTTCGTCAATCTCGTCCGTGCTCTCCAGCGACATCTCCGAAGGAATGCTTCCGTCGGCCGCCTGCAGCACGTAAACGGCGTCCCACTCCAGACCTTTCGACGAATGAATCGTGCTCAGCACCAGAAAATCATCGTCGGCCTTGTCAATGCCGGTGGCGACATCCTGCGTCGAGCTGGGCGGATCGAGGGTGATTTCTTCCAGAAAACTCATGCGGCTGCTGAACCGGCTGGCAACCTGTTCGAGCTGTTCCAGATCGCGCTGGCGGGATGTCGCGTTATCATACTGCTGATCGAGGAGTGGCGCGTAAAACGTACGCACCTGATGTACTTCCGCCGAGATGCCTCGCTTTTCCGATTGAGGCGATGTCAGATTTTTCATCAGCCGCACAAACAAAGGCCAATGTTCAACCGTCGCCGCCGGCGGTTTGAAATCGGTCCACGCGTCAAACCGGAACTGCGAATCCGCCAGCACGTTTAACAGCTGTTGTGCCTTCTTCTGACCGATGCCCGGTAAAAGTGTCAGCACGCGTAAGCCGGAAACGGCGTCGCGGGGATTTTCCGCCAGTCGTAAATACGCCATCAGATCTTTGACGTGCGCGGTTTCGATAAACTTCAGCCCGCCATATTTGTGATACGCGATATTGCGGCGGGCCAGTTCGACTTCGAGCGCCAGACTGTGATTCGAAGCCCGGAACAGAACTGCCTGCTGCTGCAGAGGAATGCCGGCTTCCCGGAGTTCGAGGACCTGCTGCACCACAAAGTCGGCCTGCTCGTTGTTATCGCTGCAATCAACAATGAACGGCGGCTCTCCCGCGATTTTCGACGACCAGAGATTTTTCTCATGCCGTTCATGGGCTTCATCGATAATCTGATTCGTCGCCTGCAGAATCGGCTGGGTGCTGCGATAGTTTTCTTCCAGCGTGACGATGGTGGTGCCCGGATAATCCTGCGGAAAGTCCAGAATGTTCCGCACCGTGGCCGCGCGAAACGAATAGATCGACTGGGCATCGTCGCCGACAACCGTCAGCCCGTTACCGTCCGGACAGAGATTTTTCAGAATGCCCGACTGCAGAATGTTCGTGTCCTGATACTCGTCGACCAGAACCGCTTCGAACTGGCCGCGCAACAGTTTGCCCCCCGCGGGATCGGCGGCCAGCGCATGCCAGAACAGCAGCAGATCGTCGTAGTCGAGGATGTTCTGTTTTTCCTTGCGATCGACGAACGCCTGAAACAGTTTTTTGAGGTCGTCTACATGTTCCAGACACCAGGGGTAATGGCGTTCCAGAATCGGTTCCAGTTTCGAGCAGGTATTTACGCAACGGCTGTAGATTTCCAGCAGCGTTCCTTTGCGGGGAAACTTCTTGCCGCTGTTGCCCAGTTCCAGTTCGCTGCGGATAGCGCTCATTAAATCTTCGGCGTCGCTGCGATCGATGATCGTAAAGTCATCGGGCAGGCCAATCGCCTTGCCATACCGTCTGAGTAACCGGGCCGCCGTCGAATGGAAGGTGCCTCCCCAGATACTGCGGGAGCGGGCCGCCGCCGACCGCTCGCGACCATCGCCCAACGCGCGCAGCAGCGTGTCGACACGACGGACCATTTCATTGGCAGCTCTGCGGGAGAAGGTGAGCAGCAGAATCCGGCTGGGGTCGATGCCCTGCGAGATCAGGTAGGCGACCCGATGCGAAAGCGTGGTCGTTTTTCCCGTACCGGCGCCGGCGATAATCAGCAGTGGACCGGAATCATGGCAGGCCGCCGCCTGCTGCTCCGGGTTGAGCTGTTTAAAAAGGTCTTCAAGTTCTTGTGGGATTTCTGACATCCGTGCCTCGCCGCGATACTGAGGGGTTGCTGAATTGCCTGTCTTCTATTTTCGCGGCAGCGACCGTTATCGCAAGGGGCGGATATCAAAAATGTTGCGGAACAACTGTATTTCCTCGCAGATGTGAGATCCCAGGGGCACACCGACGGGGTAACAGGGACTCGTGCCTGCTGTAATTCGGCTCAAGCCGGTTGGGGAAATTAGCCGCAGGGCGTTAGCCCCGGTTGTGCGTTTTTGCCAGGGAGCGTTCGAATGAAGAAACGCGACCTGGCCTCTGATTTACAGTTCCCGCAGGCGGACATTGCGATAATGCGCCTGATTCACAAGGTTGCCGTGAATCTGTAACGCGATAAGAAAGTGAAAGCAATGCAGACGCGTGATAGCAGGCGCACTGTCGGGCCAGCCGTCTGTGGCACACCGACGGTGTGAGAGGGACTCGTGCCTGCTGTAATTCGGGCCGAGCCGGTTGGGGAAATTAGCCGCAGGGCATTCACCCCGGTGGTGCGTTATTGGCAGGGAGCGTTCGAATGAAGAAACGCGACCTGGCTCCTGATTTACAGATCCCGCAGGCGGACATTGCGATAATGCGCCTGATTCACGAGGTTGCCGTGAATCTGTAACGCGATGATTCCTTTCAGCGGGATGCTCGAATCTTCCTCTGTGAAGTCGACCGTCTGCACGCCGTTAATCCAGAGTTGAATCCGCGGGCCTTCACAGCGAATGCGATACGTGTTCCAGTCATCCAGGCGAACGGGTAAATCGCGCTGGTCTTCAGGGGGACCTGCCAGAATTTTTTTGCGGCGGGATTCGTCATACAGGCAGCCCCAGTAACCGGTGCCGAGGTCGGCCTGATAACCGCTGACTTCGTGGTGATCGGGAATTTCCGCCGTGCGGATCTGCACGCCGGCATTCGTCTCGTCGCCGAGTAACTTGAATTCCAGCTTGAGTTCAAAATCGCCGTACTCTTTGTTCGAACGCAGAAACTCGTTGCGTTCGACTTTCTGATCCAGACTGCCGGCGACGATTTCGCCGTTCTCGATACGAAAGATAGCTTCATTGCCGTGCCAGCCGTCAAACGATTTGCCGTCATACAGAGACTGAAAGCCGAGGTCTTTTTCGTCCTGCTTCGATTGAGCGGCGATGCGGTCCCGCTGTTGTGTGGCCCGATATTTGAGATCCGCATTGGCGGTGGTGGCGATCACCTGCTGCAACGCGTTCTGCATCAGGTCGGCATCGATGGGGGCACTCTGTTCGGCTAACGTGACAAGCGTGGCACTGGCAGACGGATTGAGCTGTTTGTCCTTCAGGAGCGAAACCGTAAAGTTCACCGCCTGCGGCGTGGGATAACGTCGTAAGATTTCGAAGACCAGATTCTTTTCATCGTTGCGTTCGGCAATCGCCAGCGTATTGCGGCAGACTTCCAGCTGTTGTTCAGCCGTCATGTTCAACTGCCGGGCGACACGAATATAACCGCGCAGTGAGCGGATTTTGTATTTGTTGTTGTCCAGCGTTTTCGCCAGTTCCAGCAGCGGCGGTGCGACATCGATGGTGACCCATTTCCCGAGCAGGTCGGTCGCCGTATTCTGCAACGCGTCGTCGTTGGAACGAGCGGCTTCGACGACCGTCTTCAAAGCCGTTTCACCACCAAGGGCCGCCAGTTGATTCAGCAGCAGCTGTTTCTGTTCCGTTGAAGCGCCCTGCATGGCGGCCGCCAGTGTGCGCGCGGTTTCTTCCAGAGGCAGCCGGGAGCAGGCGGCTTTGAGGGCGTCGCTGGTGGCGGGATCGTTGACGGTTTTGAGTGTGAGTGCGATTAATTTCGGCAGAGCGGCGGAAGAAGTCGTGCCGCCCAGGGCTTGAATGGCCGCCTGTTTGACGGCGGGATTCGTGTGATTGGCCAGCTGCAGCAGCGTCGGCGTGATCGAACTGATGCGGCAGTCGCCCGCCAGTTGTAGACCCGCGAGTTGCTGTGCGAGTGCTTCATTCTCCACCAGTTTACGGGTGCTTTCTTCAATCAGTGTTTTGACTTTTGCGGAAGGCTGGCTGGAACTGTAAGCGGTAATCACCGTTTCCGCGGCAGCGCCAATTTCCGCATGGTTCTGTTTCACCAGGCCAAACAGGTCGCCCAATACCTGAAGCTGATCACTTTCCTCCAGAACGGGGTCGAGTTCCCCCAGCGAATAAATGGCCTGCAGTTTGAGCGGATCAGAACCCTGGGCAGCCGCTGCGCGGATCAGTGGCAGTGCTCCGGGATCGTGTGCGAGACTCAAGGCGGCGATTAATAGTGCTTTGCGTTCGTCAGACAAAGTTTTGTAAGCGTCAACCAAAGTGGGCGTCGCGACTTTACCCAGATCGCGGGCCGCCTGTAACCCGAAGCGAAACCGCGGCAGATCTTCCGACTTGAGTTCCTCCGCCAGCAGAGCAAGCCCCGCGTTGCCTTGCAGCACAATCGTCAGTTGCGTGGCTGCCAGATTGATATTTTCCGGGAGATCCGCTTTTCTGACGGCTTCCGCCAGCGCGACGGCCGCCGGTTTGTCTTTGGCGGCCAGCGAACGGGCACACATCAGGCAGGCAAAACCGACTTCGCGCTGTACTGCAGCGTCTCCTTTGCCGATAGCGGCCTGTAATGCGGTCGCCGCTTCTTTTGTGCCGATGGCGCCCAGCGCATGGGCGGCGGCGATGGCGACTTTGGTATCTTTACTGGCGAGTAAGGGAGTGAGGTCTGCCGTCGCGTTTTTGTCCTTGCGTTTGCCCAGCGAATTAATCACGCCGACCAGCAGATCCCCCTTGAGCGCTTTGAGCGATTCTTCCAGCGCTTTGTCTGCGGCAGGACCGGGAATATTTTCCAGAGCCGAGCGGGCGTAGGTCGCCAGTTTTTCATCGCCCAGATATTTGCCGATCGCACCGACTGCAGTCGTATCGCCAATCGCAGCCAGACGACGGCAGGCCATCGCTTTGTCATAAGTGCCGGCGTTCGAGTCGAGTACCTTCACCAGACGGGCCGCTTCTTTGGCGGTGTTTGTCTGATCGTCCGCGCTGGCAGACATGGTATTGAACAGCAGGCAGACGGAAAACAGGAGTACAAAACAGGTTTTATCAGCAGACATGAGCACAGATTCCTCAAGGGAAAAAATGTGTAGATGAGAATTATTGAAACAGCATTCGCAGCAAAAAAACGCGAATCAGACGGTCCACGGTTCCCGCATCGCGCGGCTCCGCATGCGGTTGGCTTCGTCATCGTTCACGAACTCTTCCGTCACGGGATCAAACTGCACTTTGCGTCCCAGTTTCCAGGCGATCGCCGCCGCGTGACAGGCGATGTGCGAACGGGCCATCACATCTTCGTTGGCCGCTGGTTTCGAACGCGTTTTCACACAGTTAAAGAAATCGCGCACATGAATTTTGGGAGACGTTCCCGGAATCGAACTGGGCGAAGGGAGTGAAGCCCGGAGTTCATCCGAGGAAACGGCCGTCTGTCCCGAATCGCCGGTTTCCACCCAGCCGGCATCCCCTTCGAAGCGAACCGGGCAAGTTCCGAGACCAAGCCAGCCGTTGCGGCGCATGACGAGTTTCACGCCGTTTTCATACATACATTCGATGACGTTATCGTTGGGAACATCCTTGGGTTCATAAGTTACAGGCATCGTGTTGTCGGCGTCGAGTGCCCACTGGCAGATGTCCAGCGTATGCGCGCCCCAGTCGAGCAGTTTCGCACCGGAATCGAAATCGTAATGCCCGCGCCAGGCGCCGTCGACGTAAGCGTGGTTGTAAGGCCGCCAGGGTGCAGGGCCGAGCCACATGTTCCAGTCGACCACTTCCCGATCGGGCTCCGGTTCCTCAGGCAGCCAGTCGTGGCGGTCGATCAGTTGATAAATCGAGGCGTGCACGGTGTGAATTTTTCCGAGCTGACCTGTTTGTGCCAGCTTCGCGGCGTGTGCGAAGTTCGAAACGTTGCGGCGTTGTGTGCCTGCCTGAAAAACGCGGCCGGTGCGCTGGATCGTTTCCTGCAGGCGGCGGGCGAGTTCGATGGAAATCGCACACGGTTTTTCGGAGTACACATCTTTGCCGGCTTCTGCGGCCAGCATGGAGGCGGTCGCGTGCCAGCGGTCGCCGGTGGCAATCAGGACGGCGTCGATGTCATCGCGGGCCAGCAGTTCGCGGAAGTCGCGATAGGTGTCGCATTTCTGATCTCCGTTCTGTTTGTCGGCCATCTCCTTGACGGTTTTTCGTTGATCCGCGCGAACGTCGGCGATCGCCACAAAACGGACGTCGGGCTGTTCGAGCATGTGGCTCAAGACATATCCGCCGCGACGACGAATGCCGATGCCGCCCAGATGAATGCGTTCGCTGGGAGCGACGGTCCCGTTCAAACCGAGCGCGGTGCCGGGAATGATTGTGGGAACCGCAAACACAGAACTGGCGGCGGCCGCCGTTTTCATAAAGTTACGACGATTGAGCGCACTTGGTTTCGTCATCAGATTCTCCTCGAAAGCCATTTCGGAAATGAGCCGAGTTTGTATGTGAAAAATGATTTTTTACTGCGAGAGTAAATCAGCGTCTGCGTTCTTTGATTGATTGTAATCTTCGCGGCGGTGTACGTCTTGGAAATTCGAGGCAAAACTGGGTATATTTGGCGCATTCTCTTTTCAGAAAAAACACAATGAATATCACGTTTCAACAGCAATTTTTCGAAAAAGTTCCCGGAATTCAGCAGACATGCCGGCTGTTCGCGCATTTGCCTGATGTGTATCTGGTGGTAAAAGACGTCGAAGGACGTTTCATCAAACATAACCGGGCACTGCTGGGCTGGCTCAAAATCGACGATGAGCGGGAACTGATCGGCAAGACCGATTTTGACATTCATCCCCGCGATCAGGCGGAAGCATATCGGCGCGAAGACCGCCGCGTGATGGAAACGCGCGAGCCGCTGGTGGATCTGGTGCATCCGGTGACGGGAGGCGAAGGGGCAACAAGCTGGTTCCAGGTGATCAAGGAGCCGCTGTTCGACAAACAGGGGCAGGTCGCGGGAGTGGTCGGCATGATGCGCGATTACCGCCGCGCCGGTCTGGCGATTGCCCCGTATCTCGAAATGCAACCCGTGTTCGACTATATCAACGACCATTTTCAGCGCGAGATCGCAGTGAAAGATCTGGCGTCGCTGGTGGATCTTTCAACCAGTCAGTTTCAACGACGGTTCCGCAAACTGTTTGATACGAGTCCCGCCAGTTATATCAACCATGTCCGCATTCAGACCGCCTGTCGCCTGTTGACCAGCTCGACCGACACGATTTCACAGATCGCCAACCGGACCGGCTTTTATGATCACAGCCATTTCTCAAAGGTTTTTAAAGCACAGACCGGCGTGAGTCCCACCGTTTATCGGCGGCAATATCAGTAGAATCCGATCTGTTGCACCGAACCAATTTTGCCTGAAGGCGGTCTGTCTGTTATCATTCACAAACGATTTTCGAACCGCACCTCACCTCAGGCAGAGCAGATACAGCATGGGACAACGTTTTACGGAACTGTCAGACAAACAGATCGAATTCATCGCCGCACAGAAACTGTTTTTCGTCGGCACCGCAACAGCAGACAGCCGGATTAATGTTTCGCCGAAAGGCATGGATTCGTTTCGCGTGCTGAATCCGAATCGCGTGCTCTGGCTCAGCGTGACCGGCAGCGGCAATGAAACATCGGCTCATATTCAGCAAGACGGCAGGATGACGGTCATGTTCTGTGCCTTCACCGGGAAACCGATCATTTTACGTCTTTACGGGCACGCACGCGTGATTCATCCCTACGACCCGGATTGGGCAGAACTGTTTGCGCACTTCCCTGCC
>CAXBFD010000172.1:0-10009 GCA_963974925.1 uncultured bacterium | reverse complement strand
AGCAACGGGCAGAGAACAAGGAAAAACAGCAGAACTTAAATCTGCAGCACCATCAGCACAATGATCAACACGGAAAGGGTAAACAGTAATACCAACGTCTGGAACGCCATCTGACCATTCTGCATCTGCTGCAACAGATGCCCCCAGTACACAGGCACTTTTTCCAGAGTCGCCCGGCTGAATCCGACCAGCAACCACTGCTCGAACAGAGAAACGATTTTCGCAGACAGAGCCAGCGGACCAGTCACGGCCCGATCCAGAATGGTGAGGGCATAATAATGTGACTCTCCCAGTTGAATCAACGCGGACCGTGATTGGGCTGCGGATGCTTTTCGATGCGTTTGAGAAGAGGTCATCCAGGCCAGGATCAGTGCGACGATAATTGTCACACAGACCAGGCTGCAAAAGAACCAGTCCCGGTCGAAAGGACTTTCATTTGTTTCCGCCATCAGTCCGGGCCAGAGCTGCTGCAGAAACGGCACCGGGAAGTAAAGCGACAGACTCGTCAAACCGGCAAAGATCGCAATCACCCATAGCGGAAATGCGGAAAATTTCTGCGGAACAACGGCAGACGTCGGATCGATATTGAGAGAAAAATAAAACCGCGCCCCGCCGAACGCGTAACCCGCGACGATTGGCAGGATCAGCCAGACCATAATCGCGGCACGCGCATCCTGCGAGGTGGATCTGGCTGTGATCAGCGGATTCAGCATCGCGCTCAAGCCAACCAGAGCGGAAATCAGCAATAAAAGAGTACAGACCTTGAGGGAAGCCAGCGCTCGCACCGGCAGTGTGCCGGTTTGCAGTCGACGGTTGAGCGGGATCAAAACGGAAATCAGGCAGATCTGTGGCACCATGATTGCCAGAATCAAGGGGAACGCTTCGCCTGGTTGCCAGCCGAGCAGCGCCACTGCCAGACCGGCGATCGTTGCCGACAGCCAGCACAGAATACGGTCCGGGTGTGAGCCGCGCGAAAGACAAGCGGCGGAAAAAACCGTCAGCACCGCAGACACGGTTCCAAGTTGAATCAGCAGACCCTGATTGACCGGAACCAGCTGAAAAAAGGTCGCACAGCGGAGCAGCAGAAACAGACCTGCAGGAATCGCCAGCAGGTTGATCGCCGCCAGTGAAGAGACGCTCCAGGAACGTTGCTGGCTGACGATCAGCGCGGAAGCCGGGAACAGTCCCAGGCGAGGCACCGCGGCAAAAAAGAGCGCCGCCCCGATGCCGGGCAGCGCTGCGGAGTTTTTCGCCTGCACTGCCTGAATTGCATCGGCGTGCAGGCAGGAGAGAAAATCGAAGGTTTCAAAGTTGACGCCGATTAAAAAAACCGCGAGGAGCAGCATCGCATCCGAGAACGCATTCCAACCCCACCAGTGTCGGGCCTGTGGTTCGGGTTGTGAATCCGTGTCGAGCTGCACTTCATGCAGCAGGTTCAGACTCATCGACAGGACGAACCAGAACAGGAGTACCTGCAGAAAATTTGTCGCCAGCACCACGCCCGCAGTAGCGAAGAAACACGTTAAGTACAGAAGTGAAGCGTATCGGCGGGAAGGACGGGCAGGGGAACTTGCTGGAGCGGAATCGTTCAGCAGCAGATAAAACAGCGACGCGAGCGAAATCAGCAGATAAAAAGAAAGACTGAGGGGATCAAACAGCACGCCGATCTGTAACGTCGTCGCCGGTTCATCCGAAAGCGAAAGCCAGCGCAGCAGGGTTTGCGAATAAGACTGCAGCTGGATCGTGGGGCTGAAATAAAACACGGACGTGAGTGCGACAATCGCTGTCAGCGACACGCCGATGAACGCGGGCCAGCGGGGGTTGCCTTTCAGAATTCGAAAACCAACCAGCGCAGCAATAATTACCATTACCAGCGGAATGATCAGGCTCAGTTGCAGTAACAACGTGATCGTTTTATCCACCGGGGCGTTTTCCTTCCGGAGTCTCGGGGAGAATTGGGGGGAGAATCTGCGGCGCGTGTTTTTCCGGTTCGCTGTTCTCGCGTTGTGGATTTCTGTACGCATGGAAAACCAGCACGGCCAGCGTACACAGCAGTGTCAGCACGACAAACAGCATGAGCAGGAAGTAAAAGTTGCTTTCCCGGGTACCCTGATACTGACTGTACGACGCAAAGATCAGACCGGCGCCCTGCAGCCAGAGGAACAGCGAAAAAACGGTCGCCAGTGTATTTCGCTGGAGCAGCATGCCGAGAAATCCCAGCACGATCAGCGTGACCGCGATCAGCAGATGATTATGCAGCAGGGGCGCGGAGTGGAGTAGAATCATCGTTGTGCTCCGTATTCATCTGAATTCATCCATTCGGTCGTACGCCGAGCGGACGTCAGCCGCGTGATGCCGGCAAAAGAGACCGCAACAAATATGAGCAGTAAAATGCAGGTCGGCCAATGCTCTGTCAGAAACTGTTGCACCAGCAGCAGACTTTCGACCGGTTTTCGCGGCGATGTTGCCGGAGTCGTCGCTGTCTGACCGGAGCCCGGTCCCCACTCCCGAAACACCACCCAGAGCAAACCGCAGAGCAATAAACCACAGGCCAGGCAGGAGAGAAACGGCTCGCGAAACGGAGTTTCTTCTTCGAATTCATCCGCCTGTGAATCAAGGTTGGAAATTCCGCGATACAGAAACAGGAACGTCATGCCCCCCGGAATCAGCCAGCACAGCAGTACCACAGGCAGCATCTCCGCCTGCAGAAATAACAGCCCGCTGCTCAAAAAGGAAATCGTGGCTGCGGTGACAGACCATTTTAAATCGGAAGACAAAACCGCCGCCGCCCCGCATCCGATGACGATCACCCCTACGACAAACGGACTGATCAGCGTCAGCAGTGTTTGGAACCGGCCGGATGAAACATCAGAAAGCGGCTGACCAAACCAGAAAAAGAAAACGATCAACGCAAACAACGCTAACATCGGCCAGCCCAAGCGCAGTTGAGGTCGCGACGCCATTTGTGCGTGCGCGTGCCCGTTCATATAACCGTAGATGCCCGTGATCATCAGCAGTACCAGCACCGCCAGTGTTAAAAACAGCAGGTTGTCGGCTGTGCCCGGAAGATAATATAAAAGCGCGTCCATTCCACGTCTGTTTTCTGAATAGAGGTCGAAGAATTAGTCCTGAAGCGTTGATGTCTGTTTGAGATTTCCTTTGGGTAAAATAAATCCGGCCCAGATTGCCAGCAGACTGAAATTCAATAATACATGCATTAAATGATCCGACATGCCCAGTACATGAAACGCCAGAAACGAAGCCGTCACCGCGATCAGCGACAGCCACAGCGTCAGCTTCCAAAACGATTCCGCAGCGAACCCCCCTCGGGCCGAAATCAAGGATTTCAACCGGATGACAATCAATAGCAGGCTCAGAGTCATCACAGGCAGCAGGACCAGACGCACGATTTCGCCAGGCGAATTCCGAATCTCTGACGAGGAAAAACAGGTGCGGCTGCCGACAAGCGTCAACACGATCATCAGCAGACTGATCAGCATGCGCAATTCGCGAATCCAGGCTGTGATCGGGTTTTGACGGTGCGAAAGCGACGTACTGTATAATAAATAAGGGCCGATTAATGAGAATATCAAAGCCACGCTTCCCAGTGGTTGCAGCAGCACAAGCCACATGGAAGAGACTGCGCCCGTCGTTACGGGGCTGTTACCGACCGGCAGGTAATACGCAACCGCCGTCCACGCGAACAGCAGGGGGAGCCAGAAAAAACTGTTGAGAGAATACGCGGCATTTCGGTTCTGTGTTTGTGCGGTAATCGTCAGACAGACCTCACCAGCCACATGCAGCGTCAGCAGAAGCCCCAGAAAAACAATCGGTGCAAAATCGCCGACGACCAGCGGCGGCACTTCAACCAGCAAAAAGGAACGTAGCGAAAGGCTTTCTGCAAACTGCGGGACGATGATGATCGTAAACAGACAACAGGTCAATGAGAAGAACAGCAGGCAGCGCTCCGCAATTCCTGAGTTCCGGTTTTGTGAACGGGAAATTCGACGCAGCGCATCGCGCAGCGTCGTTTTGAGACCCGCATTCGCGGACTGATTTTTTATTTCTGCCAGATAAAGCGAAATCGGCAAGAGGACCAGCAGCAACAGCAGCGGAACCATCACGGCACCTCCCTGTTGTCTGCGGGCGTCCATTGGCCCAAATCGAAGTCAGATTGTTCATTTTCAAACCGTTCCGGGACAGCAGGTTCCGGGGCAGAAAATTTCGGAGGAATGACCGCGTCTTCCGTGGGCACCTGTGGGGGAAACGACAGCATGCCCGACCAGAGGTTCATCAGCCAGATCAATGCCAGCGCACCTGCCAGAACCGATGTGACAGGATTCAGCACCGGCAAATTACGAGCGGCGATTCCCAGCACCAGCAGCAAAATCGGCACCACGATCAGGGCACTTGTGAAATTCCAGTAGAGACAGGGTGTTTCCTCAGCAGGAACTGTTTCAATGTCGGCGAGTTCGATTGCTTCAGGAAATTCAGATGCCGAAGGCCCGGAAGCACGGCAGCCGACTTTGATCGCAAACCATACAACCAGCGCACCGCAGGTCGCAGTCAGAAAATAAATCAGAAAGGCAAACCATTCCATGGCGGTCTTTCAGGGAAGTGATCAGTTACAAGCGAATTCAACGGATGACAAACAGCATCAGTGCGGATTTTAAGTGAATTCTCTGCTGCTGCGAAGTGTCTTCACACCTGCAAATCTTTCAATTGAGGAAAAGTAAAGTCGGCTGATCCTTTACAGACTTCGATTCCCACTGAAAAATGAGGGAATCCGGGGCCGAACAGCGCTCACTGGCTGAAACACGCCGGGATTCGAACCTGAGATCGCCTCTGGCAGACAGAGATCCTTTACGAGTAGAAACACAGACGATGAACTCAGAACCCGGAACACTGATATTTGTCTACGGAACCTTAAAGCGCGGCTTCTGCCGTTCCCGACATCTGGATGGTCAGACGTTTCTTGCCGAAGCGGTCACTCTGCCCGGGTATATTATGTACGACTGCGGCGAGTATCCCGGCCTGGTGGTCGATGCCGCCAGTGGCGTCAGCATTCGGGGTGAGCTGTGGCGCGTCGACGAACGGGCAATTGCCATTCTCGATGAAGTCGAAGGCGTTTCCGAAAACTGGTTTTTGCGCCAGGCAGTCGAACTGCAGCAGCCCGTCGTTTCCGAGACGGTCCACGCGTATTATTACCAGGGGGACGTCACCCGCCTGCCTGAATACGGCGATCACTGGATCAAAGGGGTGTGAAAATTTGAAGTGCGGCCGAAATGCCGGTTGTCCTTTTTCGTCCGAGTTTTAAAATTGACCAGCGTCCTTTCACAAAGGCCGTTCAAATCGAAATTGAATTGGGGAATTGTGTCATGTCGACGAAAACTGCCAAGAGAAGAAAACTGTCTTACGCGACTTTGCAGGAAGTGGTCGACGATGCCAAGCGGCTGATCGCGGCAGACGCATCCACAACGGGCGGCTGGTCGAAAGGACAAATTTTCGAACACCTGGCCCGCACGATCGATTGTTCACTCGACGGTTATGGATTCACCGTTGCCTGGCCCATTCGCATCGTCGGCATCTATTATTTCAAGTCGCGCATCTTCAAGCACGGCATGTCCGCCGGATTTCAATTAAAGGGCGCGTCAAAAAAAGCGTTAAGCCCCGATCCGCTCGCAGATCAGGCAGGGCTGGAACACTTGACGAGCTCGGTACGCCGGCTCGAAACGGAAAGCAAACGTGCGTCCAGCCCGGTCTTTGGCAAATTAACCCGCGACGAATGGAACCTGCTGCACCGCAGGCACGCTGAACTGCACATGAGTTTCATCGCCGAGTCTGAACCACACTGATTGAGCTCTTCTCGCGAATAGGAATGTCTGTCCGTAGTGGCCCGAACCTCCGGCGCCTATAATGCCGTTGCGTGAGTATGTTGAGAAGTATCAGTGACCAGCGGGAGAAGTATGACATGTCGGAGACAGAATCTTTAAAAGTGATCATCGTCGGCGGAGTGGCCGGCGGCGCCAGTGCCGCAGCACGGGCCCGGCGCTGTTGCGAAACGTCCGAGATCATTCTGTTTGAGAAGGATGAATACGTCTCGTTTGCCAACTGTGGTTTGCCTTATTTTATCGGCGAAGAAATTGTCGAACGCAGTAAGCTGCTGGTCGCGACGCCTGAACTGTTCAAACAACGTTTCAATATCGACGTCCGTACAAAACATCTGGTACGGGCGATCGATCATGAACAAAAAACCGTCACGGTCCTGAATCAGGAAACCGGCGTCTCGTTCGAAGAAACCTGGGATCGACTGATTCTTTCGATGGGTGCCGCGCCGCTGGTGCCTCCCATGCCAGGCATCGACGCGGATAATGTCTTTACGCTCCGCAATCTGAATGATGCCGACAACATTAAAGAGTTTATCAAACAACACAACTGCCAGCGGGCGGTGGTGGTCGGCGCGGGCTTTATCGGCCTGGAAATGGTGGAGCAGCTGCACCGCCTGCAGCTCGAAACCGAACTGGTCGAACTGCAGCCGCAGGTATTACCGCCGCTCGACCCCGAAATGGCGCGGCTGGTTCAAAATGAACTGACCGCGCACGGCGTCAAAGTGCATTTAGGAACCGCCGTCGAAACGGTCAACGTGGCAGGATCAGCGGCCGTTGGCGTCACACTCGTTAGCGGAACATCAATCGCCGCGGATATCGTGATTCTGGGTATCGGCGTCGCTCCCGCCATTGGTCTGGCAAAAGCCGCCGGCATCGAAATTGGCAACCGTGGCGGCATCTCAGTTAATGAATTCATGCAGACCTCGCATCCGCATGTTTACGCCGTCGGTGACGCCGTCGAATACAGGCACGGCGTTCTGGAGCAGCCGCAGCGAATTCCCCTCGCCGGTCCCGCAAATCGCGCCGGCCGCATCGCCGGACAACACGCGGTTACAGCCAACGCCGATGCAATGATTTCACCCGTCGGAACTGCCATCGTCCGCGTGTTTGGAGTGACGGCCGCCATGACCGGACTGAGTAAAAAATCCGCTGAAAGATCACAACGCAATAACCGTTCGGTCATTGTGATCCCCAAACATCACGCCGGTTATTATCCCGGCGCAGAATCCCTGTTTTTGAAACTGACCTATGATCCCGATACCGAACAGATCTTAGGCGCGCAGTCCGTCGGCAGGGAAGGCGTGGATAAACGCATCGACGTTATCGCGACCGCCTTAAAGTTCAAAGGCACAATCCGTGATCTGGCGGGCCTCGATCTGGCCTATGCGCCTCCCTTCGGTTCCGCCAAAGATCCAGTCCACATGGCGGCGTTCGTCGCCGGCAACGATCTGGATTCGCTGACCTCCATCGTTGAAGTTGACGCCGACCTGTCTGGCTATCAGATTCTCGATGTCCGCTCGCAGAAGGAAGTCGAGACATTCTGCTTCTCCGGGATCACGCACATCCCCGTCGACGAACTCCGCGGCCGCCTGCACGAACTGGACGTTACGCAGCCGATCATCACCGTCTGTCACACGGGCATGCGTGCGTACGTCGCTGCCCGCATCCTGCAACAGTCCGGTTTCAAAAACGTCCAGAACCTCACCGGCGGCATGCTCATGCAACGCTACGCCCGCCCCGAACTCTTCGAATAATCCCGTTTTTAGAACCAGGAAAGCGCCTCCGTGTGGCGCTGTTGGCTTGCCAACCGTGATTCGGAAAACACCGCAATCAACAGCAAAAGCAGGGGTAGCCCCATGTGTCTACCCGCTGTGTTGACGTGGATTGCGTGATGGCCAGCGAACGTTTTCCCTGGTTCCTTTGCAAGCGTGATACGGGATCGAATCTCGCCAGGCGGGTCGGCACATGGACCGACCCCTACGATATTTTGTTCGTTGCGTTAGGACGGGATCATTCACCCAGGGCTTTCAAAACGTCTTTCGCATCAGCCCGGCCTCTGTGTGTCATGCTGATTTTTGCAAACGTGATTTTGCCATCTTTGCCGATCACGAACGTGGAGGGATACGCGGTCTCGCGTTTCGCATCCCACCGCAGATTGTAGGCATTCGTGAATTTGTAATCCGGATCGATTAAGAAATGGAAATTGTCCGGCAGGCTTTGATCGCGAATGAATTCGTCGGCCCGCTTTGCCAGATCCTGAGCCGCACCGGGATACACTAACAGGACAGACGCGTCTGCTGCTTTCAGCTGGGCGGCATTCGCAATAAACTGACCTACCTGTCGCGTACACACGGGGCATTGATATTCCGGATATCCACGCAGTACCAGCAGCACAACCGGTCCCTGTTTGAGCTGATCGGAAAGTTTGACCTGCTTGCCTGCGGGGGTCGCCAGCTCAAAATCTTTGGCCTCATCTCCCACGGCTGGTTTCGCAGTATCCTTCTCTGCGGCCTGGACTTGTGAGTCCAGAGCATTCCAGACGAAGCATGAAAGTGCCAGTGTGAACAGAAAACAACGCCGGACGGATTTAATCGTGGTCATGAAAGTAACTCCTGACAGGGAATCAACAGGGAGGAAGATCGGAATGCGTTTACCTCAAGCGACATTCGTATTCTTATCATAGCAATCTACGCCAACCTGACAGCAAAAATATTGAAAAATCAAACAGGCGCGCTGTTTCATTTTCATTTCTGATTTGAGTGCCGCTGGATCTACCTGGAACGCGTTCCATTTAACCATCGCGTCTGTCGTCGATGATACTCGGACCGAATGACACCGGAGACGCGACAGACTTCCTGTATACAGGTTAGACCAACTCAGTCTCCGGTCCGCGGCCGGGGTAATTCGTATGCAGCGCTGCCATCACCCGTTCCACCTGCTGATCAAACACCGCCGGGTCTGTTTCCCAGTTTCTGAAATCAGCCGTTAATCGATCACAGAGGGCCGTTTTTGCTTGATGCTCCCAGGTCTCAAACAGATGGGGGTCCAGGCTGAGTGGAAGCAAGGAATGAATCAGAACGGTGTCTTTTCTGTATTGACGATCTTCGTTATCGAAGGCCTCTGCAATTTCCTGATTCACCCAGTCGCTGGTTAAGGAATGTTTGGAAGCACACAGCAGTACTTTATCCCAGATCTTCAGTCCCCGATCGGTGGGGGCGCCCGGTCCCGTCGACTTTTGCTTTTCATCCAGCCAGCAGCGTATTCCCCGCGCCTGTAGCGCATCATACAATCGATGAGCGAATACAGCGTCTTCCGAGCAGAAGCTGATAAAGCAGGAAAAGAAATCGACGGCGGTGCTGGCAAAATAACCGGTCACATGGGTAATCACGTCATCGGGTAGACCGCAACCCAGCAGAAACTCTTTCGGGATCTTGCCTTTGGACCACATGAGTGTATTGACGCCGATCGTACTGGGGCCCCAGTGTTTGATCGTATCCAGTTCCACTGCTCTGGATAAATCAACTTCGACCCAGAGCGTATTACGCGAGTGAGCCCCGTTAAAAATGGCCTGTCTTAAATTCGCCCGATGCAAATTGGCCCAGCTCAAGTCGGCACCGCTCAAATCGGCAAAGCACAGGTCGGCTTTTTCCAGATTCGCACCCACCAGATTCGCGCCCACTAGATCGGCGCCACTCAAGTCGGCTCCGACGAGATTGGCACCCCTCAAATCGGCTCCCACCAGATTCGTTTCCATCAGGTCGGCACCGCTTAAGTCAGCTCCACTCAAATCCAGTTGGACATCCGAATTCTCAGTCCGCCAGCGATCAATGGCCACTGCGCCGGTTTTAAACACATCCACATACTCAGAATTCGCCACAACACCTCCCTGAACTAAATAGTAATCTGCGCCGGCTCCTATTCTGACGACGTAATCCATTCTATGCAATTGACTACACCACCGATCTGTCGACTATGTCCCCAGTCTGTTCGTGAGTTTTCTTTCGAAATCAGCGAAAACCCAGTGATTTTACAAGCGAACAGGGGGATGAAGCATACGCGATCTCTCATCCTTTTCGTGTGCTTTCGTGCTTTTCGTGGCAGTAAAAATACAGAATAGACCA
>CAXBFD010000171.1:0-10022 GCA_963974925.1 uncultured bacterium | reverse complement strand
GTCGCGATTACCGGCCAGGTGCCTCAAGCCGTCATCGGCAGTGATGCCTTCCAGGAAACACCCATGGTGGAAATTTCCCGGGCCATCACCAAACATCATTACATGGTGACCGACGTCAAAGATGTTGCCCGCATCGTGAAGGAAGCGTTTTTTATCGCGAACACCGGACGTCCCGGCCCGGTTCTGATCGACTTCCCCAAAGACTGCCAGCTGGCGACCCTCGATGAAGAACCGGACTACGATCCCGAAACCTATCTGCCCGGTTACCGCCCGGAAATGCGAAAAGCGGCACCCGAGCAGATTCGCCAGATCCTGGCTGCGATCAAACGTTCCAAAAAACCAATTTTGTATGTGGGCGGCGGCGCGATCATTTCCGATGCCTCCGAAGAACTGGTCAAGTTCGCGCATCGAACACAAATTCCGGTAACCACCACCGTGATGGGACTCGGCGTATTTCCCGGCGATGATCCTTTGTGCCTCGATATGCTGGGCATGCATGGTACGGTTTACGCAAACTACGCCGTGAATGAAGCGGATCTGCTGCTGGCCTTCGGCGTCCGTTTTGATGACCGTGTGACCGGAAAACTGGAAGAGTTCGCCAAACACGGCAAGATCGTACACGTGGATATCGACCCTTCCGAGTTACAGAAAAACAAAGAAGCGCACATCCCCATCAACGCGGATCTGAAACATGTTCTGCAGGCCTTGAATGCGACCATCACCGACGATGACCTGCCTCAGGTTGACGACTGGCTGGCAAAAGTCGACGCGTGGAAGAAAAAATATCCGCTGAAATACCCGGAACTGGGCGATGTGCTCTCGCAGCAATATGCGATTCACGAACTCTGGAATCAAACCAAAGCCAAAGATCCTTACATTACCGTAGGTGTGGGACAACACCAGATGTGGGCGGCTCAGTTCTATAAATTCAACAAACCGCGGCATTGGCTCAGCAGTTCCGGACTGGGAACCATGGGCTTCGGTCTGCCTGCTGCGATGGGAGTTCAGGCCCAGTTCCCGAATGATCTGGTCGTCGACATCGACGGCGACGGCTCGATGCTCATGAACGTGCAGGAAATGGCAACACTCTATACGGAAAATCTGCCTGTCAAAATCCTGCTGCTGAATAATCAGCATCTGGGAATGGTGGTTCAATGGGAAGACCGCTTCATGGATGGACGCCGCGGACACACCTATCTCGGCCCCGTGCATCACCCGGAAGCGGAAGGCAAAGGCGATGGTTCTCATGCCGATGTCACCTATCCCGACTTCGTTTCGATTGCCAAAGGTTTTGGACTGCAGGCAAAACAGGTGCGCTCGAAAGCAGAGTATCCGGCAGCGCTGGCAGAAATGCTGGCAGCGGACGGTCCTTACCTGCTGGATGTGATCTGCACCTATCAGGAACACGTACTGCCGATGATTCCCAGCGGTGGTACCGTCAATGATATTATTACTGAGTGACCAGCCAGAGCGTTTCAGCCGCAACGGCCTCTGTCTCTCACACACGATCATAAACTGAAATCGGGCCACAACCAATTGAATCACTGTGCGACTCTTTACCAGGAGTGATACCGATGCTGTTTGCTGCGCAAATTTCACAGGACCCCGGCTATCTGGTCGGCTGGGGTTCACTGGCTCTGATCAATGCCGGTCTGGCACAAGGTAAAAACCGAAGCGGGCTGAACTGGTTTCTGATTTCGCTGCTCCTGGGACCTGTCGCCACTTTCATTTTGGTGGCATTTTGCAACAAGTTGCCCGGTGCTCCTTAAAGTCAAAATTATTTGCCCCGCAAGGGTGGAGAAAATTTCGCCCGGGCCGATAAGATACCAGTCTCTGAGTTTATATCCTGCTTCATTATGAGGGAATCATGAGTCAGCAGAGACAGATTGGCGTCACCGTGTTACCAGAGTACCTGCAGTATGAGGGAGTCGAAGCAGTCCTCGACAATCTCATGCAGCGAGCGGGAGTCACCGCTGTTGCCACTTCCCCGTATGTGATGCAGCTGGCCGACGAACAGACGGGCGTCCGCGAGCCGCCGGCCGATGCAGGAGCAGGGGAAGTTCGGCTCCTGGACCGTCCGCTCTGGGAAGGCAAGCGGGAACTCTGGGTCAAAACCTCACCCAGCTTTATTCCCAATGAATCCCTGTATGCCGGCCTGCGTTACCAGCCTGCCAGACCGGACGATCTCACACGCCGCGAAGGGCATGTCGTCGCCGATTTTATCGCAGCCGCGCATGCGAGAGGCCTCGAAGTTTATTTCCAGGTACAGGCGGCAATTCCTCCCGGATATCGAGTGCAGTTTGGCGGACCGGTGGAAGACGACATCCCCCGTTTGCCCGATGGTTCACTGCCGCGCAAGCGCGTTGCCAACAACGGCAGCCTGGCCAGCCCGCATATTATTCAGTATCAGCATGCCTTCATTCGGGATTTGCTCAGACATTATCCTGAGATCGACGGGATTCGTTTTGACTGGCCGGAATATCCACCTTACTTTCTCGACTCGGCTTTCTTTGATTTCAGCGATCACGCGAAAGCAGCAGCCCACCGGCTGGGATACCGGTTTGATCAGATGCAGGCCGACTCGCTGGCGTTGTATCAGAGGCTCAATGGCGGGTTAACAGACAACGACCTGCGTGCCTGGCTCGCCGAAGAAAATCTGGTCGCGAATTTCACGGTCTGGCTGAACGACCATTATCCCGGTGCCTCTGCCATGCTGTTAATGAAAGCGCAACTTTCCAGTGAGCTGCTGGCCGGTTTTCGCAAAACGATGAATGAGGAAGATAAATCCGCCGTAGAACTGGCACCGAGTGCGTTCCCTCCCCCCTGGTCGATCCTTTCCGGAATGAACTATTCACTGGCTGCGAAATACTGCAATTCTGTCAGCGCCAAACTGTATGGCATGCACTGGTCAATGATCCTGCGGGCGTACGGCGATCAGTTACTGGCGGCGAATCCTGGAATTTCAGAATCACTGCTGGTCCGCGCGCTGTTCAAGTTTCTCGACATCACGGACAGCGATCCTCCTGCGCAACTGAAAGACATTTATTATCCCGGCCCCGATGAACCGCATTTGAACGGCCCGCATGCGCAGGAACGCAAAATCGCGGCAGCGCGAAAACTGGCCCGGCCGATGCCCGTCTATGCACTCGCACATGCATACGGACCTACCGAAGATTTCCGGACCCGGATGCAGGTGGCCACCGACATCAGCCCCGATGGGGTGTGGGTTAACCGGTATTGTTACCTGAACGATGACAAACTCGACATCATCGGTCAGTGCGCCGTCGGCTGCACAACATAAAGTTTGCAGAAATACCGATCCTTTACGTGATCTTCATTCAAATCCCTGCGCCAGTCACTACGATAAAGGTAAACCCGTTTTTTACCGTTCTGGTCATCCAAGAGGGAGCTGTTCATGCTGCACGGCAAAAAAAATCTGAATTCCACCGATTTCACTTCCATGATTACCCCCGCCTATGGCGGCCGATCCATCAGGGAACCCATTCCCAAATATCTGATGCCCGAACAGGGGTTGCCTCCGAAAGTCGCTTACAATTTAGTGCGCGATGAGTTGATGCTGGACGGAAACTCGCGACTCAATCTGGCGACTTTCGTTACAACATGGATGGAAGAGGAAGCGAAACAGCTGATGTCGGAAACGTTCGACAAGAACATGATCGACAAAGACGAATACCCGCAAACGGCAGAAATTGAGTTGCGGTGTACCAACATGCTGGCCGATCTCTGGAACGCCCCCGAAGAGGAAGCAGCCGTCGGTTGCTCGACAATCGGATCCAGTGAAGCCGCGATGCTGGGGGGGATGGCGTTAAAGTGGAACTGGCGCAAACGGCGGGAAACACAGGGAAAACCAGCCGACAAACCGAATATGGTAATGGGCATCAATGTGCAGGTCTGCTGGGAAAAGTTCTGCCGCTACTGGGAAATTGAACCCCGGTTTGTACCCATGGAAGGGGACCGCTACTGCCTGAATGCCGAAGAGGCATTAAAACTGGTCGATGAAAATACGATCGGCGTTGTGGTCATCATGGGCAGTACGTTTGACGGCCGCTACGAAAACGTCAAAGAGGTCAACGACGCTCTGGTCGAACTCAACGCGAAAACCGGCTGGGAGGTTCCCATTCATGTTGACGCCGCCAGTGGTGGATTTGTGGCGCCGTTTTTGCAACCCGAACTGGAATGGGATTTCCGACTGCCTCTCGTGAAATCAATCAACACCTCGGGACATAAATTCGGACTGGTTTACCCGGGTGTGGGCTGGATCATCTGGCGGGATAAGGCAGAACTTCCCGAAGAACTGATCTTTCACTGCAACTATCTGGGAGGCGACTTACCCAACTTCGCGTTAAATTTTTCACGCCCCGGCAATCAGGTTGTGGCGCAATACTACAATTTTTTGCGACTCGGACATGAAGGTTATCGCGAGGTGCATCAGGCATCACAGGACGTCGCCATGTATCTCTCCTCGGGAATCGCAAAACTGGGACCGTTTCAATTAATCTCGGATGGCAGTGATATTCCCGTGTTTGCTTTTACGACAAACGATCAAGCGAACTTCAGTGTGTTCGACATCTCAGACAAACTTCGTGAGCGGGGCTGGCTGGTTCCCGCTTACACGTTCCCCAAAAACCGCGAAGACCTTGCCGTCCTGCGATGTGTCTGCAAAGAAGGTTTTACGCGCGACATGGCCGACATGCTGCTGCGCGACCTGCAAAAAGCCATCGACCATTTTGCGGCCCGCCCCGATCACAGCCCCCACACAGGCGGCGCAGGCTTTCACCATTAACAGACCCGGAACTGCGCCTGATAAATCAAGGGCCATTCGCTGCCGCTTCGCGCACGGGCGAAGCGGCAGGAAGCGCTGTTTTTTGAATTTTGAAAAGTGATTTTTTCTTTTCGACGTGCTATTCAGACTCAGCAGAGTAAAATGGCACTCGAATCGAAAGTACACGCCCGTTTCCCCCAGTTGAAAAGAATCAATGATTCTCACTGTGGATTTCGCACCTGATGCCGTCCCGCTCTCACCATATTTCAAGAGGAATTACCATGCGTTTCACTCCACTTGTCACCAGCCTGTTTTCATTTTTGATCCTTACCACAGTCTGGTCGTCTGCCCGGGGAGAGGTCGGCGTCTCCGCGAAGCCCCCCACTGATGCGGAAGTACTGCTGGATGGCAGCCGGGAAAAACTCGATGAAAACTGGACTTACTGGAAAGGCCCCCGGTTCGGTTCTTCGCTCCCCATCAAGTGGAAAGTGGTCGACGACCCCGTCGACGCCGGCACCGTGATCATGACCGATGACCCGGCAGCAGCGGGCGGCAAGTACGGAGCAGCCGACATCGTGACCAAAAAGAAATATCGCGACTCTCGTCTGCACGTCGAATTTCTGGTAATGAAACCCGGCGGCAACAGCGGCGTTTATCTGCAGAACCGCTACGAGATTCAAATTTTAGATGGCGATAAAAGCAAACACGGCATGGGCGCGGTCATCAACAAAACCGAATCGCCTTACCACGCTTACAACGGCACGGGAAAATGGAACGCCTATGACATCACCTTCCGTGCGGCTCGTTTTAAAGAGGGTAAACTCGTCGAAATACCAATGGTCTCAATGTACTTCAACGGCAAAAAAGTCCATGAAAACGTGACCATCGACAAAATCTGGGGGGGCGCGAATTCCGGCCTGGATGGAGGCAACGACGATGGCTTCGGTATCACCGATACTCCCGGCGGAGTGAAACTCCAATGCGAAGGGCACGACGTGCGCTACCGCAATGTCTGGATCAAACCGCTCGATCTGAAAACCGCCGACACCGACTTCCGGGAATAGCAGAACCGCTATTTTTTCTCCTGGTTGGTTTTGCCTTGAAGTTTGTCGTGCTGATACAGCAGCTTGCCTTTCTCATCATAAAACAGAAATGAAAGCGTCGCCGGCGTCTGCTTGCCGGCCGGCGCTGATTTCACCAGCAGAAAACCGCCTGAACGCGGATTTTGCAGATAAGGCTGCCTGACCAGTCCTTCCGGGTCGGTCGATTTCGGATCGCCGGCCTTGCGGCCTAAACGCGAGTTCGCATCAACGAGCGCACCGCTGGAGAACTCTTCAAAACCACTCGGATCAAGGGCGTGATACTGCCAGTGACGATCGCCGCAGACGATGAAAAAATTCTGCTGATCCAGACCGTTTTCTTTGAGCCACCCGAAGAACTCATCGCGCTCATGCCGAAATCCGCCGATGTCGCAATGGTTGTCCGTCTTGCGTAAATCATCGGGGCCAATCATCGGGGTCGGCGAGATCAATACCTTGAACGTCGCGTCACTCTCTTTTAATGTTTTCTTCAACCACGCTTTTTGTTCGGCCCCCCAGATCGTTTTTTCCGGCCCGTCTTGCATGGCATTCGGACTGCGGTACATGCGGTTTTCCGGCAGCCAGATCTGTAAATCCTTGCTTACCCGTTGCGTGCGATAGGTTTTGGCGTTTTTGTCATCCATCGGCGCCACCGGCAGTTGTTCCAGCATGATCCGTCGCCCTTCTTCCGGGGTCGGATGATAATCGCCGTTGTTATCCCCGTCGTCGACGCGGTAGTCGTGGTCGTCAATTTCCCAGTAAGTCGGGACGGCGGCAAACAAATCCAGAAAACGCGGCTGAATGAACTGTTCGTGCCATTTTCGTCGCATATCGGGTATGGTTTCAGCCCGCGGTTTATCGGGCGTGTCGTAATACACGTTGTCTCCCGTGCCAACAAAAAAATCCGGTTTCATTTTCAGAATCGTTTCCAGAGCGGGATACCCCAGATGTTTATCGGGACCGGCATAAGGCTGCGGCAGTTTCGTATTGTTTTCTTCCAGATGCTGTTTCTTGTCGATCCGACCGTCGCCGTGAAACTTCGCATAGTTCATTCCGGTCACCACCACAAATTCCACAGGTTTCGCCTGATTTGCACCGGGCAGCGTTTTGAACCGCGCGGTCGGCCCCGGGTGTAACTGCTCTGCTGTGGCGCCCATTTCGGTTTTGCATTCGAACTCGGTGTCAGCGGGTAAACCGGTAAACGCAGCCCGCGCGATAAAATCGTGATCGGCGACCGCCTCCACAACCTGCGGGTTGCCCTGAATCGTTTCTGTGATAGTTTCCGATACCGGCTGCAGTGTGAATTTCACAAAACCCGGCGCGCCTTTGACGTCGCGGTCAACCAGCTTGTCAGTCTCCGTCAGTCGTACCTGCGCCAGTGCCCCCTCAGACGTGACTTCTCCCACCATGATCCCCATTCCCGCCAGCGGCTGTTGGGAATCCGCTTCCGTGGGAATCGCCGCTTCTGCCCCCTGCTCGATCACAGTCGCAGGCGTTTCCGTATCTGGTTTTTCACAGCCTGTTAAAAAAAAGAACGAGACAGACAGCAGGCAGAACAGACAGCAAACCCTCATGTGAGCACTCCTTCGGAAATCAGCGCATGGAATTCAGTTCGAACCCCCATTCTATGGTTTTCCCTTTGCAAGCCCAACACAAAAAGCCGCCGATTTGCCGCATTCCCCAGATGCCGTGTATTTCGAAAAAACCAGCCGAATAAGCTTGCTGTCCGGACGCAACTGACCCCAGAATAGAAACAGACTGAGAGGACGACTGCCTGATCATTCCGTCGCTGATTCCTGACGCAAAGAAAATTTACCATGAAGCTGATCCCGCTGCTGACAATCTGTTTCATCACATTGACGCAAACGGTTTTCGCCGAACCGCAGGCAAAAGAAGCCTGGGAAAAACTGGTACGTTCACCGGGCTTAAACAAACGACCTGCGTTTCAATACGTCGAGAATCATCCCGGGCTGCCGAACGTTTTACTGTATGGCGATTCCATTTCCATCGCCTACACCGATTCCACCCGCGAAGCACTGCAGGGGAAGGCCAACGTTTACCGCCTGTTCTGCAACGGCGGCGATTCTTCGTCTTTCATCACGAAAATGAAAAATATGCACGCTGCGATGCGGGATAAAAAACTCAAAGACCACTGGAACTTCGACTGGGACGTGATTCACTTCAACGTCGGGCTGCACGATCTGAAATACTTAAAGGACGGCAAGCTGAATCGCGCGCAGGGCACGCAGGTGATTTCTCCTGAAGACTACGCCAGGAATCTGAGAACCATCATCGCCTATCTCAAAGATCTGTCGCCGAAAGCGAAACTGATTTTCGTCACCACCACTCCCGTGCCGGAAGGCGAGCCGGGACGGATTGCCGGCGACGCGGCGAAATACAACGGGATCGCTTTAAAAGTCCTCAAAGACTATCCTGAAATCTCAGTTAACGACCTCTACAATTTCACCAGACCGAACCACGAAACATGGTGGACGAAACCGGGCAACGTGCATTTCAACACCGCAGGCGCAACCGCCCAGGGAAAAGAATCCGCCCGCGTGATTGAACAGGAACTCAAAAAACGGGGTTCGTGACGGGCAAGGTTTTCTACCACGAAAAACACGAAACAGCGGGTGGGCTGAATGTCATTGGAACGACAGCGGATCATTGATTCTCTCTTGTAAACCCACCCAGAAACGACGATCGTGTGTTACCTGTGTGTACGGGTCTTTACGCTGGCCCGACAGTGCGCATACAGCATTCAATCAGCCTGTTTCACAATCAGATCGAGTGAACCTGAATGGAATTCGGCTCTTCAAACGCAGGGTGCGGACACATGGGTCCGCACCCTGCGTAAAAAAGCCCGGAAGCAGAGAACTGAAACCGGGCTTTTATGTTTCTGATTTTGGAGTGGATTACTCGTCCGTCACGCAACCTTCGGAAGCGGACTTCACGTTTTTGATGTATTTATACAGGGTGCCTCGCGTGTATTTGTACGGCGGTGCCGTCCAGGCCTTGCGGCGTTCTGCAAATTCCTCGTCGGTCAGAGCCACATCCAGCCGATTTTTATCGGCGTCGATCGTGATGATATCGCCTGTTTTGACCAGGGCAATCGGGCCCCCTTCCTGTGCTTCGGGAGTGACGTGCCCCACGATGAATCCGTGTGAACCACCCGAGAAACGGCCGTCGGTCAACAGCGCGACATCTTTTCCCAGTCCGGCGCCCATGATGGCGGAAGTCGGCGTCAGCATCTCAGGCATACCCGGGCCCCCTTTCGGACCTTCGTAGCGGATGATGATCACATCCCCTTTTTGAATCTTCTTGTCTTCCAGCGCTTTCAGCATGTCTTCTTCGGAATCGAACACATTCGCCGGGCCTTCAAAGACCAGACCTTCTTTACCGGTGATCTTGGCAACCGAACCCGTGGGGGCCAGATTACCTTTGAGGATCTGCAGGTGTCCCGTCGGTTTGATCGGATTTTCCACAGTATGGATAATGTCCTGTCCCTCTTTCAGGCCGGGCAGTTCTGCCAGGTTTTCTGCCAGCGTTTTACCGGTCACCGTCATGCAGTCGCCGTTGATGAACCCTTTTTCCAGCAGGTATTTCAGAACAGCGGGAGTTCCCCCCTGCTCCTGCAGGTCGGCCATGACGTATTTACCGCTCGGTTTGAAGTCAGCCAGTAGAGGCACGCGATCGCTGACGGCCTGGAAGTCGTCAATTGTCAGTTCGACGTCAACAGAGCGGGCAATCGCCAGCATATGCAGAACGGCATTTGTGGAGCCGCCCAGCGCGACCGTCAGAACCATCGCATTTTCAAACGCGGCGCGGGTCATGATATCGCGGGGTTTGATATCGAGTTCCAGCAGTTTTTTGATGGCGGCTCCGGCACGAATACACTCATCGAGTTTCGCGGGATCTTCGGCGGGAATCGAGGAACTGTAAGGGAGTGACATGCCGAGCGCTTCGATAGCAGACGACATCGTGTTAGCGGTATACATGCCGCCGCAGGCGCCGGCGCCCGGACAGCTTTTCTGTACGATCTGTTTGCGGGTTTCATCGGTAATCGTACCGGCCAGATATTCTCCGTAAGACTGGAACGCGGAAACAATATCCAGCTTCTCGTTATTCAAACAGCCGGGTCATCCTGCCGAATTCCCTGT
>CAXBFD010000170.1:0-10102 GCA_963974925.1 uncultured bacterium | reverse complement strand
CCAGCGGCAGATCCAGTAACGCCGCCAGACGGCAGCAGGACTTCACTTCCGCCCCCGTCCAGTTGTCGTCATCAGGCAGCCGCTGGTCCCGGTTGATCTCAAACTGGGGCAGATACAGGTCCCAGATCGCCGCCTTCTCTTCCCGGCTGGGCAGGTCCAGAAAGAAGATGCCGTCGAATCGTTCACTACGTCCGAATTCCGGAGGCAGTTTGGAAACGTCATTGGCAGTACAGACCACGAACACATCAGACTGATGATCGGCGAGCTCGGCCAATGAAAGGGATCATAACAATCATATTCGTGTATTCGGCAGGTTTACTTCTTGCCGCAGACGCTGAAATCTCTGCGTTTCCTGAAGCCGAAGGATTCGGAAATCGATCCCAAGGGGGACGTGGCGGAAACGTACTGTTTGTTACGAACCTCAACGATTCCGGCAAAGGAAGTTTTCGTGCGGCGATCGAATCGAAGGGACCCCGCACGATTCTGTTTCGGGTTTCAGGTTTGATCGAGCTAAAATCAACTCTTAAATTCCGCGAGCCATTCGTAACTGTTGCTGGTCAAAGCGCGCCCAGCGATGGAATCTGCCTAAAGAATTTTGGTCTTCTGATTCAAACCCACGATGTCATCGTGCGGCACCTGCGAATTCGTCCCGGCGACGAACCAGCCAAGGAGTTCGCAAAGCAGGGTAAAGACTTCACTCCCGACACAATCAGCATTGTTGCGCCAAGCCACCCCTAATCTGGTTGTGATACCTCAGGGACCGACACTGCAGTTTGTATACAGCAACGTCCAGGTTGAATCCAACAAGATATTAAGACTCCTCAATTCGTCTGAAATTAAAAATGTGATAATCGACTTTTCAAAAGTCAATTATTTGGATTCTGTCATCATCAACTCGATTACTCGTCTCCTGCAGCAGGCCAGACAAACTGGGGGACAGGCTGTCTGCTGCAATGCCTGTGAGAACATACAAGACATTCTCAAGTGTATCAAGGTAGGAGTTCTCTGGCCTCTATTTGATACCCGAGAAGAAGCCATTGACTATATCATCAAAAAATCCTAAACCTCTGATTTCCTAGATTATATGAGTTCCCGTGGAATTTGTAATGCCACGCAATGCCACGACCGATATGGGTTTTGGCCATTTTGGCCATTTTGGGCTTGAGCCGGATTGCTTCGGTATAATCACTGATAGATTTGCAAAATCTCCATTGTCATACCACAAAATCCACGAATATAGTAATCTGTCGAGATCGGATTGCGTTCAAATACTTTGGTGAAAAAGTCAATTGTCTTGTCTCTGTGAATAACATCGCTTTTATTAATCCATGGATGGCACATTTTCTTCGATCATCGGCGGCACATATTGTTCGTCTGAAATAGTGACTCGACCATAATCATATGTCGGGATCACACCGCCCCCCCCCAGTGCCTGGTAGGTATTCACAATGGCAGCCAGCTGCTGCTGCTTGGTTTCAATCAGTACCACTTTCGCATCCTGCAGGTCACGCTGGGCCAGGAGGACCTCCACGTATTCGGCACGGGCGTTCTGGAACAACTTTGTGGCAACATCAACCGATTCTTCAAGAGCGGCCAACTGCTGCATTTTGATTTCAACACTCTTGCCGTAGTTCTCTACCTTGTTGATGCGGTTCACAACTTCGGTGAAGGCGTTCAGAACGGTACGCTGGTATTTATAAACGGCCTGCAACTGTCGGGCATTCGCGCTCATGTAATCAGCCTTGATGGCTCTTCTGTTGATCACGGGAGCGACAAGTTCACCGACGGCATTGTAAACCAGGGATTCCGGTGTAATAAATAAATACCTGGGGTTGAACGCCGAATACCCCACGCCGGCATTTAGTACCAGAGAAGGATAGAAGCGGGCCTTCGCAACTTGGATTTCGAGCCCTGCGGCCTGCAGTTCGCGTTCTGCCTGGCGAATGTCGGCACGGTTATTCAGCATCTGAGATGGCACACCTATGTTAAGCGTGTGCATATTGAGTTCGAAGAAATCCACGAGTTTGCGCTCAACAGGCTGAGGATAACGACCAGCGAGGAAATTAATCCGGTTTTCCGTTTCAATCAGTTCCTGCTGGATGATCAGCTTTTCACTCTGGTTCTTGCGAACTTCAGCCTGGAAACGCTGAACGGCCAGTTCTGTTCCCCGCGCTGCTTCTTTATTCGCTTTGGCAACCTCGAGACTTCGTTCCTGAAGTCCAATGGTGATATCTAACGTCTCCATGCGTTTGTCGAGTGCCAGCAGTTCATAATAATTCTCGGCAATCTCGGCAACCAGACGAGTGGTAATGTAGTTCCGGCCCTCTTCAGTAGCCAGGTAGCGTAAGGAAGCCGCGTCCCTGGAGTTCCGCAGCTTTCTCCAGATGTCGATCTCCCAGGAGATATCGGCTGCGAGCAGGAAGTTGGGGAGAGGCTCAGGAAAGGCTTTGCCGGGGGCAATCTGCAATTGGTCTTCCACAGCGCCATCACGCGTATAACGTCCGGGTTTATCAATGCCGGCTCCCGCTCTCAAATTGAGGAACGGCAGATAGGAACCAGTCCAGGAATACGCTTCATTGTTGGCGATATCGATGTCCTGAGCCAGGATTTTTAACTCCTGGTTATCAACCATCGCCTGGTCTATCAGACCTGAAAGCATCGGATCATCGAACAGGGTATGGAAGTCGAGCTCAGCCGAATTGGTTTCGTCGTAACTTCCATTGAAGGTATCCGGCATCCCCGGTCCTTCATCCGCCTGTTGCAGACAGGGAATTTTGCAAGACGTGAGCAAAAGCATCAGCGAAGCGATGACCGTCGGCCAAAAAAAGAGCTTCTTAATATGCGAGGTTGAATATCGAACTGAAAGCTTCATCTGCCTAATCCTTGACACTGTGACCAGAGCTTTAACCTGCTGGTTTACAACCACTTCCCTGTGGATTGCTTGTGTGGATTATCAGTTCATGACCTTATTTTGGCGGCAGATTCAGATGCATGTCGAGACAATCACAGTTAGTTCTTACTTCGATCTGAGACAGGCCCTAACTTCATTTATTTTCGATTCAAGACAGAATTCTACAGTAATTAGAGGATTCGAGCAGAATAGTCTACCAGACAACACTGAGTTAAGGAGGAGAATCGGGGGTATTCCTCTTTCGCTGGTATTTTTTGCTTAACACACGAAGGGTTTCACAAAGATCGAATTCTGTGTGACCGATACAAACGCTGGCTACGGAAGCCGGTTATGTATCGCGTTCAAATAATTCGCTAAGTGGTTCGTCGTGCTCGTCTCTAATCAGTTTTTTCCCGTCAGCCATCTTGCCGAACAGGTAGTAGAGACCGGGGATCACCAAGACCCCGATTATTGTCCCCATGAGCATCCCGCCGACAGCCGTCGAACCAATCGTGCGGTTACCAATTGCCCCGGGACCGGTCGCGCGGACCAGCGGTATCAGACCGGCAATAAAAGCAAATGACGTCATCAGAATCGGTCGGAAGCGCAGTCGACCTCCCTCGATGCCAGAGTCCTTGATGCTCAATCCGTCGTGGCGGCGCTGGACGGCGAACTCGATAATCAAAATTGCATTCTTGCCCAGCAACCCTACCAACATGACGAGACCAATCTGGCAGTAAACATCGTTAGCCAGCCCCATCAACTTCAGGAACAGAAACGATCCGAACAGACCCACGGGTAAAGAGACGATGACTGCCAGTGGCAGAATAAAACTTTCGTATTGCCCCACTAGAACCATGTACACGAAGACGACCACAATTAATAAGATATAGATCGCCGTGTTACCCGCCCCGGCTTCGTCATAAGCGAGACCACGCCAACCGATATCGAAGCCGTGCGGCAGCGTCTCGGCGGCAACTTCCTGAATGGCCGCGATCGCCTCGCCGCTGCTGTAACCCTTTGCCGGAGCACCTTGAATCGGTGCGGTTGGATACAAGTTATAACGACTGATTTCGTTCAGCCCCTGCTTTTTCTTGATCTGCATAAACGAGGAGTAGGGAACCATTTCGCCACGGTCGTTTTTTACAAACATGTTGGCCAAATCTTCGGGGTAACGTCGAAACTCAGGCGCAGCCTGCACGTATACCTTGTAGAATTGACCGAAGCGGACAAAACCTTGTTCCCAGGTACTGCCGACGACGATGGAGAGATTGTCCATGGCATCACGGATCGACACACCTTTTTGCATGGCCACGTCATTGTCGATCACGATCTCATATTGCGGATAGTTGGCGGCAAAAAACGTGAACAATCCCTTGAGTTCCTTGCGTTTGGATAAAGCCGCCATGAAGGTGTCGGTCACTTTTCCAAGCGCCTCGTAGTTGCCACTATTGGTCTTATCGAGCAGGTTCACCGAGAAGCCCCCGGCTGCACCAAAGCCCGGTACGGCAGGTGGCTCAAAAAACTCCAATTTAATGTTGGCGATCTTTGTTCCTTTTTTCTCCAGATCCTCGATGATCTCCTTCGAGGTCAGCTCGCGCTCCGCCCAGGGCTTCAAGTTGATAATGCACGTTCCTGCATTGGAGCCGCGACCTTCGGTCAGAACTTCGTAACCCGCAATCGAGGAGACCGAAGTAATTTCGTCCATTTCTTCGCAGACCGCTTGCAGTTCGTGGCACTTTGAGTTCGTGTACTCAAGCGTCGAACCTGGAGGCGTTTGAACGATGCCGTAGATCATGCCCTGGTCTTCCAGGGGAATAAAGCCCGTAGGCAGCACCTGGTTCACTACCATAATACCATAACCGAAGGCTCCAATGACGACGATGGTCAGCACGCGTCGTGTGATGATCAGCCCCAGGATGGCGGCGTAACCACCCGTCACTTTTTCGACCCCCCGGTCGAACAGATGCAAAAAGATACCCAGCGGGCTCCGCTTCTTCTGACTCCCGTCGCTCCCCGAAAAGGCAGCTCGGAACGATAAAATAGCCAACACCGCCACGATACCGACGATGATCTGCACCCGCGTCTCGTTCAATGCGACCTGCTCTGATATTACCTCGTGGATTAACTCATTGTGCAGCAGAAAGTAGATCCCGGCACCCACAGCGAGCCCGAGCAGGACGCTCAGCAAGCCGCGCAAAACGGGAGCATAACGTCCGGCGACCTTCAAGATAATACGGTTAACCAAACCCATCAGGCCATGTTGTTCGTTGCCGGAGAGGGGTTTGAGAATCATAGCGCAAAGTACCGGCGTGAGCGACAAGGCAACCACACCGGAGATCACGATGGACATGGCCATCGTGAGAGCAAATTGACGGTAGAAGACACCCACCGGGCCAGTCATGAAGGTAACCGGGATGAACACCGCGGTCATCACCAGTGTGATGGCGATAATTGCGCCACTGATCTCGTGCACGACCTCCCGGGTCGCCTGATAGGGGCCGAGGTGTTTGGTATGCATTTTTTCATGCACTGCTTCGACCACCACAATCGCATCGTCCACCACGACCCCGATCGCCAGCACCAGGGCAAACAGCGTGATCAGGTTGATCGACATCCCGAACATCAACATAAAAAAGAACGTCCCGATCAACGATACGGGAACCGCCAGGGTCGGGATCAAGGTGCTGCGGAAGTCCCCCAGGAACAGATAGACCACCAGTGAAACAAGTATGAAGGCCTCGAACAAGGTATGCAGCACCTTTTCGATGGACGCGTCCAGGAAGTGGGAAACGTCGTAGGTCACTGCATAGTCCATTCCCGGAGGGAACGATTCCTGCTTGATCTCCGCGACCTTTGCCTTGACTTTTTTGATGACCTGGGCTGCGTTGGAGCCAGGGGTTTGCTTAAGCACGATGGCCGCCGAAGGTAAACCGTCGATGTCCGAGTAAAGATCGTAGAAAGAAGAGCCCAGCGAGACGTTGGCGACATCGCCCAGACGCAAGATCTCGCCCTCGGGATTCGACTTCAAAATGATCTGCTCATATTCCTCTGGCGTTTTATAACGTCCCACCCAAGTGAGTACGTACTCCAGGCTTTGAGACGTCTGGCCCGTCGCCTGGCCCAGTCGGCCTGGTGAACCAATCATGCTCTGTTCGTTAAGTGCCTCCATCACTGCTTCGGCATCGAGATTGTAGGCCCGCATGCGGTCAAGTTTCAGTTCGACGCGCATGGCATACGAGCGATTACCGAGAATCGTAGCGCGACCGACACCTGGAATCCGCTTGATCTCATTCAGTACGTTAACCGTGGCGTAGTTGTAGAGAAAGTTTTGGTCAACGTTGGGGTCCTTACTGAAAATATTCACATACATCAACATGCTTGTCATGTTCTGCATGACGATGATGCCCTCTCGCTCCACGATGGGAGGGAGCTGGTTCTTGACCATATTGACCCGGTTGTTAACGTTCATGACCGCCACGTTTGCGTCCGTGCCTGGTTCAAAGACGATCTGGATTGTTCCTTCCCCGGCACTGGTAGCATCGCCCATCATGTAACGCATATTTGGAACACCATTGATGGCTTGCTCCAAGATCACCATCGTCGAGTCGATTAAGATCTTGGCACTGGCACCAGGATAAGAAACCGAGACTCGTACGCTGGGTGGCGCGACCGAGGGAAACTGCGAAATCGGCAGTGTGCCGATAGCCAGCCCACCCATGAACAGGATCAGCAGCGAGATCACAATGGCCAAAGCAGGCCTGTGAAGAAATTTCACAAACATGGCGGGGGTTCCTATTCTGCGTGGTATTTCAGGTTCTCAAGTGCCTTTTCGGGAGCCAGGTACTCGTATTCCACCTGCTCTCCATCGCGAACCTGTTGGGTCCCCTCAAGTACGATCTTATCGTTCACGTCGAGTCCTGTTTTGATAAGAAATATGTCGTCCAGCTCTTTTAAGATGACAATTTCACGCTGATGCACGATGCCACGTTCTTCCGCGTGTTCGCTCTCATGATGTCCGACATGTCCACCTGCATGCTGTTCTGCATTTTTTTCAGAGAATTGCTCCTCATGCTTTCCGGCAGAGTGTTCAGTATGTTTTATTCCCTGCTCTACCTGTCCCTTCACTGCATGATTTGCTGCGTGATTTGATGCATGATTCTCAGCGTGCTCCATGGAATCCTTTAGATCATCCTTACCAACAACATAAGCATACTTCCTGGCAAGAATCTCATACGTTGCCCGCTGAGGGATAACAATAGCGTCCTTGAGAACGCGACTGAGCAAAATGTTCCCGGTCTGACCATGTCGCAACAGGCCATCCGGGTTGGGGAAATCGGCACGGAAAGAAATGTTCCCGGTCTCGTTATTAAAATCGGCTTCTATCGCACCAATTTTACCAATCTGCGGAAACTTTGAGCCATCCGCCAGTTGGAGTTCTACTTTAATATCATCTCTGTGAGGGTCGGCTTTATACTCCAGATAACGTGCTTCAGGTACGTTAAAGTAAACCCACATGACGCTGTTGTCAGACAAAGTGGTGAGAATGTCACCTTCTGAAATCAGGCTCCCCTGCTGATGATGCTGTTTATCAATAATGCCTTCAAAGGGTGCCTTAATCGTCGCAAAGTCCAGTTCAGCCTGTGTCAGTTGCATCTTGGCCTTCACCTTTGCCAGCTTCGCCTCGGCAAGTGCGACCTCCGGCTGCGCGACCACTTTCTGATTGTATAACCTCTCCGTATTGTTGTATTCAATCTGAGCCAGCTGGACTTCCGCCTTTTCTGCGTTCAGTTTTGCCTCGTACAGAGTCGCTAAAATCCTGAACATCGTGCTCCCCTGCTTTACCATCTGTCCTTCTTTGACGGGGATCTCTTCAAGATATCCGCTCTCCAGAGCCCGGACCTCAATATGTCGATAAGAGTGGATCTGGCAGACATACTGCTGTGTACTGATCACGTCCTTCTTCATCGGACTGGTGACAATAATTTTGTGTTGAGGGTGCTCTGTATGCTGCTCTGTGTTGATATGCCCCTCCAGCTTGGAGCAAGCCTGCAGAGAAAGTAAAATAAGCAGCAGGCTGAGAATAGAAAGTGGTGTGAGTTTCATAATGACTTTCTCGTAGGTTGTTTCCCATGTCCAGTACGGGAGCATTTTCCATGGCCAATAAAAATAAATGAATTATGAACTCTTATGCAATCGCCATACCAGCGAATCAAGAAATCCAGTAAACGAAGGCACAAACCTGCTTCTACCTTGAATAACAGGCGTAAATGTTTCAAGAATAATTATTTGCCCCTTCTCTTGAGGGATCTTAATCTCAGAACCCTTTATTCTTTACGCTGCTGTCAGTGCAATTTCCTGCACCCGGCAATGCAACTTATTGCAGCTTGCAGGGCAATAAAATTCAGGCTTTGTAATGAGTTTACCTGTTACTTTTCTTTTAGAAGTCCTTCAAGAAGGGATACATCTATTGCCTATAGGCTAGTGTCTCGTCAGGTTTATTGATTGGGTGTAGAGATCAAGTAAATATCAGATCCTTCACGAATTCAAGAAAGACCTGCTATGGAAAAGAAGTACTTCATACGGCTGTCGCAGAAGAAACGGGATACGCTTGCGGACATCCGCAAGCGGCTGAAAGGTTCATCACAGAAGGTCAGGATCGCTACTACTGTCTTATCAGGCCTGGAATGGTACGTTGGCCGAAATGGTCCGCACGCTCGTTGGCGTGCTCGCCTGACATTGACCACCTGTCAATACAGGATTGATGGACCACTACTCTGTAATCACCTGATTCATGTGGATGCAGCGGGAAGGCCACTGGCGCGAAAACATGCCGTGTTTAAAAATCATCCCGTCACCCTCGAATTAATCGAAGTGACCAGTGAATTAAACTGGCAAAATGATCCGCAGCTGTTATCACGGGTTGACAAATTATGTGAAACGCTGGCATAAATGAAACTGGAACGCGAGCAGAATATCGCCTCTGGAAAAACTCATCCTGAAGCAGATCAACAGGACTGGTTTGTCGACATCTCAGTACCTGTCAGGCAGGCTGCTGCCGAAACAATACGAGAGTCGGAAATGTGACGCCTCTTCTTTGTGGATTCAGGTGATCAACACCAACGTCAACAGTCGGTTTAATGTAATCCGTAGCGGCTCATTTTATAATGCAGGGTCCGCACACTCACTCCCAACAGTTTGGCTGTCTTTTCCCGATGATAATCACAGGAAGCGAGTGCCGCTGTAATGGCTGCCTTTTCTGCGACTTCGGTTGCTTCCACCAGGGTTTTGACAGGCACCGAGGAAGAGGAGAGTTCGGGATTCAACTCAACGGGTAAATCTGTAGCATGAATGATTTCGCCCGGCAGGGTCACAACCAGTCGTTCAATCACATTGCGGAGCTGCCGCACATTTCCCGGCCAGCGCGCCGAAACAAGCTGCTGCATTGCCTCGGGGGAAACCTGCTTCAAAGGCCTGTTATGCCTCTGACAGAAATGTGTCAGGAAGTGTTCGATCAACAGAGGGATATCATCTCTGCGTTCGCGGAGTGCCGGTATATTAATCGGGATTACATTTAATCGATAATACAGATCCTCACGAAACGAGCCATCTTCAATCAGGGGCTCGACCGATTTGTTGGTCGCAGAAATAATGCGGGCATCGCTGGTAAACACTTCTTCACCTCCCACCCGCATGAACTGCTGGGTTTCCAGGACCCGCAGTAAATCCACCTGACTTTTGGCGGGCATCTCCGTCACTTCGTCGAGAAAGAGCGAACCACCCTGGGCCTGCTCGAAACAGCCCGGTTTCTGACGGGTAGCACCGCTGAACGATCCTTTTTCGTGCCCGAACAGTTCGCTTTCCAGCAGAGTTTCGGGCATGGCGCCGAGATTCACGGCAATAAACGGACCGCTGCAACGATCACTCAAATCATGTACGGCGCGGGCAATCAGTTCTTTACCGGTGCCGCTTTCCCCCTGAATCAGAATCGTCGCATCGGTCGCTGCCACCTGAATGTTCGTGGCCACGTCGTCAGCGCTTATGCATCGGGACTGTCCTGTCTGGTCGAAGACGAAACAGACCTTGGTGTCACGGTTATCGACATGGGCGGCGGTACGACCTCGGTCGCCATTTTCTATGATGGCGCACTGGCCTTTACCGACACGATCCCGGTCGGCGGCTCGCATGTCACCAATGATATTGCCAGGGGCC
>CAXBFD010000169.1:0-10111 GCA_963974925.1 uncultured bacterium | reverse complement strand
AACTGGCCAGTTCTGCTTCAGTCAGTTGCTGGGAAGAAATGGTAATCGGCGTTTTATGAATCAATGTCTCAGAACGGCGAATCAGCTTGTAATTCAGCGTCAGGGTTTTCACGCCCCCCTGTTTTCTGTCAAACAAAATGGTACCTGCGCCCGCCAGTTCCACTTCGGGATTCCCGTCAACAGTCGAAATCGTGCGGTAAGCATGTTTCACTTGGATCGTAACATCATCGACAGTCTGACCTGTGATTTTATAATCGGTTGACTGTTTCGCTCCCATTGTTTTTTCCACATTCGACCCGCGTAAGGCCAGTGGAAATCGGTCTGATGTAATAATGGAAATACTGGTTTTTTCACTTTCAGACCACTCAGCATCTCCCTCTGGAGAAAGCGGGATGAGATTGATTTCTGACAGATGCCCTATCAGATATGGTAACAGCGAAGACCCTTTGACCGTATCGATTTCTCCATAACGGTTCGCGATTAAAATATGGGGTTCGAATGACCCTGGCACGCTGTTTGTCAGTCCCGCAAAAGGGCTCCTGAGTCGGTGCATTCTCATATGCGGTAATAACAGGCGTTGATTTTTGCTTTTGGTAACGGAATTCAACTTGCCCGCGCATTGCAGAGAAAAACCATCCGTATCTGCCGCAATCACATCGTACTGCTCCACGCCGCTGAGTGTTTCGGTATAGTCTTCCAGTTCCACCTCAATATTAACCCGGTAGGCAAAGCGTTGTCCCTTTTCCCAGGCGTATTTCAGATCCACTTTCTCGGACGCAGATCCCGATGTTTGCGTCAGAAGTATCAGCAGGACCCCCGGTATGATTCCGAAAAGAGATCGAATTACAAATCGAAAATCAGGGAACAGAAAAACAAAGTTCGCGTGCAATCGAATTCCCGGGAACATCGAAAACTCCCTACAGGTTTAACAGGAAACAGGTTTCACCAAACCGCCAGACAGAACATCTTGTCAGTATAAAAGCGCACGATAAAATTGCACTCACAAATTTGCAGCTTTTTAAAAACGAATGTTCTTCAACCGCCTTCACCCTTTGATGAGCCAGTCTACCGCAGCATTTTCTCTGTTTGCTTTTTCGTTGAGCAGCGTCACTTTATTTAACAGACCGGCAGAACTGTAAGTCGATTGAACCAGTTTCGGTACTGTTGCCATAGATCCCGCCATCCAGAGCGCCGCCGGCTGACATAAAGATAATAAACCGGTAACATCACCATATTTCACCGCGCCGGGCCATAATCTGAGATCGCGAATCTCTGTAATATCGACAAATTGAAATCCGCCCGTATCAACGGCCACCTGCTGAATCAGATTCGGTGAATGGGCACAAGCCGCAGCCGCCCGGACACCCGAAAAGCCGAAACCAACCAGAGAGATTGACTGAGGATTGCTTTCGTGATGTTTAGAAAACGAAAGCACGTTTAAAATATCGTGGACCTGTTTAGAAAACACCGGATGGTTATACCCCAACGTATAACCGGCAAACTCGCGCGGGTTCTCCACTACTGGCATTTCTGTCGGTGCAGGTTGCTTCTGATTAAAATCACCCTGATACAACACGTCGAGTCCGGCCACTGCTGTTCCGGCATCCACCAGCCGTTGAATCGGAGCAGCCAGGGATCCATCCTGCTGCAGTAAACCTGATTTTCCCTGATCGTGTAACCAGATTACCAACTTCTGATTCCACTGATTCGGCAGCAGAAACAGGGACGGCGTCGTTTCACCATAGCGTTTGTTTTTGATCAGAGTCTGATATTGGCGATAGCCCTGCTTTTCCTCTTCCGATATTTGTTCTGCTACCAGATCGTCGGCTTCCGGCACAGCACGCCCTACCATCACTTCGATGGCTCCCCCCACGACACGTCGATATTCTGCAAGGCTCTTCTGGTCATACGGCGTCAGGCGTTCGATCTGCGCGGCATTCGTTCCGGCCAGCGCATGTAATATTTTGATCTCCGATTGCTCATCGCCCAGCGGAGCCGGATATTGTTTATTCCAGACGGATAATTCTTCGCGCGACAGTGGTTTGAAATCCGCTTCGACAATCGGGGAAGTGATTCCCAGTTTGAAATGCTGGTTGAAAAACTCATACATCATTGCGCGGCTGACATAATTATAATTATGTGGAAACGGATAATATTTACCCACCACATTTTCAGGAACACCCATCATTTTAAAATGCTGTCTGAGTTCGGGCAGCCCTTTGGTCTCGATCTCTTTAGTCCAGTCCTCAGCAGCCGACATGCCCAGCGGACGCGGAGCCAGTAAAGCGGCAAACTCGATATTGCCTGTATTAATTCGCAGATAGGTTGCATTTTCGCACGTGCAGCCCCCCTGCATTGCCGTCGAAACCATGACTGCCGGAAACGCTGCGGTAATGCGATTATCAATGGCTGCCAGAATAAAAGTCTGTGTCCCACCGCCACTGGCACCCGTAATTCCAATCCGTTTGGGATCGACTTCCGGCAGCGAACTCACCCAGTCGAGGGCGCGAATCGAATTCAATGTCTGTAAACCCAGTGCATTTATCAAACGCAATTCTGCCTGCGCACTGAAAAGCCCCCAGTTCTTTTCACTCGACATTTCCGGTCGCTGCTTGGCAAAACCGTGGATCAAACCGTGACTCAAACAGAATCCATCCGCATAACCCAGCATATCGTAATGAAAGACCATACACCCCATGCGGGCCAGTTCCACACAACGTGCCTGCAACGGATATCTTCCTCCGACTTCATATTTTTCAGCGCCCGCCTTGATATCTTTCAGAACGCGTTTTTCACCACTGTCATGAAACCGTCCCTCCGCAAAATGACCATGGGGAGACAGAACCATCGGCAGTGGTCCCTGCTTTCCTTTGGGACGATATAAATTCCCGGTGACATACAATCCGGGAGAACTTTCAAAAAAGACTTTCTCGACCGTGTATTCATCCCGGTCTACTTTGCCGTGCAGAGTCGCATCGATCTTTATCTTCTCTGGTTCCGGCCAGACCCCGGCAGCGACCTTGATTTGCCGCCGGACATACTCGGCCCGTTTTTCCCAGGCTTCAGGTGATTCACTCGGCGTAAAAGGGAAATATCCGTTGAGGTCTTTTAAATCTCCCAGCCGACTATCATTCAACGCCGGATTCTGGTCGGCGGCGAACAGACTTTCTGTACTCGAAGCGGAATTGAAAACGCCTGCCGATAACAACGCCAACCCAATATTCTGCAAAGCCGTCCTGCGATCCATTGAGCACTGGTCATTATTCTGAAACATTGTTGCCCCGCTTTCTTGTAAGTTGCATTATGACTGTAATTTCAAGCCGGAATCTCAGCTGAGAAGCATTCATCCAGTCTAACCAGAATACCTGGACGTGTTCCAGCCTGCGAAGTTTTTTTTGGCGCCGACCACATATTTCCGGATGACGACATCGATCCGTCTGTCGCAATATGCGTCTGCAGAAACACGCGAAATGATTCGTCTGCGCAACTTCAAAATGACCTCATTGCCCTGGGGGGACGCGACAGCAAACCTGGACACAGGTCAGTCGGCGTTCCCTATTCCACCACGCGGGCAACTTTCAACCGTTCGCAATTCGCTGCAGGACGTTCGCCCCGGTTCCTGCTGAGTCCATTTTCGGCGGCACCGCTTGATTTTTTTCAATTCCGGAAGTCTCTCGAATTAAGAAACACGGTCTGGAATCGCTTCCTGATTCAGATCACCGGGAGGGCTAAAACACTCAACTTTACTTCAACCATCGAGCTGCCATCACCATGACCGACGCCCAAGAGAAGAACCTGGTGCGAGCCATGCCAGGAAATCCCTCCCCCAATGATGATCAGAATTGATACGTTCGACTGCCACCGGCAAGACTCCTTATTTAAACCGGCATCAGCTCACATGATTGTTGCGCAATAAACCGTTTTCCAGACTTCTGTTGCCCATTATCATCGTGTACTTACATTTCATTTTTGTTGGAAATCTTTCGCAAATTTATTATTTTGTTTGTTAAGAAACAGGGTGAACTATACAACCTACTAGTGAGCAGTGCATATTGTGCAGGCTTTCAGATACCTTTGAATTTTCAAGGAGTTATTTTCTTTCGTTGACAATTAATTGTTGAAAGCACTTTTTCAAATGACCTTACTCACCTACAGCTATGGTAAGAACTCCCTATGAACATTCTGTCAATTATTCAGAAAAACATCTTCCTTTTCGTAAGATAGAAAATAAAATATAAACTGTTTCTAATTATTAACTTACAGCTTTTGAATTCAGCAGATTCTTCAAAATAACGTTGTCAGAGTCTGTCATAATTCGATGATTTTTGATTGTCATACTTGCTGTATAGACGCCAGTATACTAGAATAGAAGGCACATACAACATTCGGGATATCAGTCAGTGCTTATCACACGTGACGACACCTCTATTTTATCCCGATGCTGTATTCGGTTTTTTGAAATCCTGACTCACTTTGTTTCAGGTAACACGTTGATGAATTCCTGTTTGTTTCAGGAATGTTTGATTAGTTCACTCTACTTTAAGAAACGAGGTACTTTGTTATGGCAGGCACCAAAGCAAACCTTACACAGAGACAACAAGAAATTTATGATTTTCTGAAAGACAAAATTATCAATCGGGGTTACGGTCCGACCGTCCGTGAAATCGGTGCTAATTTTGGCATCCGTTCTCCCAATGGCGTGATGTGTCACCTGAAGGCTCTGGAAAAGAAGGGCCTTATCACCCGTGAGTCCCATATGTCACGCGCCATTCAGTTGTGTGACCACTCACAAAAAAGAACACGTCTTCCTCTGGCAGGGCAAATTGCTGCAGGCAGCCCCGTTCTGGCTGTACAGGATGACGAACATATCGACTTCGGACCATTGTTTGATCCCGATGATCAATTCTGCCTGAAAGTCAAAGGCGTTTCCATGATCGAAGATCAGATTGCTGATGGCGATTATGTTGTGGTACACAAGCAAAACACCTGCAAAGAAGGCGATATTGTTGTTGCTTTAGTGGATGGCCAGGAAGCAACACTGAAACGTTACTACTCTGAAGGTGACCGTATTCGCCTTGAACCGGCAAATTCCAGCATGCAACCAATTTATTCGAAGAACGTTGACATTCTGGGAGTTGTGACTGGTGTCATTCGTAAATACTAGGATCACACCACAGTCCATAAAACCGCAACAATCAACTCCTGATCGGAGTTGATTTTGTGTCGGGATACTATCAAAAAACGCTCTGGTATTTTACCAGAGCGTTTTTTTGTGTACGGAAGTATCAATCAACCAGACCGGGTTAACCGGCAGCGCGGGTCTGATACTGATTCAACTTGTTATAAAGCGTTTTCAACGCAATTCCCAGTTCAGCAGCACATTTCGGCTTATCGCCATCATGCTTGTCAAGCACGTGATAAATCACTTCCATTTCGATATCACGTAAAGTTTTCCCTTCCGTCCTTTCCGTCCAGTTGATCGACGAACCAGAAAAGGGAATTGCCGAATTCCGGGTAAGGTTGGAGGGTAAATCCGCAGGCATAATCTGCGAACCATCCCATAAAATAACAGCATGTTCTAACGCATTGGCCAATTCGCGAACATTGCCTTTCCAGTCATAAGACTGCAGAATCTCGATGGTTTCCGGTGCCAGAATATCCGTAGGAATCGAATCTTTTTTCAGGTGACGCTTCAACAGCACGCGAGAAATTTCAGGAATATCACTTTTACGATCCCGTAATGCCGGCAGCAGAATTTCGAAGGTATTCACACGAAAATATAAGTCTTCGCGAAAAGTTCCCTCATTGACCATATCTTTCAAATCACGGTTGGTCGCACACACAATCCGCACGTCAACGTGAAAGGTTTCACTGTCGCCCACCCGCCGCACTTCACCCGATTCCAGAAAACGGAGCAGTTTGACCTGCATCGTTTTATCCAGTTCACCCAGTTCGTCCAGGAAAAGCGTCCCGCCGTTGGCAATTTCAATCAAACCCTTACGAGGCGTGTCTGCCCCGGTAAATGCGCCCTTACGGTGCCCGAACAACTCACTCTCCACCAGATTTTCAGGCAGAGCACCACAGTTAACAGGCACAAATGGCATGGAAGCCCGCAGGCTCAAATCATGCACACGTCGAGCCACAAGCTCTTTACCGGTTCCTGTTTCCCCCAGAATCAGGGCTGTGGAATCGGTAGGAGCGATTTTCTCGATCAGTTTTTTAACCTGCAGCATCGGCGGAGATTCACCCACAATCTGGCAGGGACCTTCCGCGATTTTGAGTCGTGACTCAAGGGCATAGTTTTTATTCTGCAAGGAACGCTTGTCGGCCACTTTCTGCAGGACCGTGGCGATATCAATCAACTTGCAGGGTTTGGGCAGGAAGTCGTAAGCGCCGCGACGAATCGCCTGAATCGCCTCATCAATACTGCCATGCCCGGTACTGATGATAACTTCTGTCTCGGGAGAAACTTTATTAATATGATCTACGACATCCCAGCCACTCAGTCCGGGCATCCGCAAATCAACAATGGCTGCATCAAACGTAATCTTCTCCAACGCGATCAAAGCCGATTGTCCATCCTCACAAATGGTGACATCATGTCCCATCCGGGGAAGTTCAATTCGCATCACTTCACGAATTGCGGCTTCATCGTCGACAAATAAGACTCGTAATTTATTGACCGAATTACTCAAGTTGTGCTCCTTCTTCCTGCTTTGACATCCTGTCAAAGAGAAAGCCATTTAACAAATTTCAGATCCGAATGGTATTCAGGAAGGAATAGGTGAAAGGTTCTGAAGAAATCATGTTCGAATCAGGCGAACTCATTCTTTTCTCCAGCATCGACACTCAATTGTGAAACCCCGGAACCGGGACTCCATACAGGACCTTTCTCTGCACACGACGCGACAAATTGGGAAGGGGAATTTTTAAAGCAATCTGCTGTACAGAGAACATCCATTTTCTCCTGTATCGTTAACTTTGTATGAATGATTCATGGGGAGGGACGTGTGATATCAGATTTCAAAAACTGTGGCAATCGGAGAATCCCAGAAAGCCGCGTTTCCAAATATTCACCTAACTATTTACGCTGCCTTAGTTTGTGCCCGTGCTTTTTTCAGCAGTTCGACAAAAATCGTGCTCCCCTGCCCTGGGCCTGCACTTTCCGCTTCGATTTCCCCGCCATGATCTTTGATAATCCGATGAGTAATCGACATCCCTAAACCAGTGCCGGTTCCATCTGCCCGTTGTGTAAAAAACGGATCAAACAGACTCTCCTGCACTTCCTGTGTCATTCCGCACCCATCATCCTTGAAAATAAGGGTCACGGAATCGACGTTTTCGCGAACCTGGATTTCCAGATTGCCTCCCACCTGCATCGACTCCAGAGCATTGGTCATGATATTGAGAATCACCTGTTTGATTTCTGCAGGGTTACACTCCGCATAGCAGGGACTCCGGTTCGAAAACTGGATATTCCGTCCTTTCAACCGTTTAATCAGGCTGATCATCGAACAGACTTCTTCGATCACAGCAACCAGGTCGTTCAGACTTCTGACAGAATTCTGTCCGCGGGAAAAATCAAGCAGTTTGGAAGTAATGTCCCGGCACCGCATGGATTCCCGCTGAATTAATCCAAGATATTGCTCCACCACTTGAATATCGGCTTCTTCACAGTGCGGTTTCAGATCTACCATTCGCCCCTGCAGCGACTCGGAGGCCATCGAAATTGCCGACAGTGGATTATTGATTTCGTGCGCCACACCAGCTGCCAGAACACCAATTCCTGCCAGCCGTTCCGAGCGAACCAGCTGTTTACTGCGTTCGTCCACCTTATGATTCAATTCGTCCCGTTTCTCTTTAAACCGCCTCGTCATCAGATTGAATGCTTCAGCCAGCTCTGCCATCTCATCATTCGATTTAATCTTGAAATGATGGTCAAAATGCCCCTGGGCGACAATCCGGGCTCCTTCATGCAAATCCTGAATCGGTGAGATCACGGTCCTGTATCCGTACCAGATCAGACAACCAAAAGTGATAAAAACGACCAAACAAGTCACCCAGACCAGATTATAGCGGGAGCGGTACACGCGCGACGCACGGTCCAAAACCGCTTTGGTTCCGGAGGGAACATCACGCACCTCCATAATCAGCGTTTCCAGTCGCGCCACTTCCAGAATCATCTGCTGCGCAGTGGCGAGTCTGTCCTGAGGATGTTCCAGACGTGACTGCATCAGTGACAGATTCTGCAAAGTCTTTAAACTCGCACTATGCTCACTGAGTTGTGACTTCACCAAACCTCTCCAGGTTCCCACAGCGGGATCATCGGGTAACCGATTCACTTTTTGCAGAAAACCCTGAATTTCAGTATGAACTTCCTTTAACTTCTCTTCAAACTTCTGCTGGTAATGCGCACTGGCGCTTGAATCAGGGCGGGAATTCAGAATTTTCTGCAGCGGGTCATTCAGGGCCACCGCCGACACGATCATCCGATCCCGGTTCGGCAGGCTGTTGAGTGAGTGTTCAAACTCTTTGACGGTCGCATCATAGGACTGCAAACCGGAAACCGCTCCGTAAGCCAGCAGAATCAGCATGCAGAAAATAATTCCCAGGCCAAATCCTAATTTGCGTCGAATCGTTTGGGTAAAGAACACACTGACCTCCGTGTCACAAGTCCTTCAAAGTACTGAAAGTAAGTGTCGAATCATACCGAAAACAAAACAGGAATCCAATGTTAAATCGGCAAACTTGTTCCTGTGTACAAAATGTGTACGGTTAACCCCGTTCCGAGCGGACTGCTGCAGGTTCCTGACTGGATTCAGTCTTCCCCAGACGTGGAAGAAGAGCCTTTTTTCCAGCGGGCCTGATGCACCATTTCTTTTCGATACGAATGCAGGCCGGTCATTAAGATATCGATCGCGCGGGAAAAATCGCGAAAGGCGTTCAGGTACTTTTTCTTTTCCAGCCCTTCCTTGGCTTCGTAGTAAATTTTATTATGGGCCGACCATTCGATGGTCCATTCTTCTTCCATCGCCGCCCGCTGTAGCTCAGATTCCATGGTTGTCAGATACTGTAGAAAATCCGTATTGAACTTCAAACGCTCTGACCGATAAGGCTTCCATTCCACGGTTTTGCTTTTATCCAGATATTCTTCGTGACGGCCGGATTCCCGTTGTGCAAACACTTTGCGTACCAGCAGCATCACCAGCAGGGACATGCCTCCGAATGTCAGAAACTCCCCTCTGTCAAATTTTGTCAGAATCCACATGACAATGCCGGTCGCCACCATGAGCGAAGCCCCCCAGACACCGGCCAGCCACAACCACTCTCCATACCCTTTCTCCAGATCCAGATCCGGTTCAGGCTCCTGTTCCGGATGCCTTTCCTGGGGAAGATTGCCATCGGGAAGTTCTCCCACCCTTACCACGACCACCGAAATGTTATCAGAGCCCCCTCGCAAATTTGCCAGATTGATCATCAACCGGCAGGCATCGCTGGGCTCCAGATACTTGGCAATCATGCCAATTTCGTCATCTTTCAAATGGCTCGTTAATCCGTCACTGCACAGAATGTAACGGTCCCCTTCCATGACCGGATAAGGGCCTTCGATGTCAACCTTCACAACCGGTTCAGGACCTAAGGAACGGGTAATTACATTCCGGGGTTCATTCAGATAAACTTCCTCCGGCTTCATTCGTCCCTGACGAATGAGCTCCCACTGCAGACTGTGGTCGAATGTCAGTTGATCGATGCGGTTTTCCCGAACGCGGTAAACGCGGCTGTCTCCCACGTGGCCGATGACGGCGCCTTCCGAACAGAGGCAGAGTGAGCTGCAGGTTGTTCCCATCCGCATGAACTCACGATTGGCCATTCCGCGCTCATTAATGGCCTGATTTGCGACTTCAATCGCCGACTTCAATGATTTGACTACGGGGCCGGGTTTATTTTTAAAGAACGTATGGGGAACCGTTTCCGAAGCAATTTTGCTTGCCAGTTCACCAACGGCGTGCCCCCCCATCCCATCGGCCACGAGAAAGAAATGCCCATGATCGCGCCAGCTTTCCTGATCTTTACAAATGCGAACGGAGATCGAATCTTCGTTATTCCTCCG
>CAXBFD010000168.1:0-10418 GCA_963974925.1 uncultured bacterium | reverse complement strand
CCTTCTGAAGCGGCCGCCTGGGGCAGTGTGCATTATATTGAAACGCAGGTCGATCTGGGCTGGTTTGTACGCGGCCTGCATCACTACACGGCCCATATGATGATTGTCGCCGTTGTCATCCACATCTTCCTGGTCATCATTTCCGCCGGTTATCGCAAGCCGAAAGAGTTTATTTACTGGACCAGCCTGTTGATTGGCGGAGTCATCATCGGATTAACGGTAACCGGAAATCCGCTTCCCTGGGATCAGAAAGGCTACCAGTCCTACAAAATTGAAACAGGAATCGCCGGCACCATGCCTGTGATCGGTTCCACCCTCCGCTCATTAGTGGTCGGGGGGAGCGAGTTCGGCAACCTCACGTTAACACGTCTCTATACAATTCACGTCATCGTTCTGCCGGTGATCGCCATACTGCTGTTCACAATCCACCTGGCACTGGTTCGTCGTGATCGGCTGCGTACGGCAAAAATTAAAGAAGCGGACAATGATCCCGATATTGACTTCGAACTCGAAGAAGACGATCCCGTGAAAGACGAAATCACACAGCCTTACTGGCCTTATCAGACAACCCGCACGTTGATATTAACGCTGGTGCTGATCGGCATCGTGATCATGCAAATGATGATTTATCCCGCCCTCAAAAACCAGCATGTCGGCTCTGAACTGCTGGGATGGGAGGCCGATCTTCCGGCCAGTGAGATTAAACTCGAAGCCCCCGCAGACAGCTCACTCCCCTTTGTCCCGCGACCAGAATGGTTTGTCCGCTTTCTGTTTGAACTCAGACACATGGTCCCCAAGGAACTCGAAGTGTTAGTCACTGCCGTTCTGCCGGGAGTGATTCTCGCGATTCTGATCCTGGTCCCGTTTTATGAAAAAGTTCTGGGAGAGAAATGGGGACAGAGACTGGCCATTTTCGTTTATGCGAGTGGCCTGCTGATTATTTCCGGCATCAGCTGGTATGGTATCAAAACAGAGCGCAATGCTCCCGACTATGCGTTGAACCGCTCTCAGGAAATTGCATACGCTGCCCGCGCGACCTGGCTGGCCAGCGAGAATGGAGTCCCGCCGGAAGGACCTGCCTCTGTACTGCAAAATGATCCCAAGTCTATGGGGCCGCTGATTTTTGCACGTCACTGTGGTATCTGTCATACCTGGAACGGACATGACGGAACCGGGCACAATATCATGGAAATGAAGGACGGCAAAAAAGTCAAAGCCACACCACGTGCTTCGGACCTCGCCGGATTTGCTACCACAAAATGGCTTGCGGAATTTCTGACGGACCCGAAGGCTCCCAAATTCTTTGGCCATCTCGGCACCACCAAGGGGGGAGACGCCATCCTGAACGGAGACATGAGCGACTGGGCTGACAGTTATGTGGGTCCGGAAGGAGTTCTCACGAAAGAAGATATTGAAGCCGTGGCGGCACTTGTCGCCCGGGAAGCCAAACGCCGCGATTTTGAACCGGTCAGCGAAGCAGTCATCAAACGGGGCGTTTCCGTTTTCAGCGGAAAAGAGTTCAAGGACAAAACAGGCAAAGTGATCGATTTTGATGGTTACTGTGCCCAGTGCCACGCCATGAAAGCCGGCGATCCCGACGAAGAAGGCGGTGGTGCTGCCCCTGACTTCAACGGCTACGGTTCCGAAAAATGGCTCTCCGATTTCATTCGAGCCCCCGGTGCAGAAAAGTTTTATGGCGAGAAAAACGTCATGCCTGCGTTTGAAGAATCAAAACTCTCCAAACACGACCTGAACCTGCTCGTCAAATGGATGCGCGGCGAATGGCAGCGGCCTGAGGTGGAAAAATAGAATTCTAAGCCATCAGCCAGAGTCCAGATTTTTTTGTAGCGCCAGCCAGTGATGGAAAAGCGACTCGGAAAGAACTTCCGAGTCGCCTGAATTCGATATTACCCGACAGCATCACAGCCTTGGATTTACGGGCTTGTGGATGCAGCCGCGGAAGGCAGTTTCACCTGCGTATGACCGGCGATGTAGGCAATCAGATCGGCTAATTGCTGCTCGGTCAATTGATCAAGTTGCCCTTCCGGCATCAGAGATAATTTGGACTGGTTCATTTCGTCAATCTGACTTCGATCCAGCACGAGTAACTCTGTTTGTGTCTGCAGTGTCAACTGTTGATCGGTCTGCCGAACGATGGTCCCGTTTAATACGCGACCATCTTCCAAAGCGACCACAACCATCTCATACCCTTTGGGAATCAGGGCAGAGGGGTCCACCATGTTTTCCAGCAGATAATCCATATTGGTCCGATTTGCTCCGGTCAGATCCGGGCCGATGTTTCCGCCTGTGCCGAACAGACGATGACATTTCGCACACGTTTTTTCATACAAGGCACGCCCCTGTGTGAGATCTGCCTGCTTCAGGCGTTCTGCCGTCAGCAGAGTTTTATAGCCTTCAATCTGTGCCCGTTTCTTTTCGGGAGTCTCCCGCGTCTGGCCCCAGACCTCATTCAGTTTTTTCTCCACCTGTGCATCCCGGAAATTACGCAGCTGACGCACGTGAAATGCAGAGACATCCTGTTGTGGAATCTGTTGCTTGTCGATCGCTGTCAGCAGCAGCAGTACATATTCCTTGCGACTGCATACGGTATCGAGCAAGGCCTGACGGCCCTCGTATTTGATGGATTGGTAACGTCCCAGCATGCGCTGGATTGTCTGGGGATCATAAAATCGCGACAAACCCCGGAACGCCAATGTTTGCAGTTCCGTGATATTTGCCGCCTGCTGTATCACAGGCAGCAGGTCTTTGTTCTGCGAACTGTTCAATAACGCGTCCAATGCCTGATACCGGCTTTTCATCGACCGATCGGAATCCATCACGATCTGCTTGAGCACGTCCATTGTCTGTCCGTCCCCGAAAATGACAGACAATTCCGTCACCAGAGGCTGTAACTCTTTTGAATCTGCTTTCGCAGTCTGTTTTTTCAACGCAGGCCAGTTCTCGGGGGCCTTCGCTTTCAAACGCCCCTGTAATGCAGCCTGAATGCCCGTAAGAAGATCCTGTTGTACGTTCATGTCTTTCGCGTCGATGACCTGCTGAACCAGCTTTGCCACAAACTCTGGGTGTTGATCAATGTCTTCCGTCAATCGCCGTGCGACCAGCTGGCGCACCACCGGCCGGGTGGAATGACTCAGAAACTGCAGTGCCGCATCTCTCTCAGCCATGACGGCAGGTTCAATTCCATACCAGAGCATCAATGAAAAATTGCGGTCTTCGGTCTCTCGATGATTCTGATCAAGGGCTGCTGCGATTTCCCAGCAATCCCGAGGGGCGAGGGACTGCAGCGCCGATGCCAGGTAGAGTCGCACGAGTCCGGAAGTATCCTGCCGGGCCAAATTTGTGAACGCTTTAACGGCTTCAGGAGAAACCTTCCCGTCATCCACCAGAAAACGAATCGCCCAGATGCGGACATGCTCACTGGGATCATTCAACTGTTGAGCCAGCCAGGCAGCATTCAACTGATTTGTACAATACAAGGTCCACATCGCACGCAGCCGCCGCGGAACCTCTTTTGATGTATTATAGATGTTCAATAATTCCGCTTTAGGCTGACTCCAATTTTCTCCCGATCCGGCACGCTCCGTCAATATACGGCGCGCATGCCTGACATACCAGTCGTTCGGATGCAGTTGCAACTTGACAAGTTCGCTGTCGGAAAGTTGATTCAGGTCCAGTTTTTCAGGCTGCTTTACATCGCCATACGAAATTTTGTAAATGCGGCCGCTGGTGCGATGCACGCCATCGCGGTCGTGACATTCTCCGAGATCGGCCCAGTCGGAGAGATAAACACTGCCATCTGGACCATATTTTAATTCGGTTCCTCGAAACCAGTCAGAACCGGTCAACAGAAAATCAGGGCGATGTGTCCCCACATAACCCGAGCCTTCGCGCTCGAGGGCATCATTGTTCACGCGGTGCCCGTGTGTGTTGCACAAGAACATGGAGTTACGATATTTCAAAGGCCAGTTATCACCCAGATAAATCATGCCGCCACAATGACTGTGGCCGCCTCCCAGCTTCCCATGAATTCCGGAAGTATCCCGCGAATCGGTCCACTTGCCTGAGGAACTGTCCCAGTGATCATGGTCGGCACACTTTGTCATCAATTCGTAAACGTAAGGATTGGGATCGCTGCCATGACCTGACATGCGGATGTAATGGGAACCGGGAATCATGTGCCATAAATGACCATTCACGTTATTCGTAAAAAACATCTGTCCGTATTCGTCGTAATCAAAGCCCCAGGGATTGGTGGTTCCCGAACTGACTTCCTGGACGATCTTACGCTCAGGGTGATAACGCCAGACACCGCAATGGATCAGCGTGCGTTTTGCAGGTTCGGTCTCGGGAGTTCCTACCAGCGAGCTGTCGGTAATTCCATGCCGACCATATAACCAGCCATCAGGGCCCCAGGTCAGACCGCTGACAATATTATGCCTGACTGTTTTATAGTTCCAGCCTTCGAGGAGTATCTGCGGTTTCCCGTCGGGAAGATCATCGTGGTTTTGATCTTCGAAGTAGCGTAATTCACCACGGCACAAAGCCCAGACGCCATTTGAGCCGACGGTGATGCTTGATAAAGGACCGGGCCCCTGCCAGAAGATTTTTCGCAAATCCATTTTGCCGTCGCCGTTCGTATCTTCCAGAATGATAATCCGATCCTGATACTGATCATCGTACGTCCCGCGTTCGTAGCTGAAACATTCGGCGACCCATACACGGCCCCGGTCATCAATTTCAAATCCAATCGGCTGATGCACGTTGGGCTCGCTGGCAAACACAGTTACTTTGAACCCGTCAGGCACCGTCATGTTTTTGACAGTCTGCTCAGCAGAGGTCGCGATATCTTTAGGGTCTTGTGTATTTTGAATCGGAATTTCGGCTGCAGAGAATTTGAAGAGAAGACAGCAGAGCAATGTTAATGTCAGAAGACAGACAAAGAACCGGCGTTGGAATTGGAAGCGCATCGATTACCCTCTGTGGCAGGAATGAATAGACTGACTAAAGCTTGATTTCTTTTATGCTATAATAGCCTCTGGGCAAGAGCAATCAAATCGAGGGAATAGTTCGTGTAAAAATGTATTCCGGGAGCAATTCTGCCACGACAGAATCAGGCATTGAAACGTCCGCGCCATCAATTCCCGGCACGAACCGGTTTACTAACGCAAACGAATGATTATTTTTCACTCGTGTCAAACATCTCGCGAAATTTCACGAGAACTTTCGTGACGGCTGAATTGAGCGGGCCGTTTAACATCGCGCCCGAAGCCTGTCGATGTCCACCGCCGCCAAAGGATTCAGCGACTTTTGAAACATCCCAGGAAGTACGACTGCGAAAGCTGATTTTGACCTGTCGGCTGCGTTGCTCAACGGCAATAAAAGCCGCCTGCGTTCCTGCCAGCGTCAGGCAATAATTGACGAGCCCTTCGGTATCAACGGGCGTCGTTCCCGTTTCAGCCAGGTCTTCGCAACTCACAACGGTATAAGCCAGCAGGCCATCGAAGTCTGTCTGAACTTTGCCGAGCACGCGGCCCATCAGTTTCAACTGAGGCAAAGTATTCTGCTCATACAGCAACTCATAAATCTGATGCGGTTCCGCGCCGGCCTTGACCAGTTCGCTGATAATCTGCATCGTGTAACCGGTTGTAGCAGGAAATCGAAACCAACCGGTGTCTGTCGCAATGGCGGCATAAATCAGAGTCGCAATTTCTGCCGTCACCGTGCAATTCAGGGCTTTTCCCAGATCATATACCAGACAACCCGTCGCCGGGGAAGTAATGTCCTTGAACTCGTCGGCTCCGAGTGAATCGGAGCTGACGTGATGATCGATCACGACTTTTTTCGATTCCGTTTTGCGATAGAAATTTGCCAGACCGGGTAACTGAGACCAGGCGCTGGTATCCAGGATGATATGCACTTCAGCCCAGTCAAAGTCTTCCGTAGTCACACCGTCGCCGACATAACGGACTGTGTGTTCCTGAACGAGAAAATCCATGTTTTTCGGATGCATCGAAGGATTAATGATGCGGACTTCTTTGCCCAGTTGTCTGAGAAAACAGGCCAGCGCCAATTCAGAACCCAGCGCATCAGCATCAGGACGCACATGGCAGGAAAGCAGAAATTTCTGATGTGCGTTGACCATCTCGCAAAGGGGGGTCCAGTTAATACTGCTCATTCATCATTCCTGCGCTGCGTGTTCCGCGATTTTGTGAAACTGGTTCCACTTTGTCATTGAGGCATCTTTAAGGATGCGCCATCTTAGGGACTTATTGCGCAGCGTTCCATTGATCGACCTGTTTTTTTGATGATTCAATATCAATCGCCAGTTGTGCTTTGAGTGCTTCAGCGTCAGAAAACATCTGAGTATCTCGCAGTTTCTCCAGAAATTCCACTTCCAGATTCTGACCATAAATATCGCCGGCAAATCCAATCAGATGCACTTCCACCTTCGTTTCCGAATTCTGGAACGTGGGATTGGCACCGATATGAATCGCCGCAGGATAGCGCTCTCCCCACACACTGCCAATACCGCAATACACGCCTGCTGCAGGCAACAGGGTCAATACATCAGCCAGATTGGCCGTCGGAAAACCTAATGTTCTGCCCCGTTCCGCCCCGTGCTCGACTTTCCCTTTGATCTGATAGAACCGCCCCAGCATTTTCGCTGCCAGAGCCACCTCTCCTGCCTGAACCGCATTACGCACTTCCGAGGAAGAAATCATGCGTCCATCACACAATCCTGGTTCGACCACCTTGAAAAACATCCCGGCACGATCACACAAGGTTCGCAGCAGTTCCACATCACCAGCACGGTTTTTACCGAAATAAAAGTTCGGGCCTTCCACCAGTCCCTGCGCTTGAAGCTGATCGCATAAGACCTGCTGAAAGAATTCTTCCGCACTCAAATTGAGCAAGGCGCGGTCTGTGGGATAAGCGATCACACAATCGACACCCAGACTCTCCAGAACGGCGGCCCGCTCTTCTATTCCCATTAATTCCGGGGGTGCGTGTTCGGGGCGGAGCAGATGAATCGGATGTGGCTCAAATGTGAAAACAACAGCGGGCAGTTTTTCACTTTGGGCCTGCTGGACCAATGCCCGAACCATCAATTGGTGTCCTCGATGAACGCCATCAAAGTTACCAATTGAGATCATGCCTCCTCGACAAACGTCGAAACCTTCTAATCCGCGTATTAACACCACTTAACCCAACAATTTATTGCCTTTATTTAGAAATGCGTCACGAACGGCACTCATGTCTGACTGTATCAATTGAATCGGCTACAATTCAGAAAATGTAGAGTGATAAGTACCATCCGGCCCTCATTATTGCTACTATTATGCGTAAGGAAAGTGGTTTCCTCTCCTTCCCAAGCTGCGCCGGAGGGTGCTCACCTGAACTCATAAACGCATTTGGTATCGCCCCCTGATGCCATCCAGTAACAGACTCTACTTTATTAAATCACTGGAGATTACGAAATGGAACACAGCCCCATCAATCGAAGAGATTTCCTGAAAACATCAGGAACAACCGCTGTCGCTGCCAGCGCCGTCGCCGGACTGGCGACCGCCCCCGCATTCGGAGCAGGTAATAAAAATGAAGCCATTCGCATTGGTTTTATCGGCCCTGGTGGACGGGGGTTTGGTGCTCACGTCAAAAAACTGGTCGAATTGAAAAAAGAAGGCATGAACATCGAGCTGGTGGCTGTCTCTGACGTCTACTCTGAACATCGTGACCGCACCGCAAACTTTATCAAAAAAGAGCTGGGCAATGATGTCAAAGCCTACGTCGATTATCGCGACATGCTCGAAAAAGAAAAACTCGACGCCGTCTGTATCGGAACGCCCGACCATTGGCACGCCAAACAGACGATTGACGCCATGAATGCCGGCCTGAACGTCTATTGCGAAAAACCAATGACAAAAAAGGTCGAAGAAGCTTTGGAAGTCGTTGAGGTCTGGAAAAAGACCGGAAAAATCATGCAGGTTGGCGTACAGTCCACCAGTCTCCCGGTCTGGGATGACGTCCGGGCACGCCTGCAGGACGGCCAGCTTGGTAAAGTGCTGCAGTTCCAGACCGAGTATTTCCGTAACTCTTCCATGGGACAATGGCGGTATTATTCGCTCACAAAAGAAATGAATCCCAAAAGCATCGACTGGAATCTCTGGCTGGGTGTCAAAGAAGGGCTGGCAGAATATCAGCCATTCGACCGTGCCGTTTATGCACAGTGGCGTCGTTTCTGGCCGTTCGGATCGGGCATGTATACCGACCTGTTCGTTCACAGAACCACTGCCATGCTGAAGGCAACCGGCCTGCGTTACCCCGGACGCGTTGTCGGTGCAGGGGGGCTCTTCCTGGAATACGACGGCCGCGATGTGCCCGATGTCGCCACCGTTGCCGCTGACTTCAATGAAGGCGTGCAGGGACTGATTAACGCCACCATGTGTAACCAGGAAACCCGCATTCAGCAGGTGATCCGCGGGCACAATGGTTCGTTTGTCTTTGGAAACGGCGAAGGTTTCGACGGCTACGATTTCGTGCCCGAACGATCGCAGGTCACGCGTGACAGTTCTTTGAAACAGCAGCGGATTGATGTTGCCCAAGTGAAAGACACCACGCATGCCCACTTCAAAAACTGGATCGAAGCGATGCAGGCCAATGATCAGAGCAAGTGTAACAACCCGCCTGATCTTGGTGCAGCAGCCATTGCCATTGTAAATATGGGCTCGAACAGTTATCGCAACGGTAAAGTTTACCAGTTCGATACGGAATCTTTGAAAATCACGGACGGCGATGAAAGCTGGGCTAAAAAATGGGAAGCCATGTCCAAAGCACGGCAAAAACCCAACCACATTCCCGGCTGGAAGGCCGGCGATAAAGGCAGCCTGCTCGAAGAGCCCGCATACATGACACTGGCGGGTCCCTGGATCGATGGGAAACCACCGAAAAACGATCCGAATCCGAACGCCGGTTAAGACGAGTTTTTGATTGCACGATTCCCGCGTTCCTCACTGGAACGCGGGATTTTTTTCACGTATCATTAACCGAATCACATGAAATCTTTCTCTTTTCCCTCTGGATCTCATTATGAAACGTCATTTGACACTGTCTATTCTCCTCGCCGTACTGGCGTTGTTCATAGTCACTTCTGCAACCAATGCAGCAGAAAAAACTGGTTTTACCTGGAAAGACCAGCCCGAGAAAAAAGTCGCCGACCTTTATTTCAACGGCACCCCCGTTCTGCAGTATGTTTATCCCTATGACGATACCTCAGCAGAAAGTATTCACGACACCTACAAAGTCTTTCACCACGTCTACGGACCGGCCAGCAAAGCCATCATCACCAAAGGTCCCGGCGGAAAGTTTACGCATCACCGCGGACTTTACGTCGGCTGGAATAAGACAAAATTCGATGGCAAAGAACTCGATTTCTGGCATTGTAAAAATGGTGCTCACCTGCGGCATGCGAAAATGATTGAGATGAAAGGCGGCCCGGATTCCGGCACGATGACTGCCGAAATTCACTGGAACGATGCCAAAGGCAAACCCGTCATTGTCGAAACCCGCACCGTCACCGTCACACCGCTGAAAGTCGCTAATTCAGAAAGCCCTGCCTGGCAGATCGACTGGAACACGAAACTCGAAAGCAAACGCGGCGAAATCATCCTCGACGGCGACCGGCAACACGCCGGCTTCCAGTTCCGGGCCGCACAACCTGTCGCTGAATCCAATAATGCGACTTACGTTCGCCCGGAAGGATTTCCCCAACAGCCGGCTCCGTTTCAGGTCTCGGACAAAACCGATCCCGACGGGCACATCAATCTGGGCTGGTTCGAAATGTCGTACGACATCGATGGCAAACACTACAATGTGGAATACATGGAAGATCCCGGCGTTCCCAAACCATCACGTTACTCCGAACGGCCTTACGGTCGATTCGGTGCGTTCTTCGATACGAAATTCGATGAAAGCAAACCTCTGGAACTGAAATACCGGGTCATTGTCAGTGAAGGCAAAACGCCTACTCAGGCACAAATCCAGAAACGTTATGATGACTTTACCGCTTCTCTGAAAAAATAGGATATCACATGGGCAAACCAACTGTTGCCATCATAGGAGCCAGCACGGACCGACAGAAATACGGAAACAAATCGGTCCGCGCACATTTAAAACAGGGCTACGAAGTCTTCCCTGTGCACCCCAATGAAACAACGATTGAAGGCTTAACCGCGTACCCCAGCCTGGATCAGGTCCCGGCGAAATCACTCGATCGAATCAGCGTGTATGTTCCCCCCCAAGTGGGGATCACGCTGCTGGAACAGATTCAAAAACGGGACGCCGGCGAAATCTGGTTCAATCCCGGCAGCGAAAGTCCGGACCTGCTGCAGCGTGCGAAG
>CAXBFD010000167.1:0-10468 GCA_963974925.1 uncultured bacterium | reverse complement strand
CCCCCCCCTGGGCTACTGCTTCCGGGAATTTTTATGCGCATCAACCAACGCGGAAGTATCTCTGTCGATCAGAGATACTTCCGCTGTAATCTTCAGGGTATCAGCCTTCGCCGGGAAATCCGTCCATTTTGCCGATCACCACGATTCCCGATTCGGAAACGGTAAACCCGCGACTCCGGTCTTTTTCCAGGTCATAACCAATTTCGCAATTCTTGGGAATCGTTACGCCCTTATCGATAATCGCGTTCCGAATTTTGGCATGACGGCCGACGTTGACGCCCGAAAACAGAATCGAATTATCAACTTCCGCCCAGCTGTTGACTCGCACATTTGACGAAATGATCGACTGGCTGACGCGTCCCCCCGAGATAATCGACCCCGGACAAACCGTACTGTCCACCGCCTGCCCGACGCGGGGCATCGAACCTTCGCTTTGTGCAAACACGAATTTTGGTGGCGGATCGGGGGGCTGATAAGAACGGATGGGCCAGCTTTGATCGTACAGGTTCAATTGAGGATGAACCGAAACGAGGTCCATGTTGGCCTCGTAATACGAATCAATCGTTCCCACATCGCGCCAGTAATATCCGTCGCCGGTATTTTCATCCTGAAACGGATACGCGCGGATCAGATGATCGTCGATGATGGAGGGGATGATGTTTTTTCCGAAATCATGCGAGCTGTCCAGCTGCGTCGCATCATAACACAGACGTTCAAACAGAAAGTTCGTGTTAAAGACATAGATGCCCATCGACGCCAGACTTTTATCGGGATGATTGGGCATCGGCGGAGGATTTGCCGGTTTTTCTTCAAACTTCACCACGCGCAGGTTTTCATCCACGCCCATCACGCCGAACTGATTCGCTTCGGACCGATCGACGGGAATACAGCCGATGGTCGCATCCGCGCCGGATTCCCGATGGTCGCGAATCAGTTTGGAATAATCCATCTTATAGATGTGGTCGCCGGAAAGGATCAGAACGTAATCCGATCGGGCACGTTCGATTGTATAAATATTCTGATAGACGGCATCCGCGGTGCCCTGATACCACTGTTCGTCAATCCGCTGCTGCGGCGGCAGAACATCGACAAATTCGTTTAATTCGCGGCAGAGAAACCGCCAGCCCAGATTAATATGCCGGTCGAGACTTGCCGCTTTATACTGAGTCAGAATCAAAATCCGACGCAAACCACTATTAATGCAGTTTGAAAGAGCAAAATCGATAATGCGATAACCCCCTCCAAACGGAACCGCGGGCTTCGCGCGATCTCTCGTGAGAGGCTCCAGACGCGATCCTTTACCGCCGGCCAGAACTAAAGCCAAAACATTACGCATAATTGTTCCCTCCTTATTTTTATGGAACAAGATCTTTGTAGACTCATTCCTTTATCCGTCAACAAGATACGCAGTCATCTCTGTCTATGTTGTAGCATGCCCCGTCGATGAAAGGAATTCAAAAAAATCTCCGATTTGATGAACTTGTCTTTTCTTAAGAAAAAAACAGGATTCAAAACAGAGTGATCTTACCCATAACCGGTTTTCACTTTTGCAAATTCCTGAACTTCACATTGTTTTGACGCTTCCGGCTTCTCTCGGAGAATTGATCGTTTTATAATTTGAGGTATTACACTCTCACCTTACCTGCCCGGAGAAGACATCCATGAATTCCACTGATGAGAAACTGACTAAATCTTTTTATGATCGCATCAGTCATTCCTACGACTTACTGGCGGATTCCAACGAACATGTCGCCCGCGAAAAAGGACTGGCAGCCCTGGCCATCACCGCCGGCGAAAACGTTCTGGAAATCGGCTATGGAACCGGCCATTCTCTGGTTTCCCTGGCCGAAGCGGTGGGTGAAACAGGCTCCGTTTACGGCGTTGACATCTCTGACGGCATGAAAAAAGTATCCGAAAAACGGGTCACCGAAGCCGGTGTTGCTGATCGTGTGAACCTCTCTGTGGCAATCACGCCTCCGCTGCCGTTCGACGATAACACGTTTGACGTCGTCTCCATGAGTTTTACCCTGGAACTCTTTCCGCTGGAAACCATCCCGGAAGTGCTTCAGGAAATCAGGCGGGTATTGAAACCGGGCGGGCGACTGGGCGTCGTCTCAATGGCGTTGCCGAAAGCAGGGGACAAAGACAGTTTTCTGGAAAAAACGTACAAATGGATGCACCAGCACTTCCCGCACATTGTCGACTGCCAGCCGATTGATGCCGCCGGTTTCCTGAAACAGGCCGGTTTTACCATCACGGCCGAAAACAATATGGATATCTGGACCATGCCAGTCGCCGTTCTCGTAGGAACGTCGCCCGCCTGATCCGCTGTCTCTCTTTACCGTTTCCGAAATCGACCCTGGGGAGATCTACCAAGATATGCCTGCAGATCAACGGCAACCCGTGTCGGTTCCGGAATCGACAGAACGCTACCTGCAAAAGCTGAGTCTGTGGGATACGATCAATATCATCATCGGCATTGTGATCGGCGTTTCGATTTTCAAAGTGCCGAGCCTGGTGTTCAACTTTGCCGGATCCATCGAAGCCGGCCTGGCGATCTGGTGCCTGGGTGGTTTTTTAATGCTGGCCGGTGCGCTGTGTTATGCGGAACTGGCGGCGGCGATTCCCGAAACGGGAGGCGACTATGTCTTCCTCTCCCGGACGTATGGAAACGGCACCGGGTTCCTGTTCGGCTGGGCTCAGTTTGTGGCGATCAATCCGGGGAACATCGGAATCATGTCTTACGTGTTCGCCCAGTATGCCGTTTCGTTTCTGGGAGTCTCAGAGAAGTGGTCCGTGCATCTGGCCGCTTTCTCCGTCTGTGTCCTGATCTGCTTGAACCTGCTGGGTCTGATGGTCGGCAAACGGGCGCAAAATATACTCACGTTTGCGAAAGTCATCGGTTTAGCGGCAATTGCACTCTGCGGCCTGTACCTCGGCCTGCAGCCCACTGATCCCGCGACCTCCGTCCTTTCCAATGATTCCGGTTCCACGGCGAATTTTGGTCTGGCGATGGTGTTCGTGCTGTATGCGTATGGCGGATGGAACGATGCCGCGTTTGTCGCGGCGGAAGTGAAACAACCGGGTAAAAATATTCCCAAGGCACTGCTGATTGGAACCTTCGGAATTCTGGCGATTTACCTGATCATTAACGCGGCCTACCTGTGGGGACTGGGTTATGAAGGACTCCTGAAATCACAGGCACCGGCAGCCGACCTGCTGGAGAATGTCTGGGGCACAACAGGAAAATCCGCCATCAGCCTGGTGATTATGATCTCTTCCCTGGGTGCCATCAACGGACTGGTCCTGACTGGTTCGCGCGTCAATGTGCGCCTGGGAATGGACCACCGCTTGTTCGCGATGCTGGCACGCTGGAATTATCGCGTCAACGCGCCCATTTACTCGCTGCTGATTCAGGGACTGATCTCCATTTGTATGATTGTGCTCGTCGGAACCGGTGCCGGTCAACGTATGCTGGAGTTCCCCTTCACGCTGATTCAATGGGACGTCATCAACTGGGATCAATACGGCGGCGGCTTTGATACGCTGCTCGCAGCGTCGGCTCCTCTGTTCTGGCTCTTTTTCTTATTGACGGGCCTCAGCCTGATCATCCTGCGGTTCACGCAGCCCGATCTGGAACGCCCCTTTCGCGTTCCCTTCTATCCGATAACACCGATTCTGTTTTGCCTGACTTCGCTCTACATGCTCTATTCCAGCCTCGACTATGCACGCGGCCTGACACTCTTAGGTCTCATCCCCGTCCTGATCGGCGTCCCGCTCTACAGAATGAATCGCAACAAACCGCCAGACATTCCCCATTAGCCGCACCGCGTCAGGTCGGTTTTAACCGCGGCTAATCTTGTTTTATATACTTTGACAGCCGAAAGACTTATTAGCCGAAGGGCGTTAGCCCCGGTTCCTTCCCATTTTTCTGGTTGCTCCACATTGATTAAAGACAATTCGAATTAATAAACACGAACTGCCCCCGGTTCCTTCCCCTCCCATTGTTGACTGCAGATCTGGATGTTTTTCTTTTCCCGGAACTCATTCGAATCAAGCAACACGAACTGGCATGCCAACACAGCATGGCGTAATATGAATGTCCATCGAAACTGAAACCCGCCCCGGCCTTTTATTACTGGATCCCCACCATGAAATCACGCGCCGCTTTGTTTTTCTTCGCTGCCCTGTTCCTGATGCAGACGCTGTTCTGCCCGGTCTCCGCGGAAGAAACGATCGCCCCGCTGGAACTGCCGAAAGTCGAGGCTTCGTTTCAACCACCGTATTTCAGCACGACCTACGAACAACCCACCGATCCGAAAGAAGGTCAACTGCAGATTGGCGTGACGTACACGCTCTGGATTCCCGAAGGGCTCAAACAAGTCCGCGGGATCATCGTGCATCAGCACGGCTGTGGTTCGGGTTCCTGCACGGGGAGTGTGACCGCCGCCCACGATCTGCACTGGCAGGAACTGGCAAGAAAAAATAACTGTGCCCTGCTCGGCCCCAGCTTTCATCAGGCAGAGAAACAGAGCTGCCGCCTCTGGTGTGATCCGCGGAACGGTTCGAACAAAGTGTTTATTGATTCGCTGAAGAAACTGGCGAAACTGTCAGGTCACCCCGAAGTCGCAACGGCCCCCTGGTGCTTGTGGGGACATTCGGGCGGCGGGTTCTGGTCGAGTCTGATGCAGATGGAATATCCCGAGCGGATCGTGGCGATCTGGTTTCAGTCGGGCACCGCGTACGGCTACTGGACCAATGACGAAATCACCGTCCCCACCATTCCGGAAGCCGCGATGAAAATTCCGATGATGGCCAATCCGGGCCTGAAAGAAAAAGACAACAAACGGTTCAGCCGCGCCTGGACGGGCAGCCTGGCGATGTTTGAAGACTACCGCGCCAAAGGCGCGCCGATCGGCTTTGCCCCCGATCCCAAAACGGGCCACGAAACCGGTGACTCGCGTTATCTGGCGATCCCCTTTTTCAATGCCTGCCTGGAAATGCGACTGCCGGAGAAAGTCGACGAACCATTGAAAACCATCAACGTGAGCGACGGCTGGCTGGCGCCGGTCAACAGCGAAGAGACGCCCGTCCCGTTTGCCGATTATCAGAGAGATAAATCCAAGGCGGTCTGGCTGCCGAACAAAACGGTCGCGATGGCCTGGCTGGACTTCGTCAAAACCGGTGCCGTCAACGATACCACACCTCCTCCTGCACCGACCGACGTCAAAGTCGATTCATCCACCGGCACGATCACCTGGACCGCCCCCACCGACTTCGAAAGCGGCATCCAGACGTTTGTCATCGAACGCGACGGCAAACAGATCGGCCAGCTCCCCGAGAAACCTACAAACCGTTTCGGCCGCGCTCTGTTCCAGAACATGAGCTACGGCGATACCCCCGTGTTGCCTCTGCTGAAATTCGAATTCGTGGATAAGACCGCAGAAAACGGGAAGACGTACAAGTATCAAGTGAAGGCCGTAAACACCGCCGGTTTACAATCAAAGTAGTCTCGAACCGGCAGATAAGAGACCTAACTCGTCTTTTATCTGCCGTTTTATCTACCACGAAAAGCACGAAAACACACGAAAAGAATTGTCAGCAAACGCACCCTTTCCAGAAACTGCAATCCATTCATAAAACGTAGGGGTCGATCTATGTGTCGACCCGCCTGGTGACGAGCTGTTTATTTTATTCGTGCAACGGGACCAGAGAAAACACCGCACATGAAAAATATAATCATCATCGATACCACGGGTAGCCACATAGGGCTACCCCTACATTTCTTTCGTGCTTTTTCGTGTCTTTCGTGGTAGTAATCAATCATAAGATGACTCATATTCGCCAGTCACTCTACAGTTATTAAGAACGACGGGTAATGAATCTGCCTATAAGAAATTGCCGTCTTTTGACGGTCCGAGTCACGGATTGTCATAACGCTGCGGGCTGATACCCGGTGCATGGCGGGCCATCTCGTCGGGACGATTCGGCAGATCATAATTGATCTTTCGCGTGTTCAAGCTACGAAAATACGGGCGGACATGCGCTGGCAGTGTGTTGATGCGATCGGGTTCGTAATCGGCAACATCACCAATGGGACCGGCCCACGCCGGACGATACGCAATCGCTAACAGATGACGGTCGCTATCACTAAAATTGGGATAGTTGGCGTGGAACACTTTCTGATTGATAATCACCGCCGAGCCAGCCCGACACGTTACCATCTCTTCATCGTCATGCGAGAGGTAGCGTTGATAAGGATTGCCGTCCGCATGCAGCGAAAGATGTGAACCGGGAATCACTTTGAACGGGCTGTGTTCGGGCGTCAGATCATCCAGGTAATACAACACGCGCACAAGACACGGAGAACTGGCTCCCAGGCCGAAGATTTTCGAACCGTACGGTTGTGCGTCGGTATGAATGGCGATTCCCGGATGCCCCGGCTGTGAGACAGCATAAGCACAGGAAGTGCAGATCAACTCGTCGCCAAACAGCGTTTCCAGGAACTCAATCATGGCTGGCAGGGCAATCACATCAATTGCCGTCGGCGAATCGGTCCATTGCACGCCGCTGAACCCTCGCTGATGCTCGCTGTAATCTGTGCCAGTCGTTGGCAGCCGCATTAACTCCGCACGAATTAATTCTATCTGTTCGGCTGACAACAGATCCGGAATCACCACATAGCCGTCCAGTTCAATTGAACGGATACGTTGCCCCGTACTCAATGCCGACCAATCCGTCTCCACGCGTTTCGCAGTAGAAATATCTTCGCGTGAATTGGTAAAGGACACATTCATATTGCTCACCCTTATGTTCTATTAAATTCATGTCTCTCATTACCAGCTTAAATAATACCAGAGTGCAATATTGCCCACCAGTACCAGTAAATTGCCCAGGCTATGCAGCAACAAAGGGAGCAAAATCGTTTCACTCTTCAGGTAAGCCCACGCCAGAAATAAACCGCCGATAAGATTTTCGGGGCTGGGATTGCCATACAAAACATGAAGCAATGCAAAGAGTCCACCGCTGACAATGATTGTTTTCCAGCAGCCGATCACGCTTACAAGTGGGACACAGACAACGATACGATAGATCGTTTCTTCCAGTACAGGGGCAACAAAACATACGTGTATCAATCGAGAAATGAAGTGAGACGGCGGGATTGAATGCAATGGAATCTGGTAACCAGCCAGGTACCAGAGTCCCCAGCCTGTCACGATGCAAATTGCAACAGCGAAGGCAATCTTGATTGAGGTGTGAACCCAGACAGCCCAGCCTTGAATGGGACGTGATTGCAGGCCAATGGATTTCAGGTCTCCATGACTCAGATAGACAATGATGGCAAATGCGACCAGCGCCAGCGTAAGCCGATCATCTTCAGCAAAATGGTAGCGAATCAAGCACGCGTCGAGCAGGACCGTTCCCACAGCAACTCCAATCGCAGTCTGTTTCGCAGAGGGTAAGTCTTGGAGTTGACGTCCGATTGCTGACTGCATTGAACCCTCACTTACTGATTAACGATTGATGCAACGACGGGGCTGCAATCGAAGTAGTTTTTTTCTACCACGAAAAGCACGAAAACACACGAAAAGAATTGTCAGTAAACGCACCCTTTCCAGAAACCACAATCAATTCATAATACGTAGGGGTCGATCCATGTGCCGACCCGCCTGGTGACGAGCTGTTCATTTTATTCGTGCAACGGGACCAGAGCAAATACCGCACATGAAAAATATAATCAACGTCGACACCACGGGTAGCCACATAGGTCGACCCCTACGCTAAGCTGGCAATACCGACGGGGTGGCACTGTTGACCGGGGTGGCACTGTTGGCTTGCCAACAGTGATTAAGTATTCAAAAACTGTTCCCGCAAGCGCCCCTGATTTTCCCGACACATCACTGATTCGAATCAATGCTCTCCCCCTTGTGGGGGGTGATAGGTTGGTACGTTCAGGTGGAGCATGGAGTCTTTTGGCTGGTACAGCGGGCTTTCAAAGGGCATGCGGGATATTTCGCGGCTCCCTCTTCCGCCAAAGTTGAATTCAATATAATACGGTCGCCTTGTGCCTGCCCAGTAGGTTTCCCATTCGGTGTCGACTTTGCCATCTTCGGTAATCCGCACGGGGGTTTTCAGGCCGTGATATCCGTAGCCGCCATCAATGTCGGCAGGATCGACGCCGTTGGCAATCAGCTGATCGATCAGCTTGAAGCGCGCCTCTGACCAGCGCCAATAATCGATGGTCCCCGCCACGGAAACCGCTGCCAGCATCAGCGTAAATACGACATAAAAAACAAGCATCAGACGTTTCCTGCGAATTTTCCCGTGATACATGAAACCGGCAAGGGCAACACAAATCAGTAAATAGCGATCAAACAGAAAGAATTTACTCAGCACGCTGATCGTCACTACAGCGGACAACAGCAGCAAAAACGCCGTCAGGGGAACCGGAATCAAAGCAGGGAACCCGCGAACGCCATTCCGGAACGCCTCGCGCAAGGCAGCGATAATCCGGGACAGCATCAACGTTCCCGAGATGAGTGAGATAATATGGATCAGCAGGATGGCCCCTTCAATGTCGGGCGCGCCGGGCCGCCCCAGATGGAGTATCGCCGTATCATGTAATCCTTCACCGATCAGCCCGACATGATAAAAGTGCGCCCAGGTGATACGATCCAGAGCGGCGAATCCGAATTCCGCCGGGTTCGAAAAGATCAGTTTCATTTCGGACAAGAGAAACGCCAGCGCGCAGCCGACGAGAATGCGGGGCTGCCAGCGACGGGCCGACATCAGTTCAAAAGGCAGCCAGAACAGACTGATCAGCGCCAGCCCCTGTAACCACGCGGAACAAAAGTTTGCCGCACTCTCCAGCGGCGCACCCCAGAGTGTCTGGAAGATTAACACAATCCGCGGCCCCAGTCCGCTGGTGTTGCCCCCCCCTTGATCGAGCCAGCGCCACACGAAAGCGAGAAACAGAAAAGGAACCAGGCCCCCGACTAACGTCGCCCAGATTCGCTTCGGTTGCCAGACAATGGGTCGTGCCAGAAATACCAGCAGCAAAGCCAGACCGTACTGACGTTGCAGCGTGACAAGCCCGATGGCAATTCCCGCCAGAATCGGCATCAGTGGATTCGAAGTGCGCCCGGTTAATTCAATGATGGCGACTGCCGCGAGAATCAGCAGCAGGAACATCATGTCGGTCATGAAGCTCCAAGTGAGAGGCACCACCAGCGGATTCACCGCCAGCAAAGCCGCCTTTCCGGCAGCGCGCCAGGGGCTGTCACCAAACAGACGCAGGCTGACGTAGAACACGTAAACGCAGGTTATGCCGATGCCCCAGCCCACCCAGCGCAACAGTTCGCCACTGTCATCCCCGGAGATCAGACACACCCCATTTGCCAGAATGATCTGCGGCAATCCCCAGGCCATCGCAGACGGGTGCAGACGCAACGTGCCCTGCTCAAACCATTGCTGACACGCCCAGCTGTAAGCCCAGTCATCGTTGCAAACGACTTCCGTCCCCCAGGGAATGCTGAAACCGACCGCAGCGTGAACGGCCATCATCAGGAGCGTTAATCCGAGCAACGGTTTCAGATCTCCGCCGCCCGTGTTTTGCAACTTTTTTTCCGCGATTGTGCTGTTCACAATTGCTCTCTCAGAATAAACAGTGCGTCGTGATCTCCGTGTTTACCTGGATGATAAACAGAGAGAATAACCATCGACTACACCATTCGCGCCGATGAAAAGAGACTCCAGAAGCGAAACGAGTTAGTGTGACGATAACGATGCGTCCCGTTTGAAGCAAACGAAATCAGGACCACCTTTTTAAACCGGTACAAAAAAAGGGAGACTGTTGAATTTCCGTTCGTGGAGAAGACTGCGAAAAACGGGGGCCTGCTGGTGTGAGTTGAAATGTAGGGGTCGGCCCATGTGCCGACCCGCTATCTCGACGTGGTTTGTGTGTTGACATTCGGCGCGGGTTCCGGTTCCGTTCGGAGTGTGGTTTCGGATCGCGCGTCGCCAGGCGGGTAGCCACATAGGGCTACCCCTACGAATGAGTCGGGGCATCCAAGAGGTCACAGAACCGCCACCGATTTCATAACAACAGTACGAACAAACATTCGTAGGGGTCGGCCCATGTGCCGACCCGCTGGTTCGACGTGGTTTGTGTGTTGACGTTGGACGTTGGTTCCGGTTCCGTTCGGAGCGTGGTTTTGGATCGCGCGTCGCCAGGCGGGATGACACATGGGTCAGCCCCTACGAATGAGTCGGGCATCCAAACAGGGTGTTTGCGTAATCGTTTGGGAGTTCACGTCGAATTCATTCCAACGCTGGTGTGAGTTGAAATGTAGGGGTCGGCCCATGTGCCGACCCGCTATCTCGACGTGGTTTGTGTGTTGACATTCGGCGCGGGTTCCGGTTCCGTTCGGAGTGTGGTTTCGGATCGCGCGTCGCCAGGCGGGTAGCC
>CAXBFD010000166.1:0-10815 GCA_963974925.1 uncultured bacterium | reverse complement strand
ATAGTTGATTGCATCATCAACGAACCCACGACTTGGTATGTGAGTATATTGAATCATCAAATCTCAGGATCTGTTCGTGAATATCATTGAATACCGGACAGCAATCGAAAACGAACGTTTTCTGTTCGAGTTGCACAATCTATTTCATGCCTTGTTGCGTTTACTCTTTTTTCATATCAACACAGTATTGTTGTAAATATAGAGTCTCACCGAAATTAAATCTTGAAATGTTATTAACGCCCGTTATCATGTACAGCATGCTTGCATCATCTCCAGTATTTATCGTGTGATATGACGCCCCTAGAGCATCATATCAGAACAAAAACAGTTTATTTTGCGCGTATTTGTTCCATATCAGCGTCATCTCAGAACGAGTCCGTGCAGGTCAATCACATGATATGCAGCACGGAGCGTGATTACTTTTATGCTTAGACGGTTCTTATTCCTGTACCATCGCTTTAGGGAGCAACTCTGGGCAAAGCCTGTCGCTATCTGTGGATTGTCGGTAGCCTGCGTCTTTCTTGCCAAAGCGGCAGATCAGTTTAGATTCGCATCTGTTGCTCCAGATGTTACTTTGGAATCCGTAGAAACGCTGCTGAAAGTGATTGCCGCGAGCATGCTGGTGATGGCTATATTTGCGGTTGGGTCGATGGTGTCCGCGTATGCTTCAGCGAGCAGTAATGCTACGCCTCGCGCGTTTCCCCTCGTCATCGCGGATGATGTTTCGCAGAACGCGTTGACGGCTTTTATCGGAGCCTTCATTTTCAGCATTGTCGCTCTGTTTGCTCTACAGAACGGCTTCTACGATCAAGCAGGTCGTTTTGCGCTATTACTTTTGACTTTTTTGGTGTTTGCGGTCGTCATTCTCACCTTTGTGTGGTGGGTCGATCGAATTGCCCGCCTCGGCCGCCTCGGCGCTACGATTGAAAAAGTCGAGTCGGCAACGGCTGCCGCGTTGAGGCGACGTCGCCGAGCACCAAGACTTGGTGGCTCACGAGTGGGCTCACGAGATGGCGCCTCGGTGCCGATCTTCGGCAAGGCGATCGGATACGTTCAACATGTGAAGGTGCCTGCACTACAGGCGATTGCTGAGGAGTTCGAAACTCAAATCGAGGTCACGGCCCTTCCGGGTACTTTCGCTTCTCCAGCTCGACCACTGGCGTATGTCACTGCCAACGCGCTCGATCTTTCTGATGTCGGACCTAAAATCTCTTCCACCTTTGTTATCGGGGGCAACAGAACGTTTGAGGACGATCCGCGTTTTGGACTTGTTGTTTTATCGGAAATTGCCAGCCGTGCATTGTCACCGGGCATTAACGATTCTGGTTCAGCAATCGGCGTAATAGGGTCGTTAGTGCGGCTGCTTGTTCTCTGGAGTCAGCCGGATGCAGAAGACGAATCGGTCCCAATCGAATTTGATCGGGTAGCGATTCCCGCCTTAAGCCTCGAAGATATGTTTGACGATGCCTTCACCATGATCGCGCGAGACGGCGCGGGCGCCGTCGAAGTTGCTTTGCGACTCCAAAAAGCTTTCGAGGCTTTAGCATCCGTTGCCAACACCGAAACTCTCGAGGTGTCGTTGCATTATGCCCGCATGTCAGTTGCTCGGGCTGAAAAAGCACTGGAGCTTCCAGAAGATCTAGAAGCTGTAAAAAATGCAGGCCAGTTTGCGATCATGGATTAGCATGCGCAGCATAACAAACGAATGAACCGGAGTCGGAACCGGAACAGCCGGGCTCGCTTCGCTCGGTCAAGTCCCGGCCCGGTTATCCTTGACGTTAAGAACGGTTTTAGCTACTGAGCTGAATGTATTCTGAAACGATGCAAAAAACGACCCATTCAGCGAAATGGCATTGGTCGTATAGTCACTGAAATTTTTATATCCGCCGCAAGCGATTCTTTCGATATCGAACGCTACTCAGATCGAAGACAAAATCAAATTTCCGCAAAACTCGTCGAATGCAGGATAGCAGATGAAATCGAAGGTTTACAGCACTCACGATATCGATCCGTTTGTCTGGTTGAGGGATGTGTACCGAAGGCTGCCACACAACCGGATGAACGGCTTGTTTCCGGAGTCTGGTTTGCCGATCATTCAGAAGCTCGCAGGAAAAGAGCAGTCTGATTCACCCCGCTGGAACGAGTACCGTGGATATCAGTTAAATGTACCGTTTATAAAACGTAACCGTTTTATATGGTAATTTAGAATTCCCCAATCACTTCGCCACGACTGATTGTCAGCAAACTGAAAAACAACGTGGCATCGATATTTTCACTGATGAAGCGGGTACTGCCATCACATAAGGAAACATGTACCCCCCCTACGTGGTAGCTCCGCATCGATTGAGTGATGACAGGATAGCCAGAATACGAATCCCCACAACGCAACTTACGCCTCAGAATTGGATCAGTCTGGCTGATCCAGGCAGACCCATCAGGGCAGTTGGCCACACGATCCAGATTGATACCAGCATCCGAGTTGGGAGTTTTCATTCCGGAAGCACTTGTGCTGCCACCTGAGATCATCATGCCATTAACATGTGCCCAGCGTCCTCGTGAATCACTATCGACATGGTTCGTCACCATCTCACCCAGCATAATCGAATTCGATGAGCCATCCGTGATATCTCGAATGCGGGCTCCCCATTGCGCTCCCGCATTAAACACCCCCTTATACTCTCCCGTTGCTAAAGTGCTGTCCATAGGGTTCCCGACACCAAAATTAGCACCGTAAGTTCCTTTGGCATAGTTGCCATAAAAAGTGGACTGAACGTGCGAAGGACAATTAATTGCCGGCAGTACAGCCCGAGTGGCTGTCGAGTTGGAATCAGACGACACATTGGAGTTGTACGTATTGTAAAGGGGGGCTTGATCAATGAATGGGAGAATCATGGTGACCCAGGATGCCCCCCATTCGGAGTCACGCGGATCGAGCATGTTGGCAGAATAGGTACTGACACAGTCACCCAGACAAACGCCTCCAGGTGGGAATATACGGTGTGTGTCGTGATAGTTATGCAACGCTAAGCCAAGCTGCTTCAAGTTGTTTTTGCATTGAGATCGCCGGGCCGCTTCGCGTGCCTGTTGGACGGCTGGCAACAACAGTGCAATCAAGATGGCAATAATGGCAATGACCACTAAGAGTTCAATCAGCGTGAACCCACGCTGAGAACGACTTGATGAGAAATTTTTCAATGACATGAGACTATTCCTCTAGTAAAAAAATATTAATACAAATCTATAGCTTTCTACTTTTTCGAGCGAAGATCAAAATTGACTTCGTTTGAGTCTGCTGTGACTTCTGCTGTAAGTTCTGATGTGTTCTCGCTGGCATAGTGAGCGGGGACATGACATTTATCCCCAACAGTTTCAAAGACACCTTCAGAAACTTCCCGCTCAGCCTGCTCTTCACAGATAATCGTTACCAGGTGATGCCCCTCAATGACCCCAGCACGTCCGCCAGGAGAAGTGAGCGAATATCGACCCGATGATTCGACGAGACCTAATGCAATAGGCCCCTTAGTGCCTTTGGAAGTATCTGGAAGAAATCGTATGACTGCCTGTTGAACTGGTTGACCATCGAGCGTGATTGTACCTGACACAGGAACCAACTCCGGTCCGGATTCACCTGCACAGCCAACGCAGAAAACCTGGCAGATCAGCAAAAGAGAAAAGATATGTATGCCCAACCGGGTGAGAATGCCAACATGTTTCCGCCAATATAAGCACATCTTTCACACTCTCAATCATCGGAATGCATTAAGTCAGAAATGAATTTCACTGCATAGAAATGTGTAGTTATTATATTCTCATTAAGAATATTTACCAGATAATTCAATAAATAATCTAACCACATAGGTAAATACACCACTTTGTTCACAGGGTGGCCCGCCCAAAATTAGCCGGGGTGCGTAAGCAACAAGATGACCAATCATACACCTGCGCTCAATACGACCCATTTCGCAGACTCCCCACACGTCATCTGAACCCATACCTTTTCGCGAATGCGGACTCGATGAGACAATTTCTGTCTGGACGGTCTTCAAGCAGCACGCTTTCATCAATAATAAAACGGACACTTTAAGTGTCCCGATAAGCCATACGTTTTCTTGGAAACATCTTTCGGTCGGTTCGACGTATCGGGTGAATTGGCGAAAACAGTATTTTTGCTCAAATCATTACAAACGAGAGACGGCAATACTTTGAATTCGATTCCGTTTTACAGAATTCACCCGAGTATTCCTGGAGTATGGAGCAGAATGAACTAACGAAATGGTTAAATGTATTGTGTAAAGGGGTATGGAAGAACGCGTGCGAATGTTAAAACGCTTAGTCGCAAGCGATGCCGGAAATGGCAGCCCAAATCTGAAGAAATTCTCCTCGACAGGCTGCAAGAAGCAGAATCACACGTCAATGCTCTGCGGCTATTGTTATCAAGTAACCCTGCCTAGTCCAGATGTAGGTAAGTCCGAGCCCCAGGTCTGGCTCGGTTCAGTCGACTGGTCAAACTGGCAATTCAGTACATCCCTTCTCTGGAAAGGTGCATAGCTGGAGTCAATGGTGCCCCGAAAATTCTTCTTGATCCGAGCTTGGAAACTCGCGCAAAAATATCGGGAATCTCGTGACAAACAGCACCGCCCCCCAACGTCAACAGTCGCGATGGAGTAATCAACCGTCATTTCTGCCAATGACCGATCCCGGTTTTGGCAGAAATGACGTGAATCTCTTTCTGGGCAAATTCAACAGAAACTTCACGAAGGTTAAAAATGGGTGCAGATGACACATGATTACAAAGGAGACTTCTATGATGATGTTAGGATTCGTGGAAACTGAATGATCTTTACTGATTGATTGATTGATTGAATGATTCCAGACCGGCGTGACTGCTGACCGGTCGCCGCAAGATGTTGTCGGTGAGACTTTAGGGATGAATAAGCCGATATTCTGTAGTTTAAAGAAATATTGGGGCTTTTTCTAAAGCTGGTATGTAATTTGCAAAATCGCTCGAGGTCGTCCAGAAATCACCACTGACACGATAAATTAAAAGGATGAATTCAAGTGAATAGCCTGAGTTTAAGAGTATCAACCATCGCAGTGGCGCTGGAGATCAGGCCACTGCTCCTGTTTGCACAGCTACAGGGAATTGCTTCCGATGCACAGCTCGATGTAAGGACAAAGCAGCTGGAAAAGCAGTTCAGGGAACCGGCATTGGCGCAGAACCAGTTGATATTGCTTAGTTCCCCCATATAGGGATCGTCCCATGACTTCTGAAACCCCATGCTATATTCGCCGTTTTATCATGACGGTTGTTGCCTTAGTGCTGCTCGCACCTTTTCTGATTTATGGTGCCCATCAGAGCGTCGAAAGCATGTGTATTGCCCCGGAGAAGTGGACGCCGTCTTACATGCAGTCGCGAAAAGATTACGATCGTTTCAGAAAAGACTTTGAAAGTTACGATCTGATACTGATCAGTTGGCCCGGCTGCACCGTGAATGATCCACGTCTGCTCAAGTTTGAAGAGCAGATCAATGCACCACGCAAGACTAACTTCGGTGAAAGCCACGCCTCCATCTTTGATCGTATCGTCACGGGAGCAGGTACCGTTGAATCCTTGACCTCTCCGCCGCTAAAGTTACCCCGCGATGAAGCACTGGAACGTCTGCAAGGGGTGCTGGTTGGAAAGAATATGAAAGACAGTTGCGCTGTCATCATCCTCACACAACGCGGCAGCGAATTCCGCAAACAATCGATTGATCACATATTGAACGTCGCTGAAGAAGTCTGCCAACTGCCCCGCAGAGACTTTCATATTACCGGCCCCCCTGTAGATGGGGTCGCCATTGACCGCGCCAGCATTTATAGTGTGAATGTCTTTGGTGTGATTTCAGCCATTCTCGCTACTATCTTATGTTGGATCTGTATCCGTTCCTGGATGTTGACCTGCACCATTCTGCTGGTAGCTCTGTTCGGTCAGGGACTGGTGCTCGCGATGGTTTATTACTCGGGAGCCTCCTTAGACGCCGTTCTGATCATCACACCTTCCCTGGTATTTGTGTTAACCATTTCCGCAGGCATGCATCTGGTCAACTATTACTATGACGAACTGCTCGCAGTCCAGGCAAAATCAAAAATAGATGCAGCAGCTGTACAAAATGGGTGCTCCAAAGGCTGGCAACCCTGCCTGCTGGCAGCAGTCACCACTGCCATCGGTCTGGGATCGTTGATGGTCAGCCAGATCTTTCCGATCGCACTGTTTGGCCTGATCGCCTCCGGTGGCCTGCTGGTAACACTTGGCGTACTGTTAATGATCCTGCCAGGTGCCATGCAGCTCTGGCCACCACAACAGACTCTGAAAGCCAATCGAGCGGGGCAGACAGCCCAGCTCCCCTGCTACTTGACTCGCATTTCATGTATTCTGGATCGGTTGCCTCAATGGTTGCAGCGGTATTCGTTGCCCATATTTCTGACTTCCATTCTACTGATGGTGATCTCGGCCTATGGTCTGATGTTTACCCGCTCCTCGGTCCATATTTCCTCCTTATTCCCACCCGGCAGTCAGGAGCTGAACGACTACCGATTCAATGAAAACCGGATGGGACCGCTGATTCCAGTCGAGGTGGTGATTGAATTCGATAAAGACTGCAAGAAAACTTTCCTACAGCGTCTGCGGATCATTGATGATATCGAACAAACCATCAAAAACATTGACGGCTACACGGGCACCATGTCGGCAGCAACCTTCGGCCCCAATCCGGTCGAACACAACGGCTTCGAATCGATTTTTAGAAAGGTCGTCGTCAATAAAATACTAAAAGAAAATCGCGAGGCCATTCTCGATTCGGTATACCTGTCAGATAGTGATGGCCAGGAGTCGTGGCGGATTAGTGCACGCGTACCTGCTCTACAACAAGTCGATTACGGTGCGGCGCTCAATAAACTGAAATCCACTCTCCAGCTGGAATTCGAGAAGTATCGCAAGCAGAACGTACATTTAACCGCTTACTACACGGGAATTATGCCGCTGATGAATACGGTACAGCAACTGATCCTGCAGGACCTGACCTGGGGCTTTTTGACTGCCTTCGGTCTAGTCACGCTAGTGAATATCATTGTCCAACGTAGTATCTGGACCGGCCTGCTTAGCATGCTGCCAAACGTGTTCCCTATTGTGGTTGTGTTTGGCACCATGGGGTGGATGGATATTCCACTCGATATAGGCTCTATCATGACCGCCGGTATGGCACTGGGTATCGCTATCGACAATACGTTGCACTTCCTGTTCTGGTACCGCCGCGAAAAACAGCTGGAGCGGAGTTGTGAAGAAGCAGTTCACGAGGCCCTGAAACATTGCGGTCGAGCCATGATTCATACCATTTTGATTTGTGGTCTGGGACTGTCGGTCTTTGGCTTCAGCAGTTTTATTCCGACCCAAAGATTCGTCTGGATGCTGCTGACACTGATGACCACTGTGCTGATTGGCGACCTGTTGTTGCTGCCAGCCATGCTGATGCAACCCTTTGCCAAACATCTTCAATTCGCCAAAGTAGGTCTTCCCAGGCAGATCGGCCTCGGGCATTCTTCCTTCTCCACCGAGTGAAACAGCTTAAATCGGGGCAGTATGCAGCCTGCATTCAGCTTCGCATGCTGGCCCAGCATAGGTTGGTCCGTAGAGATTGAGATTCTCCTACGAAGATGTGGATTTTGTCAACGAAAGTCGTCGATTCGCGTACAATCACTCAAACGACCCATTTCGCGGACTCCCTCTGCGTACGTGAAAACCAGTCAGTCGGGTTCGCTGATTTTTCGGGAATCGGAATACTTTGGTCAGAAAAACTCGTGGAGTGAACGGTCAAATCGAACGTTTTTTGGGAAACGACTTTCGACAGGTTCGACACATCGGTCGTTTCACAGAAGCGAACTCACCTTGACCATCAAGCTGCCTCAGCCGATGCAACCGAAGTGAGTTTGATAGAAGACGCTTTGCGGCACAGTCGGTCCTGTGCCGCAAAGCGATTGTTCCATCGGCATTAAGACTGGCTCGTTAAACCAAACGCGCGGTCCATGTTGGCGGAGATTTCCTTCAGGCGTTCCAGATCGCCGCCGGCGACTTCAGCCGCGGCCCAGCCGGAGTATTTGATTTCGGCGAGCGCTTTTCGGACATCGGCCCAGTCCAGATCGCCTTCGCCGATCTTGGTGAACTTGCCCATTTCGCGCGAGAAGCCTTTCAGGTCCAGCTTGACGACCCGTTTGTTGAGCTGCCGAATCCAGTCGCCCATGCTGCCGTACTTCCAGTGATTTCCAATGTCGAACTGCATGCCGACCCAGGGGGAATTGAATTCGTCGATGTACTTCACAAACTTGTCCGCAGTCTGAGTGTGGTCGCCGTCGTGGTCGTAGCAGAACTGGTTCCAGACATTTTCGACCAGGATATGGATGCCGAGTTTTGCCGCCAGTGGGATTGCCTGAGAGATATTCTCGACAGATCGCTTCCAGATTTCTTCTTCGGGGCCGTCGCTCCCTTTGCCTACCACCAGCAGTACCGAGTTACCGCCGACCGCGTGTGTCTGAATCAGCGCTTCCTTCAGACTCTCTAACGCTTTTGCACGTACTGCGGGATCAGCGTCGGTGTGGCGGACATTCCAGTGACTGGAGTTGACCGAACCATCGACGGGAAGTCCCGTCGCTTTGATGGCGGCACGCACTTCTTCCACGTCGATCCCCGGACAGTTCAATTCGATCCCGTCGAACCCGGCTTCCTTTGCCATGGCAAACTTTTCTTCGAGCGTCTTACCGGCTCGCACCATGCCAATTTTCAACGTCTTATAGAGTCGACCACTGAGATAGCCGTCTTGACTCTCTGCTCCACTTGCGCGCACTGAACCGGGAGTGAGCAATGGGCCGGAGGCAGCAGCGGCGGCCGCGAACAGTACAAACTGGCGGCGAGAAAGGAAATCAGATGGAATCATTGTCAACTCCTTGATGAGTGGTCGGGTGTGATAAATTTTCAGTTTGATGGCTACCATTTACATAAATTACCGGGGCCGTTCATGATTGCATTGTAACAGCCGGAACGCAAGCATGACACGCAGAATGTCTGCTCCTTTTCTCTCTGAATACCAGGTAGTAAGAGTAACTGAAGGGCCATTATTCAGACCGCCCTTTTCTGGATTGATCCCAGCACCGTAATTCCCGTCTTCGGCATCACTCCGGGCAAAAAAGGGGCTTGGTTTCGCACGCAACAAGCGCGGCTTCGCTCCAGGCTCCTCAAAAAGTGTCGAACTCTGCATCCGCATTCCTGGCCTGGATGCGGATAAAGTGTCGCGTCCCCAGTGACAGAGCGGCAAAATACCAAAAACGAAAGACCCTATGGTTACATGGGATGCGCTCTGAAGATTGATTTTAGTTGAAAATAATTCGTACAAACTTCGACAAAAGGCGACTCTTTTTGGAATATAGCTATATGCAAACTTTTTTAATCTCCGCCTCGCAAAAAAGATAATCGTGCACAGATGATAGTTACAGAAGAGTTTATCTTAGAGCTCATCAACTGCCAGGGAAGACTATACAGTTATGTTCTGTCGTTGACCGGCAACAAAAACGACACGCACGATATCCTGCAGGATACGAATAAATTTATTCTGGAAAAAGCCGCTGATTACACCACGGGCACATCCTTTGCTGCCTGGGCTTCGAAAATCGCTTATTACAAGGTGCTGGCCTACCAACGGGATGCAGCGCGAGAGTCGTTGTTGTTTAACGTCGATATTTTACAGGAAATCTCAGACAAATCGTTATCAAAAATTACCGATTACGATTCGCGGCTGGGCTCTCTGTTTCATTGTATGGAACAGTTATCTGAGGATCATCAGAAGCTGTTGAAACAGCGTTATGAAGAAGAGTTGTCGCTGGAAGAAATCGCCAGCCTCTGGGGACGAACCTACAACGGTATTACCTCATTATTGTATCGCCTGAGACTGGCATTAGTGGACTGTGTGGAGAAATCTCTCCAGTTGGAGGATGGTGTATGAACCATTCGCAGCCAGGAAAAGGCCCTCTTGAGGAAGATGCATTGGGAAAAATGATCTCACTACACCTGGACAGTAAACTGTCAGATGAGCAGTTTTCGCAATTAAAACAGACGCTGGCACTCGATGAAACTGCCAGAGATTTTTATATCGAGCTGATCACAGTCCATTCACAACTGCAACAGATCCACAAGACCCCTTTCTCGAACAAAGAAAATCTGAACGGACTGATTCAAAAGCCGGAGACTCCTTCCAAATTCTCCTATCTGGCAGTGATGGGTCTGCCGGCTGCATTACTCGTTGCCATCTGTATCTGGATCGGCAGCCAACTGCCTGACAAGCCTGCCGAGCAACCTGTTGCAAAAGTTGTGGTAGTGCCTGAGATCGTTGATTATCAGGTGACTGTCGTTGATACCTACGAGGTGAAATTTTTCAATGATGAATCTTTGAGTATCGGCGATCGACTGGAAGCGGGCAAAATTTACAAACTGGACAGCGGTCAGCTGGAACTGCTTTTTATCACAGGAGTGAAAGCTTTCATAACAGCTCCTGCCACGTTTGCCGTCACGGGTGAAAATGAAATTAACCTTGCTACCGGTATTTTAATGGCGAAAGTCACAACCGACAAAGGCAGAGGCTTCACAATCAGGACGCCTGGCGGACCGGTGGTGGATTTGGGAACGCTGTTTGGTGTCGAGATTGAAAATTCGGGAACTTCCAACGTGCAGGTCTTCAAAGGGAATGTTGAACTCGCAAATTCTCAGGGGGGAAAGATTAATCTTTCCGAGGG
>CAXBFD010000165.1:0-11117 GCA_963974925.1 uncultured bacterium | reverse complement strand
AGAAAAGTAAGTTATCGAGCTGTCTGAACTCATAGGCATAGCGGCTAGAATAGCGAGCAAAAGGGTAATCATGCCAACGAAGATCACACTCCAGTGGAGATATCGCCTGAGTGCTTCAGAACGTAAGCGCCCCGTAAACAATACGTGAGCGACTGGTGGAATAATCGTTAAGGCTACAATGACTGATGCAATCAAAGCAAACGTCTTAGTAAACGCCAATGGTTTGAATAGTTTGCCTTCAGCACCGATCATCGTAAATACCGGCAAGAAGCTGATAATGGTCGTGGAGACAGCCGTCAACACTGCGCCTGCCACTTCGCGCGACGCATTAAAAATGACTTTCAATCGGTCTTCGTCTGGATCAGCTTCTTCCAGATGTTTGAGAATATTCTCACAGAGAATAATCCCCATATCGACCATTGTGCCGATGGCGATGGCAATACCAGAAAGCGCTACAATATTCGCGTCTACGCCGAAGGTTTTCATCCCGATGAAACACATCAGCACGGCGAGTGGTAACAGAGCACTGATTAACACAGAACTTCGCAGGTGCATGACGCTGATCAGAATGACGATGATTGTTACTAGAATTTCTTCAGTGAGCGCAGTATTCAGTGTCCCAAGCGTCTCATAGATCAATCCAGTGCGGTCATAGAAAGGGACAACAGTGATCTGACTGATCGTAGCCCACTCGGGTCGCTTGTTGCGGTCCAAGGATCGTAAATGCTGAACCCATGCGCTGTTGTTAAGTAAATCGTTTTCATAGGCATCGAAGCCATGTGCCTTTGCGTACTGTGTGATCTCCTTTCGCGTTGTTTTCTTGAAGTCGATCAATACCTTAGTTGGCAGCCCCGGTGATACCTCGCCGATCATTCTCTTGACGTTCTTGATCGCCGCTAGAGGGTTGTAACCATAGCGGACAACGCATACGCCGCCAACAACTTCTGCACCTTCTTTATCGAGCGCACCACGCCGAAGCGCGGGCCCCAAAGTCACTTTCGCAACGTCCTTGATCGTGATGGGGACGTTGTCATGAACTTTGAGAACCGTTTTTTCAAGGTCTTCAACTTGCTTAATAAAACCCAAGCCACGAACGACGTATTCCGCTTTATTCAACTCGATCGTACGTGCGCCGACATCTACGTTCGTCATACGAACGGCATTAAATACTTCTCCCAGGCTTACTTTATTTGCTCGCATGGCGTCGGGGTCAACGTCAATTTGATATTCCTGGACAAATCCACCAATCGAAGCGACTTCACTGATACCTTCCGCTGAATTCAGTGCGTAACGAACATACCAATCTTGTGTGGTTCTCAACTCGTGCAGGTCCCAGCCTCCTACAACGTTTCCATCCGGATCGTATCCTTCGAGCGTATACCAAAAAATCTGACCGAGGGCGGTTGCGTCAGGTCCTAGTGTTGGTTGAACGCCTTCAGGGAGCGTCCCTGTGGGTAAACTGTTGAGCTTCTCCAGTACTCGCGTACGAGACCAATAGAACTCGGCTTTTTCGTTGAAGATCACATAGATCGTGGAGAAACCAAACATCGAGTAACTACGGATCGTCTTGACCTCGGGGAGGCCGAGCAAGGCAACTGTGAGCGGATACCCAATTTGGTCTTCGACATCTTGAGGTGAACGCCCCATCCACTGCGTGAAAACGATTTGCTGGTTCTCGCCAATGTCAGGAATTGCATCTACCGGCACTGGATCGCGTGGTAGGCTACCCAAGTCCCAATCGAATGGAGCCACCATCGCGCCCCAGACGAGGATTACAATCACCATCAACAAGACAACCAGTTTATTATTCAGGCAGAACCAGATAGTCTTGTCGAGCAAAGAATGCGGCTCAGGTACTAGATTGGGATTTTCGGAATCAGTTACCATCATTTTTCCTGTTGACATTCATGGACAGGGATGCCCTACGGTTTTTAGTGACTATGTCCCTTATGGTTGGTGTGAGCTCCCTGTTTTTCCTTGTCGAACGAAATCAAGTTGACTCGATCCGCACACTTGAGCATTGTGGCTCCGAAATAGGGATTTCTGATCTGGTCATTATTCTGGAGCCAAATCGCTCCACGCCCCTTGAATGCCATCGGACAATGCAGTTCGTAGAGAGGCCGATTATTTCCTACTTCAAACGTCTTTATAACGACCAAGATTTCTTCTGAAAGTAAAGTGAACGCTTCTCTCATCGATTTAATGTCTTTAGCCTCGATGACTTGATCTGTAATCTTGCTGAGATTGCCAAATTCTTTCTGCCAAACTGTTAATGCTTTCTCATTCAGATGCGATGTTTGGATCGTACCGAGTACCTGACGCAACTTAGGACCTGTTGCCAATGCAAGTTTTTCGTTATCCGATGCCAGGGAATTCGCTAGTGCAAAGTAAGTGTCTAACAATGGCAACAATTGATTCTGAAACTCGATAGGCACGTCGATCTTGATGATCGCTTGCTGATGGTTGCTGTGGGTCAGACCAAATTGCTCGCGAGCTCGCTGAATGTGTCGTTTTAGTTGAAGATAAATCCGATCAGAATCTTGCAACGACGCGACATCACGTCCTTCAACTACGTCATTTGATAGTAACATTGAAAATTCACGCCAAAGCATTTCTACATGGCCTGTCAGTTGTTTTTTGTTGACTTGACTCAACTTCACTCCCAACTGATCAAAGGCTGCACGGATTTTTGCCAAATCGGCTTCTTCAACAGCCGTTGTGACACTATTGAACGCATTTAATACTGCGTCAAGTTGTGAACGGAACTGGGAAGGCAACGTCATTTGCTGGCCTGCTGTTTCACCCTGCTGCGTTTTTTTCTCGCTCTTTGCGCCACCATGATCATGTCCGCCGCCGCCACCGCCGCCACCTCCTTCGGGTGTCATCATTGACGGCTTGGCGGAAATTTGCAGAGCGCTGTCTAGCTTAAAGTTACCGTTGGTGACGACAAGGTCTCCTTCCTTTAGTCCGTTTCTTACAAGGTAGTACGCACCTGCACGCGGGCCTAATACAATTTCACGGCCTTCAAATGTAGGTTCTTTCGCAGTAGGAATTTCAACATATACAATTGCTCGTGTACCAGTGAGGAGTGCAGCCGATACTGGAATGACAAGTGGTTTCGGTTTGTTTTCAGGATTGCCCATAACGTCACCTAATGTCTCGGCCCGAACTAATGGCATGCCACAGATATCGCAGTTTCCAGGTTCGTCCTTGACAATTTCAGGATGCATAGGACTAATCCACTTACCCGTAAGATCTTCATCTATCACGCGTCCTCCCGAAGCGAGTTGTGAACGTACTACGGCACGTACAAACATTTCTGGTTTGAGCTTGCCATCCTTGTTAGGCACATTGACTCGTACTTTGACGGTTCGGGTATCCTTGTTTAATACAGGGTCAATAAACGCAATGCGGCCCGTAAAAGTCTCGCCTGGGTATGCTTCAGTTGTGAATTCCACTTTTTGCCCGTAGTGGAGCCAAACCAAATCAGATTCATAGGCATCGAGTTTAACCCACACCTGATTCAAGTCAGCAACAGTATAGATTCGATCTCCAGTGCGCACGCGGTCTCCTTCTTGCCGCAGCTTTTCGATTATGACGCCGCCAATCGGCGAGAAAATGGTGATATGATCAGTCGGGGCACCACGCTGTTCAATGTCTTTGATCTGTGAAGCTGACAAGCCAAGAAGCCGTAGTTTTTCACGTGCGGATGCGACAAGATCAATTGGTTGTACGAGTTTTGTGGAAGAGGAAGTGCGATCACGTTGGTATTTTAATGCCTGAATTAACTCCTCTTGAGCAGCATATAACTCTTCGCTATAAATGTAGACTAGATGATCACCTTTCTTGACTTCGATACCAGTAAAATCGACATACAGCCGGTCGAGGCGGCCGGAAACCCATGCCGTGATATATGAGAGTTTTGTTTCGTCATATTCGACTTTTCCGACCATACGTATTTCTGCTGTAACATAACGTCGCTCGACAGGTGTAGTCTCGATTCTCATCAACTTCCGCGCAGTGGGGCTGATTTTAATCGTCCGTATGCCGCCTGCTGATGTCGTGACAGGCACCAATTCCATACCGCAGATAGGACACTTACCTGGACCATCACGGCGAATCTGGGGGTGCATCGAACATGTCCAGATTTGAGACACATTTTTGTGCTCTGTATGAGTCTCACTGGATTTGGCTGAATTGACCGTCGATGAACTATCTTTCATTGACCATGCAATGCTGAAGCCGATTATTAGTAGAACGGCTGCCTGCCCTATCCATAACTTGCCAGTATGTTTGCCATAGATGCGACTCCACCAATTTCCTTGAAATGAATCATTCATAATCGGCCTTTATTCATCATGACAAACGGGTATTTTCTGTTCAAACATAGTATAGCCAATAAGATATAGGCTTTCTTTCGCTTGAGATTTGACCATCGAAACTTATACATTCACAAGTCTGTTTGTGTTTCTCTTTGTTTGTCTTTTAAGAAATATACGAATTTGATTCATCAATTCAGAACGGGCTGTTTTTTCTCATTCAACCATGAAATGATTTCGTTGACTTCAGCAACGTCCTGTACCCCAATCAATGTGATGTGACGCGACCCTTGTTTCCAACTGGCAGCGATTTGTTTATCTAATTCAACCAGACAGCATTGCTTATCTTTACAATAGACTGAAATATTGGGCCTGTCCCCGAACCATTCTTTAGTTTCTTTATCGTCATGCTCAAAAATAGCCAATTTGCTGCCATCGTTTCGTTTACAGATAGATTGTACACAAGTGCAACACGGCATCTTGATGACATGAGTTGATTCAAGGGTATATTCGGCGGGCAGACCGTTGGCAACGGATGGCCGGTAGCCTACTTGCTCGACCGCTCGATTAGGGTCAATGAGCTTGTTCTCGTACTTCTCAAGTAGAATCTGTTGAGCCACATCAGGATCGCGGACAAATTCGTCAAGATAATGACCGAACTCTACTGTGAAATGATCATGATTACCATGAGTAAACCATGACTGATAAGTGAACCAGCTGATTCCAACAGCAGTGAGGATTGTTGCTGCCAAAACAAACAACTTAGGAACCGAGAACGAAAGCCGATGATCATTATGAACTGGTTTGAGAATGGGATTTTCGCAGATAGACTGCTCGTCTAATTTCTGATTGATTTGACTCCAAATTTGTTGAGTTGGCACAGGCTCGCTGAGAACGCTGGCCATTCGCGAGAGTTTTTCGAACCCAGTAAGTTCTCCTGCACATTTTGTGCAAGTGCCGATGTGTGCCGACACGCGGTCCCTTTGGTCATCTGCTAACTCGCCATCATAGTAGGCGGAAAGTAATTCTTGAACTTCGGAACAATTCATGTTACGGCTCCCAACCCAGATCAGCAAGTTGCTGCTGTAATTCGCGTCGTGCGCGATTCAGCCGTGATCCAACGGTTCCTTCTGGAATTTCCATGACTTCAGCGATTTCGCGATATGACAGACCTTGAACTTCACGGAGTACGAAGATTGAAAGTAACTCTGGCTCGATTCTTGACAGAGCTACTTCCAATAGTTCCTTATGATCTATACGTTCAAATTCGGGATTATGTTGGCTCATCGGTTCGTGTGAGAGATTTTGAAAATTCCAACGACGTCCTTTTCTAAGGTGTTGAAGTCCTTCATTTATGGCAAGTCGATAAAGCCAAGTTTCGAACTTCGATTGAGATTCAAACTGGTCAATCTTACGAAATAATTGTAGAAAAACTTGTTGAGTTACATCTCCCGCATCTTGTAATCCAACGGTGCGAACCATGAGCCGGTAAACTTGCCGATGACACAACTCGTAGAGGCACTGTTGTGCACTACGTTTTTTTGAACGACATCTTTCTAATAGGCCAGCGTCAATTTCAGTCGCATCGCTAACATACTTCGATGTTGTTGTGTTTTTAGATGCCACGGCAAGTAAGTTTCTTCATGGGATTTCAAAAAATGAGCATGAAACAAAAGGTTGCATCTTTGACTTACCCTGATTCTAAGCAAATTCACGATAATGCCTGATCATTAATGATGAGATGTATTTTCTCTAGAGCAGCGTAGCATACCATTTGGCTCAGAACAACTACGAGTATTGATGTACTGTTTCATATTATTCGTCAAATTAATATGAGGCTAAGGAGACTTCCGATCTTTGCTGATAAGTCAGGTCCGTTGATCTGACAGAAATTCCATTCGTAAATCATCTCGAAAAAGAATTTCATTTTCATGAAGAAACTGTAGTGATTGTGCATCTAAAACAAGGTGCTGCAAAGTCGTTATGTGGACATGGTGGTTTTTGTTTCTTAGATATACGAGGATTTTGATGAAATACATGGTTCCTTTTAGTCTCTTGTCAGTCATATTTATTTCAATTTTCCTATTTGGTTGTGGTTCTGATCGTACTCAACCAACTGACTCAAGCTCTCCTTCTACAAGCGATGGCCACGTCGACCACAGCCACCAGGGTATGAACGGACAAACTGACATGGAAAAAATGAACGTCGCACTTTCGAAATTGTCTACTGAAGACGCAGCTTCAGCAGAGAAACAGCATGTTTGTCCTGTCTCAGGTAAGATGCTCGGTGTGATGGGACCACCTCAAAAAGTCGATGCTAACGGTCAGCCAGTATGGATTTGCTGCGATGGCTGCAAAGGTAAGCTGCTCAGCAATCTCGATGAATATCTCGCTAAGTTGAAAAAAGAGTAGCCGAGACATAAGTACTATTTTAATCACCCCTATAGCGCGGCTGCGCTTGTAAGATTCAGCAAGAATGACCGACGAGGGGGAGGTATTGTGAAACATTTTGTCCACATGCTGATAGGCTGTGTGCTGCCGTTCTTGCTGATTTTAATTCTAACTTTGTTCGGCGTCGGCGAAGGTGTGACGATGTTTGTCTTTGTTGTTCTTATGTTCTCGTGCCATTTATTCATGATGCGCGGACACCGGCACGGTGAAGATGGACACCTCAAGCAGCAAGACTGAGCGGGAGAAAATCATGCGTTGGGAAATGATAGTGGGTGCGCTGGAAATCTTTATTCTGGGCTGGTTGTTCGGGGCCACCACCGTGTTCTACAACGTTAGTGTGAGCGAAGCCCGCTATCAAACTGCTACCCATCTTGCATTGGCTATGGAAGGAGCAGGCAATGGTGGAGAAATTGCAATCGACAGGGAGGGCGAACCTTTAATTCAAAGGGAGCTTGGCTGCGTTTATGTATTCCGCACACTAAATCAACTCAGCGTGATCTCATGAGCGGCTGTTCTTCACTACTGCGAACTATTGTTACAATACTCGGTACCGACTCGCAGTGCGAACACACCGACAGCCTGCAGGCCATGCTGCACGGTCATGTGGCCGGCTTTGGAAATCTACCGGATTCCCAAAGTGCCACGAAGAACCGGAGAAATTGGAGATCGAAAATTTCTCGACTGACAGATCAGATATGGGGAACCAGTGACTCCGCATATCTGAATTCCGTACTGTCCACGCTTGACGAAACTCAATCAAAAATTGTCATCGGCTACTGGGGAACACTGCCACTGCCTGATTTGCTGGCGATAAAAAAGGCCCGTCCAGATGTCAAAGTGGTATTACTGCTGCTGTGTTACCCTCTGGCCTTGTCACATGGTGGAATTCTCCGGCAGGACTTTTATCTGCGAAGGGCCGCCCGATTTCTGGATGGAATCGTGTTTCCGTCGGACCTGACCGAGGGGTATGTGCGTGGCCGAGTCTTTCGCACCGGCTTTCCACCATCGGTCGTCATCCCTCCCTGCTGGCCTCGAAGCTTTCAGGCGACTTGCGAACTGCGTCGCACGGCGGCGAGTCCGAGTTTGATTTTCGTCGGGCGAACAGACATGAGCAGTCCCACAGCCACTACGGCCGACGACGTGCGTCCGTTAATGAACAGCATCCTCGGTACGGGCATTGATTTACACCATGCCCGGTCGCCCGAGACGGATGATGGTCACCCGCATCGCCGCCATTTCTCACCACTTCCGATGCGAGAATTGATCGACAAAATTGGTGAATTTGATGCGAGTCTGATCGCGTATAACACTCAGGGATGTGCACGCGACGACCGTTTCTACCTGACAATTCCCGACCGATTAATCACCAGCGTGGCTGCGGGGGTTCCCGTGGCAATTCCGAGGCAGGGTTATGGTGCCATCAAGAGCTACCTGAGGGATTACCCCCTGTTAGAGTTCGACACGGCAGACGAACTCGCACAGACGCTTGCTGACCGTTCGCTGGTTGCGAAATTGCGCGAAGCGGCGTGGAATTCGCGATCAAATTACGATGCGGCACTCTACAGTCCGGCGCTCGCTCAGTTCCTGAATCGGTTACTTTAATAGCAACGACCAATTATCAGGTGTCCGGTCGAATTAAGATGCGAGTAGAAGGGCTCTGGGGCATCGGAATTTGTGTCGGTTCGCGTTCCAGGTTCGCTGGTTTCCGGTCACCGCTTGTGCGGCGTTTGATGTAGCGGTATCGTCATCCCCTGCAGCCAAGCCTGTTTTAGTTGTCTCTTGTATAAGTCGCTGCTCGAATTGATCGAGAGCAGAGAAGACGTGAAAGATCAGTTCTCCTGAAGGTGTTGTTGTATCGATGATACCGACAATAATCGAACGAAATCCGATTTCTCGTTCCTTCAGCTCTTCGATCATAGTTGCGAGATAACGTAGTGGTCGTCTCAGACAGCCTAGCTTCCAAACAAGGAGAGTATTTCCACTTCGCAAATTTACTTGTCAAAGCAATAAAAACGGTCGATCAGTTTTAGTGCCCGAGAGTTTGTCACAGAAGATGTGCTCCTGTTTGACCCCATGTTCCAGTTGATTTCTACCGTCTAAATTGAAAGCCAACTTCAAAGAGAGAAATAGTATGCAAACTAGACCAGAAATCATCTTGATCAGAGCTAATTTGACTTTATGTCCCCGAGACCTAGACTTCACCAACGACTGTCTAAGGAATAATTGCACTTTTCATTTCCAGAAACGAGCTGAAATAACATGGGCTACTCTATCACCCAGGCCAAACCGAGTGACGATCAGAAAGAACTGATTTCCTTGATCAATCGGAATTTTCAGAAAAACGACCCCCAGTGGTTTAACTGGTCTCAACGGCAGAATCCATTTGGTGAAAACCTCTGCTGGCTGGCCCGGGAAGAATCAGCCGGCAAACTTATTGGTTCTACCGGCATGTTGCGAAGGCGCATGAACTATGACGGCCAGCCGTTCACAGTCGGTCAGGCTGAAGCAATCAACATCGATAAAGCACACAGATCGGCTCAGGCAGCGCTCAAACTGCAACGTGCCTTAATCTCTCACCTACCTGAAACCGACTTTCACTTTGTGTACGGCATGACGGAAACTGCGGCGGCGGTCTTTAAACGATGTCGCTACAAACAAATCGGCACCTTCCAGCATTGGGTCAAACCGCTGCGCAGTGAATACAAGCTCAAGAATAAAATCTCGAACAGAGTTGTCAGAAAAGGAGCGGCAGCACTCGTTGATCTGGCACTGCGTCTCTACTCTCTCGAATCCAGAACATTCATGTCGCATCGCCTCAAAGTAAATTATGACGCAACGATTGATGAACGGTTTCATCGGCTTTATGAAGAGCATGCTCACAATATTATCATGGTCGAGCGCACGCGCGAATTTCTGGAATGGCGTTTTTGTCATGAACCGTCGGCTCGCTACCAGATCATGACTTTGGAGAACCGTGAGCAGGATCTACTGGGCTATCTGGTTTATGTGATTGGGGAAACCGGCCGAAATGGTGACCATGCAGCGGGAATTCAGGACTTTTTCTATCGCGACCAGAAATCATTCCAACAGTTACTGGTGGCTTTCATCCAGCACTGCCGTCAGATCAGAATGGAAACGATCGTCATGAATTATTTTGGTCGAAAAGAAATCGCAAACATGCTTTCGCGATTCGGGTTCTTTCAACGTAAGTCGTCGACCCAGGTCTTTGTGCATGACAATCCCCAGTTTAAAGACTTTCAAATGGAAGTCCTGCACGACTCCAATTGCTGGCACCTGACAAACGCCGAACTGCTGTAACTGTCTCAGAAAATAAACGGTCTATCAACGGGTAACCGAGACCATGCCACTGATACCACATCAGTTTTATCGGTAGCTCGAGGTGTGGCTATCCAGAGCAGCCAGCACGATCGTTATATCATCGTGCTGCACCAGCGACCGCGCCTTCTCTGCGGGGAATGCTTCATAAAATGCCCCCTTGGTGTGCGTGTTCAAATTGTCGCAGATGACGACACTTTTCTGGTAGAACGGTAGCGCGTTGTCAGCAGCCGTTCCATTTCAATCGCCCAGTCGGCTTTGGTCCTGTGATCGCGGACACGGACTTCACGCCAACCCGACAGAGGTTCCGTAAACAGGAATACGCTGGCGGTTCCACACCGCTCATATTCATAGTCGACTCGACGTGCCTGTTTTCTGGTTGCCGGTATGGGCTGGCGAACTTCTTTGCGAAGCTGAACGGGTTGCTCATCCATGCACAGCACGGGATATTCACTGTTGTAAAGGGCTTCATAGGTGTCTAGAACCTCTTCCATCGACGCAATAAATTCGGCGTCGGCTTCTGGTGAAATCACCCAGTACTGAATTTTGCGCTGTGTTATACCGTTTTTTTAAGCGTTTGACGAATTGTTTCGTGACTGATCGATTCGACCAGTCCCAGTTCCACTACCCGTTCTGCCAGCAGCCGAAGCGACCAGTTTACATATCCTTTTGACGGTTTCCCCAGACGCATGGCAATCACCCGCGCTTCCTGTTTGCCGACAAGAACTTTCTGTCTCGGTGGTGACTCCCGAGTCTTGCCATTTAAGGCAATCTCAAATCCATCGACGACGAGCCGTTTGCGGAGATTTTCAATGGTCTGAACGCGACATGAAAACGCTTCAGCAATCTTCTTGTCTGTCCAGTTTGGTCCCCGCACATCTGCCTTCAGCAGAATTTCTGCGCGTCTTACTTTCTGAGGCGAACCTTTCAGTCGCTTGCGGACATCCGTAAGTTCCGGATGAAATTCGAAACAATAGATGACCATTGTCACGGGATGCAAAATCAAAATTC
>CAXBFD010000164.1:0-11128 GCA_963974925.1 uncultured bacterium | reverse complement strand
CTGACATTGGTGAGAACCAACAAATCGTTTTTACGAAATGGATGGGACGGAGTCCGCAAGACGTTGAGGATCAAATTGGCTATCCGATGACGGTTGCCCTGCTGGGCATCCCGGAAGTCAAGACGATTCGCAGCTACTCGATGTTCGGCTTCTCGACGATCTATGTGATCTTCAACGAGAAGGCCGAATTCTATTGGTCGCGATCACGCGTGCTGGAGAAGTTAAACAGCCTTCCAGCCGGAACACTACCCGAAGGCGTGCAGCCGACGCTCGGCCCGGACGCCACCGCACTTGGTCAGATTCTTTGGTACACACTCGAAGGGCAAGATCCTGACGGGAATCCAACGGGCGGTTGGGATTTGCACGAGTTGCGTACCGCGCAGGACTGGTACGTTCGCTACGCAATCGCTTCCGCAGAAGGAGTCAGCGAAGTCGCGTCGATCGGTGGTTTCGTTCAGGAGTACCAAATCGACGTTGATCCCGACGCCATGCGCGCCGCAAAAGTATCGCTGGCCGACGTGTTTCAAGCAGTCCGCATGTCGAACGTCGATGTCGGCGCACGTACGATCGAGTTGAACAAAGCGGAATATGTGATTCGTGGTCTTGGCTTCATTGAGCAAGTCGAAGATATTGAGAAGGCAGTTGTCAAAGTTGCCGACAATGTGCCAATCACCATCAAAGATGTCGCGGAAGTTAGGCTTGGGCCAGCATTGCGGCGTGGCGCATTGGACAAAGCCGGGTCGGAAGCGGTAGGCGGCGTGACGGTTGTTCGTTACGGATTCAATCCGCTGGAAGCGATTAAGAACGTCAAGAAGAAGATCGAAGAAGTCTCGCCCGGTCTCCCCAGCAAAGTCGTCATTGACTACACGAAGATTACCGCTCAACAAGTCGATGCATATGCTGCCAGCAACGACCTGAATCACATTACAGGAGCCAATACCAATCACGACGCGTGGGTCCAGCATTTGCGGACGACACCGCGCGAACAGTGGCCAAATTGGATTACGACAAGTCAAATTCGAATTGTCCCGTTCTACGATCGGACGGGAGTGATTTACGAAACACTGGGAACGCTGAACACGGCACTCAGCGAAGAGATTCTCGTAACCATCATTGTAATTCTGGTGATGGTGTTGCATCTGCGAAGCTCAATTCTGATTAGCGCATTATTGCCGCTTGCTGTACTGATGTGTTTCATCGCCATGAAGTCGTTTGGCGTTGATGCAAATATCGTCGCATTGTCTGGAATTGCAATTGCGATCGGTACGATGGTCGATATGGGGATCATTCTGTGTGAAAATATATTGAAACATTTGGATGAAGCCGATCCCAACGAGGATCGCGGACACGTCATCTTTCGCGCTTCCAACGAGGTTGCCAGTGCCGTGCTGACCGCCGTTTCCACAACGGTCGTTAGCTTCTTGCCAGTCTTCACGATGGTGGCCGCAGAAGGCAAGCTGTTTCGCCCGCTGGCGTTTACGAAGACATTCGCGCTGGTAGCGGCTGTGATTGTCGCCCTGACAATTATTCCTCCGGCGGCTCACATTCTGATGGGCAAACAAATGAAAGCGGGGGCACTTCGCCGTTACTCAATGCTCGCATTGATCGCGGCTGGTGTTCTGGCAATGTTCTTCGTGTCTTGGTGGGTCGGTGCGATTGTTGCTGCGCTTGGATTCTACAAGTTGCTGGAGGAACGAATTCCATCCAGCTATCAAAAAGTCGCTCCCTACGCTACGAGTGCGTTCGCGGTTCTGGTCGTAGGCCTCCTGCTGACAGATCACTGGCTTCCGCTCGGTCCCGAAAAGGGAATGATTCGCAACTTCTTGTTCGTTGGGCTTTTGATCGGCGGATTGCTCGGCTTCTTCACTGTGTTTCAACGCTACTTGTATGAACCATTGCTTCGATGGTGTCTGGCTCACAAGCTACTTTTCCTTTCGCTACCTACGATGATTTTATTGCTGGGCGGCTGTTCGTGGCTGGGCTTTGATCGCATCTTCTCGTTCATTCCCAATGTTGTTTCTACGGTCGGTGTTTCCGAATCGACGATCCGAGAATCGCGACCTTGGGTTGCAGCATCCTCTACGTTTCCGGGCATCGGCAAGGAGTTCATGCCGCCGCTTGATGAGGGTTCTTTCCTCTACATGCCCACCACGATGCCGCACGCTTCGATCGGTGCAGCCATGGACGTACTGCAACTGCAAAATCAACTGCTCATTTCAATTCCCGAAGTGGAATCGGTCGTCGGTAAAATTGGTCGAGCCGATAGTCCACTTGATCCGGCCCCGATCTCGATGATCGAAACTTTCATCGCTTATAAGTCGGAATATAAGACGGATCAGAACGGTAACCGTTTGGATTTTCGCTACGACGAAGACTCCGGCGAATACGCACGTGATGAGAATGGCGATCTGATCGAAGACTCCAGCGGACGACCGTTCCGTCAGTGGCGTGACAAGATTAGATCACCTAACGACATTTGGGAAGAGATCACTAAAGCCGCCGACATTCCCGGCACCACCTCCGCTCCCAAATTGCAACCGATTGCGGCTCGAATCGTGATGCTGCAAAGCGGAATGCGTGCGCCGATGGGATTGAAGATTAAAGGCCCCGATCTAATCACCATCGAACGTGTTGCTCTTCAGATTGAAGGTCTACTCAAGCAAGTCCCGACGATTAAGGCATCTGCTGTCATCGCGGACCGAATCGTCGGTAAACCCTATCTAGAAATCGACATCGACCGCGATGCCATCAAGCGATACGGACTGCACGTTCGCAGCGTCCAAGACGTAATCGAAGTCGCCATCGGAGGTCGCCCAGTCACCAAAACCGTTGAAGGCCGCGAGCGGTACCCAGTGCGTGTCCGTTACGCCCGTGAATTGCGTGATGACGCTGAGTTGCTGGAACGCATACTGGTTCCGACACCAATGGGGCAGCAAATTCCGCTCGCACAGTTGGCTGACATTCGCTACGTCCGTGGGCCGCAGGTCATCAAGAGCGAAGACACTTTCCTGCTCGGTTACGTGCTGTTCGACATGAAGGCCGGTAATGCCGAAGTTGACGTCGTGGAAGATGCTCAGGCATTCCTACAGGAGAAGATCGCCAGTGGCGAGTTCGTCCTGCCTGCCGGAGTGAGCTACACGTTCGCGGGCAACTATGAAAATCAACTGCGATCACAAAAGACGCTGATGCTTGTACTACCGCTCGCACTGGGCATCATCTTTTTGATCCTATTCTTCCAGTTCAAATCCGTCATCACGACATCGCTGGTATTCAGCGGCATCATGATCGCATGGGCCGGTGGCTTCATCATGCTGTGGCTCTACGGCACAGATTGGTTCCTGAACTTCGAGTTGTTTGGGACCGACATGCGAGCACTGTTTCAGGTTCACACTATAAACCTCAGCGTCGCGGTCTGGGTCGGCTTCCTTGCTTTATTTGGAATCGCCAGTGACGACGGAGTCGTGATCGCTTCCTATCTGGACGAGAGTTTTCGCAAAGACCAAATCACGAATGCGAAACACGCCCGAGAAGCAACCGTCACTGCTGGCATGCGACGTTGTCGTCCCTGCCTGATGACGACAGCCACAACATTGCTCGCTCTCATACCGGTTCTCACTTCCACGGGTCGGGGCAGTGACATCATGGTCCCAATGGCAATTCCCAGTTTCGGCGGGATGACGATTGAGATCCTCACCATGTTTGTGGTCCCTGTTCTCTACTGCTCCGTGATGGAATGGAAGCTCAAGCTGGGCATCAAAGACCCCCGATTCGCCGAGGACGCATAGAAAGGCCATTGATGAAAGACGAACCGGCACAAGATTCATTGGAAAACGCAGCAATGGAATCAATTAAGCTGAAGATTGGCGTCATCCAAGTCTACGATTGAGGCTTGACCCTGCCCCTTCGACGACATGCGACTCATCCACTCGTTCCGGGATTTTATTTTAAATCTGCTGGGAAGATACGGGACCGCCGAGAGATTCAGTATCCTGCGAGAGCATCGCAATGAGTCCAGTTCCGCTTTACATACCTCGCACATTTCAACGTATGCTGATATTGCGTATGTTTGAGCGTCATCCAGTTCGCCACCATAATAAGCGGAAAGTAATTCCTGGACTTCGGAACAATTCATCTTATGGCTCCCCCCCTAAATCAGTAAGATGCTGTTGAAGTTATCGCCGAGCGCGATTCAATCAGGAGCCAATGGATGAGTTTTTTTCTGCAGCCGGTTCAGGGAAAAGTTGCATAACAAGGGAATACAGGAGCAGTGCAGTGAATGTAATTCCCTCCCAAAGACAAAGACCTAACTATAAGACTTATATTTTTTTCAGACTTTCGAAAGTCTATTATTTCGTGAAGAATTTCGTAGATCCAATCATCTAAAAGTATGAATCTCGCGTGGCAGACTTCGCTGCCTTAGGCGGGCTTACTCCTGTTGCGTCCGACAAAGTGACGACTGTGGTTCTTTTCCGGAGCTAATCGACAGAAAATTGTTCCTGCGATATCAATTGAAACCAATTTCAGAGAGAAAAGGATAGGCCATGCCAGGCAATACAGTTCAAAAGATCTGTCAGCACTGCGGGACTCTGGTTGAAAGCAAAGTATCTGTTGGCCAGTTGCAACAGGGTCCGGAATGGGAAAAGTTTGAAGGCACCCCTTCTCCCCTGGGCGTCAACTGGTTGAATAGGGAGCAGGTTTATAATTTTGCAATTGAAGCCATGAATGCATCCAGGGTGACTTTATTGCTCTATCTGGAAAAGGAAATCAATACCCCCTCGTATTCCATGGAACTCGATCCGTTCAAAAATAAATCCGGCTCTGTATGGCATTGTCGAGTGCCGATTACAAAGGCCAAAGACGCTGTTTATTATGCTTACAGAATCGATGGACCAGCCGCGAATGCAACCGGGAATTGGCATGCGTATGATCCCGAAATAGTTCTGATCGATCCGTATGCGCGTAGCATTTTCTTTCCGACAGAAACGGCAAATCGAGTTGACTCCGAATCATCGCATACCCCACTGGGACGGTTAAATATTTGCCGTTGCCCTTTTGACTGGAAAGATGAACTTCGCGTATGCCACGGAACCGATTTGATCATTTACGAAGTGCATGTGCGCGGTTTCACAAAACACCCGAGTTCAGGTATTGCTGATGACAAACGTGGGACATTTGCCGGCGTGATTGAAAAAATCCCTTATCTCAAAGAACTGGGAGTCACAGCGCTCGAATTGATGCCTGTATTTCAATTTGACCCGTTTGATGAAAGCTACTGGGGTTATATGCCCTTGAATTTTTTCTCTCCTCACAATCAATACTCAACTAATCAGTCCTCGTGTGAGCAGCATAGTCAGTTTCGGGAGATGGTCCGCGAATTGCATTGCGCTGGGATTGAGGTGATTCTGGATGTTGTCTACAACCACACTGGCGAAGGAGACCATCGGGGCCCGACGTACTGTTATCGTGGAATTGACAACGCCACCTACTATATCGCATCCTGCGATCCACACGCCCCCTATGCGAATTTCAGTGGCACAGGAAATACGCTCAATACCACTGCTCCGATCGTACGCCGTCTCATTCTGGATAGTTTACGCTACTGGGCAAAAGAGATGCATGTTGACGGGTTTCGATTTGACCTGGCTTCCGTCTTTTCTCGCGCTGGAGATGGAACTGTTGATTTAAACCAACCACCTTTATTTGATCAAATTGCCGGTGATCCCGATTTGGCTCATGTTCGCTTGATTGCGGAACCATGGGACGCCTCTGGCTTATACCAGTTGGGCAAATCCTTTCCTGGTCGAACCTGGATGCAGTGGAACGGTCAATTTCGTGACACACTTCAACGCTTTGTAAGGGGAGATCGTGGGTTCGTTACCGAAATAATGTCTCGTTTATATGGTAGCAATGATCTTTTTCCCGATGACACGTATCATGCATTTCGCCCGTTCCAGAGCATCAATTTCATCACCTCGCATGATGGATTTACGCTGTATGATCTCGCTTCGTATAACAAAAAGCACAACGAAGCGAATGGCTTGAATAATTTGGATGGTCCTGATGATTTCAGCTGGAACTGTGGCTGGGAAGGTACCGATCAAGTCCCTCAAGACGTTGCCGATTTACGTAAGAGACAGGTCAAAAACTTTTGCTGCTTACTAATGCTGGCCAATGGTAGCCCCATGTTCCGAATGGGAGATGAGTTTATGCAGTCCCAGGAGGGGAATAATAATTCTTTCAATCAAGATAACGAAACCAGTTGGCTGGACTGGCAGCGTCTCCATGACAACGAGGAAGTCTTTCGCTTTTTCAAAAAAATGATCGCATTCCGCAAGTCTCATGTATTGCTGGGAAGTTCAACCTTTTGGCGGGAGAAAATCCAGTGGTTCGGAGCAGGTCAGCCAGAAGTCGATATGTCAGCAGAATCACAAAGCCTGGCATATCACCTGCACGATCCATCACCAACGACGCGCGATCTTTATGTGATGATCAATGGCTCAACGATACCTCAACAGTTTTCGATCCATGCAGAATCAGAAATGACATGGAACCGGGTCGTCGATACATCCCTTCCCAGCCCCATGGATCTATTATCGCCTGACACTGAAATCCCTCTTCCACAAAACAAATACAGAGTCAATCAGCGAAGCGTTGTCGTTCTGGCACAATCGACAGAACGAACTTAAAGGAGCTGTTCTAACTCTGTAATGAATCGACCCCCTAATGATGGAAGTGATTGAAATGAAATGAGTTCAGTTTCGGACCGGAGAGTATTCATCTCACCAGTTTCTGCATTGATTACATGATAGAAATGAAAGCGTAACCCCTATTGACTCTATGTCCGATTATGAAGATACTCCCGCAGATCACCCAATTCTTCAGCATCTACATACTTGCAACACATCCTGAAAAGATTGACGATTTCCAGCTAGTTCGCCTGCAGTTCATTTCTGTCTGGGCCGATTTATATGGATAGAAACTTCTTCGCTGACACAGGGCAGCAGAGACTAAAGGATTTTTCTTTCATGTGGATGACTAATACAATCACAACTCGCATGTTGATCTGTCTGGCTATGCTGACAGTTCCATTGCAAGGTCTACCTGCTGCTTCCTGTAACTGTAGCCTTGGTTGTTCTCTATCGTTCACGAACTGCTGTTGTTGTACGGGTGCACCAATCTGCCATTGTGGAGAGGGTACAGAAATCACGACAGACTCTGCCTCTGGTTGTGAGTCACAGTCAGAAAAAGACGCCTGTTGTATCGAAACTCAGGCTTCAGAACCTGGTTCATGCTCTTGCGGGACAAACTGTCATTGTGGTAAGCAAAGCCAGCCCGTTAGTCCCCTTGTACCGTCATCAGACGCGAAAAATCCTTCCGAAAAATTGGTGAGCCTGTCACAGTTGACGGTGGTGACGACTCTTGTCGATCAGCCACCAAAATTGGGAAAACCTCGCTGTATTTCAGCATCTCTGGTGTCCCTTGATCGCTGCGTATCTCTTTGCCGCTTCACGCTATAGGTTAGTTTTAGCAATATCTTTACGCGCTGCTCACACGTCTGTTTTTTTTCCCTGCGCTATCGTTTCGCAATCAGTAACAAATTTCTGATCGCATTAAACGATGCAAAGTCTTTAAAAATCCAGTATTAGGGTAGACCATGAGAATTGCTCAGCTTAGCGTGAACAGAATTCAGACTTGACTGTCGTAAGTCTGGGCCATAAAACAAATGAGACTTTCCTTTTGACTGGTGTAGCAATGTTTCAGTTTTCAATTCACTCTTTGACTTCCTGTGTGCTGGTGGCAGCAACTCTCTTCGGGGGAATTGTTCCGTTAGCGCAGGCTGGTAGTCATTGTGGTATTGAAGCGTGCTGCTGCTTACCCTCGATTGAAGCAGAATACAGTTGTTGCTCTCAATCCTCCCATCAGCTGCAATGCCGATGTTCAGTCGAGAAGGAACTTCCTGCCGCTCCGGATGAAAATCGTAGTTCACATGAACGTGAATCATCCCGGCGCGCAGCCGCACTGGTCGTCACGTTTGCTGTCTGCATGAAACAATTGCAAGCAGACGCTACGTTTGACGCCCTGCAATTCTCATTTCGGCCCATTCCTCGCCAGCAAGAGATTCTTTGTCGCTGGCTGATCTGATCTCACGCCATTGCTGTCTTTGTGCGCGCAGTTTGCCCCTGTTTTACAGTTGTATTAACACGCTCCAGAGTTGATGCGTTTTCGATTCATCAATCCCTGGCCAAAGTAAAACGGACAGACCCCATTTTCCTAAGAGATTACAGTTGGCTGAAACAATTCTGTTGAGGTTGGTATGAATAATTCTAATAAAAGTGAGATCTGCGCTGTAGATAATGCAGCCTCTCAGCGCAAACAGGAGACACGCCATTGGTGGATTCGACTACTGGTACAACCAGCACTGTTTCTGCTGTGTGGGGCACTGTTGATCGCCGGACTGGGAGTCGCCCAGCAGATGGGATTTATTACTGCAGGCGGAGGAGGCCATAGTCATGGTTCTGCTCTCAGCAAAGCCATCAAATATATTTGTCCGATGATGTGCACCCCGCCTCAATCAGAACCCGGCCGGTGTCCGGTGTGTGCAATGGAGCTTGTGCCCGCGACTTCCGATGGCTCGAACTCAGATCCCCGCGCAGTCCACATTGATCCCGCTGCCAGACGGATTGCCAATATTCAAACCGCAACGGTCCAATCACTCCCTCTGACTCATACAATCCATTCCGTGGGTGAATTGGGCTATGACGAAGGCAACCTTAAAACACTGTCTGCCTATGTGGACGGTCGTATTGAACGACTCTATGCCGACTTCACCGGTGTCGAGGTCAAACAGGGAGATCATCTGGCATATATTTACTCGCCCCTGCTTTATTCGAGTCAGGTCGAGCTGCTTCTGGCAAAAAAAGCGTTAAAGCACAGTCGCTCTGCCACACTTCAGCGGGTGATCCAGACTAACGAAAATCTCTATCAGAGTTCGAAACAGAGGTTAGTCGAACTTGGCATGACAATGTCACAGATCGACGAAATCGAAAAAACGGGCACTGCTAATAGCCGGATGCATTTATGTGCCCCCATCAGTGGAACGGTGATCAAAAAACAGGCCATCGAAGGCCAGTATGTCAAAGAAGGTCAGGTCATCTATCAGTTGGCCGATCTTTCGCAGTTGTGGCTGATGCTCGAGCTGTTTCCTGAAGATGCTGCAGCGATCCGTTACGGACAGAAAGTCGAGGCGATTATCCAGTCTCAGCCCGATGAGACCATTTCCGGCCGTGTGGCGTTTATCGATCCTCAGGTCGATCCCCAGACTCGTACGGTGGGTGTGCGGATTGTGATACCGAATCTACAAGGACAGTTACGCGTCGGAGATTATGCACGCGCGACGATCTCCCTTCCTGCGGGAAGCAAAGCAAAGTCAAGCGGCATCTATGATTCCGAGTTAGCGGATTGTTGGATTTGTCCGCGACATCCTCATATTATCGCCAAAGCCTCCGGTAAGTGCCCTCTGTCAGGCCAAGATCTGGTTCCCACGTCGCAGTATGGTTATGTGTCGCAGTCATTTGCTGAGAGTGAAGCGCTCACAGTGCCCCGCGATGCGGTTCTGATGGCGGGCGAACACAGTGTGCTCTATGTCGAAACCAAGCCAGGTCGCTTTGAGATACGCAACGTCGTACTCGGTCCGATCTGTGGTGAGCAGATCGTGATCCTGAAAGGGGTGACACAAGGGGAACAGGTGGCGACCAGGGGGAACTTCCTGATCGATTCGCAGATGCAGTTGGCGGGTAATCCTTCTCTGATTGATCCGACTCGGGCCGAACCGCTGCCGGATGAAGGTCTGTCGGAAACGATGTTGGCCACGCTTTCGAAACTCCCTAAAACAGACCAAAAACTGGCCGAAAATCAACGGATTTGTCCGGTAACCATGATGTATCTAGGTTCGATGGGCGCACCTCCCAAAGTAGACGTGAATGGAGAAACTGTTTTCATCTGTTGTGAAGGCTGCCGCGAAAGTCTTTTGGAACATCCTCAGAAATATCTGGAAATAATCAAAACTGCAGATGCATCGAAGAATCAGTTCGACTCAGAGAATGATATGGAACTCCCCCCCCTGGATATGCCTGAAATCATGGAATTTGACGACAGCCTGCCCCCAATTGATATGCCTATGGACATGGAAATAGAACACGAATCTTTGAAACTGAAACCACCACGGCCCGTCACACCACAAACAGCCGCCGGACAGAAAAAGAAGGCTCGACAATGATTCACAGCGTACTCGATTTTTGCCTCCGTCAACGACTCCTGATTGTACTACTGTCCGTTGCTCTGCTCGGTTATGGCTGGTACTCGGCGCAACAGGTTCCCATCGATGCGATTCCCAATGTGGGCGAAAACCAGGTAATCGTGCTCACTGAATGGGCCGGACGGTCTCCGAAAGATGTGGAAGACCAGATTACATATCCACTTTCGATTGCGTTACAGGCGGTACCGGGTTCCAAAAGTGTCCGTGGCAAAAGCATGTTCGGCTTTAGCTTCGTGCAGGTTACGTTTGACGATGATGTCGATTTCTACTGGGCCCGTTCTCGTGTGGCAGAACAACTGACTACAGTCAACGGTTCTCTACCGGAGGGTGTGGTTCCAACACTCGCACCAGATGCCACTGCTTTAGGACAAATATTCTACTATGTGCTTGAGCCGCCAAAAGATATGGATCTGGCTGAGTTGAGATCGAAGCAGGACTTCTTTATTAAGTACGCGCTCCAGTCAGTAGACGGTGTGGCAGAGGTGGCTTCGATTGGCGGCTATGTGAAACAGTATCAGATCGAAGTTGACCCGGATGAACTCCGCTACCATAACATCCCGCTCAGCAAGGTAATTGATTCGGTCAAGGCATCAAACATCGACGTCGGCGCCAAGACCGTCGAGACGGGCGGGATGGAATTCATTGTTCGCGGAAAGGGTTTTATCGGTGCGGATAAAACGGAACAGGAAACCATCGAACAGATTAACAGTACGGTGATCACCGTCAGCAAAGGCGTGCCGATTCGTATCAGCGACGTAGCCCAGGTCCAGACCGGTCCTGCCTTCCGACGCGGTGCCCTGGATTTTAATGGAC
>CAXBFD010000163.1:0-11264 GCA_963974925.1 uncultured bacterium | reverse complement strand
CAGCCAGTACGACGCCCGAACTGATTCGTCTCACGTTTCGGATTTGGTGTTCTGATTCCTCTGTCATGATTTAATCTGTCCCGACTTTCCGTGACGAACTGCACCATTCCTGAAAACGTTTCCCCAAAGCCTGCTCCAGAGAAAACGACTGAATTCCAAACTGACTTTTAAGTGACTCATATTGCTGTACTGTATTCTTTAAATCCGTCTGACTCAATTCCGATTTCCGTCTGACTGCCTTGATCAGAATATTTTTAGGAGTATGTTCCGTATCAATAAATTCTACCACCTGTGTTCGATATCCGCAAATTTCCAGAACCTGCGCCCGTAACGCATCGGTCACCAGCGCGGCCACTTTCTCTTTCATGATTCCATGTTGCAGTAATGCATACAGGGGTTCGCTGGCGATTTGCTGAAATATTTCATGCTGGCAGCAGGGAACCGCCATGATTACGGATGCTTCCGCCTGAATCGCAGACGCGATCGCAGCATCGGTGGCTGTGTCGCAGGCGTGTAGTGAAATCGAGAGATCACATTTGCCGGAATCGGAGGTGAATTCGGAAATATCGCCGGTCTTAAAACGCAGCCCGCGGCACTGCAGCCCGTCGGCGATGCTCTGACAATGTTCAACGACGGACTGTTTCAGATCGAGGCCCGTAATCTTCACTTCGCGCTGTAAGACTTCTGTCAATAAATAGTGCGTCGCAAAGGTGAGATAACTTTTCCCGCAACCAAAATCCAGAATATGCAGTGCGCCGGTTGCAGGCAGGCCGGGCATGATATCGTTGATGAATTCCAGATAACGGTTGATTTGCCGAAACTTGCGGTATTGAGCCGCCTTCACTTTTCCCGTATGCGTCATCACGCCGATCGCTTCCAGAAACGGACAGGGAATCCCTTCCGGAATCAAATACTGTTTGGCACGATCATGGGATTCCACCAGCAAAGATTTTGCTTTGGTCGGCGCCTGTTTTTTCAGTCGTACCGTGCCCTGTTTTGTTTTTTGAAAATGATAGTCGGCCAGTTGCGTATAAAGATAACCTTCCTGAAAATGATCGGCCCAGAGTCCTGTAATGCGCTGTCTCGTCTGAGCGGGAGTCAGATTCTCATGCAGCTCCTGCTGACCTCGCGAGAGCGCCACCTGAAAATGCGGGTTGCCTTTGATGATGACAGGTCGCAGCGCCACCTTGCGCCAGGCGGATGAAGTTTTCTCGACGGGTTTGCTCAATACCAGTTGAAGACAGGTTCCCTCATTGAGCGCCTGCGCGACGATGTCGGGTAATGTTGACTCAAAATGTGATGGTTGTTGTTTCATCAAAGGGAATCTGATCCTGTGTATGGCTTTGACTGTCTCGGCTGTGGTTTAGGTAATGTGCCAGCCAGACCAGTAGGGGTATCGAAATAATCTGCCCGCCTGTGAACAGGAGATAAACCAGCGTTCCTGTGTCCTGAGGCAGCAGTGTGAAATACTTTCCCAGTGTCAGTTGTAACGCTAAGGCCGCGGCAATAAAAGCGGACGCCGGCACCTGAAGCGCGTGTGAACTTCTGGCCCGGCCTGCAAATTCGAAACACACCAGACAGACGGCGGCCAGAAAACCGACGGAAATGACCTGCTGCCAGCCCAGATACAGGCCGATCAGAATCAATAGACAACTGGTGCCCGGCTGGAACAGGCGACGTGGCCTGTCTGTTTGAAACAGCACAGGCCAGCAAAACAGGACGCCCACAATGGTCCCGTAAAACAGACCCCACCAGAGCGTGAGCAGTGTCGGCCCTTCCAGACCCCAGTGCAGCGAACCATGCTCGTGTGTTTCATTCAGGAAGATGTCAGCAGAGGTGCCCGCGGCTGTTTCCGGTGGCACCGGGATCATCGCGGGAACAGGATGGAGTTCCGGAACGAGGGCGCCGGCTGCAAAGCCGATCAGAAAACACCACAGCAGCAGACGACGCGGGACCAGCTGGCGATCAAAGTGAATGTAGGCCGATGCCAGCACAATGATAAACAGATAACAGTAGTAGACATCCAGGGCAATCAGATCCCAGGTCTGCCCCTCCACAATCGGATAAACGCCCCAGGATTGGTTGGGAATCCGGTTCGGCAAAAATTGACCGCCGGAATGAACCAGCGCCAGATACAGCAGCAGAAAAAAACTACCGACAATAGCCTCAACAATCGGATACCGCATCGAAATCGGCGTCTGACAATGGCGGCATTTTCCCCGGAGTAGAATCCAACCCAGGATCGGCAGGTTATCGCGCGTCTGAATCGGGGTTTCACACACCGGACAGCGGGACTTGGGTTTGGAAATATTCAGCCCCAGTGGCATCCGATAAATGACCACATTCAAAAAACTGCCGATCACCGACCCCATTACAAAGCACCAGACAGCAGTAAACACCTCCAGAACCCACAAGTTCAGACCTGAGGCGTCAGCAAAAATCGGTTGCATGGTTGATCGTCTATCTATTGTCTCGTCTGATTCACGATACTGATTTCTTGTGACCTGAACAGACCAGAGGTTTATCCCTGCAGGGGAGAAAATTCGCTGCTGCCAGATTCTTAAATTTTTATCGTACCGACTTTATGGAAATAAAAAGGAAATTGATATTTTTCACAATTCCCCCAGTTCTTGGGATCCGAAAAAGCAGGTGCAAAATAACGGTTACACCGATTCGACGCATCATAATTATTTTCCAAGCAAAAATACATACACCATTTTACTTAACTGGTACTTACTTATTCCGAAACTTGACCGAGATGGTGCTTTCTCCGAAACCCCAGTCAACAGATCCAATTGCTTCTACCGATAATTCAGACATCTAAATAATTTAAATCAAGAGGACCTCGGCTCCTTCGAATACGAATCAAATCTCTCAAAATTCATCGTCTCGTATGCGAAAGTGCCAACAGGAAGCAAACGCTCAAACTCGACAGAGTGACACGCCCAAACCAGCCAAAGTTAAGATTTCCGTCTTTATTTTACCTGGGAACGCTTCTTACTTCCTACGGAACACAAAAAACCACCCAGAATAATGCCAGGAAATTCAGACGCTCACGATAATTTCCGGCAACACTCAGACAACATCTTGTAGATTTGGAAAGAATACTGAAATGAATTCAAGGATGACGCCCCACCTTTGGATCAAATGCACCGCATTAATTGTATTCACAACGGTTATGCAGTCTGCCTGTGATGTACAGGGAGAACCGGGCCCTCAGTTGCTCTTACCGGAAACTGTCAGCCAGCCGGTGACCATCCTGCAGGTGCAAACGACTGAGGAGGTCCCCCTGGTAGCCCGCAAACCAGATCTCAGTATCGAAGCCCGCAAACCGCAACTGCTGGCAGAAGACGGCACCGACACGAAATCCAAAACACAGGCCATGCCCGAGCCAAAACCATTTCCGGGAATTGCCAACAATAAGACTCCTTCCATGGAAAAGCCGAAGGCTCCTGAAGTGCCCGAGATTGTCGATCCACTCGACAAACTGGTTGATGAAGCCATTGCCGTTTCGCATCGCAGAATGCTGTCAACAGACGTGCATACTCCCTGGCAGATCGCGCATGGAATTCTCGCGCTCCGCTGGGAATACACGCTCTATCAGAACAATAAACAGATCAGAGCGATTGACTGGATTTCCACAGGCCCCAATTTTCGCGGTCGGCCCTGGTTCATTACGACACCGCATGGCGGCAAAGGACACCCCTTTACTGAACCCTACGCTTTCGAAGGGCACCCCAATCAGTTTCTCGCCTTTTACGCAATGGCCGGCATTCCCCTCGACCATAAATTTAATGCCGGTGAAAAAACGATTACGATTGCCAATATGATTCGCAATGCCAAAGCCGAAGTGAATACGGACGAAGAAATCACCTGGACACTCTGGGCGTTCTCGCGTTACCTCCCCTGGAACACCGAATGGGTCAGTTCCAGAGGTGAGGAATGGAGCATGGAAAAACTGATCCAGGAGCAAATGCAGTCAGAGCCTACCAAGTCGGCTTGCGGAGGCACGCACGGTCTGTTCGCCTTGGCCAGTTCTGTGAACAGTTATTCCAAAGACCAGAAAAGCCTCAGAGGGACCTGGCTGGAAGCGAGCATGCGAGTCCGCCAATACGTCGAATATGCACGTTCCATGCAAAACCGGGACGGTTCATTTTCTTCCAAATATTTTGAAGGCCCCGAATACGCCAGTGACGTCAATAAGCGGGTCTCGACAACCGGCCACACACTGGAATTCATCATGGAAGCCCTGCCGCAAGAGCGATTGAATGAGCCCTGGGTCAGAAGCGCTGTCTCCCGTATCGCCAGCGATCTGGTGGAATACAAAAGTCAGCCACTTGAGCCAGGCGGAATGTATCACGCGATCGACTCACTCGTGATCTATCGCGAACGCACCCGCCCGGAATATGCCCGGCAGCTGGAAATGCTGGCAAAACAGAAGGTATTTGATCAGCCGGAAGCGACCAATCCGATTATTGGTTATTCCGAGCAGTTCCTTCAGCAGCAGCACAATGCAGCCTCTCAATATATTAACAGGCAGCAACAGAATCAGCAGAACGAGAGCAGGAGCGATTCACCATCACGATCGGCACGCCGCCGCGGCATGTTTTCCCGATATCGTTAACAGGCGCTGATCTACGCTTTGTCTGATTCTGTTTGCGCGGTATCGCCGTCTGACTCTTGAAGATTCCGCACGGAAGGGACCCAGGTCCGCTGTTCATCCACTGTTTCACGGATTGATTCGAGCGTCGGTGGTTGCTGGTTCCCGTAATCTACATGGCTGGAACGTTTGCGCGGTCGAGGTTTGTACTCGTAACACTCTGACTCTTCTTTTTTCCACCAGTGCCACAATCGGAGTGACTGCTGTTGCGCTTCGGGTGGTTTTTCGCGTAACAGCCAGAGCAGTAACAGCAGCACCGTGATGATGCCGATGGCAACCAGCATCGGTTTTCCGGGCGCTTCGCCACTGGTAACGACCACGAAAATGCACGCAAACAGCCCCCCTGCCAGTGTAAACACTGTTGCCAGCCAGGCCGCCGCCTGGTCTCCCGAACTATGAGGGGACCGACCTGATGTCATCTGTTCGCTCTCCGAAGTACGACATGCTACCTGCGATCTGACGCTGCTTTGCAGAACCTGCCACAACGTCGTTCGCTGATATCAGGATAACAGATCTTTCCGCACTTCCCAATAAATTTTGCGTTTCGCTTAGAGGAAAATATCCAGATACAGCACGAACAGCATCAATCCCAGCACAAAAATCATCCCGACATAAGTCGCGGCAGCGAGCACCTGCTCGTTAGGACGTTTGCGGGTAATTCCTTCCCAGCACAGAAAAACCATGTGGCCTCCATCCAGTACCGGGATCGGCAGGAAGTTTAAAACGGCCAGATTCACGCTTAAAAAACCGAGGAACAGCAGGAGTTCTGAATACCCCTGATGAGCCACTTCATAGGCAACGGAAGCGATTTTGATCGGCCCGCTCAGTTCCAGAGGCGACACGCGCCCGGTGAACAGACTTCGTAAGGTCAGATAAATATCTTTCGCCGAGTTGGTCGTATATTCGACCCCCATGCCGAGCGCCTGTCCCATACTGTCGGCCTGTTGGGTTTCCCGCAAAAATTCCATCTTGATTCCCCGGACGGGCAACGACCATTGTTCTCCGACTTTCTGTTTGGGATCTACCCAGGGCACCATTTTGACGTCACGTAACTGTCGTTTATTACTGACCGTCAATTCCACAGGCCAGCCGGGACGCACCTGCATCTCCCAGAACGCATTGGCCCAGTTCACGTTTTTGTCATCGAATTCATAACTGACTTCCGGGATCCCCCCCCACTCAGCAAGAGTGTTGTTGGGAGGCAGCATGATTTTAATTTTTTTGATCCGTTCTTCCGGCAGGATTCCTGCTTCCGCAGCCGGGCTGCCTTCTTCCACTTTCAGAACCGTCGGAATCACATGGAACGCAATGCCGACAGAACCAACGGCCAAAGGAGTATTCGCATAAATCGGATGCTCCAGCCAGGCAGGATTATCGAGAGGCACCACATTCAGACTGACTTCAGTAGGATGCGCCCCGTCCTGCTGTCGCTTCACGACAATCTGCACGGTTTCGCCTGCTTTGTCCGAAAAGTAGTTTGGCAACTGTAACGGGTTCAGAGTTTTCCCGACATCTTTGCCATCCAGGTGTGTGATTTTATCTCCCACTTTCATACCGGCGCGGGCAGCCGGCGAACCATCCTGAATGGCTTCAATCGGGCCGATATCCATCCAGAGTCCCAGCGTACGAAACGGATTATTCCCGACGGTGATATCAACGGTTTCCGTCGGCGGTGCCCCTTTACGATTTACGCCCGTCTTCAAAGTCTGATTACTTTTTGCCGCAAACGTTCTTTGCAGCTGGGCGTAGTTTTTAACTGGTTCACCGTCGATCGTTTTGAACGTGTCTCCCTGCAGGAAACCGGGCTCTGCTTTGGCCGCTGCGGTTCCCTTGCTTGTCACGCTTGCTCCCGGATCTTCGAACACGGGAATATGCAGACTGTTGGCCGGGATCAAACCGATTTGCGGCCGCGTTCCCGTACGATCCGGAGTAATTTTGACTTCAAAAGTCTTGCCATCGGGGTGGGTGCCTTCCATCGTAATATCGCCATCACTGAAGGCACTGCTGCGAATGATGTCCATATACGAAGTTGCTTTATTGCCATCGATTTTTTGAATCACATCACCCGGTTGAATTCCCGCTTCCCAGGCAGGCATGCCGGGAATTGCTGCGCCGACCACACTGGGCATCGATTCTACACCCAGCCGAAAGGCGAATGCAAAAAACAACATCCCGGTGATGATGTTCATAATCACGCCCGCCGAAATAATACCCATCCGCTGATAAACGGGTTTGGCGGAATAGGAACGCGGGTCGAGCGCAATTTCTTCGCTCGTCAGCTGACTCGGATCGACATCATCCTGCCCCAGCATTTTGACGTATCCACCAAAAGGAATGATCGAAAGTGCATACTCGGTTTCGCCGTACTTGAAGCTGTAGATAATCGGGCCGAAACCGATACTGAACCGTTCGACTCTGACATCACACCACTTGGCAACGGCGAAGTGTCCCAGTTCGTGGAAGAAAATTACCAACCCCAGTCCTAACGCGACCATGGCGATATTGGCAATTTTTCCGACGAGGGTTCCTAATAACAGACTGCTTAGCACTACTTCCACCTTTTTATCTCCTTGCGAGCCCAGTCATCCAGCAGAAACAGTTCTTCCAGATTGGGATTGGGATCGAATTGATGTGATTCTAATACTTGTTGACAGGAGGTCGCGATATCGCAAAAGCGCAATTCACCCGATAAAAATCGCTCTACAGCGGCCTCGTTCGCCGCGTTTAATACCGCACCGCATGTCCCCCCCTTTTCTGCAACTTCGTAACCAAGTCGCAATGCCGGGAATGCTTCCAGATCGGGGGGCTCAAAGGTTAACTCAAAAGACTGGTTCCAGTCCATCGTAGAATTCAAGCCCTCTCTTCTATCAGGATACGTAAGTGCGTACTGAATGGGAAGCCTCATATCGGGGGGAGAGAGCTGCGCAATGACCGAACCATCCGCAAATTCCACCATCGAATGCACGATGGACTGTGGATGCACGACCACCGAAATTTGGTCGGCGGACAGGTTAAATAACCATTTTGCCTCGATAATCTCCAGTGCTTTGTTCATCATGGTGGCGGAATCGATGGTGATTTTCGGCCCCATCTCCCAGGTCGGATGGGCCAGCGCTTTTTCAGGCGTGACATGTTCCAGGTCGGCCGGGCGCGCGCCGCGAAACGGCCCCCCGCTCGCTGTCAGAATGATCCGTTTGACTTCTTTTGGATGCCCTGCCCGCAATGCCTGAAAGATCGCATTATGTTCACTATCCACGGGCAATAATGTGGCGTTACTGCGGGCGGCAAGGTCCATAATAAGTGGCCCTGCAACGACTAACGTCTCTTTATTGGCAATCCCCACGGTTTTACCGGCTTCGATCGCGGCCCAGGCTCCCTTTAAGCCGGCTGCCCCGACAATACCGCAAATCACAACATCGACGTCCTCGGATGACGCCACCCGTTCAATCTCGTCCGCGCCAAACAGAAGTTCTGTGGAATGGGAAAAGGAATCTACTGTGACCGCCGATTTCAACGCCGGATCGCTGAGCACGGACCAGCGGGGATGAAACTGCTGTGACTGCCGGGCCAATTGCTCCCAACTGTGATGGGCGGTAATCGCAGTTAACTGCATTTCCTGTGGATGGGCGGCAATCACTTCCAGAGTACTGGTACCAATCGAACCCGTAGACCCGAGAACGGCTATTCGCTTCATTCGACCCTGTTTTTTCATCCCCAGTCGGTTTGATCGACTGTTTTATTGATTCTCTGCAAGAGCGGAAAAAAGACATGACTCGGTTCTGTTTTTTTGCCCTAACCACCAACGAATCCGCATTTTAGGCGTATTAATTAAACATGGCAAGGGGCATTCCCTCTGCAAAGGATTGATTTCGTATCGTGTATTGGGCAGAACATGGATTTCTGCTAAAACGAATGATTGACCCCTTTGCTGATACGACATACATTATCAGTAGGGATAAAATGCATTCCGTGCTATGATCCCTGCTTCATCCGACACAGTTTCTTGCCAGGAACTTCATCACCTGACCTTATGTTCCGTGCGTGTTTTAGATAAAACGAGCAGAATTGCGCACTCCACTGAAGAGATAATTCCCTATGCCTACTCCGGACTCCGATCAGCAGAATCGAAAAGAACGCCCTTCCCCGCCTGAGAATTCTCCCAAAGGGGATGGTCGCCGACCTGAACCGAAGGGGCCTAAAAGCAATGTCTTATGGTATCTGGTAGTGGGCGGGTTGATCCTGGTGATCACCCTTTCGGTTGTCTCAAACAATACGCGCGGCGACAAAATTGTATTTGGCGACTTCGTCAAAGGCGTTGATGACGGCAAATACAATAAAACCAACGTGCATGATCTGAAATTTGGCCGGGATTACATTGTTTTTCAGGATCAGCCCCAACCGGAAACGCCGGAAAAAGGGTCGCTTCCCGAAACCACCCGAAAATTTTATATCCCGGTTTATGGTTTTTCATCGGAGCGTCTTGCGCAATTGCAATCCAAACTGGAAAGCAAAGATATCATCGTCGATTCTGAAAGTCGTCCTTCGGAATGGGAATCACTGATTGCCGTTCTGTTTTTCCCGATTGTGCTGTTGATCTTTGTCATTTACCTGTTTCGCCGGATGGGAGGCGCGGGTTCGCCGATGTCATTCGGTCGCAGCCGAGGGAAGATGTATGCCCAGGAAGACATCGAAGTCACTTTCAATGATGTCGCCGGCATTGAGGAAGCGGTCGAAGAACTGCGCGAAATTGTCGAGTTTTTGAAAACGCCGGCCAAGTACCAGGCACTCGGCGGTCGGATTCCCAAGGGAGTGTTACTGGTCGGTCCTCCGGGAACCGGTAAAACGATGCTGGCCAAAGCCGTCGCCGGCGAAGCGGGAGTTCCCTTTTACGGACTGTCCGGTTCCGACTTTGTCGAAATGTTTGTCGGCGTGGGAGCCGCACGCGTGCGGGACATGTTCCAGCAGGCTGCTCAGAAATCACCGGCGATTATTTTCATTGACGAACTGGACGCGCTCGGTAAAACCCGTGGCAGCGGAATGCCGGGCGGTCACGATGAGCGGGAACAGACGCTCAACGCGCTGCTCGTCGAAATGGACGGTTTTGGCTCGGATCAGAGTGTGATCGTCATGGGCGCCACCAACCGTCCGGAAACACTGGACCCGGCGTTAATGCGTCCCGGTCGTTTTGACCGTCACGTACTCGTGGATCGTCCTGACGTACGAGGCCGCGAAGCGATTCTCAAGGTTCACAGCGTCAAAATCAAAATGGACGAAACGGTCAACCTGCAGCACATTGCCAAAATTACCCCCGGCTTCGTGGGCGCCGATCTGGCAAATCTGATTAACGAAGCTGCCCTGCTCGCTGCCCGCAATAACAAAACCGCCGTCTCGATGCATGAATGCGAAGAGGGAGTCGAGCGGGTTGTTGCCGGTCTGGAAAAATCCACCAGACTGATTCACGAAGATGAAAAAAGCCGCGTGGCCTATCACGAATGCGGACATGCTCTGGTTGCCTGTTCGTTACCCAACGTCGATCCGGTTCACAAAATTTCGATCGTGCCCCGCGGTCTGGGCGCCCTTGGATACACGCTGCAGCGTCCCGAAGAAGAAAAACAACTGGTCACGCAAAGCGAGCTGGAAAGCCGCATCTGCGTGCTGCTGGGAGGCATTGCCGCCGAAGAAATTATTTACCAGGAAACCTCGACCGGTGCCCAGAACGATTTACAGCGTGCCACCGATCTGGCGCGGCGGATGGTCACCGAGTTCGGCATGAGCCCCAAACTGGGCCGCGTGCATTACAGCGAAACCAGGAGGTCGCCATTCCTGGGAGATTCGCAAAGTCCGTCCGAAAGCGTACACAGTGAAAATACGCTGCGGGAGATCGACCTGGAAATCAGACGGATCATCGATCAGTGTTCCAAAACGGCTTATGAAATTCTTGACGAACGCCGTGAACTGCTGGAACATCTCACGCGTGACCTGCTGGAATGCGAAGTCATGGACATGACACAATTACAAGCGATTCTGAAAGAGCACAAGCGTGGTCCGCAGATCAAACCCGGCACCTTTAAAGGTAACGTTCCGGAAGGCAAAACCGGTGACCAGGCCAGTGAGGAACCTGCGTCCGAGAATGACCACAAAGCCGATGGAACAGGAGCATGAACGCGCTGCAGAGTATCTGCGTCTTTTGCGGTTCAAAATCCGGAAACGACCCGCAGTATCAACAGTCCGCCATTGAACTGGGCCGTTTGATGGCACAGCGAAAAATCACTCTGGTCTACGGAGGGGGCAGCGTCGGCCTGATGGGCGTGATTGCAGACGCCGTACTGGAATCCGGCGGACAGGTTATCGGCGTGATCCCCCGGCATCTGGCAACCAGGGAACTGATTCATCCCAGCGTCACAGAAATGCATATTGTCGAAGACATGCATACCCGCAAGGCGAAAATGTCGGAGTGTTCGGACGCCTTCATTGCGATGCCCGGCGGTTTTGGAACATTGGAAGAACTGTTTGAAGTCGTTTCCTGGGTGCAGTTGGGCATTTATGCCAAACCAATGGGTCTGCTGAATACCGCCGGCTTTTATGATCCATTGTTAAAGATGGT
>CAXBFD010000162.1:0-11723 GCA_963974925.1 uncultured bacterium | reverse complement strand
GTTCTCTGACCCGGTTAACGAAGTACTCCTGAACCATGCGTGGGAAGCGATTCAATGTTTTTTTTTCAGGAGCGGACGATGCGGGTGCCGCCGCCAGTTCCTGAATCACCAGGTTCTCTAACAGACTCAAACCAACCAGACTCATGCCCCCTGCTTTTAAAAAAGAACGTCGCGAGAGATCTTCGAACCGGTCAATCGACTTTTTTGAGCCCGACATAGTGAATGATCCTGATGAAAATAATATTAATTATGAAAGTGAGAAAAGTACGGCGCCACTGTAGAAAAAGGCTGGAATACGCCGGAACAAAGTTTTTATACTCGAATAATGAATGCTACATGCGTTGATTGATACCAAATACTGGTTTTCTTTACCATTGGCTTCTCTATAATGGAATTCATTCAGACAATTGTACAGAAAATTTTACTTGTTTTTGCATAATTCCATAACACCTGCCAACCAGCTGGTCTGTCAGTTGAAAAGCAAGACAGATTTCAGTAATTCTGAAATTTAAAAATACGATACTACTCCCCCACTGCTTCTGCACACATTCCCTTCAGAAATGGATCTTTAATGGAAGTTCGTTCCCAGCAAAAAACGGCAAGCCTGGTCAAGACACTTCACGACAATATTTCGAGCGTACTTATCGGTAAACCAGAGGTCGTGCAACTTGCGATTGTGACTTTACTGGCGGAAGGGCACATCCTCATCGAAGATGCCCCCGGTGTAGGGAAAACATCGCTGGCAAAAGCGATCGCGAAAAGCCTGGATTGTAATTACACACGGGTTCAGTTCACGCCTGATATGCTTCCTTCGGATATTCTGGGATCGAATGTTTTTCTTCCGAACCTGGGCGAATTCGAATTTCGAAGAGGTCCCATTTTTTCCAATGTGCTCCTGGCAGATGAAATCAACCGCACCCCGCCCCGCACGCAAAGCGCCCTGCTGGAAGCGATGAATGAGGGACAGGTGACTGTAGAGGGACAAACGATTACACTGCAGCCCCCTTTCTTTGTACTGGCGACGCAAAATCCGTTTGAATTTGAAGGCACCTATCCATTGCCGGAAAATCAACTCGACCGGTTCATGATGTGTATCGATATCGGTTATCCCGAACGTTCGATCGAACGCGAAGTTTTAATTCAGCATCGTTCGGGCGAACCTGTGAATACACTGCAGCCTGTGCTCTCTGTGAAAGATTTGAGGGAAATGCAGCAGGCAGTACACGCGGTACGCGTTGATGATTCTCTGACCGACTACATTCTGGAAATCGTGGAAACCACCCGTCATCATCCGGAGCTCACCTTAGGTGTCAGCACGCGGGGAGCAATCACATTTTCGCATGCAGCCCAGAGTAAAGCATTTACGGAAGGGCGAGATTATGTCACGCCGGATGACATCAAGCAGCTGGCGGTGCCGGTGTTGGCACATCGGGTCATTACCAAATCTCTGGTACGTGAAAACCAGCGGGCGCGCGCCAGTGAAATCATTCGCCAGATTTTACAACAGACTGCGGTCCCGGGATAAAATGGGGAATCCGCCGCCACGCTGAAAATTTGCCGTTCGGCCATTATTAAATAGTCGCCAGTAACGGTATTGGATAAGATACAGAATATTTACCGGCGGTGAAGTCGAAGTTTGCCCCGCCGCACCAGCCTGAAACGTTTTACCGGGCCATGAGCCATCTGCCCGCTTCCGGAGGAATGAAAATGGATTTGAACCGAAACTCAAACTGGTGGTTCACTCTGATTCTTGCTACTTTTTTCATCAGTTCAAACTGGAACCAGCAAATGTTGTCTGCCAATGATGATTCTAAAAAGACACCACCGCAGAATTCGGAAGAGTCAACGGACGTCAAAGCTGAAGCCGTGTTTACCAACCGACTGGCAAAAGAAACCAGCCCTTACCTGTTGCTTCACAAGCATAACCCTGTGGACTGGTTTCCCTGGGGACCGGAAGCATTTGAAAAAGCAAAGCAGGAAAACAAAATCATTTTCCTCTCGGTCGGATACAGCAGCTGTTACTGGTGCCACGTGATGGAACGGCTGGTCTTCGAGAATCCTGAGATTGCCAGGTATATGAACCAGCATTTCGTGAATGTTAAAGTGGATCGGGAAGAACGCCCCGACATTGACGACATTTATATGACGTCGTTAACCGTTTACTATCATCTCATCGGCGCGCCCTCGAATGGCGGCTGGCCTTTATCGATGTTTTTAACTCCGGATCGGGAACCATTTGCCGGCGGCACCTATTTTCCTCCCACGGATCAGGGAGGACAAATGAGTTTTCCCCGCGTCCTGCAGCGCGTGAATCAACTCTGGTCGGCTGATAAAAAGCAGGTCCGGCAAAGTGCGACGATCATTGCCAGGGAAGTCGCCCGCCTGCAGAAAGAGGAGGCGGCATCTGAAACCATTGCCATCGAAAGTAAACTGGTCAAAGCGGGTGTCCGGGCAATCAATGCCGGCTATGATGCCGAATTTGGCGGGATCGATTTTGCTGAAGACAGCCCGAATTCTCCCAAGTTCCCGACTTCGTCCAAGCTCGTGCTCTTACAATACGATATCCAGTCCCCCGCACAAGACGCCACGTCTGCCGAATCCGCAAAAGTCCTGTATCACACACTCGACGCAATGGCGAACGGCGGCATCTATGACCACCTGGGAGGCGGCTTTCATCGTTACAGCACAGACAGGTACTGGCATGTGCCCCACTTTGAAAAAATGCTTTACGACAACGGGCAACTGGCCTCACTGTATGCGAATGCATTTGCGCAAACCGGGAATGTTCAATACAAACAGGTCACCGAAGGAATTATTGATTTTGTGCTCCGGGAACTCACCGATCCGCAGGGGGGCTTTTATTCGGCTCTCGACGCCGAAACCGATGGCATCGAAGGCGAACGTTATGCCTGGACCCAGGAAGAAATCAAATCCATTCTCGGCGATGAATATCCGCTCTTTGCCGAATTCTACGGGTTGAACGAACCCGCCCGTTTCGAGCATGGTTATGTTTTACATCGGGTGACTTCGCTGGACGCATTGGCGGAAAAGCAGCAAACGACTCCAGCCGCACTTGAAACCAGACTCGCCTCCATGAACCAGAAGCTGTTGACGGTGAGAGATAAAAGGACAGCCCTGTTAAAAGACGATAAGATTCTGACCAGTTGGAACGGTCTGATGATTCAAGGCATGGCGACAGCGGGTCGGGTTCTGAAACGTCCGGAATACACGGCGGCTGCCGAAAAAGCGGCTCAGTTTATTCTCGATCAGATGCGCGACGATCAAGGTCACCTGTATCGCAGCTCGCGTGCGGGTCAGGCGCGGCTGAACGCTTACCTGGATGATTATGCGTTTCTCGTGCAGGGACTGCTGGCACTGCATCAGGCGACCGGGAAACAACTCTGGCTGGATCAGGCCCGCCAACTGACCGATCTGCAGATTGAACTCTTCTGGGATCAGAAAGAGCACGGTTTCTATTTCACGACACACGATCACGAACAGTTGATTGCCCGCACCAAAAATGCGTACGATGCCGCGATTCCCTCCGGCAACAGCATCAGCGTGCGCAATCTGATTCTCTTATCTGAACTGACCCACGATCCGAAATATCGCCAGTACGCTGATCAGACACTGCAGCTGTTTGGCAGAATCATCAAACGTTATCCCGGTCGTTGTGCTCAACTGGTCCAGGGCGTCGGCGAATATCTGGAAACGTCCGTCGATCAGAAACAATCTGCTGTTTCCCTCCCGGCCGGCGATTTCATGCGGGAACAGGATTCCCACCAGAAACCCGATGAAAACTCTGAACAGCTGGCTGCCGTAAATCCCGGTATTGATTTACTGATCGCAGCAGGTCTGGGCCAGACCGGGCAAAAGAAAAACCTGGTTTCCGCCAAAGCTTATCTCTCCGTCGATAAACTGCCGGCGGGGAAATCCTGTCAGGTTGCAATCGTGTTAACCATTGAGGAAGGCTGGCACATCAATACGAATCCTTCCAGCCCTGATTTTCTGGTGCCGACTACGTTTACTGTCAAGTCGATACAGAATACCAAATTATCGAATGTGAACTATCCCGCCGGTAAAGCATTCAACGTGGAGGGTTTTGATCAACCACTGCAGGTTTATGAGAAACAGGCCATCGTGCGGGGCACATTGGAAATTCCTGCTGACGCCGGCGGAAAAGAGGAACAGCTTGAACTCAATGTGAAATATCAGGCCTGCAATGACAAGACCTGCATTCGCCCCACAACTCTCAGCCTCAAAGGGAAATTCCGCGTCGCCCAACCCGGCGAACCGGTGAAGCAGGTTAATCAGCAGTGGTTCCAGCCCGAAGTGAAAAACTGAGTTTGTTGCTACGAATTGAAAAAGGCCTCGGTTGATTGTTTAAGATAATATTTCTTTTAAAGGTTCAGGATGAACACTATGCAATACGAAGAACAACCGCTGGTAAAAACCAAAATCATTGCCACCGTCGGCCCGGCCTCTGATTCTCGCGAGATGCTTCACAAATTGATCATCGCCGGCGTGGATCTGTTTCGGCTCAACTTTGCGCATGGGAAACATGACTGGCTGGCGGGGATTGTGAAAAACATCCACGAACTTTCTGACGAGATGGGAAAACCGGTTGGAATTCTTGGCGATTTATCCGGTCCGAAAATTCGTCTGGGGATTTTGCCGGGTGGTGAAATCAAATGCGTTCAGGAGATGCGTTTCCGTTTCATTCGGGGAATCGAATCCGACAACCCGCAGGAACTGACCTGCACTTATGAGCCTCTGATCGAAGATCTCCGCGTAGGCGACCCGGTCCTCTTGGCAGATGGCATGGTCGCCATGCGCGTGGTCGATAAATCTGTCGACGGAGACTATGTGGAGTGTGTTGTCGAGCGGGAAGGAATCATTCGCAGCAAACAGGGGGTCAATCTGCCGGGTGTTCAACTCAGCACGCCCTGCCTGACCAGAAAAGACCTCAAAGACCTTGCCTGGGCCATCAAACACGGGCTGGATTATATCGGCCTGAGTTTTGTGCGTTCGGCAGATGATATCACGCAACTGAATGAGGAAATTGACAAACTGAACCCCGTTGATCGTCCGCATATCATTGCAAAAATTGAAAAAATTGAAGCCGTCAGCGATATCGAGCAGATTCTCAAACTGACCGATGCGGTGATGGTCGCGCGTGGCGATCTGGGCGTGGAAGTCGATATCGAACGGGTCCCCATCATTCAGAAACGGATCATTCATCTCTGTAACCAGTATCGCGTGCCGGTGATTACAGCCACGCAGATGCTCGACAGTATGCAGTTTAATACTTTCCCCACACGCGCTGAAGCCAGCGACGTTGCCAACGCCGTTCTGGATGGCAGTGATGCCGTGATGCTTTCCGGTGAAACAGCGGTGGGCGTCAGTCCGCTGGCCGCCGTGGAGATGATGAGTCGCATCGTTCGGGAAGCGGCCCGGATCCTCTCTTCGAATCTGCACTCGGAAGAAAATACCAGCAACCGTCGCCTGCATGCGCGCGAAGTCACGGAAGCGGTGACACTCGGCGCTGGTATCACCGCGGAAAAACTGGACGCCGACCTGATGGTGACCTGCACTCACGAAGGCAAAACGGCAATGGCCCTCTCGAAGCAGCGTCGCACCGTGCCTACGGTCGCTTTAACCGACCGACCGGCCACGGCACGTCGCATGACACTTTACTGGGGAGTCACCTCACTTCTGACCGATGTGGTCGATAAATCACCCCAGAAAATTCTTAAATACATCGTAACATACGGTAAAAAACATGGCTTCCTTTCCGCGGGCAGCCAGATCGTGCTGATTTCGGGAACCGACTGGACTTCGCTGGGGCATGACATGCTGCTGGTTCATGAAGTAAAATAATGATGATTCTGAATGTATTTCCCTTGAGGGTGCCATGACGCAAAAATCGACTCTGATCGCAACGCTACTGTGTGCCAGTTTGATTTCTCAATCCGGTTTTGGTGATGACTGGCCGCAATGGGGCGGACCTCAACAGGATCTGGTCTGGCGGGAAACGGGGATTGTCAAAACTCTCCCCACAACGGGTCTGCTGCCCCGCGTCTGGTCTGCGCCACTGGGCGAAGGTTATTCGGGTCCCGCCGTCGCGGAAGTCAATTCCCGCTGGTGTGTTTATGTGACAGACCGTATTTTTAAACAGCGCGCAGGTTATGAACGGGTTCTCTGTCTGGACGCTGAAACCGGAAAACAAATCTGGATCTATGAATATCCGGTAGAGTATTCGGTCAGTTATCCTGCCGGCCCCCGTTCGACACCCGTGATCGACGCCGGCCGCGTCTATACACTCGGCGCGCAAGGTCATTTATTCTGCTTCAATGCGGAAAACGGCAAGGTAATCTGGCAAAAAAACTTCGTTGAGGATTTTGGCACCAAACTACCCACCTGGGGTTCAGTGGCTTCGCCACTCGTCGATGGGAATCAACTCATCGCGCTGGTGGGAGGCACACAGAATTCACTCGTCGTCAGCTTTGATAAAACAACCGGTAAGGAACTCTGGCGGTCGCTCGAGGATTCCGCCGTCGGTTATGCACCGCCAGTCATTTTCACATTCGGCGGAAAACGGGAACTGATTGTCTGGCATCCGACGGCGATCTCTGCCCTGGATCCGAAAACCGGTCAACTGATCTGGGAAGTTCCACACGGTGTCCGTTATGGACTCAGTATCGCCACGCCTCGCCAGGTGGGGAACCGTCTGTTCGTCGCCAGTTTCTATAATGGGCCGTGCATGATTGAAGTCTCCGACGATGGCAGTCAGGCAAAAATCGTCTGGTCGGGAAACAGTGACAGCGAAATTAACACGGACGGCCTGCACCCGATTATGATGACCCCTATTTTTAATGGTACGCATATCTACGGCGTTTGCAGTTATGGCCAACTGCGCTGTCTTGATGCAAGCAATGGACGGCGTCTGTGGGAAACGGAAAAAGCGACCGGTAAGGGACGCTGGTGGAACGCCTTCATCATTCCGCACGGAGACCGTTACTTCCTGCACAACGAGCAAGGTGATCTGATCATTGCTCATCTGACTCCCCAGGGATACAAAGAAATCAGCCGCGCCAAATTAATCGCACCCACCCGCCCTGTCCAGCGCCGCATGACGATCTGGTCGCATCCTGCATTTGCCATGAAAAGCGTATTTGCACGAAACGACAAAGAGATTGTCCGGGTTGATTTGTCAGCGAAATAGGGAAGGGCTTTGACAGCCCGTCCGTGATGACTGGAGTGCGCACCGGATCTGAAGCGACCTTCGTTCCCGGAATCAGGCCGGAAATATGATCACAATGAACATCGTATGAAGTCGCGACAAAAAATGATGCAGGAATCATCAAAAGTTTGCCTGGTAGTTCCACTTCAGAGTCGAAACAGGCTGGATTTGGCGTTAGTCTATTATATGATAACCGTCTGATTGTTACATCTCGCAGAATCTGGTGCGCGTGCTGGCACGGCACCCAACATTGAGAGCCACTACTATGTCGTCGGATCATTTTGCTCCTCCTCAGGATCGATCCCAGGAAGTTCTGATTCCACTGGAACCACTCAAGGAACTGCTGGTCAAGCTGTTCGTGCGAATGGGCATGTTTCAGGTTGAAGCGGAGATTGCCGCTGACCGGTTGATTGAAGCCGACCTGCGCGGCATTCACTCGCATGGCAGCCGCGCCGCAGAACGTTATCTCGAAGCGATGGACATGGGTGATATCGATCCCCGTGCGCAGATTTTGACAATCACGGAAACTCCCGCGATTGCCGTATTAGATGGCAGCAAAGCGATGGGGCACGTCGCTGCCACCCGCGCGATGGAATTAGCCATTAAAAAAGCACGCGAAGTGGGAACCGGTACGGTCGCCGTTCGTAACAGTCATCATCTTGGTGCTGCCGCGGTTTACGTTTTAATGGCAGTCGAAGCCGGCATGATCGGTTACTGTACGACAAACACGGGCAAAGCGACTGTTGCTGCACACGGCAGCACACAAGGGGCGACGGCAAATAACGCGATTGCCTGGGGCGTGCCCACACGCGAAGGAGCCCCCTTTGTGCTGGACATGGCTTGTGCAAAAACGTCGTGGGGGAAACTGGATACACTCTCAATCTACGGCTTGCCCATTCCCCCTGGTTATGCTCTGGACAGTGAAGGAAATGAAACGACTGATTCGGCAGCAGTCAAAACGCTTCTGCCGGCAGCAGGCCCCCGCGGTTACGGGCTGGCAATGATCAGTTCGATTCTCACCGGTGCGCTGGCGGGAGGCAAACTGCCAATCAATAAAAAGAAAGCACCGGAAATTGAAGGTTCAGAACACTTCTTCTACGTGATTGATCTCAAGCAGTTCATCGCAGAAGATCACTTTCATGAAGAACTGAGTTCCGCGACCGAAGCCATCCATCAACTGCAGCCTTCCAATGCAAATGAACGGGTCCAGATTCCCGGAGAACAGGAATGGGAACTGACTCAACGGGCGCTCCGCGAAGGACTGTTTGTCCATCACGATCATGCCAGTCAATTGAAAGAACTGGCCAAACGCGTGAATTACGAAGTCCCCTGGTAAACGGCATTGGAATCAGGGCACCACTTCAGGAGACACTTATGGGGGATCAGAAATGAGAATTGCATCACGACCGTTTGTCTCACTGCTGATGTTAACAATCTTCTTCAGCTGTGCATTCAATGCGGAGTTAACTGCGGGAAAATACAACCCCGTACTCACAGCCGGCGATCAGGCCCCCGTCTGGGAAAAACTGCCTGCCACTGATGGGAAATCTTATTCCAGCGATTCGTTCAAAGATAAAGAAGTACTGGTGATTGCGTTTATCTGCAACAGCTGTCCTTATGCCGTTGATTACGAAGACAGGCTGAATCGACTTGCCCAAAAATATGCGGCGAAAGACGCACCGGTAGCGGTGATCGCGGTCAACGTGAATCTGGTTCCCGCAGACAGCCTGGAAAAGATGTCGGAACAGGCAAAGAAAAAACAGTTTGCCTTTCCTTACCTGTTTGATGAATCGCAGAAAATCGGGCAGGACTTCGGCGCCACGCGGACGCCCGAATTTTTCGTGTTAAACAAAGATCGAAAAGTCGTTTACATGGGCGCCATGGATGATGCCACCGATGCCAGCAGGGTCAAACAGGATTATGTCGCGCTGGCAATTGAAGCAGCGTTAAAAGGGAAACAGCCGGATATCACAGAGACCATTGCCATCGGCTGTAATGTTCGTTACAAACGCATCCGCAGAAAAAAATAAATACTCCGCATTCCAGTAACTGCGACCAGAACACATATGACAAACTTGAATCAGATATATATTCAGGACTGCATTAAAGGTATGCAGGCTCTCGAAGCAGGATCCATTGATCTGGCATTCGCGGATCCTCCTTTTAATATTGGCTACGAATACGATCAGTACGAAGACCGTCTTGAAAGCGAACAGTATCTCGACTGGTGTGCGCTCTGGCTGTCGGAAGTGGTACGGCTGTTGAAACCGGACGGCACGTTCTGGCTGGCGATTGGTGATGAATATGCGGCTGAACTTAAGGTCATGATGCAGCGCGCGCTCGGGCTCACCTGTCGCAGCTGGGTCATCTGGTATTACACGTTTGGCGTGAACTGCAAAAACAAGTTCAGCCGTTCGCACGCCCACCTGTTTCACATGGTCAAAGATCCTAAACAGTTCACGTTTAATGCCGACGATCCGTCGATCCGAATTCCTTCCGCACGACAGCTGGTCTACGGAGACAAACGCGCGAATCCCAAAGGACGGCTTCCCGATGATACCTGGATCTTAAGACCGCAGGATATTCCGGAAAGTTTTCAGGGCGACGAAGACACCTGGTACTTTCCCCGTATCAATGGCACGTTTAAGGAACGCCAGGGATGGCACGGCTGCCAGATGCCCGAACAACTCCTGGGGAGAATCATTCGCGCCTGTTCCCATCCGGAAGAAACTGTACTCGATCCCTTTTCAGGAAGTGGGACGACACTGGCGGTGGCCAAGAAGCTGAATCGCCAGTTTGTCGGCTTTGAGCTCTCGACTGAATATGGCGCGCGAGCACAACAGCGGCTGGCCGAAATTGAAGTGGGGCAACCTCTGGACGGTCACGAAAATCCGCTGGTCAGCGTTCCCACGACGAAAAACGGGAAACGGCTCAAAGAAAACGCTCCGGAAAACGCTGCGACAAAAAGTTCCGCAAAAAAGAAACCGAATCCACGCCAGAAAAAACTGCTCTGAGCGCTTTCTTCAGGTTCTCGGTCTTTTGAATGCGCGCTCCCCGCTCGTGCTCTTCCACAAAGCTCGCCCGATGCAGGCTCGCTTTTCGCCAACGCCGGCTTCGATTCCTTTCATTGCGCGGCATGGAAGATGCTTTTTCAGTATAAAGCCTCTTAAACTCCTGAAATCAAGTGACTTTTCCGTAAGATGTTGCTCAAAAACCACATCGGTTCGCCAGTGACGTTGCTTAAAGGCCACATATCTCATGTATTTCGGGCTGTTGACGGGCTGACAGATAAAAAGGATCGAAACGGCGCTGCCGATTGGCTAAAATGGACCAGTCATTTCTTTTGTAACTCTTGTCGGGATCTTGCTGAATTATCGTGGCAAACTTCATCACCTCTCTTACAGATCGGCTCCGCGGTTTTCTCCTCACCGGTGAAAATCAGATCCCTGCGCTCTGGTGGGATATGATCGGGCAGATTCAATTCCTGCAAGAGGATTTCGCTTCGTACACGGAATCCCAGTTATTTGACGAATGGAATTCATTCCGGTTTCGAGCGCAAAGTGGTGAGCCTCTCACAAGTATCCTGCCAGAAGCATTTGCGGTAGTCAGTGAGCAAATGAAACGTCATCTGGATATGACACCTTATCCGGTGCAATACCTGGGAGCGATTGCCATGCATGAAGGCGCGATCGCAGAAATGCAGACCGGCGAAGGAAAGACATTGACGGCTGCGTTGACACTTTGCCTGAATGCATTGCCCGAGCAGGGGATACACATTGCGACGGCCAACGATTATCTCGCTGAACGCGATGCACAGTGGCTGAGCCCCGTTTATTATTCGCTGGGAATGACCGTGGGAACAGTCACGGCTGCTGCTTCCCTGTCGGAACGCCGCGCCGCCTACGAATGTGATATCACCTACGGAACAGCGCGGGAATTTGGATTCGACCACTTGCGGGATCTGCTCAGCGCGCCTGATCTCAAAACATCCGCTACGCATCGCCGTGTGCAGCTGTTCGGTCAGAAAAATAACCAGAGTGAGCAGCAATTATTGAACCCGCGCAAGCCGTACATGGTCATCATTGACGAAGCGGACAGTATTCTGATTGATGAGGCGCGAACGCCGCTGATCATCGGACAGACCGATGCCACTGAAGAAGCACAATTGGCCATCGCCTGCCAGTGGAGTGCTTCGCATGCGACCACATTCAACGAAAGCGAACATTACATTGACCATGGTCCGCAGCGTGGTATGGAATTGACCGAAGCGGGCCGACGTATCGTGCGTGAGCTGTTATTGCAGAAAAATGCCCCCTCAGTGATCAACACAGGCACCGCTTATCTTGCCTCAGAACGTGCATTACGGGTCCAGAACTATTTCCAGAACGGCCGCGATTATGTGGTCCGGGAGGGAAAGGTGGCGATCGTTGATGAATTTACGGGGAGAATTTCCGAAGGCCGCATGTGGCAGAATGGCATT
>CAXBFD010000161.1:0-12202 GCA_963974925.1 uncultured bacterium | reverse complement strand
AACACAACTCCAAATGTAGGGGCGACCCTATGTGGTCGCCCGCGGTATCGACATGGTTTGCGAAACGACAGACGAACGCCCCCACCGGTTCCCTTCAGAGGGTATTTCCGTTTTGATTCTCACCAGGCGGGCAGGCACACAGACCTGCCCCTACGTCACGATTCGGCATTCGGCTTCGCCACCTACCAGAAGGTAGCACACCGATCTGTTTTTGTCGCTACGAGCATCAGAATTTCAGGAGCGTCGTTCCTGCTGGCGTAAAAAGGCCAGCACGTCGCGGCAGCCGCGCTGTATCTGGGCACTCATCAATTCGCGGGCCAGGGGACCATCGCCGGCGTGTAATGCTGCCAGCAGTTGTTGCTTGCTGTCACAGGTTTTATCCGCCAGCTCCAGCGTCAGCAGTTTCGAACTGTTCCGCTGTGATTCAAAGACTGTCGTTACCGCGCGGTGTTCCCGAATGACTTTTGCAATCAGACGATTGCGTGAGGCATCGATCACGATCTCATGGAAGTCTTCTTCCAGATCAAGCCAGCGGTTAAACTGGGCCGGCGTGGCGTGGCCATCGCTGCGTTTTGCGATCAGTTTCCGGATCGCATTAAATTCCGTCAGCAGCGCGTCGAGGTCATCCAGCTGATGCGGCGTGATGTACCGCGTCGCTTCCGAAGCCGCACAACTCTCCAGTGCATCCCGCAGCACATACAACTCTTCAAGGTCTTCGCGATTCGGGTTCTTTACGAACGCCCCCGCGCCGGGGACATGCTCGACCAGGCCTTCCGATACCAGCCGATGAATGGCCTCCCGCACCGGAATCACACTCACGCCGATTTTGGCAGCCAGCTTTCGATTGACCAGTTGTACGCCGGGAACAAGCGCTCCGTCCTGCATTTCCTGCTTGATAAACCGATAAGCACGATCCGCCAGATTTTCCGTGACTTCATACATTTTTTATTTTCTGGTTGACAAGTGAATTAAAATCCGTGAGAATAAGTAACATCATGTTATAACACGTTATCACAATTAGTCAATCGATTTCCCTGCAAGTCTTTTATTTCTATCAGCAAGTTATTTCAGACGCTGAAAACAGTGCCCACTGACGAACATGTATTATTTTAAACCCTCATTTCCCTGTCTCATCCGGAGAAAATCATGAAAATCAAGCGCGGATTCACACTGATTGAATTACTGGTCGTGATTGCCATCATCGCCATCCTGATTGCCTTACTGCTGCCTGCCGTCCAGCAGGCCCGCGAAGCAGCACGTCGCTCCGCCTGCAAAAACAACTTTAAGCAGGTTGGGCTGGCTTTACATAACTACCATGAAACTCACAGAATTTTCCCTCTTTCCGATCATCGAGACAAAGACCGAGGCTGTTCGGGCAGTAACTGGACTCAAAATGACGTCTATCGCTACAGCTGGGGGGTGATGATTCTTCCGTACCTGGAAGCAACCGCCGTTTATAACAAAATCGATTTCAGCATAAACTATCATGTCGCTCCCTCGAATGACATCCAGGCAGTGGGTGCTACGATTCCGGTCTTCATCTGTCCCACAGATCCTCAATCGGAAACGCGCTGTAGTCGTACCGGGGGAATTAATAACGGAGGTCCGGGTGATAAGGACGACCTGGGTCGATCCAACATGGCCGGCGTTGCCGATTCGCAGACTTGGGAATGTGCTTCAAACTGGGGTCGTTCGGATGGCGACGGCATTTTGTACAACAACTCCAACACCAGGATCAAAGACGTCTTCGACGGCACCAGCAATACGTTTATCGTAAGCGAAGTGGCCGGCGGTCTGCCCGGAACATATGACTGTAATCACTGGAGTGTCGTGAATCACATTGACACGGCCGGAGGTATTAACGGTCCGGACACAACTCCCGGAAACGGCACCTGGAGCCTCAGGTTACAGCAGGCTTCGAGCTGGCATACGGGCGGTTGTCATTTTCTGATGGCGGACGGCAGTGTGCATTTTATTTCCGAGAACATCGACTCCGGACTCGTGAAAAGCCTGACGACACGCATTGGCCGTGAACCGGTTTCCGTACCCGGACAGTGAGCGCCCAAACCGCTTTTTTACCGCTATGGCATTATTCCAATGAAAACATCAACAAGGTTCACTTTCATGAAACGTAGTTTGTTGACAATTATACTCTGTCTGTGTGGCTCACTTGCGGGCTGCGGATCAACAGAACCTGGTCCCGAGCGGACCATTGTCACCGGTAAGGTTACCTTCGAGGGCGAACCGGTGGCGCAAGGTCATATCTGGTTCATCCCTGTGTCAGGCAGGCAGGGCCCCCAGGCCGGCGCCGCCATTATCGACGGACAATACCGGGTGGAAAACAAAGGGGGTGTGCCCGTGGGTGACTGTCAGGTGAAAATCACGGCGGAACGCCCCCAGGCCGATACCAAAATTGTTTCCGACGGCGGCCCGGAAGAGATTCCGACCGCGCAATTTATACCCGCACGCTATAACGAGAAAACAGAATTGACCGCGCAAATCGAGCTCCGTCCCGAGCCTGTTGAGAAAAATTTTGACCTGAAACCCTGACTGATCACTACAGGCTGAAATTCTACTTTTCCACCTCTGATCTGTGTTTCCTGTTGCGACTTGAGGAAAACCCACCTATGAAACCGTTGTTGAATCTACAAACGCTGTTGCTGACCACATTCACACTCGTCAGCTCCAGCCTGGGCTTACACGCCGCTGATCCACTCCCACTGGTTGATGTTTCAGGTCAGACTGACCGCCAGACCGTCATTGCCGCCGGCACTCCCCAGGTCTATCAGGGCCACCCGACCACCTTACTCATGCCCGATCAGAAAACCATCTTTGCTGTCTGGTGTGTCAATCATGGCGGATCTGCGGGGCCGATGGCGCGCAGTGAGGATGGCGGGAAAACCTGGCAGCGGGTCGATCAGAAATTACCCGCCGGTTATAAGACACATCAGAATTGCCCCAGTATTTACCGCATGGTCGATCCGGCAGGTAAAGCTCGGCTCTGGGTTTTCTCGGCTGCGAAAGGAACGCGAAAAGGCCCGGGCATGCCCAGTATCATGAGTGAAGACGCCGGAGAAACCTGGAAAGAAATGCCTCCGCTGGGTTATCCCTGCGTGATGACCTTCAGCAGCATGGTGCAGTTAAAAGACGGCCGCTATCTGGGTCTGTACCATCGCGGACCGAACGGGAAAGATCGTGCCCCGCTGGTCGTCCTGCAGACGATCTCTGATGACGGCGGCTTCAGCTGGTCAGAACCGCGCATCGTGGCGGAAGTAGAGGGAAAAAGTCCGTGCGAACCGTGTGTCTTCCGCAGTCCGGATGGAACACAGCTCTGCTGCCTGATGCGCGAAAATACGCACAAAGGCCGCAGTTTGATGATGTTCAGCGACGATGAAGGTTCCACCTGGACGAAACCGGTCGACACCCCCTGGGGATTAACCGGCGACCGTCATAAGGAAGTCTTCACCAAAGACGGTCAGCTGGTCGTCTGCTTTCGCGATCAGGCGCCCGGCAGTTCCACCCGCGGCCATTTTGTCGCCTGGGTCGGCTCCTACGATGACATCATCAACGGCCGCGACGGCAAGTATCGCATCAAGCTCTTACATCATCACGGTCGTACCGGCGATTGCGGGTATCCGGGCGTCGAAATCCTGCCGGACGGAACCATCGTGGCGACCACGTATGTCAAATACCGCGATGATGATGCCAAAAACTCGGTAGTCTCAGTCCGCTTCAATTTGAACGAATTACCGCTACCGACAGATCAATAATGATGGTCCGGGCTGCGGGCAGTGCAGGGGACTGGGAACGCGTTTCCCCCGCCGTCCGAGCGGGACGTTTTTAAAAACCGGCGCAGACCGCTGGCACCATTAAGGATACAGTCCCCGGGCCAGTTTCGCCTGCGACACCCGTTCGATGCCTTCGATCATGGCGGCGGTTCGCATGTCGTACTGATTTTTCTGTGCCCGGTTCAGCGTGCGGTCAAATGCGTCTTTCAGAATTTTCTGCAGACGCTGATTCACTTCGTCCAGGCTCCACATATAGTTCTGAATATCCTGAACCCATTCAAAGTACGACACGGTAACCCCACCCGCATTGGCCAGAATGTCCGGCAGTATAAAGACCCCTTTTTCATTGAGGACTTCATCCGCCTCAAGCGTCGTCGGACCATTGGCGCCTTCCGCCAGCAGTTTGCATTGAATGCGGTCGGCATTCTCCGCGGTAATCTGATTCTGCAAAGCCGCGGGAACCAGGATATCACATTTGAGTTCCAGCAGCTCTGAATTACTGATGTGATCCCCTTCCGGATAACCTTCCAGGAAGCGGTTTTGACTGACATATTCCAGCAGCGAAGGCATTGACAATCCATGCCGATTATAAATGCCGGTTGTCGCGTCACTCACACCAATGATTTTTACTCCCAGATCGCTCAAAAACTGGGCAGCATGGCTCCCCACATTTCCAAATCCCTGAATTACGGCCGTGCACTCGTTCAGATTCATTTTGAGATGTTCGGCTGCTGCCTGAATTAAATAAACCACGCCACGCCCTGTCGCTTCATTTCTGCCTCGAGCCCCCCCTAATACGACAGGTTTTCCGGTCACCACCGCCGGTACGGTGTAACCCACTTCCTGGCTGTAGGTGTCCATAATCCAGGCCATGACCCGTTCATTCGTTCCCATGTCGGGTGCCGGAATATCTTTGTCAGGACCAATGATCGGGCTGATCTCTGTCGTAAAACGTCGGGTCAGGCGCTGCAGCTCATGGCTGGAGAGCCCTGTGGGATCGATGCGCACGCCCCCTTTCGCGCCCCCGAAAGGGAGATGCACCAGAGCACATTTCCAGCTCATCCACATGGCCAAAGCCGAGACTTCGCCGAGGCTGACATCCTGATGATAACGAATCCCCCCTTTGGTGGGCCCCATGGTCAGAATATGTTGCACGCGATAACCAAACACGGTTTCGACCTCGGTATAATGATCCCGTCGAAACGGCAGTGTCACAACCAGCGTCCGCTGAGGAAACAACAGGCGCTGCCTGATATTGTCATCCAGGCCCATGAACTGAGCCGCCTTCAGGAACTGCCGCTGTGCGAGTCGAAACATCGGCGAATCCCATTCTGCATCGCGGACTTTGGTCCGTTCAATCGCATACCGGAGCGACCGGATCAACGAGCTGCGACTGAGCTGCGACTTGAGAAGATAGTCCTGGGCACCCGCTTCGACCGCTTTGGCAGCCAGCTTGATATCATCCATGCTCGTCACGATCACGATCGGGATTGACGGGGCAAACGAACGCACTCTGATAAACGTATCCAGGTCTTCACTGTCAGGCAGGGTCAAATCCAGCAGCACAATATCAATCGCCGTGTCTTTTAACTGATTCAGTCCTTCCTGCAGCGTTCCCGCGAACTGGAGCTGAAAAACAGGCGATTTTGACTCAGCCAGAAGTGTCTTGACCAATCCCACATGCAGCGGGTTATCTTCGATCAGCAACACTTTTACGGGGTTTCCAGATGCAGAACTCATCGTTTATTCCTTTTCAGAAGTTGTGGAATCAATATGGGCGGCGACTGCTGGCAGCAGGCGGTCGAGTTCCCGCTCCAGTTTCTCAAATGCATCTCGTGCTTCATCCAGTTTTTTTTCTTTCCCCAGATTTTCCAGTTTCAACGCCGCTTCCGCAGCCGGATGCGCTTCAAACAGGGCAGCAGAACTTTTCAAAGTATGGGCGGCTCTTCTGAGGGACTGCGCGTCTTTCTGTTCCAGGGCGGCGTTGATTTCCGCCTGCAATCGCGGCGCTTCCGTCAGAAACAACTGCCCCAGTTCACTCAGAGCTTCAGGTGAAATCTCTGACTTCTCCCTGGCCAGTTGCCAGTCGAGAATCGCCGCTGTCTCTTCCGCCTCATCCTGCCGCGGTTCATCCACTTCTGTTTTCCTCTCTGTAAGGTGCGCGGCCGGTTCGACTTCAGGACTTTCCTGAATCAAACGTTCGTCGGCCCTGGCTGCTGTGGAATCAAGGTGGAGACATTCTGCGATGGTCCGAAACAGTTCACGTACGCGAACCGGTTTGGAAACGTAACCATCCATGCCTGCCTCCAGACATCGTTCGCGGTCCCCCTTCATGGCATGTGCGGTCATGGCGATAATGGGGACGTGCCCGCCCGTTTCCGCTTCGTATTTTCGAATCAGCCGCGTCGCCTCCAGGCCATCCATTTCGGGCATCTGCACATCCATGAGCACGAGATCAAACGAACGGGATTTTCTCAGCTCAACGGCTTCTCTGCCATTCAGTACCACAGAGATATCATGGCCCTGCGGCTCCAGCAGGGCGAGTGCCAGCTTCTGATTGACCAGGCTGTCTTCAGCCAGCAGAATTTTGAGGGGCGGGATCTGTCGGGCCAGTTCGTCTGCAGCCGACTTGACCTGCTGCTGCGGAGCTCCGTTCATCCCCAGCGTCTCTGCAATCGAGTTAAACAGTTCGGACTGCTTTAAAGGTTTAATCAGGTGTGCGGCGATTCCCAGATCTTTACAGCGGGCATGCTCATTCCGACCATCGCTGGAGGTAATCATCATAATCACAGCGCTGCCCGTTTTCGAATCCTGTTTGATCGCTTTCGCCACGGAAAAACCATCCATCACGGGCATATTCGCATCAACCAGCACAAGATCAAACGGGTGACCGGCCGACTGATTGGCATGCATGACTTCCAGAGTATCGCTGCCGCGATTGATGGACTGTGTCTGCATATGCCAGCTTGTCAGCATTTCTTCGAGAATCTGGCAGTTGGTCAGATTGTCATCCACAATCAGCACCCGCAGACCATTCAGATCCACCTTGAGCAGCGGTTCATTCGCGGGTACTTCTTCCTCGGTTAGTTCAAAATGCGCGGTAAAGTGAAATTCGCTTCCCTGATTGACTTCACTTAAGACCCAGATCCGTCCTTCCATCATTTCGATCAGACGGGAAGCAATCGTTAACCCCAGGCCGGTGCCACTGTAACGGCGGGTCATTGACTCATCCACCTGCTCAAACGCCTGAAAAATCTGCTGCCGTTTGTCCTCGGGGATGCCAATGCCTGTATCCCTGACGACAAAATGCAATTGCAGGCTTTTTTCCGTTTGCGATTCGACATTCACATCCAGTACGATTTCGCCTTCATCGGTGAATTTAATGGCATTGCCGACCAGATTGATAATGATCTGACGCAAACGAAAGCGGTCTCCCACTATCGTATCCGGAACATCCGGTGCCAGATGAAAGGCCAGTTCCAGATTCTTGTGATGCGCACGGACTGCAAGGGATTTCATCGTATCCCCCAGGTTTTCCCGCAGATGAAACGGCGCCGTTTCAAGATCAAAGCGTCCCGCTTCGATTTTCGAGAAATCGAGAATATCGTTGATCACCGAGAGCAGCGATTCCCCTGACTCTTTCACCATGGTCAGATATTCGTGCTGCGTCGCATTCAATTTGGTATCCAGTAACAGTTCCGTCATCCCGATCACGGCATTCATCGGCGTGCGAATTTCATGGCTCATGGTTGCCAGAAATGCGCTTTTGGCCCGGCTGGCCGCTTCGGCCGCTTCCTTGGCCTGTTTCAGTTCCGCCTCTGCCTGTTTTTCTTCGGTGATATCATGAATAAAAGAGGCAAACAGAAAACCATTGCCCTGAGGAACAGGGGCAATCGTCAATTTCACGGGAAATTCGTGTCCGTCCCGGTGCCTGGCGGAGAGTTCAATCCGTTTATTGAGGACAGGACCTTCTCCCGTTCGCAGAAAATGTTCAACGCCCTGCGTATGCTGCTGCCAGTACCGCGCGGGAATGATCGTTTCTTCCAGCGAGTGGCCGATCACTTCTGCATGAGACCAGCCGAAGGTCGCCTCCGCCTGTTCATTCCACTCACAGATGATGCTCTTTTCATTGATACCGATAAACGCTTCATGGGTGGTCGCCAGAATGGCCCGGTTCTTCTGATCCCTCGATTCCAGTTCTTCCTGATTTGCCCGGGATTCGGTGATGTCCCGCATCACAATCACGCCCCCGCGCAAATCGCCCCGGTCGTTCTTGAGGGGTCGCGCGGTAACACTGATCCAGATCCCGTCCGGAATATCCGGATTCTGCAGAAACAGGACGACGGCATTCAGTGATTCCCCGCGCATGGCACGCGCCAGCGGCAGGTCTTCCGAGGGACACATTGTTTTCCCATCCGCCAGATAACATCCGTAAATCTGCGACCATTTATCGGGAGTCACGTTTTGCGGACCAATCCCCACAATCTGCTCGGCAGCCGGGTTCCAGAACACGGAATTTCCGTCCTGATCCACCACGATGACGCCATCCCCCATACTGTCCAGAATGGATTGCAGGATTTGCGACTGTCGTCTCAGTTGTTTCTGCGATGTTTTCAACTCGGCCGTGCGCTGCTCAATCCGGTCTTCCAGCTCATCACGCGAGGCGGCAAGTTCACCTGCCATATGGTTAAACGCTGCGCCCAGCATACCGACTTCATCCGAGGAAGTGATCGGGACACGCACATCCAGGTTGCCACGCGCAATTTTCGAGGCAGACGCAGCCAGACCGAGTACAGGACGCGTAAACCGCCGTGCCACCAGAAACGAAACAGCCATGCCGAAAAAAACCAGCCCCACCTGAATTGCCAGCAGCAGATGACGCAAATCGGTCACAGGCGCATAGGCTTCTTCCAGATTAATCTTGGCAACCATGCCCCATTCCGCATTCGGATCGGTTCGATAATCGACAGGACGATAAGAGACGAGTACCCGCGCACCGTGATAGTCCATGACTTCTGAACCGCTCTCATCGTGCAGCGCTTTTGCCATCGCAGGAACATCGGTTAACGGGACAGACCAGGCTTCGCTGTCACGAGACTGAAACAGATAACGCGCATGGTCTCCCTGTTTCGTTGCGACGAGTAAATCGCCCGTTTTCTGCAGACCCACTCGATTGGTCAGGATCTCTTGCAAAGGCGTGACATCCAGCCAGACCATCAGGACACCGATCAATGCTCCCTTATCGTCCTTCATGGGTGCAACAAGATACGTCAGATATTTGCCATCCACTTTCTGAGGCAGATCGAGCCGCGGGTGCTCTTTGCCCTCCAGAAAACCGGGGTCACCAGCATAGGTTTTATTCAAATAATCATCATTGGTGGCCGTAATCACCGTCCCCAGAGGATTCACAATCCACAGATCACGAAACCCGGAAGAACTGCCGAATTTGGTATCATCCAGAATCCGCCGTGACTGATTCCGAAACATTTCCAGATCAATTTCACCCTGATCGAACTCCTGAATCAGTTCATGCAGACTGGTACGGTTCGTGACCAGTGCCGCGCGTTCAAACTGATGCTTGACATACTCTTCAAACAGCGCAGCCCGGTCGGTAACAACCAGCTGCAGTTGCAGGTGAATACTATCGTGGATGATATTGCGTGAGACAACATACGCCAGATGCCCGAGAATCCCGCCGCTCAATACAACGACGGCGGCGACGAACAGCGTATTTTTCAATAACAGTGATCGCCAGAAAGGAGGCGGTTCGTTGGTAAAGGGACGGTTCTCTGCTAAGGGAACGATCTGTTTTCGATCTACGGAAGCGCACATGCAGTCAGTCCTTCCTGTCACGCAATACGATTCCGGGCTTGATCAGGACTACCGACAGGCGGCTTCCCTCCAAGCGAGGAAACCATTCCGCAACCGTCAGACGGCTGCGAACTGCAATTATTTGCAGCGTATGCGTTTAGATATATTCTATGCAGTGGCTATCACTTTGGAAATGATTTTTTTCAGGACTTTGCAACGGGGATGATCGATTGGCGACGCGCATGCAATCGTTCAGAATGGACTTTGTTTCCTCGCCGATCACCGCGGCTCCCCGCAGATCTGACGCAAACAGACAAAACTTCAATCAATTTTGCTCATGGCGTAACCCAACCCCAGGGCACCCGCTTCCAGGCAGGCAAACAGAATGATCAGCCACAGACGATTTTTGAAGTTAAAGGCAAGCACTGAAAACACATTCGGAATCTGGCGAAAGGCGTTCCAGATAAAATCTTTCAAGGAAGACTTTGATGATCGTCGGACACTTCCGCCGTCTTTAAACCGTTCGTCTTGATCGACTGCCGTGGGATCAGCAACATTGGTGCCGCTGTCTGCGTGTCGCCAGCCTTCTTCTGAATGAGCATAGGCGGCCGCGAAAAAGGCCCACCCGAAGCAGGCAATCGCCAGCATCAACATCACGATGATTTTTGACGTTGATGCTTCACCGTCATACTTCGTTCTACTCATGGTCGCCACCATTCCAATCTAAAATGACTGTGATTCAGATCCTTCCTGCCGCTTCAGACGCATTCTCAAATCCGTTTGTTGAAACCAGATTGAGACAAAAATGAATGGAAGCCACATCACAAAAATAGAAAACCGTACCTGCAAAATGAGCGGCTCGGCGTCAGGTAGTGTTTCTTAATTCGTATGGTCCTTACAACGGTGGAGCAACCGGGGCTAACGCCCTTCGGCTAATAAATCTTTCGGTTGTCAAAGTATCTGAAAACAAGATCAGCCGCACGGCGTTAGCCGCGGTTAAAACCGACCTGTGTCAGGATGTGGTCCTGAAAATCACATTCAAAACAATAAATCAACACTGCCTACCCGGCTTTTATCACAAACGCATCGTCAACCAGCGTCGGCACGACGTCACTCACATCAAGTTCCGCAGCGATCTCGACATCATCGATAAAACCACGTGCTTTCAGTTCGCGTCCGGATGAACAGGAGAGTAAACGGTTTTGTAACTGGGCGGCGGCATCCTCAAAAGCAGCAACAGCCACGGAAGCTTCTGGTGATCGGCTCCCCTTTAACTGTTGAATGACGGCCCCCGCACCGATCAAATCTTCAATCGCGGGACGCAACGAACCGTCGGCCCAGCGTTCGCCTGCCGGAATGACTGTAATCCGCGTACCGACTGCTTGTGCGTGCCTGGCAACGGCTGATGCATTTCGTAAGCAGCCTGCAAACACGGTGGCACCATGTGACATCGCCGCAAATGCCAGAGTGGAACCGTTGGGAGAAGGCAGAACTAGCCGCAGTCCGCGGGGCGCGGTGATCAACGAAGACGGTGCCAGCGAATACTTGCCTGGAGTTCGGTTGCGCGATACCGCCAGCTCCGCCGAACGCTGTTGCGCGTAGGCTTCAGCCGAATCGTCTTTCCAGCGATAGGGAAAAACAGTCACTCCACGGCTCACCGCGACTTCGACACTCGTCGAAAATGACAAAACATCGACGATCACAATTGCATCAGACGATGCCATCTGCTCCACGCCGGGCAGGCCCCATTCACAGCGTATTTCAAATAGTTCCTGATCAAAACAGGGCATCGCACTCACCGATCATTGTCAGACAACTCATTCAGGTAACTCCAAAATCTGATGGAGAGATCAAGATATATTTGATTGATCTAATCACTTCTGCCACGCGCTCATGCGGTATGTTTTACTTTTCGATGCCCACTCGTCCCGCGGCGTCATATCTGCAGCCGGGAAACACTCGGCTCGTCGATATCCTTCAGGTTTTCCAGAGCCGCCTGGATTCCCAGTTTCACGCCCACAGTTGAAGTCTCAGCCGACATGCTGGGCGCCCCCAGATTTTGCTCCAGCGCCGCCACGCTCGGCAGGTGGGGCAGATGCATCCAGCCCGCGCGAATCGGTAATTGTTCCTGTGCGATGTGATGCAGGATGCCGTACATCAGATGATTACAACCAAAGGTTCCCGCGGCATCGGAAATATCAGCGGGAATCCCGCCGGCCCGCATCGCCTTGACCATCGCGCGTAGCGGCAGCGGCGAATAATAGGCCACCGGTCCCTCCGGTGCCGTCAGTTGCCCCTGCGGCGCCGCCCCCGCATTATCGGCCAACTGGTAACGCGTCGCATCATTCAGATTCTGCGCCAGTCGTTCCACGGTAATCATCGCACGGCCCCCGTATTCTCCCAGCATGATTACCAGTGACGGTTCCAGCTCCCTGATCGCCGCGCTCACCACATCGATGCATTCAAAGAACACGTTCGGCACGATCCGCGACACAATTCTGGCCTCACCAATCATGGTTCCGTCCAACGCCCGCGCCACCGACTCCGCCGGGTTCACAGGCGTATTTCCAAACGGTCCGTAACCTGTCAGTAATACGTTCGTC
>CAXBFD010000160.1:0-12300 GCA_963974925.1 uncultured bacterium | reverse complement strand
ACGCTGCTGGGCAAATCGTCACGGGGCATTGGCGGGGCGGCGCTGGCCTCGCTGCTGTACCCGGAGTTGTTCAACCAGAGCGTGAATGCGGAAGCGATACCGGCAGGCGTGCAGAAGATCGCTCCCAAGGCAAAACGCATCATTTATCTGTTTCAGTCGGGCGGTCCTTCGCATGTGGACCTGTTTGACTACAAACCGATCCTGCGCAAACTGCATGGCTCGAATCTGCCTGATTCCGTCAAGGGGACACAACGTGTGACGGGGATGACTTCCGGTCAGAAGTCGTTCCCGGTAGTCGCACCGTTCTGGGAGATGAAACAGTGTGGCCAGCATCAGACCTGGATCAGCGAGCGGCTGCCTTTTACGCAAACCATCGCTGATGACATTACGATTCTCAAATCGGTCAACACGGAAGCCATCAACCATGACCCCGCGATCACATTCATCAACACGGGGACGCAGCAGATCGGGCATGCGAGTCTCGGCGCGTGGCTCAGTTACGGTCTGGGGAGCGAGAATGAAAATCTGCCCGCGTATATGGTGATGCTCTCACAGGGAACCGGTAAAAATCCGGGACAGCCTCTGTTTGATCGCCTGTGGGGTTCCGGTTTTCTGCCTCCCAGCCATCAGGGGGTGAAACTGCGTCCCGGCTCCAGTCCGGTACTGTATCTGTCGAATCCCGCGGGCATCGACCGCCAGCAGCGCCGCAAACTATTGGACGATCTGGCGACGTTGAACCGGGGACAGGCGGAAGAAATTGGCGATCCCGAAATTCAGGCCCGCATCAATTCGTATGAGATGGCGTATCGGATGCAGACTTCCGTTCCCGGGCTGATGGATCTTTCCAGTGAAACGCAGGCAACCTTTGAAATGTATGGACCCGAATCGCGTAAGCCGGGCAGCTTCGCGGCAAACTGTCTGCTGGCCCGACGCATGACCGAACGGGGCGTGCGGTTTGTGCAACTCTTTCACCGTGGCTGGGATCAGCATGTCTCAATCAAAGGCCAGTTGCCCAATCAGTGTCTCGACGTGGATCAGCCGTCAGCTGCTCTGGTCAAGGATCTGAAACAACGCGGACTGCTGGATGAAACGCTGGTCATCTGGGGGGGCGAATTCGGCCGTACCGTTTACAGCCAGGGCGCCATCGGCAGCCCGAGTGCGGGCCGCGATCATCATGGCCGCTGCTTTTCGATCTGGATGGCGGGCGGCGGCATCAAACGGGGTTTCGAATACGGGAAGACCGACGATTTCTGCTACAACATCGTCGAAAACCCGGTTCACATCCGCGATATGAACGCGACTATTCTGCACTGCATGGGCATCGATCATCGTCGTCTGACGTATAAATACCGGGGCCTCGATGCGAAACTAACGGGCGTCGAAGAAGCGCACGTGGTGCATGATCTGCTGAGCTGAGCCACCGATTGAGGCGACCGCAACCGGCATAAAACGTATTGCAGAAAAGGGGTGTTCTGAACTACATTATGCGTGGAGGGGATGATTGTCTTATAAACTGAGCAGACTGGGGCGTTTTGGAGCCCGGTATTGCCCTGTCGCCTGAGATGACTTCGTGTGATCAGGTTGAAAAAAGGATGTTTTGATGCGGAATCTGCCAGTCCCCCTGCTGTCGGGAGTTTTTCTGCTCCTGTGTTTTCTGCCAGCCTGTATTCCCGTTCCGATGACTACTCCCGAATTGTATCGGCCGCTTTCGTATTTCAGTCCGCTGGAGGAGAAAGCCGAATATGAAGCGCGACTGGCGAGATTCAATCTGGAACTTCAAGAAAACCCCGACAACATCGATGCCCGTTTTGCCCGCGCGGTGCTGTATATGGGAGTGGGGAAATATCCTTCAGCCGAGGATGATCTGGCGGTAGCGATCAAGACGGCGAAACAACAGCCCGATTACAGTTCGGCCCGGCTCGCTTCGATTTACGTACACCGGGGCCTGCTCCGCTGGGACGCCGAGCAGGTGGATCTGGCCATCGCCGATTATACTCAAGCCATCCGACTGGAACCGGAAGACTGGGAAGCCTACTTTCACCGCTGGCAGGCATACCAGCACCAGGAAAAGAAAGAAAAAGCAGAACAGGACCGAAAGCGCGGCATGAAACTCAAACCGAGCGTATTCGAAAAAGAATACGTATTACGCTACGACGGCATTGTGCTCTAACCGCTGTGTTGCCGCTGGCGACAATCAAAGGCATTAAGCTCGTCTCGCCTTTTGATCAATTCAAGGCAGTCGCTGTTCCTTTTACTCAGCCCGCATCCTGTTCTGTACCGGATGTGAAGTGTTCTGCTTGTCTGCTAAGTTCGATAAAAATCCTCACCCAGTATTGTAATTGAGTATTTCAATCCCTTAGCATCTAATCACGTATCGAAGCGCGCACAGTGGATCGATTCATGCCGCAGGGTGATTGAATGGGGATACCAGTGTCGCAAACACGGATTAAGGCTCCCGAAACAAAAGTGAAATGTTAGACGAACATGAATTTTAGATCAGTACCTGGAATGGCATCTCTTATCGCGCTACTGGTCCTCACATTGCTGCCAAAGATTGAAGTGGTGGCGGAAGATTTTGAACGTTTTCCGGCTGGTGTGGCAGCCAGTCTGGCAGAGCCGTCGCAGTTCAGTCAGACAGAGACTCACAGCAGCGGTTCATTCGCTCAGGGAACTGCGACAGCCAATGTTGCCAGTTCCATCGTGCTGCAGCATCGTAACCAGTCCGGGACCATGTCCACTCAAATCACCGGTTACAACATCATCGGCGACAGGCAGCTTCAGTTTGATTTCCTCGTCGCATCCGGAACGCACAACCTGTTTCTGCGGGATCGAAATGGCAGCAAAGATGCGGTCTTGATCAAATTTCTCGAAGCGGGAACAGGGGCACCCGGCCAGTATTTTATTCAGGTTCAAGGCGAAACCGGCAGCAGCCCCGCCGTTTTCGAATCTTTAGTTAACTACGGTGAGTGGATCCGAGGCACCATTCAAGTGCGCGGCATCAATCCTCAAAATCCGAAACAAGGCTCCTTCTCGGTCTCGTTCGAAAACTTGACCTCGGGGGCCTCCATCGGAAGTGGAACCTCTCACGGCTGGTATACAGGCAGCGGGGGTACTGTTGCTCAGATCAATCAATTTCAGTTTGAGTCTCCTGTTGCCGGCGAACTTCAAGTCGACAATATTCTCATACATCCCGAGAGTGTGAATATTGCCAAGGCTGCCTTTGGGGCCATTCCGATCGCCTCTTCGCAATCGTTCGATTCGAGTGTGCAAGTGGAGAACCTGATCGATGGTAATCCAGAGACTTACTGGTCATCGAATTTTAACACGTTTCCTCATTGGGTGGAGTTACGGTTTCCTCAGCCGGCATTCATTGAAAAAATGATTGTGAAAGAATCCGTTGCCTCGCAGGCCGGTTCTTATCGCATCGACGTCTTCAGTGCCGAAACGAATTCGTGGAGAACCGTAGCAGGGCCCAAAGCGAATTCATTACGGGATGATCCGATCATCGAGCCGATTAATGCAACTGAAATCACAAAGATCCGATATTACGCTCTGACTCCACAAGGTGACGCGACACGGTCAGAAATACACTCGATCCAGGTTTACGGTCACGCACCCTGGATTCAGGCGGCTCAATCAGGATTGCCCCCCTATCTGCCCGACGCCGGGACGTTTCCTGCACCAAAAACGCGGGCACATTATTCGCTCTCGTCTTTTGAGATCGATCCGGGGGTAGCCAAACCGGGCAGGAAAATGCAAATCAGGATGCAACTTCGCAAGACGGTTGCAGACGATCAAAATTACGGGTTCCAGGTACGAATCGGGAAAGAAGGGCTGAGAGACGCTTATGGCAAATCGGACTATACGCTGGCGGTAACAGGAGTTCAACCTGCCATTCCCACCAGTCACTGGGTGGTCGGAAAAGATTACGAGGTCACAGCGAATATTACGATTCCCGCGTGGTCTCCCCATGACGCGTCGGTTCCGATCATTGTCACCCCATTACGTGCCAGTGGTGCTGTGGCTCACGCGCAGTCGGCATCCAGCGGAAGTATTGTTAATGTGACAGAGAATGTAGTGGGCACCCTCAAGATTCAGCGATTTGATTCCGATCCGACTCCCTGGCCGGCAGTTGTCCCCACCACGCAGATTAAAATCGAGAATGATCAGGCAAATATTTATGTGAACGGGAAATACATCTCTCCCTATATCATGACCGTGCCTGACAATGCGAGTGCGCAGAGTATCGGTGAGCAACTGATTTCCGGATCGCATTTATGGCGTGTGCTCACGATCAAAGACGTCGCGGCCGACTACAGTACGCCTGAAGGTGATGCCGAAAATGCACGCTATTTTGCCGCAGTGGACGAGGAGATTCATCAGCTTCTGAAGTACGATCCGGATGCCTGGGTTATCGTCGCGTTTAGCATGCGGCCGACAGAATGGAGTCTTCACTGGCCCGATGAGACCACGATCCTGTCTGATGGATCGAAAAAGTCTTATTCGCTCTCATCCCCGCGCTGGGCGCGTCAACTTGACTATGACTACCGTGCACTGGTTCGTCACCTGATGTCTCAAGATTACAGCGGTCACGTCATTGGAGTGCATTACGAGACAGCAAAAGAAACACAGTACTGGGGCTGGGAAAATTCTTCCAACAACCTGAGTACCGCTCGCGAAGACATTGTTTTTGGTGATTTCAGCCCGGTACATATCGCCGCTTTCCGAAAATGGCTCAGGCACAGATATGTGAATGAGCAGGCTTTACAACAGGCATGGAATGACTCCCGTGTCACCTTCGCAAACGCCTTTCCAACGCCTGCTGTACTTCGGCAGATGGATTCCAGATTGATGTTCAAAGATCCGGCGGTCACTCGGATGCCGATGGATTATTGGGAATTTCATGGTGAGGCAATGGCGCAGATGGCGAGTGTTGCCGCCAAAGCGGTCAAAGAAGCCAGCGGCGGAAAATATATTACCGGCCTGTGGGGGTTTTACAGTAACGGGACGTTTGCGACAGGTCTCGCGCCGGGTAATCTCCAGCATGTTGGATATACAGGTTTGCAGACCGCGATGGCTTCGCCTTACATCGATTATTTCGGGATGATCCAGGCCTATACACATCGACGTTCGGGCCGACCGATGATTCCGGAAAGTCTGCCACAGAGCATGTTGCGACATGGAAAAATGCCTTTGATTGAGTTTGATGCCCGCACTTTTTTTGTCCCCGTGGAAGTGGCTTCAAATACATTCAGCGAACAGGAATCTCTGTCTACTTTATATACCTACGCATGGGGAGCCGGCCTGCGTGGTTGTGCGCTGTGGTGGGTGGGCTTTCCCAAAGGGGCCACGGGCTCCGATCGCTTGTCTGTCCCCTGGTTTTCGCTGGAAAGTATCAATGCTGCATTGTCCAAAGCCAGGAAATGGTACGATGCGATCCGGGCAACCGCATCGCCTTCAACGTCGGAAGTTGCTGTGTTTTTTAATAACGCCGATGTCTGGGGGATGGATCCTTACGATGGCAGGAATGTCCTCGTCAGCGCACAATATCAGACCACTTTTTTTGAGTTGATGAAACTCGGAGCGCCCGTTGATCAGTATGAACTCAACGATATTTCGCTGCCCGGAATGAGTCAGTACAAAGTGTATGTGTTTCTGAATGCGCATCATCTGACAACGGCTCAACGCAATATCATCAAGACAGTCGTCCGTTTACCTGGTAAAACAGCCGTGTTTGTTTACGGATCTGGTTACAGTGACGGCACCAATATGTCGGTGGCGAACATCCAGGACTTAACCGGAATTGTGACAGAAGTCACTTTGGAAAAGCGACTGCCAACCGTAAGCATCACATCACGGCATCCATTAACGACCAATATCCCTGAAGGTTATACGTTGAAACCTCATCATTGGGAACATGATACTTCACCGTATGTCATCGGTCCCATTTTCAATGTCAACGATCCCGATGCGGAAACCCTGGGGACATATACTCACAATAATCAGGTTGCTTATGCAGCAAAGATGATTTCCGGTTCCCGATCGGTTTATATGGCCATTCCCTATCTTTCAGCCACCGTCCTCAGAGATGTCTGCCGTGCCGCTGGAGTCTTCATCTATTCTCAAGAAGATATTTACCTTGATGCCGACAAACATTTTGTGCTGCTAGCAAACGACAGCACGCATACCTTGAACACGCAGATCCAGCTTCCTCAATCATCACAAATTTATGATCTGTGGAGCGATACGATCATCGGCACGGGGAACTCCTTTACAGCCAGTGTCCCGGCAAATGATTCGCGAATGTATTTCTATGGCAGCAGTTCAGAGGTCGCATCGTTCAGGAAAAAAATCCGAGAGACCTTGCCGATTCCAGCACGGTCTATTCTGATCGATCCATGAATTGAAAGTGTACGGCAAGCCGCTTGAGTGAGGGCTGCTGTCGGCCGGGTTCAGAAGCAGACGCGGCTCATGATCACCACTGCTTGCTTGTGTGACGAGGACCGGGAAATTGGAAAACGTCGTGTAAATGGTGAGCACAACCAGAATCAGGATCAGGACGGCTGGTTCTGCACCAGGTCAGCGAGGATCATCAGCAGCGGATGGTTCGTCCCGATATGATCTTGAGGCCACGATTGGTTTTGGGGCATGTTGACATAAACACCTGCTTCAGCATCCCGGATTCCCCGCGTTAACTTATGCGGGTTCTAGGGGTCCTTCTGCAGAAGATCCCGGTCGTGTGGTGATTTGGCTGGAAACACTTAAGACTAATATAGCGATACAACCGAACTTTATGATTATAACGACGCGATTTCCCGCCACCTGTGAAGCGTTAGACAATGCAATCATTACAAGTATCGAATCTATGAAATACGGTATGGATATCACTGGTCCCGGTTTGAATTACCGATTCATCGCGGTCGGTCTGATTTTCGCTGTTGTTCTCCCTCTGGAAGTCGGGTGCTCGATGAATTCGGCGATCACCCAGCGGAATGCCGGGCAACCAGCCACCGGTTCCTCCACGCTCGCTGGTGATAGGGCAGAAGCTGATTCGAGGGCCACACCAGACAGCGTTGCTGCGAACGACCATGACTCAAACAACGGCGGGACGAAAACGGAACCCGCGATTCGTCTGGCACACGCGGCAGGTCAGCAGAATGAATCCTCTGCATTGCAGCCCATCCATGCGCAGTCGGAAAATCTCAGTTTAGACAATCTCGCTGATGTCCCTGCCTTGAATGGAATGATGACTCTGCAGGAACTGGAATCGCTGGCATTGACCAACAACCCCACCATCAGCGAACTGGCAGCGTCAACTCAGAAAGCTTCCGGATATAGAAGCCAGGTTCTCACCAGACCGAATCCGATCATTGGCTATCAGGGACAACAGCTTGCCGATCGTGGAACCGACCAGCACCTGGCTTTTGTAGAACGGGAATTCGTTACCGGAGGCAAGCTTGAGCTGAACGAACGCGTTTTGAATGCGACTTTGTCCGCGCAGTTACAGGAACTCGAAGCACAACGTTTCCGAGTCCGAACAGACATCCGGACGCGATTTTATCAGGCGCTGGCCATTCAGAATCAAATCGATATCATCACGGAATTCCACATTATTGCAGAAAAAGGACTTGAGTATGCTGAGTTGCGAAAGAAAGCGGGAGAAAGCTCTCAGGTCGACGTGCTCCAGTCACAGATTCTCAAGAGTGAAGTAGGCCTTGCAAAACGACAGGCGGATGCCAGGCTCGCTGCCATCTGGCGAGAGATCTCGGCAGTGGCAGGGGTGTCTGATCTTCCGATTGCGCGGCTCGATGGCACGCTGCCGACGAAAACTGATCTCATTGACTGGGATGGACTCGCTGCCTCAATGGTTGCCTCCAGCCCCGAGTATAATGCCGCCCAGGATCGAATTTACCGTGCGCACGCCGCACTGGAACGTCAGCAGGTGCAGCCTGTTCCGAACGTTGCCGTCCAGTTGGGCGCGGGGGTAGACTACGGCACCAATTCCGGAATGCTCAACCTGCAGGTCGGTATTCCCTTGCCGGTGAGTAACAAAAACCTGGGGAACATCGAGGCGGCAAATGCGGAAATCTGCCGTGCGCAAATGGAAGCACAACGAATTCAAAATAATATTGAAGCCCGCCTGGCCGTTGTTTCCAAAGAGTATGATACCGCCGTTGCCGCGATTGATGTGTATTCTACCGAAATTTTACCCAGTGCCAGTGCTTCGATGAAACTGGCAGATCAGGCATATAAGGCTGGTGAAGTCGGGTTCGTGCAGGTGCTCCTCACCCGCAAGACATTCTTTGACACCAATCTCCAATATATCAACGCCCGATCACAGCTTGCCATTGCCCAGGCGAAGATTGACGGCTTCGTACTCACCGGGGCACTTGACAGAGTACCAGATGACAGCGGAGACACCAGTCTGCGGGATCTCACATTCAGCCAGCAATAAGCGGCAATGGTGAGAATTAACAGCGATCTTCGTCAATCACGATAGCACGCGCTGGCAACACCTCGTCCCCCAAGATCTGCGTGCATTTGATCTCGCAATAGCTCGCCGAATGCGATCGGAGAAGCACTTCCACGCTGATCTTCACCGTCCTGCGCGTGGCGCGCTGATCAACCCGTTCTCTACCCGAGACACGTTGCGCAAGGTTTCGTATCTGCCTTCCGGGTACGTTAGTCTGCTTAAAGCTGATTCAAACAGGGCAACATACATTGTCCCTCCAGTGTCAAATTCGGAGTTCCGGTGTAATCAGAACGTGAAAACACAACAACAGGCAGTTTCTACTCCAGACGATTCTCGCTGTCGATAGATCCGACACTGTTGGCGTTAATATCACCTCGGCTCCCAATTTCCGATGTGTGCAAACGAAATATTTCACGAGAATTCACGTTCGAACGATTTGGCACAGCTGTTGCTATGGTAATGGGCATTACTGGAAAGACCATACAAACTTTAGAGGGAGAGCAGACGTCGTGGCACGATTGACCACAGGAAAGAAGCGAGCCGGATTTACATTAATTGAATTACTTGTTGTCATTGCCATTATCGCGATATTGATTGCGCTGCTTTTGCCGGCAGTGCAGCAGGCGCGCGAAGCGGCCCGGCGCATGAGTTGCCGCAACAATCTGAAACAGATCGCACTGGCGGCACACAACTACGAGAGCGCTTTTCGTGTTCTGCCTCCGCGGAGAATTATGTCGTCAGGAAACCGCCGCGGCTGGGGACCATCCATTCTTCCCTACCTGGATCAGGCAAATCTGCAGGGACGATATGACTTCAACAAAGATTTTTATGCTCCTGAGAACGCGGACAACATCCGTGTTCCGCTCGCGGTTTTCATGTGTCCGTCGGCTCCCGGGCCAAGATTGTTGACAGTCATTCTAAGTGGTGTGACATCGGAGGGGGTCGCAGGCGACTATTTCGGGCCCAACAGTTTTTCGTCAACGCTATATGGTGTATCGTCTTTGAGCGGAAACAACCAGATCACCGCCATGGATGACTTGCCCCGGACACGCCGTTTTCGAGATATTGTAGACGGGACAACGAATACCATGCTCGTTACCGAACAGGCAGGTCGCGCAGACTATTACATTCGCGGCCAGAAACAACCGACTAATGCCGGACTGAGTCAGGCGACCAGCTGGGGATCCTGGCCTTCCTATCAGGTATTTCAGGTGCAGGTATTTGGCAGCGACGGCGTCACCAAAGATGGCCCGGGCGGAACCTGCTCTATTAATTGCAACAACAGCCAGGGAATCTACAGCTTTCACGCGGGGGGCGCAAATACAGCGTTCGCGGATGGATCTGTGCATATGCTGTCTGAATCCATCGATGCCAATATTCTGTTCGCACTGGTCACGATTAATGGTGGAGAAATCATTGGGGAACTTTAATCAGGCGTGAGTCCTTGCTTCAAAATCAAACTCCGCCTGCTGTAGCCTGTTCGTGTTTTTTAATCCGTCTTTGTAAGAGAAAAAACATCGAAATGGGCAGTCAAAAATAGACCGGGGAGGAACCGGGGCTAACGTCCTGCGGCTAATAGCGAATGTCTTGCGGTCGACGGCGTGGTGGAACAGGGAATACCGTCTTAGCCACGGTTAACAAAATATTTCAGACGCACAAACCATCCTGATACCGAGAGAAACTATGCGAGAGTGGTTAAACCCAATTGAAGTCGTTGTTGTCGTCGTCTGCATGACGGTCCTGACAGTCGTTTTGTTGCCGGGAATGCTCGTGGCGCGGGATACCGCACGAGAGCAGTCGTGTCAGGATCGGCTGCGTCAGATGGGTGTTGCGTTTCTCCAGTTTGAAAAAACACAGCGTGGCCTGCCTCCCCGGCGTACCGGTTTCAATGACGGCAATCCGTACGGCGGCTGGGGGGGACAGATTCTTCCGTATCTGAAACTGTCTGATCCGGCGGGTGAATATGACGTTCGCTACGACTTCTTTGACCCCAAAAACAAGGCAATTGTCGAATCGCAGTTGATCGTTTTTCTCTGTCCGTCGAGTCCCGCCGCGAGATTCGTACAGATTCAGTCTCAGGCGTCAACAAAATCTCTCAATCCGGACAAGGATACCGTGTATCTCTGCAAAGCGGCGACGGTTGATTTCATTACTTCGAATGGGGTGCTGATGACACGCAACGGCTACGGCATCAATGCCATGGGGAGAGGACGCGGAATTGGAAATCAGCGTCAGCCGATGACCGATAATGAGATGCTTCCCCTGTCAAAAATCACAGACGGCCTGTCGAATACTCTTTTGCTGATCGAACAGGCCGGACGACCATCAGCATGGCGAAACCGTGTTCAGAAACCAGGAGAGGGACAGTTCGGCTTGAGCCCCAATGCACGCGGTGCCTGGGCGGGCTGGGGCTCGATCGCGTTTGGTGCTGTAAACGCAGAAACAGGCGAAAGACCCGGACGTGGTGACGGCACAGACTGCAGCGTCAACTGCAACAACTGGTTCGGCATTTACAGTTTTCATCAGGACGGCGCCAACGTCCTGTTCTGCGATGGAAGTGTGCGATTCGTTGGTAAGAAACTGGATCCATTGACATTCGCGTACCTGACAATTCGTGACGACGGACACCTGATTCAGCATGAAGATTTCTAAGATGAGTCAACATTGTCATTCAACTTCGAATGATCGCCGATAAATTCACCAGGGAGTGACTGTGGGTATCAAGCAAAAAGAAACCGGTACGAGAACGCGATTGCTGCGAGGATGGCTGTTTCTGTTCGTGGCAGTGGCTGCGTCGACTACCTGCCGGGCTGAGGAGATAACGCCCCTTACGATTTCCCGTTTAATCGATCAGCGACTGGAGGTTAACAACACAGACGATTCCCAGTTTGCCAGCGATACGGAATTCCTGCGTCGAACGACACTGGATCTGGCCGGCCGTATTCCGACGATTGTTGAAGTGCATGAGTATCTGAGTAATACTTCTGAGTTCCGACGCAGCGAAGCGATCAGCCGACTGATGCATTCGGGCGTGCATTACCGGAACATGGCGACATTCTGGCGACGCGCTTGGGTTCCGCAGGCTGACACGCCGGAATTCGATTCTGTCACCGGCGACTTTGAACAATGGCTGGTTCATCGACTTCAGAAAGGGGCGCGCTACGATGAACTGGTTACTGAAATCATGACGCTGGACCATTCCCGGATTGCCCCCGCGAGCACGACCCCCGTCGGCTTTTATGTTGCAAACCAGTCAAAGCCGGAAAATCTGGCGGCCAGCGCCACCCGCGCGTTTCTGGGGCTGAATCTCGATTGTGCCCAGTGTCACGATCATCCGTTTTCTCGCTGGAGTCGTGAGCAGTTCTGGCAGACAGCCGCGTTTTTCGCGCGTCCCGAAACAGACGATAAAAACATACCACAGCTACCCAGGGTTCGTATTCCGGATACCAACCTGGAATATGGACCGACATTACTGACCAGAACAGAATTCCCCAGGCCGCAGAAACTGGATTCGGTGTCGCTGCGTCTGATTCTGGTCGACTGGATGAAAGAGGACCAGGAACGACTGCTGGCAAAGAACGCCGTGAATCGCCTCTGGGCACACTTTTTCGGGGAGGCCATCATTGAGCCGATGGATGATCTCAGTCACGATAAATTTCAAACCGGCGATCGCACCAGGCTGCTGAACGAACTCTCTGCAGCTTTCATCACCAGCGGCTACAATCTGAATGTTCTGGTGGAAGGCATTGCCGGCTCCCACGCATACCGCCTGGCATCGTCTACTCCGGGTATTGTTCTATCAACTACGGTCGAAACGGCGAAAAAAC
>CAXBFD010000159.1:0-12331 GCA_963974925.1 uncultured bacterium | reverse complement strand
CCAGCAAGAGATTGGCAATGCTAAAGTCCGCCTGGGCTTCTCCCGGGGGATGACGAAGCGGCAGGAAAACCTCAGGCGGATTGGGCTTTCCAGTCGCGGATTGCTTCCAGGACGATCGTGATCTCCCGAAAAGCCCCTTGTTCGTTCCGCAGGCAGATCTCAGTATATAATTCCCTGTCTATACAAACCCTCGCTCCCGCGGTTTCCGGTTCAGAACCGACTCTTATACTGGTAGCCTGACCTGCAACCTGCAGGTGGTCATCTGACCGCTATGTTTTATGCCAATTTGCCACTCCAGGGCAGTCGCTACGCCTTCTAACCGGTGTTTACAGTGCTGCTGATGGGGAATATGGGCTGCTTCAACACAAATTCAGGCGTCAAAATTATATTAACGACCATTAAAATACGCCGCAGCGCGCCTTCTCTCTGAGAGATGCTCACTTATTAAGGGGTTGTCCGTGGCATTCGATGAAGCGTTCGAACTCACCTTTTTGATATGCAAAACACTTGAAAAATAGAGTAATAGACCAGTTTGGATGATTGATTTGTATCACGAAAAATACGGATGTCGAGTACCACACAGTGGCCTCATATTCTTATGAGTACATAAATTACCTCCCATAACTGTGGTTGCCTTTGGATGGTGAGTGATTGTCTCTGGATAAACTGTGAATATTTGACCACTCCCGGTGCTGTCTTGGCAGGTGAAGAGCCGCATCCGCCAGATGCGGGAGGGGAAGCTGAACAGCGCCGAGTTCGGCAGTCGTAATCGGGACACTGATACGGAGGGCATCGTGGTCTACGATGTTTCCGATTGCTACCGGCCAGTGGTTGCTGGAGATCGCCGACCTGTTCAGGCCGAACACGCTGCAGGCGTTGATCGTGCGCACAGAGCGCGTCGCAGATCTGATCCAAGGTCCGCACTAAGGCTCACGATACACGGCAACTTGAAGACTACCCCAGTTCAATCTTCGGCATTTGATTCGGCAGTAACAAGTCGTGAAAGCCGAGAGCGAAATACATCCCATCCATCAAACATTTCCAGTCTGCTGTTTTTGTAAAATCTGATCACCAAAACGGAGCAAATATCCGTCGGTCATTGTTTCACCTCACCCGACAGTTGCTGCCAAATCTCACGATAATCGCTACCGGACATTGCAGCCTTTTTGGGCGCGGCGACACCCCAGGCGGTATCGCTCAAGTTCTTGAGAAAGTCACGCGCCGATTTCACCGACAGACTCTGGTCTCCAACCTCCGACTCGTACTGCTTGCCCAATCGCTCGGCAACAGTTCGAGGAACGGCATTCATACGAAGAAGCACTGCCGATTCTGTATTAACACCGTGGTAAATCATAGCAGGCAGCGCATTGATTCGTCTCGCAACATCAGCTGGGAGATCGTCGAAGTTGAGCCCAGATGTAGGCATCTTGCTGAGGGCCGACAACCCCCAAGGACCCGAATTGCATAGCTTGCTATAGATTGCCTTGCAGGCCTTCGACACAGCCGTTGTGGTATCATCTTTTTCACCCCGGAAATACGCCTCAGCGATGTCACGCAATGACTTACCATTAACCCAATCTGCGGTGATGTTGGCAATCTGCTGATGATCGGCTCCCGCCGGGCCAATTTCTTCGAGAGACGTCCGCAACTCATTGACACGAAGCATCACACCGATCAATTCGGGCAACGACGACTGCCCACCCGATCCGAACAGACTAGATGGCTCCCAATCTGCCGGTGTCAAATTGTGCTCCAGATTTCCGAGCTCAAGCAAAGCGGTACGGACGCCTTCGGGGGCAAACCCGGTCGAGTCTGCCAATGTCACGTTCTCGGGGTGCTGTGCAATCTCAGTAACATATCCACGTGTGGCAGAGAGTAAGGCATCAGCTTTGAATGTATCGCTGGCGTTCTGACTAGATCGTAATTCCGAGTAGCCGTAAGTGTTTCTGAGAAGATCGTCCGCCTCCGCTAGAACAGCATCCAGACTGTCCGACTCTCGCATCAAATGAGCCACATAACACCGAAAGTCACGCCACTCATCTGAATTGAATGCCTGTTGAAGGTTTTTCAACTGCCCCGCATTGGCAATATCTGAGAGTAACCCAATAAGACGCGAAACTAAATCTCCCGTAGCCTCTTTGACGAACTGCTTGACTTCACTCTCGTTGTTTGAGCGTGCCAGCCCGATGACTCCGACAGAGTCCTGTCCGATCCGGCCTGCTCGCCCGGCGAGATTCCAGAACTCGCGAGGACTCATAGGCTGCCCATAGGGGTATTTATGTGACGCCAGAAATACGGACGACACCGGGAAGTTGATCCCTTGCGCAATCGTGGTCGTAGCGCAGAGAACTCTCAGGTCTTGTTCTTCGGCAAGCCACTCGATGAGTGATCGAATCTCGTCCGACAAACCCGAATGATGAACCGCGATTCCACGTTCAAGCATGCCGATTAGCTCAAAATCGTCACCGATCTCGGTCTTCAAGAAGCGCTGAACCAAACGAACCCGATCGGACACTTTCTTCCTTGGGGCCATTTCCTTTGCGAGTTTCTTGGCCATTGACCAAACATGGTTTGTATTCGTCGCGATGGCAATACTCGTTCCTCGCTCCGAAAATACCTTTGCCATCGCCGCCGTTTGGACAGTAGGAGCATTAAGGACAGAACTTTTGGCAATGTCGAGTGGGCGTACGCCATCTACAGTATGTTCGCCGGCAAGGTGAATCGTTTTCGGCGTCGTCAGCAAGGTGCTGAATCGGAGTCGCCACCCCGCCTTCACCGAATCATCCGCTTCGGCGTGAAAGAGCCCGACAATTCGCTCATTAGGCTTCCAGGCACACGTACCGAGACTGATTGACCTGCCGGACTCCTTACCCAGCCAGTTGGCCAGGTCTTCAGCGTTCGGAACATACGGCATCAGTAACAGGAAGTTGGCGCGAGTACATTCACGCTGGATGGTCGCGAGTAGTAACTCAATCCGAAGGCCTCGTTCCGCATCTTCGATGTTGTGTGCTTCGTCCAGGACGCAGAGCGCCATTGGGCGATGTTCAACTTTATCGTTGCGTAGAACCAACTGAAGCTTTTCTGGTGTACACACAAGCACATCAAACTCAGATACGGGGTCTTCCGAGGACAACATGGCATCCTCAAAGGTGTCAATCTCAATCGCTCCCGTGAGTTGCTCAACGACCACGCCAAACGGCTCTAAGTCTTTCCTAAGTCGCCTGGTGATCTGAGAGACCAATGCACGAGTCGGCGCAATGTAAGCAACCCATCCACGATCCTGATCGAACTGATTGAGTGCTTGGAGCAGACGAAATTCGGCTAGAAGCGTCTTACCGCCCGACGTCGGCATATCGACGACAATCGCGGTCGATGCCTGATCGAGAAGGCCTTGCTCCTGGAGAGCAGCGCGTTGCGGTGGCAACAACTCAAAGAGCGGACGGCTTGATTTCGTTACGCTTTTGACGAAAGCTGACACACGAGAGTTGACCTTGCCTGCGACCCACCAAATCGAACCTGCAACCATTCTTCGTGAGGCGACGTGCAGCCACTTCAGAATGATCTCCAAGGCAGGGTCTCTCGATCCGGGAACCGCTTCAAGCGCCTGTGAGAAGTGACGGTCAAGAGCCGTATTGATACCTGATGGAGTCCCTTGAGCGATATACGTCGCCAAAAGTTCTGTCGCCTTAGCCCAGTTGTAAAGGGCGACAAGACGCAGGGCCATCACTCGACTTTTTTGACCGTTGTCTTTTGAGAGGACATCTTTCTCGTATTGCTGCTGATCTTCTCGGAGCCCAGCAACAATCTCATGAATGCGATGAAGGTCGTCCCAGCTCTCCTTTCGGAATAGCCTGATCCAGCAGTCAAAGATTCGATACAGCACTCGCTTGTCCCACGGTTCTTTGGCAACCGAAGGAGCCTTCACGGTGGCTCGATTCTCCTTGATCCATCGACGCAAGTCGGACCACCGGTCGCCGCTGTACGCCAGCGCCGCAAGATGAAGAACGTGGAAGATCATCTCGTCTGTATCTTCAGGTACGTCCACAAGCCTGCGGATTTCAAATGCCCGCCAGGCTCCTGCCTGCGCCTGACTTTGAAGATCGTCATTATCAGAAGATGGGTGGATTAATGCGTCCAGACCTTCCGTTGCTGCAACCTCGTATGCCATCGCGAGACGCTGTATTAGATCGTCATCTGAGGCTCGCTCCCGAAAGCTCAATTCCATCTGTCGATGGGTCGCAGCACGAACAAGGCGTGCTTCGGCCACACGCAAGCCTCGATCCCGCTCCTTCTTTCCGACTGCGAGGACAGCCCAGTGGTTATCGATTGCTTGGAGGGATTCTTCAGTGACTAACATTATTTCCCTCCTTTTTTCTTGACGCCGGTGGTTGTTGCTTTCGTCTTACTGCCAGCCGGAGCGAACGTGGTTCCAAGATTGTTGATGGAGCCGCTAGGCAGATAGATCGCCAGAAGCTCGATGTGCATCTTTGGAGGATGCTTCTTAGCGATATTCTTCGATCGGGTTTTTAAATCGCTTTCAGCTGGAGAAACATCGCGAATCAGAACTCCGAAAATTGCAACATCAGTGCTTTCCGCTAGGAACCTCACCAATGCTTCCTTGAACTTGTCCTCCCAGTCAGCTCCCTGTGCTCGCATCGTAAGATAACGAACCAGTGTGTTCCGAATCTCGTGCTGGTCCCGCAAGTCCTCCATCTGCTTCTTGAGCCCTTCCTTGCCATACATGACACCGGGTGGACACTTCTTCTCGGTAGAGGTCTTCACTTCGCCAAACGCAAACCGAAACGATGGCGATTTCGGTGTGCCGGTCTCCTGCAAACCAACCAGATCAGAACCTGGGAGACTGGATTTGTCTTTTCTTTCATCCCAGCGGTCAGACCATGGGAAATGACACCGTTTATGTGTCCCCAGATACGCTTCACCGTATGCTTCGCCGACCTCCCAGTCCTTAGGAGGCGAACCCCCGTTGAGTACAGCATTGAGGTTCTTCGTCGCGAAACCCGTCAGGTTCAGAGACGAAGTGAGTGCGGCCGCCTTCTTTGAGCCTTTGTCATCCTGAATCAGCGCACGCACATCGGAAACCAACGCGGCGTCTCGCTGAGAAACTGAATGGCTTTTTCCCCGTGCAACGACTCGCAGGTGGTCGACCTTATAGACTTCGGTACCTAAAGCGACTGCCATCAGTTCTGCGCCTTCAGAAATGTGTGAACTTCTGGCGCCTCAATGACACCTGTGGTCCTGGCAGTTCGGAGTTCGTTGAGTTTTTCTGGCATAGCCATGACCGGTTTTTCCTGATGGCGTTCTTCGTTGGGCTGACAGATATTATGTAGAACTTTTCTAAACGTCTGAGAAAGTTCTGCGATGCATTCGGTTTGACCAGAAATGGACTTGAAATCATTACCATCGAGCCTGATATTGCCCGCTGCCTCCAGACCGAGACTGTCCTGTTGAATTTTCTCACGTGAACTACTAAACGGTTCTTTGTAATATTCACGAAGATGGTCATGCATCAACAGTCAAGGATATGAACCCAGTCCGCTCATACGAGAAATTCTCTAACCAAAGGTCCAATAAGTCTACCAAAGATCGTGATAAATTCAAAGCGGGTACGGATTGAGTCCAATTCTGTTTGTCACTCGCCAACCCGGTCTAGGATGAAGTGTAAACGTGTGACTGAGCAACTTTAGCCGTATCAGAAGCAGGCCATCGAAGCGGATCACGTTTGTGCGTCCTCAGCCTGAAACCGGGAAGTACTTCGTCTGGCGTTCTGGGATTGCCCTGCTGGGGAGTCCATTCACGAATCTGCTCGTGAATCAGCTGCAAAAGCACTGCAGCTTCGATTACAAACCGCATATCGAACGCCCTCAGCTTGTAGACCTGTTCGTGAAAACGATACGGTACCCAAGCTCGATGTTCAGAATAGAACCGGATCGACTTGTTGCAACCCTGGACGCTACCAAGAGCATGCGCTACCTCGCGTTTAGAGGCAGCTTACGCTAGATTTAGAAAGTGATTTTTAAATCTGCTTCAAACAAGAACGATGTTCCTGAATATCGTTCTTTTCTGCCGGTGTGATAGAGGAAGGGTACTTCTGAAGGGGAAAAACCGCTGTTAATAGCCGTTTATGGCGGTAAATGAACTGATTTGACACGGTTTCATGCGTTAGTGAGACACTAGCCACAAAAAAACGCTTCCCAGCGCGCCCTCTTTGAGGAGATGCATTTCTTATCAAACGGAAGGGAATTGACTGCCCAGTTTATAGTGACAGTCAGACCGCCATTAGTTGGCTGAAGAGCCTTCGCGTAAACTCAAAAAGTGCCAGATATGGAAAACTGTCTTCCAAGATCTATCAACGGCTCACGAAGGCTGTTCTCTGGTTAACACAGCAAACTAACCTGAATCCCGTCCTGAAGTGGAATACGGAAGTCTGGGGAGGCATCCCGGCTGACTATGGACGGAAGTAGTGAAGAACTCAAAAAATATCAATATCGGTCCAAAATACTAATAATCGTGCAAGTGTTGATATCTGTTGAGAAAATCTGGTCAGCACCGGGAAGCCACCACCATTTTTTGTGTCTGGTTAAAATGTATTCGAACTGTTTCTAGACAGAGACTCCAATAACCGTATCAAATTTGGTCTAAATTATACCATAGTTACTGAAGGTCGTGACGGTGCTGTAGCGACGTTCAAAGATGCTCCGGTTTTTGTCACCTCTAACGGGAATAAGTGATTTTGATTTCGAACACGGCAATAACGAATTCACTTTGGGCAGATCACGATGAGTATTGAGTAATTTAGTAGGCTTTCGCGAAAACGAACGTATTTCGATATAGCTAGAACTCGTACAAACTGATCGGCATTGCAATCAACCTATCGGAATGTTTAAATGCTTGGTGGTAACTTATGTTCAAAAAAGCAGGTTTCTCGGCCTGTAGTGCAATCATGCCAAAATTCACCTGGAAGGTCTTAATAATAATCAGGATTTAATTTTTTCAAAATTTCAACGAGGGGTGGTATAGAGATGCTTGTTCGATGTCCTAATTGCCAAAACCCTATCGAATTAATTGAAGAGAGTCCAATCTCAGATGTTGTTTGTGACTCCTGCGGAAGCAGTTTTAGCCTTGCCGCTGATGGCGAGACAGCCAGCTATCACCCCAGCGTCAAGGAGATCCTCGGTCACTTCGAACTCGACACAAAGTTAGGGGTGGGGGCATTCGGTACAGTCTGGAAAGCGCGCGACACCGAGCTTGACCGTACTGTTGCTGTCAAAGTTCCCCGCAAAGGGCAACTCGACTTAAGAGAGACAGAACAGTTTTTACGTGAAGCCCGTGCTGCCGCTCAAATCAGCCATCCAAATATTGTAGGCGTGCACGAAGTAGGCAGAGAAGGTGACACGCTTTATATTGTCAGTGATTTCGTTCAAGGTCTCACTCTGTCCGATTGGCTTTCAGGACAGCAATTGACATCGGTAGAAGCATCCAATTTATGCATCAAGCTGGCCGAAGCCCTGCATCATGCTCACGAAATGGGGGTTATTCATCGAGACTTAAAGCCCAGCAACATTATGCTTAATGCAGATGGTGTTCCATACATCATGGACTTCGGTCTGGCTAAGCGTGACGCTGGCGAAGTGACGATGACCATTGAAGGCCAGGTGCTTGGCACTCCTGCTTATATGCCCCCGGAGCAGGCTCGCGGTGAAGGACATGGGGTCGACCGTCGGGCCGACATCTATTCGCTGGGGGTCATTTTATATGAACTACTAACGAAGGAACGACCCTTTCGTGGCAATAAACAAATGTTGTTGCATCAGGTTATTCATGAAGAAGCAGCAAGTCCGCGCAAACTTAACAGCCGCATCCATCGCGATCTTGAAACGATTTGTCTGAAGTGTTTAGAGAAGGCCCCCAACAAACGGTTCAATACAGCTAAGGAACTAGCCGATGAACTGCGTTGTTATGTCAATGGCGAAGCAATCACATCCCGCCCAATTACAAAAGTAGACCGAGCCTGGCGCTGGTGTCGTCGTAATCCGGTTGTTGCGGGGTTACTGGTGACCACCGGCAGTCTGCTATTGACCTTTTCGATTGCCGGGCCCCTCGTCTCGTTCCACCAAGCAAAATTGCGAAAAGACGCTGAAGAGGCAAAGACTGTCGCAGACAAGGCACGAGACGACGCCGAAAAAGCAAAAAACGCAGCAGAGGATGCACAGGCAGATGCGCAGCTTGAAGCAGAACGGTCAAAAACCTTCGCCGCCGCCGCTACCAAATCGCGTGATGCCGCTGCAAGATCACGTGATGAAGTAAGTGCAGCACGTGATGAACTACGTCAGCATTTGTACGTCGCCCAGATGAACCTTGCACAACAAGCCTTCGAGATTGCAGCATTGGATCGCACAACGGCACTATTAGATCTTCAACGCCCTGGTTCAGGAGAAAATGATCTCCGAGGCTTTGAATGGTACTACCTTTGGCGGCAATCGCATCGTTTTTCTAGGACGTTTCGCACTTGGTTATCATTTCGGGATGTCGCCTATTCGCCCGATGGCTTACTGTTGGCAGTAGCAGGCTCCGGCCCCCGTTTCCGCCAGCTCAGACTTTGGGATGTCAAAGGCGGCATTGTAAGACATACTCTTAACGGTCATTCATCGAGTGTCACTTCTGTTGAATTTTCCAGAGATGGACAGCACTTAGCAACGGCCAGCCTCGACAAAACCGTGAAGCTATGGAATGTGGAAACAGGCCAACTAATAAAGAGCTTCGAAGGACATACGCTCGGAGTCAATGGGGTGTCCTTTTCCAAGGACGGAAGCACGCTTGCATCGGCCGGCAGCGACCGCACAATAAAACTGTGGGATATTTTAACAGGTAAACTAAAGACAAGTTTTCAGGCACATGATGCTCAGGTCTGGGATGTGGAGTATTCTCCTGACGGAATGACCTTGGCATCTTGCGGGAGCGCTCAAGCGATCAAGTTATGGAATGCTGACACATACAAATTAAAAAGAACGCTGCTTGACCATAACGATCAAGTTCTGTCCGTTAATTTTTCACCAGATGGAACAATACTAGCTTCAGGAAGTTACGATAGGACAGTAAAGCTATGGCAAGTAGAGTCCGGAAAATTACAACGTATTATCCCGGCACATAACGACAGGGTATACAAGGTAGCCTTTTCACCAGACGGTAACGAGATCGCTTCTGCCAGTGATGATCGCACGGTAAAACTCTGGAACGTCAGCAATGGAGTACTTGTGAATCGACTTCAGGGTCATAGCGGTGGTGTGCGCACCGTGGCCTGGAATCCAGACGGCCGAACCTTAGCAACCGCTGGTGACGACCACCGAGGAGGGGTTAAGCTGTGGGACAAATCGGGCATTGCACAAAATACCACTCTCCTGGGACACACGAGACAAGTTTACTCCGTTGCATTTTCCCCTGTTGGCCAAGTCTTCGCATCCGCAAGCGAAGATAAGTCAATCAGGGTATGGGACATCAACACAGGAAAACAGATTGCTCTTTTACGAATCAACTCTGGACATATACGTGCCATCGCATTTTCTCCAGACGGGGAACACCTTGTCTCAGCAGACAACACGGACAATGCTGTTAAATTGTGGGACTTAACGACAGCCAAAGTTGAAAAAATCTTTAAAGGGCATACTGGTCCAGTACACTCTATTACTTTTTCAACAGACGGCCGGACCATCGCTTCAAGTGGTCTGGAAGTGATTCTTTGGGACGTTGCCAGTGGTAAGGCAACAAAGAAAATCCATTGGGGTTCTCAAGCCCTTGCTTATTCAAATGACGGTGGCACATTAGCCTTTGCTACAACTGACCCCGGCCGCCCGTGGATTGAAATATGGGATATAAAGAAAGGCCAGTTAGTTCAGAGTTTGAACTCAACACATGTAAGCCTCATCATGTCCCTCGCCTTCTCGCCGGATGGCAAGTTTGTTGCGACCGGTAGTGCTGACAAGAAGATTGAATTGTGGGACATTGCTACGGGTAGGTCATTGAAAATGCTTACGGGGCATGCGAACTATGTTTCCTCGCTCGTTTTTTCTCCGGACAGCAAGACTCTGTTTTCAGGAAGTGGTGATCGAACAATCAAACTTTGGGACATTACGTCTGGGGAATTGAAATCGACACTCCAAGGCCATTCCGATCATGTGTTATCTATCGCTGTTTCACCCGATGGAAAGACTTTGGTTTCTGGTAGTGCAGACAAATCGGTCAGGTTGTGGCAAGCAGCGTCCGAAAACGATGTACTGACTCAAGAACGAGCGAAGGATAATAAGTCAATTCCATTCGCCGTCGCGTTTTCACCGGATGGCAAAACGCTAGCCATCGGTAGAAAAAATGGAAAGATCAAGTTCTGGGATATCGATTCAAGGAAAATACGTTTGGCAATCGTGGCTCACACGGATCAAGTAACCAGTTTGAGATATTCGTCGAATGGTCAGTTAATCGCGTCCACCAGTAAGGATTCGACGGTAAGGGTCTGGGATTCTCGCAACGGAGATTTACTAAATACGTTTCGTGGACACTATAGGCCCGCAAACAACGTTCTTTTTACCAGCCGCAGCAAAAGACTTGTGTCGGGAGGCGCCGGTTCTCTTGATAAGAGACTTTTATTATGGGATGTTTTGACAGGAGACCTGTTAGGTAGTTTCCAGGGACATGATCAAAACGTTATTCCGCTAGCGATCTTTCCCGATGGGAAGTCGTTGGTGTCAGGTAGCTTTGATACCACAGTTAGGTTATGGGACATAGACACTTTCAAGCAACGAACAGTATTCACCGGACACACAGATAAAGTGATTGGTGTTGATGTTTCACCCGACGGTTCAACGGTAGCATCTGTGAGTTCTGATCGCACCGTCCGCCTCTGGGATGTTGCCAGCGGCGCAGAGAAACACCGTTTTGCTATTCCACATGTACATCATTCTTTTATCCGATTTTCGCCAGACGGAAAAAGGCTCTGCTTCCCTAGTGTCAACGGACGAGCAGTCTTGCAATCGATTGCTTCGGACGAGCAGCAATTCGTCTTGGAAGGAGTTGCTCGTAATGCTGAATTTTCGCCAGATGGTAAGATGCTCGCCACGTTGTCCATGGCCAAAGTTCAGCTATGGGACGCGCACTCGGGAACGCTGATGGCGGCCGTCGATGAAACGCAGGTTTCTGACGACTACCAGACCCAAAAGCCTGAACTTCGCTCCAAACTCGAGCTTTTCCAACAGCAAGTGTTTCACGACGATTGGAAAAATAAACCAGCCCCGCGTTACACAGCGGATCATGCATTGAAATTCCAAGACAGCCTGATCTTTAGTCCCACACTCCGATACAAGGGAAATCATCCCATCACCCTGGAAGCCTGGGTTAGGCCACTAGAGCCGTCCTCTAATGCATGTGTCATTGGTGATCTTGAGGGTGGAGGAATGGGCCTCACGCTCAATGATCTTGGAATTGGCTTTGTATTTCACAATGGGACTAAATTTCAAGTGGCAGGCTCGAACAATCAAGTTGTGGCTGGGCAACTGCTCCATCTTGCAGGTGTCTTCGACGGTTCTCACGTGAAGCTGTTCATTGATGGAATTCTACAAGATGACAGCGCGGAATTGGACGGCCATCCCAATCCGTCAACGATGCCGATCATGATCGGAGCGAATCCGCAGCGAAACAATCTAGTGATAAACAACTATAACGGAGTCATCGACGAAGTCCGAATCTCTAATGTTGCGAGATATAATGATAACTTCACGCCTGCATCTCGATTCAGGTCGGATAAGGACACGATGGCGTTGTATCACTTTGACGAAGGCCAGGGCGAAATCGTCCACGACGCCTCAGGAAACGGTCATCATGGACTGATTCAGAAAGCGTTGTGGGTAAACGGTATCGCTGCAGAAAATTCGCAAAAAGATAAGAAGACTGAATAACACCGTAAGCGTCCGGCCTGCCCATGGTAGTGGGGCTGAATTTGGTTAGCGTACATCGCGAGTCTGGATACGTCGGCGTTGTCGTCGGTCGCGTTTGGCTGCCGCCTTCGCACGGGATTCATTGAGACGATGAGTCAATACGCTTTCGGGATGCGCCGTGGCCCAACGATCAGGAAGCATTTCTTCGAGTCGGGCATCGTCGGCGTGTAGCCGCATCAGGAGTTCTCGAACGTATGCCCACGGTTCAATCCGATGTCGTTTTGCACCGGCCAGGATCGTGGACAGCACCGCTGCCCGAGGTCCCGCATTCTGGCTCCCCAGGAATAGTGGTGTAGGCCCGGGAGTCTCACCCGGGCCCCAACCCCAAACCG
>CAXBFD010000158.1:0-12445 GCA_963974925.1 uncultured bacterium | reverse complement strand
AGCCCTACTTCGGGAAAACCGATTCGGCTCCTGTACGTTCCCGCCGGGACTCGCATCATGATTCACTTGCGACCGGCCGAACTCTGGACCCCCGGTTCTCAAGGTGAAGAGTTTCGCGCCTGCCTCGGTCCTGTCGGGATCTGGGCCGAGCAAAAAATCAAAGAAATCTGCCTCAAAGCGCCGGCAGAAATCAGTGAAGTCACCTTCTGCCTGATTCTGGGATCACCCGGCGCCCCACCTGAATACGCGGTCGTGGTGCGGACGACGGAACCGGTCAAACGCTCGGAACTGATTACCCAGTTCGATGGCGAACGGCTGGACGATTACAGTTTCCCCGTTTATTCCGGCGATAAATACTCTTCGATGATCATTGATGAAAACACATATGTCATTGGGCCGCCGGGAAAAGCGCGTGCCGAGGAAATGGCGGATGCGCGTGAGTTTGAAAACGGTACTTCACCCGGAATCGAATCGCTGCTGAAAGAGACCGACCGGGAGCGACACTTCACCATCGTCTTTGATCCTGATGAAGTCCGCCGTCAAATGGAGGTGCTGGTTCCTGAAAAAACGCATCCTTTTGTAAATCAGTTGCTGGACTGGTTCGGCGACGACGTCGAAACGGTCGCCTGGAGCATGCAGTTAGGTCCGGATGATTTTTATTCCGAATTTACATTCCGCAACTCAACCATGGTCCGCCCCTCGAATCTGGCCACCAGTTTAAAAGAACAACTCGATCAACTTCCACAGAACATGCTGGCAGGGGTTGAAAAAATGAATCCGGGCACCATCGGCAGCCGCAAAGTCATCGGTCGCTTTCCCGCGATGTTAAAAGCATTCAGCATGGCCAACCAGCAGCAGTCCGGTGAACGCTACGCGCAGTTGATCAGCACCCTGCCGGAACGCGCGGCCCCGAACCTGGCTTTAGCCAGCCTGCTGACCTGGGACGAATCGACGCGAACCGATTTTTCCGCCAAAGCCCGGCCCGCCCCTTCAGCGGGCCCCACACGGCCTGATCTGATTGCAGACCGGCTGAAAACACAACTCGAAATTGATTTTCGCCGTATGCCTCTGCAGGAAGCATTTGCCTATATCGCGGATGAAACCAAAACCAATATCGTGCTTGATGGGGAAGCTCTCAAGCTGGTGGGGTATACCAAAAATATGCCTCAGTCGATGAACCTGGGAATGGTTTCCGGCCTGGATGCCATCCAGGCCATTTTCAATGTCAAAAATCAGGACCAAATGTGCCTGGTCATTGATGAAGGCGCGAAAACAGCCATGATTACCAGCAAGCCTTATGCGAAGAATAAAAACTTAACGCCATTTGTATTTCCGCCTAAACCATAAAATTCCACGTCGGATTCAGTCCAAAGGTGATCGCGGATGGATATCACCACGTTTCAATGTCCTCACTGCCAGGCTGTGCTCAGAATGCGCCGAAAGCAGACCAGCGATGCCACCTTTCCCTGCCCCGACTGCCAGCAGCCGCTGCAGATTTCACAGACCACCGAAGGACAACTTTCGATCAGCCTGAAAACGGCGGCCCCTGCCCCGAAAACAGCGTCTGACTTCTCCCGCAAAATACGTGAATGGAAAGTCTCACTGCACCGGGGTGGTACATTCCTGCTGAGAAGCCCTGTGTTAATGTCCTGGATCGTCGCCGGCATCGGCGCGTTTCTGATTCTGATGCTGATACTCTTTGATCAAAGCCCCACGTTAAAAAACTCGGAAGAGATCACCGCCGCGGAACCGCCCGCGACTGCTCTGGAAACCTCAGAAAATCCGGAGCCTGCAGAAGTCGAAACGCCACAGCCTGTTGTTCCGGAACCCGACACTGATCCGCAACCGGAAGCAGAACCTGCGCCACAGGTCGTTTCAGACAAACCCGTCAAAGCAGACCCGGCTGAGAACCACCGGGAATTAATCGCCGTCAAACCGGAACACATTCCGCCCCTGGTAGCGCAGAAACCTCTGCCAGCCGCGCCTCTGCCCGTTCCCGCAACGGACGTCAGCGTCGCGCTGCAGATTCCCATCATGGAATTTCGCCAGCCGGAAGAGATCCCGCTCAAAAAACTGATGCGTCAAATGGAAGAAATGCTGGATACGGAATTTCAGGTCGCAGAAAACATCAAAAACGACCCGCGTCTGCTGGAAACCCCTGTCTCGTTTTCCATGAAAAAGACCACGCTGGCAAATTTATTAACAAAGATATTAAGCAAAGCGGCACTGACATTCACCGTGAAATCAAATAAGATTTATATCGAGAGAGCAGCAGCTCCCTGAATCACCTGATCTGTCTGTTTCCTGCGATGAAACAGATTCCAAACGAAATTAGAATTTATCGTGAAACCCGACGACAAAGTCTGTTACTGTTTTCACATCAGTAAACGGAAAATCTTGAATCATCTTCGCATCCATCGTCCCCGCCGGGCGAGCCAGTTGAGTGACTGCGGGGGTGCAGGTACGGGCTGCGGGTGGTGTGTGCCTTACCTGAAACGCTACTTTGCCGAGTTCGAAAAAACGGTCGCCGCCGATGGATCATCCCAGACCGAAGCAGATGCCATCACTGCGGAAGAATATGCCCGGCAGCGAGACCAGTATATTCAGAGTGGAAAAGGGACTCCCCCTGCCAGATAACTGAGAATCATCGCCCTCTGCTCCGAGATCATGATCATGCCTGCTTCCGATGCTGACGCGTTAGAATCTTCTCTCCACCACGAGAGCACGATCCTGCTTTCATTGAAATCCATTTCCAAAACATACACCACGGGCGACGTTTCCGTTCCGGTGCTGCATCATGTTGACCTCGACGTTTATGCCGGAGAATTGCTGGTGATCGTCGGTCCTTCCGGTTCCGGAAAAAGCACCTTACTGAATATCGTGGGCGGCATTGATGTTCCGACAGAGGGGGACGTTTATTTTCACAAACAGAATCTCTCTCAATTTAACGAGCAGCAACTGACGCAGTACCGCCGCAGGCATGTCGGCTTCGTATTCCAGTTTTATAATCTGGTTCCGACGCTCACGGCCCGGGAAAATGTGGTTGTCGCCGCAGACATCAGTGCCTCACCCATGTCGGCGGATGAAGCGCTGGAACTTGTCGGGTTAGGAAATCGGGCTGACCACTTCCCCTCTCAACTCTCCGGCGGCGAACAGCAGCGCGTTGCGATTGCCCGCGCTCTGGTCAAAAATCCGGAGTTACTGCTCTGCGATGAACCGACAGGCGCGCTTGATCTCTCTACCGGACGCATGATTCTGGAAGTGCTGGGAAACCTGAATCGGGAACTGGGGAAAACGGTGGTCATCATCACGCACAATTCCGCCATCGGACATATGGCGCAACGGATTGTCCGCATCGGTTCCGGCACGATCGCGGAAACGAACGTCAATTCCCAACCCATCCCCGCCAGTCAGGTGACCTGGTAATGAAGGTACTGCACCGAAAATTACTGCGCGAGCTGCTGGCTGCCAAAGGTGTTCTGGCTGCCATCATCAGCATCATCGCCGTCGGTATCGGTTGCTTCATCGCCATGTCTTCCACCTACGACAACCTGGAATATTCGCGGGAGAATTATTATCGCCTGTGTCACATGGCTGATTTTTCCATCGAACTCAAAAAAGTTCCCGTGGGTGATCTCGCGACGCTCACCGAAGTTCCCGGCGTTATCAATGTCCTGCCTCGAATTGTCTTTCAAGTGACCGCGTCGCTGGAAGGTGTTGAAAAACCGCTCTCGGGACAGGCAATTTCCCTGCCGGCGCGCGAAAACGCGCCGATCAACGGCATTGTGATCAAACAGGGAAGTTACTTCACCGATCAAAGGCAGGAAGAGGTGATCATCAACGATGCGTTTGCCCGCGCGCATCAGCTGCGACCAGGCGACCACATTCAGCTGATTCTGAACAATCGCCTGCAGGACCTGTTCATCGTCGGCACCGCCATCAGCTCGGAATTTGTCTACCTGATTGGCCCGGGAGGACTCGTTCCGGAACCGGAGAGTTATGGCGTGTTTTATCTGAAACACAGTTACGCGGAAGACGTTTTTGGCTTCGAAGGAGCCGCCAACCAGATCCTGGGACTGTTAGCGCCGGAATTTCAAAGCACGAACCGGGTCCGCGAGATCCTGAACCAGCTCGAACTCAACCTGGACGATTACGGCGTGTTTTCCACGACCCCGCTTGCGCAACAATCGTCACACTGGTTTTTAAAAAGCGAAATCGACGGGCTCAAAGTCAGCGCTACCATTCTGCCAACCATTTTTCTGATCGTCGCCGCTCTGGCCTTGAACCTGCTCATGTCGCGCATGGCGGAACAGCAGCGCACCGTGGTCGGCACATTCAAAGCGCTCGGCTATTCGAATCAGGAAATGTTTCTGCACTTCATCCAGTTCGGGCTGCTGATCGGTCTGGCGGGTGGGCTCTGCGGCATTCTCATCGGTTACTCACTGGCCGGAGCCATGACGGCGCAATACCGCAACTTTTTCGAATTCCCCTCGTTAACGAATCAGCTTTATCCGCGGGTGATTATTCTGGGTTTGCTGATCAGCGTGTTTTTTGCGGTGCTGGGAACCTTTCGCGGGGTCCGCTCGGTCGTCCGCTTATCGCCGGCGGAAGCCATGCGGCCCAAACCGCCGCTGCGCGCAAAACGCATTCTGCTGGAGAAGATGCACGCCTTCTGGAACTCGCTCGACTTTCGCTGGCAGCTCGTGCTCCGCGATATCTTTCGCAATCGAACGCGGACACTGGGAGGCGTCCTGTCTGCCACCGTAGGCGCGATGCTGCTGCTGGTGACCTTCTCCATGTATGACAGTGCGTTCGCGCTGCTGAATTTTCAATATGACAAGCTGCTGTTGAGTGACATCGACATCAGCTTCAAAGACGACCATGATTACGCCGCGTATTTTGAGTCGCAGCAGATCACCGGCGTCGATTACGCGGAGCCTCTGTTTCAGATCGGATGCACGTTGAAAAACGGCATCCATGAAAAAAAAGTCGGTATCACTGGTATCCGCGGCGATGCGCGGCTGACCATTCCCCGCGACACCGCCGGAAACCGCGTGGAAGTGCCTCGAACCGGAATTCTGGTGACACGAAAGCTGGCAGACATCCTGCAGGTTCAGGCGGGTGACTCAATCGAGCTGATTCCCGTTTCCGGCGATCGCGCCGTCAGACGCGTGCCCGTCATGAAAATCATCGACAGTTATCTCGGCTTAACCGTGTATGCCAACTTTCAATACCTGAACCGCCTGATGGGGGAAGCCGACTCGCTCAGCAGCGTGCAGTTAAAAACCAATCCCCGCCCCGCAGTCACCCGCCAGATCTATCGCGAATTGAAACAGGTGCCTGCGATCCAGTCGGTCAATTCGATTCGAGACCAGAAAGACAAGCTGCAGGAAGTCCTCGTGGATCAGATGATCGTGATGATTGTTGTTGTGATCGTTTTTTCCAGCCTGATTTTTTTCGGCAGCATTTTGAATGCGTCCCTGATTTCGCTCTCGGAACGACAGCAGGAAATTGCCACACTGCGCGTGCTGGGTTACACTCCCTCAGAAGTCGGTTCGATTTTTCTGAGAGAAAGTTTCTGCGTGAACCTGCCGGGAATACTTCTGGGGTTACCAGCCGGCTACTGGGCTTCCAAAGGCATTAATATTGCCTACGATACCGAATTATTTCGCATGCCTTTTACCATCGGAACCATGAGCTGGGTTTACACCGTGCTCCTGGGAATCCTGTTCACATTGATCTCACACTGGCCGGTACAAAAAGCGATTCAGAATATGGACTGGTTAAAAGCGCTCAACGTAAAGGAATAAACATGTCCCGCAAATCCATTTTCCTCATGCTCTTTCTGCTCAGCGGATGGGGCGGTTATTTTCTCCTGTCGGGAGCGCCCCTGCCCGTTGATGTGACCGTTGCGCAGACCGGCGAAGTCAGGGCGTTCATCGAGGAGCGTGCGAAAACCACGCTGCCCCGCACTTACAGCATTGCCATGCCTTTGAACGGCCGCATTCTGCCGATCACGGTGGAAGAAGATCAGAAAGTGACGCAGGGGCAGATTGTGGCTGTGATGGATACCTCCGACCTGGATGCGGAAGTGGCCAAAGCAAAGTACCGTGTGGAACAATACGCCAGGAAAATCATCGAACAGGCAGACAATCGGCTGGAAGACAATTCCCTGATTCAGTTTGACGAGTTTCTCAAATCGATGGATCTGACCGTCGAAGCGGCCAGCAAACAGCAGGAGGCCAGCAAAGCCAAATGGCAGTTTGCCCGTGACGAGTTTGATCGGAAGTACCAGCTTTTTAAACGGGAAGCACTCTCCGAAAGCGAACTCAATGAAGCCGACCTGTTTAAAAAACAGAGTGAAATCGACTACCAGAAAGACATCCTGACCTGGCGCTCGCTCCAGGCCGTTCAAAGCGCGATGCAGATCGGAAAAATTTCGATCCAGAAATATAAAGAGAAAAAAGTGCTTTCCGAAGCCGTGTTACAAGAAGAACAAAACGAAGCCAGCTCGCAACTGGGGCAACTGGAGCGGGACCGCAACCGGGCCACGATGCGCAGCCCGATCAACGGAACCATTTTAACGAAAAATTATTCCAACGAACGGACGCTGCCGGCCGGAGAAATTCTGCTCGAAATCGGGCAACTGGAAGACCTGGAAGTGGAAGCGGACGTCCTTTCTCAATACGTGGGCAATATCCGGATCGGTTCTCCCGTCGATATCGAAGGCCCCGCCATCGGCGATTTGCCCGTGCGGGGCAAAGTCAAACGGATCTACCCCAAAGGCTTCACCAAAATTTCTTCGCTGGGAGTCGAACAGCAGCGCGTCAAAGTGATCATCGGCTTCGATAAAAATATCTGGAAGCAGTTACAGCAGCAAAATCGGAAGCTGGGAACCGACTTTCGCGTGCGGGTGAAAATCTACACGGAGATCAAAGCCGACGTCGTCAAAGTTTCCCGGTCGGCCCTGTTCCGTAATGGTTCCGGACAATGGCAGGCGTTTCTCGTCAGAAATAACCGGACGGCGCTGGTGGATGTCGAACCCGGCGTCATGAACGATTTTGAAGCGGAAATCCGCTCGGGAATCAACGCGGGAGATCGGCTGATCATCGCCCCCAGCATGAATCTGACTTCCGACCAGACAGTAGAAGCGCACGTGATCAAAAACCCGTGAGACTCAGCTAAAACCGCTCACCAGGAAACGCAACGGCGGGATTCTCCCGACTACTCCTCGGCTCGCACGGTAAACAGCAGATGCTGACCATCGGGAGTAAAACAGACGCCGCCGTTCACCTTCCCCTTTACAAGGGTGGTCAGCGGTTCGGGGGTTTTGTCTTCTGCGGGATCAAACTTTAAAAGTGTCGGCGGTTTGGAGGGTATGCCAAAAATGATCGCGTTTCCTTGAGGGTGCCACGCAAAGTCGGCAAACGGCGGTATGGTCTTGTGGTTGTAATGAACCTGATACCCTTCCTGCATGCCGGCGGCGTTGACCGTGGCGACATCATAAGAGCGGTCCGCTGCCTTCAGTCCTTTAAAGCAAAGCCAGTTACTGTCGGGGGACCACTTCATGTTCCAGTAAAAACTGGCATAAGGACTTTCGCCTGGCGGAAAAACCTTTCTTTTGGTTTCTTCAATCAAATCATAAATCTGGATATTTGCATTACCTGCATCACGGATGCTGTAAGCAATTTTCCTGCCGTCTGGTGACCACTGCGCGCCCCAGCCCCCTGCTTCAATCATTTGATGCAGGCTGCCGTCGGCGTTCATGATCACCACGCCTGACGGATTCGGCTGCGAAAATACGATGCGTTTTCCGCCGGGCGACCAGCTGGGCATCGCCCCCGGTCCAATGACTTTCAGGTCACTGCCATCGGCGTTCGCCACCAGAATCTGCACGTCGGAGAAACCTTCTCCGTTTTGCGATTTCCAGCCGTCAAACGCCAGCTTCTGACCATCGGACGAGAAGGTGGGCGAACCGACACTGTAATAATCGGCGGGCACAAAATAGAGCCGGGCGTTTTCACCGTCGGGCGACGCCATATAAAACCGCGTTCTGTCGACTTTTACATTTTCGTCCGCTGTCACGCGCGACCCGCTGATGCTCAGAAACGCCAGACAGTAGAAACAGACATACGCTAATGGTCTCATCGCAGTTCCTCAATGGTGATGGCTCAATCTAAGAAGAAAAACCGGCTCCCGCAGCGCTGTTGATCGGAATCTTGCGCGGTTTTTCCATTGCCGACTTTTCCAGCACGACACTTAAGATTCCGTTTTGAACCGAAGCCGTCACTTTATCGGGATCAACGGCGACGGGCATGGGAACCGAACGTCGAAACTGTCCCGAAGGCCGTTCACTCATGCGCACGGTCTGCCCCGTTGTGGTCGTGGTACCGGTGCTGCGCGTCCCTGTCACCGTCAGCATATTGCCGGCGAGTGTAATATTAATTTCTTCCGCGGTCACGCCAGGCAGATCAAAAGCGACCCGCACCTGTTCCTCCAGTTCCAGCAGATCAACGCGCGGGATCCAGACGGCTTCGTTTCCGAATAATCCCAGTCTGTCTAACGCACGCTCCCCCTGCTCCACGGCAACTCCCAGCAATTTATCGAATTCAGAACGCAGACGGTCGATCGAATGATGCAAGCCCGCTGAGTCGCTTTTCCTGGTTCGTTCGGCCTGTTCCGGTTGCGCCTGTTCCGGTTGTTCCGCTGACGCTGCTTCTTCCGTAGAAACATGCACGGGTTCGGCCTGATTTTCATCGGTAGACATGGTCACTTCCTCTCGATATGGATTATATCGGTATGTTGATTCAAATTCGGATGCTGTTCTCAGTAAAGACGTTCCTCCATTCAGAAAAACGCCGTTCTCTGTATTGTCTCACATCTGATTCGAACTGCCAGCGAAAATCTTGAAAAATCCCCCGACGCAATTATTCCCGGCACATTGGTGCGAAGTGAATTCCCTTCCAGAGCGCCCGCGCACGGGAAGCAAACAGGGAGCATGCGCAATGAAATCCGTCAGCAACGAAATCACAGGGTTGCGCGGAAACAACAGCAAAGCGTTTGCAGTCAGCAGGGATCAGCTACTTTTCGTCATCGACGGGACAGGAACCGGCGGCGGTTACCGCGGCGTTGTCTTTCTGCTTCTGGCCAGAAACAGAACAGCCACCACACTGTGAGCAGCTATCCGCGCCGTCCAGATTCGCCAGACCTCCGCAGGAACCCTTGATGCAGCGATTACTGAAGATGACGCCCACCGCCATGCCGAGAAAAGCAAGCACAAAAATACCGAGGGCAAATAAGACTGTGGTCATCATGATTCATTTACCTTTCCCAGTAATTCCTGCCAGCCCGGCGTATAGCGCTCTGAAAAACCGGTGCCCTCTTTCACAATGAAATAAGCGGCGATCTTGCGGTCCTTTGCCCAATTATACCCCTTCTCGGGCCCTAATACCATCAGGCATGTCGCTACAGCATCACAGTTCATGCAAGTTTCTCCGACCACCGTGACCGACGCCAGTGAATGCCTGACCGGGCGACCTGTACGGGGATCAATGGTATGCGAGTAACTGACGCCATCCACTTCAAAAAAATTCCGGTAGTTGCCCGATGTCGCCATCGACAGGTTGGCAAGCGGGACAATCTGCTGCACAACCCGCGTCTCACTCACCGGTTTTTCAATGCCGACCTTCCAGGGAAGTCGCCGCTCATTCGCGCCCCGCGCCCGCATCTCGCCACCAATTTCCACCAGATAATTTTCGATCGATCGTTTTTCAAGATGCGCGGCGACGACGTCGACGGCGTAACCTTTGGCAATCGCGGACAGGTCGAGGTACACGTCGGGAATTAATTTCTGTAACGCGGGCTGATCGTGGCGGACCTGAATGTGATGATAGCCGACACTCTGTCTGGCGGCGTCAATCCGGCTGGATTCGGGGATCGTTTTTTTACCCGGATCAGGGCCAAAGTGCCACAGATTTACCAGCGGGCCGACGGTCATGTCAAAAGCGCCCGCACTCTCATCGCTGAGCGCGAGCCCTGCGTCAACGACTTGCACGACTTCAGGCGACACGTCAAACCATTGGTCCGGGGGCCCCTGATTAAAGCGGGATAACTCCGACTCCCTGATGTACGTCGACATCTGCTGATTGATCTTCTGCAACAGCCCGTCGATTTCCTGCTTGAGCTGTGTTTCATTGACCTGTCCGGCAGAGGGCGTGCAGATTGTGACATGATACGAGGTTCCCATGGTGGGCCCCTGTATCTGCCGCTTCTCCCAACCCTCTGAAACAGAAGTCGCCTCGTCTGTCTGACACGCCGTACCTGTCAGACAGAGCAGCAGCAGCAGCACGCCGCGTTGCAGCGTTTTTTTTCCGCGATTAACCGAAGTCATCGTACCTGATATTCTCAGGTTCCACTCCGAGATCATCCAGCATATTCCGGACAGCGGACAACATCATCGGCGGACCACAGATATAATATTCGCAGTCTTCCGGTGAAGGATGTTTGCTTAAATATTCATTCAGCAATACCTGATGGATGAATCCCTGCAGACCGGTCCAGTTGTCTTCCGGCATCGGATCGGACAAGGCGATATGCATTTTGAAATTGGGAAATTCTTTTTCGATCGCACGGAACTCATCTTCATAAAACATTTCCCGCATGCTGCGGGCACCGTACCAGTACGATACTTTCCGGTTGGTTTTACGTTCTTTGAAGAGTTCGTAGATGTGTGATCGCAGCGGAGCCATACCGGCACCACCGCCGATGTAAATCATTTCGGCTTCGGTATCGGCGATGAAGAATTCACCATAGGGACCGGAAATGGTCACTTCGTCGCCCGGTTTCAAATTGAAAATATAGGACGACATTTTCCCCGGAGGCGTGCCTTCCGGCGAACGGGGCGGCGGAGAAGCAACACGCACGTTGAGCATGATGATCCCTTTTTCACCCGGGTAGTTGGCCATTGAGTAAGCACGAATCGTTTCGTCATTGACTTTGGATTCAAACCGCCAGAGGTTGAATTTATCCCAGTCTTCCTTGTACTCATCGGGAATATCAAATTCGCTGTATTTCAGATGGTGCGGCGGGGCTTCGATCTGAATGAATCCGCCGGCTTTAAAGGCGACGTCTTCGCCTTCCGGCAGTTCCAGAATCAATTCTTTGATGAATGTGGCTACGTTGTCATTCGACCTGACTTTGCAGACCCATTTTTTGGTTTCGAAGACTTCCGGCGGCACTTCGATATCCATATCGGCCTTTACGGGCACCTGACAGGACAGACGGCAGCCTTCTTTGACTTCTCTATTATTAAAGTGTGAACGTTCGGTAGGCAGAATATCGCCGCCCCCCGCCAGCACTTTGACTTCGCATTGTGCACAGGTTCCGCCGCCGCCACACGCGGATGAGACGAAGATCTGATTCTCGGCAAGCGCATTCAGCAGCTTGCCACCCACGGGAACTTCGATCTTCTTCTGCTCGTTGACAGTGATCGTGATGTTACCCGAGGCAACCAGTTTCGATTTTGCAACCAGAATGATGGCGACCAGGGCTAACACAATGCCCGTGAACATCACCACGCCAAACAGAATTTCTATGATCATGATTAAACGTCGACCGCTCTAAAAAATAGAATTTAGTGAAGACTTATAATTGGATTCCAGAGAACGCCATAAAGGCCATCGCCATTAAACCAACAGTGATAAAGGTGATGCCTAACCCGCGTAATCCGGGTGGAACATCGCTGTATTTCATCTTTTCACGAACGCCCGCCAAAGCCACAATGGCCAGGGCCCAGCCGACTCCCGATCCAAAACCGAAGACACAACTTTCCGGAAAGTTGTAATCGCGTTCGACCATGAACAGTGTTCCCCCCAGGATCGCACAGTTCACGGTGATCAGCGGAAGGAAAATCCCCAGCGAGTTGTATAACGCGGGAACATACCGGTCCAGGGCCATTTCCAGAATCTGCACCATCGCGGCAATCACCCCGATATAACAGATCAATCCCACAAACGTCAGATCGACGTTCGGATAACCGGCCCAGGCCAGAGCACCTTTTTTGAGGAGATGCTGATAGATGATATTATTCATGGGAACGGTAATCGTCTGAATCACGACGACGGCGATTCCCAGTCCGAACGCGGTTTTGACATTTTTGGAAACAGCCAGAAAGGTGCACATTCCCAGAAAAAACGCCAGCGCCAGGTTTTCTACAAAGAGACATTTCAGAAACAGGCTCAGATAATGTTCAAACATGTTATGCCTCCTCCACTTGTTCGGTTTTCAACGTTCGCAAAATCCAGATCGCAAAACCGATAATAAAAAACGCGCTGGGCGGCAATAACATCAAACCGTTCGCATCATACCAGCCACCGTCGCGGCTCAGTTTCAACAGTTGAACGCCAAACAGACTGCCTGAACCAAACAGCTCGCGGAAGAAAGCCAC
>CAXBFD010000157.1:0-12452 GCA_963974925.1 uncultured bacterium | reverse complement strand
AACACGACACAACAGGCGGTCGCCCGCTTTGAGAAAGATGTGTTACAACATCAGCCGCAGCTGGTCATCATTCAGTTTGGCATTAATGATTCCACCGCGGATGTCTGGCGGAAACCGCCGGTGACGAAATCGCGTATCTCGCTGGAACAGTACGCCGCAAATCTGCGTACACTCATCAAACAGCTTCAGGACAAACAGATCGCGGTGATCCTGATGACGCCGAATTCCATGCGCTGGACCGCCAATCTCAAAGAGATGTATGGCAAGCCCCCTTATGATCCGGACAATCCCGACGGGTTCAATCTGTTTCTGAAGTCGTATGCCGAAATGGTGCGGAAGATCGCCAAAGAAGAAAAGGTGCCGCTCGTCGATGTGTATGCTGCCTTTGAAAACCACGAGAAAAAAGGGAAAAAACAGTCGACCCGCGATCTGTTGCTGGATGGGATGCATCCCAACACGGCGGGCCAGCGGATGGTCGCCGATCTGTTGATCCCGCAGATCAAAACGGCTTTGTCACAGCCGAAAAAATGAACGCCGGAAGGGGATTGCGATTTCCGTGCTCTGCGCGAGCAAATTCCGGTTCGGCTGAATTTCGAGGCGGTTTGAGTCGATTTTCTGATTGATTGGCTGTATCGTAGAAAAGTCGTTTGGGCACTCATCGACGCCAACTGTCAGCGAGCTCACTGTTTCCAGAGATAGAGAATGCGTACAGAGGTGAATCTATAATGCAGACTTTATCGTTCCTCGATTTTGTGGTCATCGCCGCTTATCTGTTGGGGACACTGGGACTGGGCCTCTACATCGGTTCCAAAATCAAAACGGGTGCGGATTACTTTCTGGCCGGACGAAAACTGCCCTGGTGGGCGATCGGCATGTCGCTGGTGGCAACCGACATCGGCGCTGTTGATATCGTCGGAACCGGCGGTGCCGCACATCAGCATGGTCTGGCGGTTGCGAATTTCGAGTGGATCGGCTGCGTGCCCGCCATGATCATTGCCGCGTTTGTCTTCATTCCCTTTTTCTGGCGCAGCGGAGTCACTACGATTCCCGAATACATGGAACGCCGTTTTAATGTTGCCGTCCGTTCAGCGCTCGCGGTCTGCTGGATTATTTTCATGGCGTGCAATCTGGGCATCATGCTGCTGGCGTCTGCGAAAATGATGCACGTGCATCTGGGGATGGGCGTCGATGCCTGTATTTATCTGACCGCGTTTCTGGTAGGCATCTACACGATTTCCGGCGGCCTGGCAGCCGTTGTTTATACTGACATGATTCAATGCGTGATCATGATTGGCGGCTGCCTGCTGGTACTGGTGCTGGGCATCATTGATCTGGGAGGCATCGACGAGTTTCAGGCCGCCATCAAAAAACAGGAACAGGTGCAGCGGGAAAAAGTGCTCATTCAGAACCAGGAACCGGAGCAGGCGGGCAAGCAGGTATCGCATACCTCGCTCATTTTACCGGCCGACGCCGACACGCCGTTTCCCTGGACGGGCATCTTTTTCGGACTGGCTTTGATTCTGAGCCCCGCCTACTGGATTGGCAATCAGGCCATCGTGCAGCGTTCGCTGGGCGCCAGAAGTGAATTCGACGCGAAAGCCGCCTATGTCTGGGGCGCGTTGCTCAAAAATCTGATTCCCGTCGTCGTCGCCGTGCCCGGCTTGATTGCGTTTGTGAAATTTCCGGAACTGACCGACGGCGATCAGGCGTTTCCCGAACTGATTTCGCATCTGCTGCCCGTCGGTTTGAAGGGGTTATTTCTGGCCGCATTTCTGGCCGCGTTGATGTCCAGCATCGACTCTTATCTGAACTCGGCTTCGACCATTGTGACGCATGACTTTTACAAACGCTTTTATCGCAGAGACGCCAGTGATGAATCGCTGCTGAAGATTGGTCGCACGGTGACCTTTCTGCTCGTGCTCTGGGCCATTGGTTTCTCGTTTTTCCTGATGACGCGCAGCGAAGGCATTTATACGATCTTCCAGACCCTGATGGCGTTTTTCCAGGGGCCCGCGTTCGCGATTTTACTGACGGGGTTGCTCTGGAAACGGGCGACAGGTGTTGCCGCCTTTATCGGATTCATTGTGGGTGTCTGTTTTTCGATCATGCTGTTCACGCTGAATCAGGAGCCCGTTTATACTGCGTTGGGAATGGACCCCCTGTTTCAGATTTCCGAACCGTTTCTGTATTTTTCGATCTGGGCGTTTGTGGTTTCCTTTTCCTTGATTGTCATCATCAGCTTACTGACGAAACCGGAGCCGACAGAAAAAATTGAAGGCCTGGTCTTCAGCCTTAAACCGCGAAAGGAGACCGCATGACGCCCCTGCATCACATCGGCAATTTCATTCGCGCGCTGGTGGTTCCGATTCCGCTGTGGTGTGTACGCGCCTTGTTTCTGGGAACGCTGATCGCCGTCTTCATCTGGGTGTTACGCCTGCCGCGAGAAAACACCACGCCGGAAAACACGACCCACTGGTATCAGAACCTGAAAATCTGGGCCTGCCTGGCACTCGCAATTCAGATTGTGATTTACAGCATTTTCTAGCGATTCAGCACTGATGAGTAATCCAGAGCGGCGTAGGGGTCGACCCATGTGTCGACCCGCCTGGGGGTATTCGATTCTGTTTTGCATGACGGAGGAACCGTTTGAAACACCCGAATGTCTGCCCTGCAAACCACATCGATACCGCGGGCGAACACATGGGTTCGCCCCTGCATTAAAGATTTAAGAACGTTGCCTCAGCTCTTCAATATTTTTTCGATCGGTTTGGCGCCGTGGTCGGCGAGGGGAATCGGGCGACCGATGTGGGACATGTTCAGTTTCTCGGAATCCACGCCCAGCGCTTTGCAGATCGTCGCCATCAGATCGGGAACGGCGATTGGCTGATCGGTGACTTTCATGCCGTCGTCGCTGGTTTTGCCGATCACCTGACCGCCACGAATGCCGCCTCCACCCAATACGGTGGTCCAGGCGGCGGGGAAATGGTCGCGGCCCGTGTTGTCGTTGATCTTCGGCGTGCGGCCGAATTCTCCCATCCAGACAATCAGTGTCGAATCCAATAGGCCCCGTTGTTCCAAATCGGTCATCAACGTTCCCCAGGCAGGATCGAGGACTTCACTCAGACTTTTGACCGCGTCAAAATTCTGCTGATGCGTGTCCCAGCCAAACGCGTTCGAACCTTGAACGCCGTTCAAAGAGACTTCCACAAAAGGGACCCCCTGCTCGACCAGACGCCGCGCCAGTAAGCAGCCTTGGCCGAATCGATTGCGACCATAGGCGTCGCGCAACGTGTCCGGCTCCTGGTCAAGTTGAAAGGCTTCGATGGCCTTCGACCGCATCATCCGCACGGCGGCGGCGTACGCGGTGCGATGGCTGTTCGTGGGAATGCCCGGATGCGTGGCGGTAAAGTCGCGTTCCAGATCGTTGAGGATCGACAGGCGGCTGTCTGCCTGTTTGCGGGTGATGCCTTGAGGCAGCGTCAGGTTTTTGACTTTCAAAGCCGCGTCCAGGTTCTGATCGTCGGTTTGTACAAAACCGGCTCCTTCGCCGACAACCAGCGGTGCATATTGCGGACCCAGAAACCCGGGGCCATACGCGTTCGGGCTCAGTGTACTGTTGGGGGCAATGCTGACAAAGTTGGGCAGCTCCGAATGCTCGGTTCCCAGTTCTTTACTGAGCAGCGATCCCAGCGTCGGATAATTGAGCGGGCCGGAAGGCAGATAACCGGTGCGCAGTAAATACGTCGCGCGGGTGTGGTCTCCCTCTTTGGTACTCATCGAACGAATGGGAACCAGATGTTTCATCACGGTCGCCAGTTTCGGTAGATGCTCCGAAATCTGAATACCGGCGACATCGGTTTCAATCGGCTTGAACGGGCCGCCGTTTTCATGATCGGGCTTTAAGTCGAATGTATCGTTTTGACTGGGACCGCCCGACATCCACAGCAGAATACACGCACGCTTTCGCCGCGGATCGGCGGCGGTCTCTGCAGCCAACCTTCGTAACCAGCCGGACATCCCGGTTCCGAGGGCACCCCAGGCCGAGAGCTGCAGGAAATCACGGCGCGAAACTTCACGGCGCGAAATTTCCCGATTTTGATTCCTGCGTAAGCGACCCATGACGGACGTCCTCTGAAAAATGTGGCTTCGACTTCATTTTAGATGTTTTTTTGAAACGATTGCGAGTCTTTTCTGGTAAGAATCTTTGCTCAGACAGGGTAATCGTCTGAACCTTATACCGAATTTGTTTCGGTTTCCGCCGTTCCTTCGTTAAGATACACGCAGGCTTCACATTTTATTTAACGAATCCCGGTTCTCTTCCTTTTTCCATCAGTTAAGTCCTGAATCAGGTTTGCTTTCATGTTGAATTTCCCTGTTTGCCGATGCAGTTTATTGGCTGTTTTGTTTTCATTAACTCTTACCTTGAAACCGGTTACAGCAGAAAAACCCACAGAACTGCCTTACCACCAGCAACAAAACGTGGTGTATGCCGAAGTGCATGGCATCGGGCTGCTGGTGGATATCTTTACGCCACGCGGGAAACCCAACGGACTGGCCATCGTGGATGTGGCGTCGGGCGCGTATCACTCGGATCGGGGAAAAATCCGGGACCACAAAGAGGCCCGGATGTTTGATATTTTCTGCAGCCGTGGTTATACGGTGTTCGCCATCCGTCCCGGTTCGATTGCCAAATTCAGCGGCCCCGAGATGCTGGAAAATGTGAACCGGGGCATTCTGTGGGTGAAGGCACATGCCAAAGAATATCAGGTCGACCCGGACCGGCTGGCGTTACTGGGCGCTTCCGCCGGCGGTCATCTGGCGTGCATGGCGGCGGTCTCTGCCAGCGATCCCCAGTCCAAAACCCGCGTGAAAGCGGTCGGCGTCTTTTTTCCGCCAACCGACCTGATGAATTATGGCGGATTCAAAATCGATATTCGCGGCGATGACCCTCTGGCCAACTCCATCCGGCAGCTGATCACACCCAAAGGTGCTGAAACCTTCGACGAGAAAAAACTGGACGAACTGCGGACCGCGTTTTCTCCCGCGCGACTGGTGAAGCCGGGACTGCCTCCCTTTCTGATCATCCACGGGACCGCCGACTTCATGGTTCCTCTACAGCAGTCGCGCACGATGGTCGCCGCGCTGGAAAAAGCGAATGTCCCTGTCACTCTGATTGTCAAGGAAGGGGGCGGACACCCCTGGCCGACGATTCATGAAGAAGTCGGAAAAATGGCCGACTGGATCGACGCGCAGTTGAAGTAGGACCCTGTTCCGTTTTAGATTAAGACGGAGAACTGATTCAGAGTCTGGCTTCCGAAACATGGTGCAGTAGGGAGCGGACCCATGTGTCCGCCTGATGGTATTCGATTCTGTTTTATACCACGGAGGGAACAGTTGGAAACCATCGAATGGCGGGCAGGCAATCTACGTCTACACCCGCGGGTCGAGACATGGGTCGACCCCTACCTGGGTTGCTTGCTCATGCAATAGTCTTTACCCGTAAAAAAACAGGACGGTTAATAGTAACCGTCCTGTTAAAAGTGAGACTTTCATCTCGTCGCAATTTAATATCGTAATGTTGTCTGCACATAAAACTGATTGGCCGTATTGCGGGGCGGGATGTTTGTGCCGACAAAATCGCCGTACCAGAACCAGGAATAACCGGCCTGAATATTAAAGTTCGGATTGAACGTATAGATGCCGATCAGGTCGAGTTCCTGTCCGATATCGCGGCTCCCCCCCAGCGTTCCCGTCTCGACGCCCGCCACGTTGTAGAGATAATCGTTCGAAGTGGCTTTTTCAAACCAGTGGAACGCGCTGACCAGACTGACTTTTTTGGCTGGTTTCGCGTTCAACTGCAGGCTCCAGTCATACAGGTTCTGGCCGGTCAGGTTATCGATGATCCCCCAGTACGCGTGCCCCAGTGGATAAAGCGTGTTGAAGGTATTGTTCGTACTGCCGTTCTGGTTATGGTTACCGGAACCGTAATAAAACAGTCCGCTCAAACGCGGCGACCAGGGCACCTCGGTCCAGGTGTGCCCGAGGACCGAAGTAAAGAAACCGGCGGAGACCCGCTTGCCGTCGTCATTTCCGAACTGATAAGCGCCTTCTGTTTCAAAGTCCCAGATGCGGGTTACTTTACAGCCATCATCCTGAATTTCTTTTGTGGTTTTGAAGCGGCTGCCAATGGTATGACGTGAGCCGTCGGGGCGATTCGGCGTATTGGTTTCATCGCGCAACCAGAGGTAATACAGGTCCATGACATGCGGCTCGTCTGACAGAAACGTCATGTAGATCCCGCTGAAGGTCACTGAAGTATTCGGTTTATCCCTTCCATTATCGTACCGACTTAACGGAACGTTTCCGGCGGCCGCATTCACCGGGTTCGTGATGAAGGCGTCAATGTGAACCGATTCGGAATGGTGGAAGTATTTAAACCCTTCAAAGTTCCGTCGGGTATTCGACCAGTCTAAAGGAGAGACCAGGCGCTGTGCTCCGTAAAGCATTTCCTGTCGACCGTAGCGGAACCAGCCCGGTGCGCCATCCCACTCATGCAGTTTGACATCCACGAAAGCGTTTTGTACGTTCCAGCGATTGATGTCGATGGGTGTCGGAGGCAGATCATTGTCAAAAATGGAACCGTCCAGCATTTCGAAATAGACGCGTGCCACATCACTGATCTGCAAGTCAAAATACTGACGCCAGCGCCACAGATTGTAGTCGGTGTTGATCGGGCCGCCTGGTCGGAGCCGGTTCTGCTCGTGCATATAACGATGACGCAACTCACCGCCGGCGGACAGCGTATAGGGAGAGCATTCCTCGCCCAGAGGCATCATCTTAAATCGCTCGCCTAACAACCAGGGGCTGTTCGGATGACTCAGATACGCGCCAAACGTGTTATCATAAAAGAGCGCTTTATAAGGATCGGCCGCCGACTGAGCCGGTGAGGGATCGTCGAAAATAATCTCATCTTCGGACTCTTCCCCCTCAATCCCCGGGACCTGATCCACCATGGGCTGGTCGATTGACTGTTCCGGCGCGGGCTGGAAGACTTCATTGACTGCCGTGAGTTCCGAACCGGTCCCGTCAAAAACTGCCTGAGGAGCAGGCGGGAGGGGAGCCAGTTCTGTTTCCGCACTCACATTCGCCGCTGTCATGGACGAAGTAAGCAGCCCGAGAGAAAAAATGACGCGAAAACGCATGTAACATTCCTTGCTGATACGTATCTGGATGAGGAACCCGCTGCATCCTTCCCATGATTCCGCGGCCCCGTTCTGATTGGCGCAGATCTTGTTCCTCGCTCAGGAGATCCATCGGAATCAATCTCCTTTTCTCTGGATCGGATCATCTCGCTCAGACCGATCATCCCGTCTAATCGGATTGGCAGTAATAAACAGAACTTAGAAAGCGTGAGGAGCTAAGTCACTCAAAATCCAAACCGATAACGCAACCGGAAAACTTCCGCCAGATTGCCACGACGGTAAAAACCCACAAGTGACAATGGGGAGACGATGCGCGGCGAATCGGAAAATCGAATTAAAAACTCTGCGGGAGCGATCTGATTACCACTGGACACCCAGCATGAGAGAATTCAGTCCGCTGCCGATGCCCAGCAAGGCGACGCGATCACGGTCGTTGAGGATCTGATTTTCGATACCCAGCGCCCAGGCCATCGGTAAGGCAGCGGCTCCCGTATTGCCCAGCGTTTCAACGGTCGGATAATCCAACCCGGGATCAAGGCCCAGTTGATCGAGCAGAAGTTTCCGATGCGCTTTGCCGACCTGATGTGTGAACACGCGATCCACGTCCGCATTGTTCCAGCCCAGTGTTTTTTTTGTCGCTTCCCAGGTGGGAATTGCCAGATTGACGCCCGCCACCAGTAACGATTCGGAGTCCGTCTGCATGCGCGGACGATGATCGCCGTGTTTTTGTGCTTCCACGCCGCCGGCACAGAGATCACTATGAGAGGTGTCGGTTTGAAAGTTTCCCCCCAGCAAACGGTGACCGGTCCGGCTCAGGCTGCGATCGCAGAGCAGAATCGCGGCAGAACCGCTGCCAATCGTGAGTGAGGCGAAATCGTTTTTGATGGATTTGCGGGTCAGGGTTTCATCGTTGAGCAGATCCTCAATCGTGCCTTCCACCAGATCACGGCCGACTTCTGTGCCTACCACCACGCCGGCGCGAATCTGACCCATCTCGATCATGTTCGCCAGAAAGACCATTCCATTCAGTAAACCCAGACAGGCATTACTGATATCGAGGACCAGGGCATGCTGTGGCAGGCCCGCGGCACGATGCACGCCGCTGGCGGTGGCGGGCTCCAGCTGATCCCGGCAGACGGAGCCGTGAATTAACGCGCCGATGTAGTTCCGATCAAAGCCTGCCTGATCGAGCAGACAATTCACCGTTTGCGCACTGATGGTTCCCGGCATCGTCCCCGGATCGAAGAAACGCCGCTCCCGGATGCCCGTCATCAGTTCGAGCCGGCCTGCGGGCAGACCTAACCGTTCGTAAACGGGCGCGAGCTGGGCTTCCATCTCATCGGAAGTGACGACATGGGGGGGCAGAATACAACTAACGGCTTCGATGCAGACATGCTCATAACGCATAAGCGGTTCAGAATTCCCATTCCAAAGACAAATCAAACGAAACAGACACGGCGCACAAACAACAGATTGCCTGCGCGCAGGTAGATCGTTCTATTGAATTGAATCTGGGAAGTAAACTCAACCTAAGCGCTGAAAAATATCAGACCTGAGCAGCACTTTGTCTGCGGGGAGAAGAATTCAGAGCGTCAACCAGGGTTGAAATCTCATCCAGCTTCTCTGTGCGAGTCCGAACATACTCGGGAGTCGGTTCTTCGACTCGCAATTTTTCCGCACTGCGTACATAACGCAAGCCTGACAACAGGAGGTCCAGTTGTTTTTCCGTAATATTTATTGTTGCTAAATCTGTCATAGGTAAACGAAAACTCTCTCGAGGTGATCCGGAGAATTCAGTCCACAACAACCTCCTGCTGCTGTTACTGACATAATATTAGTCAATCACCAACCTAAATTTCAACCAGTTTTTACAAAAACACATCCTGTCTGGTATTTTCTTATCATCGACCCGGAGAAGAAGATAGCTTTGACTCCTTTTCCCGTGCTGTTGAATCCCTTACAGACGGACTGATTGAATCGATCGCTATTTCCACCGGGTTGACCTAAAGCATTATAATAAGTCTACTTAGCGGCACGCAAGTTTCCTTCAGAGAAGGCTTGCGCCATTGCCAGGGGAATTTCGGCTTCTGCCAGAACCACTTTGGCCTGGTTTTCCTGAGTGCGCGCCAACATTTCCTGCTCGGAAGCAACCGCTTCCGCTCTTCGCTCTTCTGCTCTGGCCTGAGCGATGCGAACGTCGGCGTCGGCCTGATCGGCTCTCAAGCGTGCGCCCACATTGTCGCCGACATCGATATCGGCAATATCGATCGAGACAATGGAAAACGCCGTCTGCGAATCCAAACCACGATTCAACACTTCCCGGGAAATCACAGACGGATTCGCCAGAACCTGTTTGTGGCTTTCACAGGAACCAATGGCAGACACGATTCCCTCACCCACGCGGGCAATAATGGTTTCTTCCGTGGCTCCCCCGACCAGCTGACTCAAGTTGGTGCGAACGGTAACTCGAGCACGTGCCTTCAGTTGTATTCCATCTTTGGCGACCCCATCAAGGGTGGAACGGCCGCTTTTCTTTGGATCCGGACAATCGATGACCTTCGGGTCGACGCTGGTTTCGACGGCGGAAATAATGTTTCGCCCTGCCAGGTCAATCGCTGACGCCGTGGCCCAGTCCAGATCGATGCTCGCACGATGGGCGACAATTAACGCATGCACCACGCGATGCACGTTTCCGCCCGCCAGATAGTGTGCCTCCAGTGCCTGGGTTTCAATGCCTGTCAGACCTGCCTGAACCGCCATAATTTTGGTATCGACGATCACTGATGGTTTTACTTTTCTCAGTGACATGAAAACTAAAGCAAAGGGTCCGATTTTTGCGCGTGAACTAAACGCCTGAATCCATAACTTGAAATAGCGGGCGAATAAAGCCACGAAGACAATGGCAAAGATAAGGCCGAGTGCCCCCAGCGCAAATCCCACAACGGTCCATGGATCTTCCATCTTTTTCTTAACTCCCTTGTAAGTAGTAAGCTTCGAGACGTTTGTCTCTGGGATATCATAGCTGTCTCAGAGTGAAAACAGAAAGCATTTTTTGCCTACTTTTCGTAATTTTCATTTTCGAAACATTCCGTAAAACGGAATTCTCCCCGATCTGGATCATTCTGTTTTTCAAAAGAGGACGCTTCTCACGATTGGAAATCGAATTTCCGGTATTTATTCTGGATAGAATACCGGCTCGAAAAGAAACCGCTTCCATAACGGTATGTCATTCCGGCGGAAGTCACAAGCGTTTTGATGAATGGTCCTCTTAATTGTGTGTTGAGTTTTATCACGAAAGCAGCAGGAAAACGATGAGCGTAGAAGCAAAACTTCAGGAATTGAAACTTGAACTCCCCAAGCCTCCCAAACCAGGTGGTATTTATACTCCCGTGGTTCAGATCGACGATCTGCTGTATGTCTCCGGGCATGGCCCCATTAAACTGGACGGCACAATGCATTTAGGTCGTGTCGGCGATGATCTGACCGAAGAACAGGGTTTTGAAGCGGCACAGGCCGTCGGACTGACAATGCTGGCCACGCTCAAACAATATCTGGGTGATCTCGACCGGATTGATCGATTTGTGAAAGTTCTGGGCATGGTGAATGCCGCTTCCGATTTTCAACGTCATCCGCAGGTCATCAACGGATTCAGTGATCTGATGGTGCAGGTTTTCGGAGAAAATGGACGCGCCGCCCGCAGCGCTGTGGGAATGGGCTCATTACCCGGAAATATCGCCGTTGAAGTGGAAGCCATCGTGAAACTCAAAGCCTGAGCCACGACTGATGTTTAAGCGGTTTTCCTGTTCAAAAGTGACCAATCTGCTGACGAACGCGCTTTTTTTTCGATCACGGCCTCTGTGATCCGTGTTTGGGAGCCGATTCGTCTGTTCGAAACGAGGCAAAAACAGTAAAAATACCAGCGATTCTGGATTTGTTTTAGATGTTTCGATGACAGGCATCATGGTTGGTCTTTTGATCAGGGAAAGGATTCTCGGAGTGCCAGGCGTTGATCTGATTATTTTTGGCGGAGGTGTCGCGGGCCTCTGGACTCTCAATGAAGCCAGCCGACAGGGCTACCGTTGTATCCTTCTGGAAGCATTCGAACTAGGCAGCGGGCAGACGATTGCCTCGCAGGGCATCATTCATGGCGGTTTGAAATACACGCTGCAGGGAATGATGACCGGTTCGGCACAACGCATTCGGGAAATGCCTCTCATCTGGAGAAAATCGCTGGCCGGCGAACAACTGCCGGATCTGTCACAGACGGAAATCCGCTCGAATGGCTGTTATCTCTGGCGGACCGAATCCCTTTCATCCCGGCTGGGAATGATCGGGGCCAAAATGGGATTACACGTCGTTCCCCAAAATCTGGCTCCGGAAGAGATTCCCGAACTGCTTGCCCAGTGCCCCGGATCCATCGCCATCATGGAAGAACAGGTCATATCGCCGCGCAGCCTGATCGCCAATTTATCGCGTGCCTTTGAAGACCAGATTTTCAAATACGAATCGGAACACCTGACATTTTCGCTGGATGAGAACGAAGACATCACTTCGGTCACGATACCAGCCTCGGACGGCACACCGCTCACCATCAATACATCCGCCGTCCTGTTCACCGCCGGGAAAGGAAACGAGTCGCTTCGAAATCTGGTACGTCCACAGTCCACGCCTGCAAATGTGCCGTTCATGCAAAAAAGACCCCTGCATATGGCGCTGGTGCGCGGGGCGCTTCCTCAATTCAGCGGACATTGCGTCGACGGCGCGAAAACACGCATCACGATCACAGCCGACACCGATTCCCGGGGACGCACGGTCTGGCAATTAGGTGGTCAGGTTGCCGAAACCGGGGTCACCATGAATCGCCTGGAATTAATCCGGCATGCGGCCAGCGAATTAGCGGCCTCTGTCCCCGGCATGGATCTCAGCGGACTGGAATGGAATACCTACACCGTGGATCGGGCCGAGGGGGCGACTAAAACGGGCCTCAGACCGGAGACCCCCCAGATTCTGAGAGAAGGCAACCTGTTCACGGCCTGGCCTACCAAACTGGCATTCGCGCCGCGGCTGGCGACGGAACTCTGTGAAAATCTGCATGCCCTCCAGGTAGAACCAACGCCGGCGGAGTCATCCTGGAAAACCGCTTTTTCCAGACTGCCACGACCACAGCTGGCACAACCCCCCTGGGAAACCGTCGAAGACTGGGTATCGCTGGACCGTCTCTCTTCACTCGGCAGCGTCGCCTGAACTTTT